>NZ_JBIARL010000013.1:0-142562 GCF_042889835.1 Streptomyces sp. NPDC002463
GCGCGCCATAAATAACCCCCCCCGCCTTAAAAAACCACCCGTATGGGGGGGGGGTTTTGGGGCGGCCCGAAATGGGCCGTGAACCGGCGCGGGGCGGGGCCCGCCGTATTGCGGGCGCCCACGGCCATGCGTCGTGCGGGGGACCTGAGTCAGACGGTCTCGGGCAGCTCGTCCAGGCCCTCGGCGACCAGCTTCGCCAGGCGGTCGAGCGCGGCCTCGGCGCCGTCGGCCTCCGAAGCGAGAACGATCTCCTCGCCGCCCTGCGCGCCCAGGCCGAGCACCGCGAGCATGGAGGCGGCGTTCACGGGGGTGCCGTCGGACTTGGCGATCGTCACCGGCACGCCGGAAGCCGTGGCGGCACGGACGAAGATGGACGCGGGGCGGGCGTGCAGGCCCTCGGCCCAGCCGACGTTGACGCGGCGCTCAGCCATGGTGTTGCCCTTCAAGTCTCAAGCGGGTTGTCTAGACCAGTCTCTCACGGGTTGCGCGGTGCTCACGCCGACCTTCGGCCCGGACCGGACCGCCCTTCGGCCCTCCCTACCTTGCAACACCTTGCGGCCCGCACACCTGCCACGCGACCGGTGCCGCAGTCGTGTCGCGGTCGTAGGCTGACCCCATGCAGAGCGCGTCGGAGCAGTCGGAAGCGGCGAGAACACCGGCCCCACCCGCCCCGGCGGAGCACGCCTATCCCGACCACTGGGAGGCGGACGTGGTGCTCCGCGACGGCGGCACCGCGCGCATCAGGCCCATCACGGCCGACGACGCCGACCGGCTCGTCAGCTTCTACGAGCAGGTCTCGGACGAGTCGAAGTACTACCGCTTCTTCGCCCCCTACCCGCGCCTGTCCGCCAAGGACGTCCACCGCTTCACCCACCACGACTTCGTGGACCGGGTCGGGCTGGCGGCGACCGTCGGCGGCGAGTTCATCGCCACCGTCCGCTACGACCGCATCAACGCCCAGGGGCTGCCCGCCTCCGCCCCGGCCGACGAGGCCGAGGTCGCCTTCCTCGTCCAGGACGCGCACCAGGGCAGGGGCGTCGCCTCCGCCCTCCTCGAACACATCGCCGCGGTCGCGCGCGAGCGGGACATCCGGCGCTTCGCCGCCGAGGTGCTCCCCGCCAACACCAAGATGATCAAGGTCTTCACCGACGCGGGCTACACCCAGAAGCGCAGCTTCGAGGACGGCTCCGTCCGCCTCCACCTCGACCTCGAACCGACCGACCGCTCCCTCGCCGTCCAGCGGGCCCGCGAGCAGCGCGCCGAGGCGCGCTCCGTGCAGCGCCTGCTCACCCCCGGCTCCGTCGCCGTCGTGGGCGCCGGGCGCGCACCGGGCGGCGTCGGCCGGACCGTGCTCCGCAACCTCCTCGGGGCCGGCTTCACGGGACGGGTGTACGCGGTGAACGCCGCGCTCACCGGAGAGACCGAGCTCGACGGCGTCCCCGCCCACCCCTCGGTCGGCGCCATCGGCGAACCCGTGGACCTGGCCGTCGTCGCCGTCCCCGCCGAACGGGTCCCCGAGGCCGTCGCGGACTGCGGCGAACACGGGGTGCGCGGCCTCGTCGTGCTCTCCGCCGGATACGCCGAGAGCGGGGCCGCCGGCCGCGAGCGCCAGCGAGAGCTCGTACGGCAGGCCCGCTCGTACGGCATGCGGATCATCGGCCCCAACGCCTTCGGGATCATCAACACCGCCGACGACGTCCGGCTCAACGCCTCCCTCGCGCCGCAGATGCCGGCCGCCGGGCGGATCGGGCTCTTCACCCAGTCCGGCGCCATCGGGATCGCCCTGCTCGCCGGGCTCCACCGGCGCGGCGCGGGGCTCTCCTCCTTCATCTCGGCCGGCAACCGCGCCGACGTCTCCGGCAACGACTTCCTCCAGCACTGGTACGACGACCCCGGCACCGACGTCGTCCTCCTCTACCTGGAGTCGATCGGCAACCCGCGGAAGTTCACCCGGCTCGCCCGCCGTACCGCCGCCGTCAAGCCGGTCGTCGTCGTCAAGGGCGCCCGGCACAGCGGCAGCGCCCCGCCCGGCCACCGGGTGCCGGTCACCCGCATCCCGCACGCCACGGTCTCCGCCCTGCTCCGCCAGGCCGGGGTGATCCGTGTCGACACCGTCACCGAACTCGTCGACGCCGGACTGCTCCTCGCCGCCCAGCCACTGCCCGCCGGCCCCCGGGTCGCGATCCTCGGCAACTCGGAGTCGCTCGGCCTCCTCACGTACGACGCCTGCCTGACCGAGGGGCTGCGCCCGCTGCGGCCCCTCGACCTCACGACGGCGGCGGTCCCGGCGGACTTCCGGGACGCGCTGGTGGCGGCGCTCGCCGACGAGACGTCCGACGCCGTCGTCGTCAACGCGATCCCCTGGGTCGGCGAGGACGGAGCCACCGAGTTCGGCGACGGCGAGGTGCTCGCGGCCGCCCTCCGCGAGGCCGTCGCCTCCGCCCCCACGCCGACCAAGCCGGTCGTCGTCGTACACGTCGAGATGGGCGGTCTCGCGGAGGCCCTCGCGGTCGCCACGAGCACCCGGCCGGCGGCGGCCGGACGCGGCGCCGTGACCGCGGAGAACCGTGCCGCCGGTGCTGTGGCGCCTGCGGGAGCGGAGACGACCGCATCCGCACCCGGCTCCTCCGCCGCGCCCCCGCCGCCACCCGGAGCCGTTCCCGGCGCGGCCCCGAGCGCCGCCCCCACCCAGCCGCTCGCCCAGACGCCCACCCACGCCACCATCCCCGCCTACCCTGCCGCCGAGCGGGCCGTACGGGCCCTGGCCGAGGCCGTCCGGTACGGGCAGTGGCGGCGGCAGGCCGCCGAGCCCGGGCGGGTGCCCGAGTACGAGGACATCGACGAGGCCGGCGCCGCCGCGCTCATCGAAGGGGTCCTGGGCGGCGACGGCGTGGACGACCGCGGTGTGACCCTCGACACCGAGGAGGCCGGGGCGCTGCTCGCCCGGTACGGGATCGCCGTCCGGCCGACCCTCCCCGCGCCCACGCCCGACGCCGCCGTCGCGGCCGCCGCCCGGCTCGGCTACCCCGTCGCGCTCAAGACGACCGCGCCGCACCTCCGCCACCGCCCCGACCTCGGGGGCGTCCGGCTCGACCTCGCCACCGAGGAGCAGCTGCGCACGGCGTACGCCGAGCTGACCGAGGTCCTCGGCAAGCCGGAGGAGCTCCAGCCCGTCGTCCAGGCGATGGTGCCCCGGGGCGTCGACACCGTCGTCCGCTCCGCGATCGACCCGGCCGTCGGCGCCGTCCTCTCCTTCGGCCTCGCGGGCGCGCCCTCCGAACTGCTCGGGGACACGGCCCACCGGCTGGTTCCGGCCACCGACCGGGACGCCGCCGAACTCGTCCGCTCCCTGCGCACCGCCCCGATGCTCTTCGGCTGGCGCGGTTCCGCGCCCGTCGACACACCGGCCCTGGAGGAGCTGCTCCTGCGGGTCTCCCGGCTCGTCGACGACCACCCCGAGGTCGTCGCGGTCTCCCTGGAACCGGTGGTCGTGGCCCCCCGCGGACTCTCCGTCCTCGGCGCGACCGTCCGACTGGCCCCGCCCGCACCCCGCACCGACCTCGGCCCGCGGAGCCTGCCGCGGTACTGAGGCCGGCGGAGCCTGCCGCGTTCCCGGGGCCCGTGGAGCCTCCCGTGTTCCCGGGACCTGCGGAGCCTCCCGCGTCACTGACACCGGCGGGGCTCCCGCGTCACCGAGACCCGCGGGGCTCCCGCGTCGCGGACGGGCCTGAGGGGCCCCCTCCGCCCCGTAGGATGGAGCTCATGGCAAAGAGCGGTACGACGACCCAGGGGCTGCGCGCGGCGATCGAGCGCAGCGGCTACTACCCGGCCCTCGTGGCCGAGGCGGTGGAGGCCGCCGTCGGCGGCGAGGCCATCACGTCGTACGTGGTGCACCAGGAGACCACCTTCGACGCGAACGAGGTCCGGCGCCACGTCACCGTCCTCGTCCTGACGCCGCACCGTTTCATCGTCAGCCACACCGACGAGCAGTCCGCCGACACGAGCTCCCCGTCGCCGTACGCCACGACCTCCACCGAGTCCGTGAAGCTCGACCGGATCTCGTCGGTCGTCGTCAGCCGCGTCGTCGCCAACCCCGAGTCGTACACGCCGGGCACGCTGCCCCGCGAGGTGGTCCTCACCATCGGCTGGGGCGCCGTCTCCCGCATCGACCTGGAGCCCGCCGCCTGCGGCGACCCCAACTGCGACGCCGACCACGGCTACACCGGCAACGCCACCGCCGACGACCTCAGCCTGCGCGTGAGCGACGCCGGCGACGGCCCGGACACCGTCCGGCAGACCCTCGCGTTCGCCCAGGCCCTCTCCGAAGCCATCGCGGCGACCGCCGCGCCCACCCGCTGATGGTGCAGCCGACCGCCGTGACCCACGGCTGGCCCGACGACCCGGTCCCGCTCGCGCCGGAGACCGCGCCGGTGCCCGAGTACACCTCCGGCTCGCTCGGCGACCTGCTGCCGACGCTCGTGGCCGGCCAGGACGTGCCCGGCTTCGAGGCGCGCATCGCGGAGCTGGCCCCGGCCGACCGGAACTGCGTCTTCCTGATCGACGGGCTCGGCTGGGAGCAGATCAAGGCGCACCCGGACGAGGCCCCGTACCTGACCTCGCTCCTCGGCACCTCGCGCGGCGGCACGGGCCGCCCGGTCACCGCCGGCTTCCCCGCCACCACCGCGACCTCGCTCGCCTCCGTCGGCACCGGCCTCCATCCCGGGACGCACGGACTGCCCGGCTACACCGTGCGCAACCCCGAGACCGGCGAGCTGATGAACCAGCTGCGCTGGAAGCCGTGGACCGCGCCGCACGTCTGGCAGCCGTACCCCACCGTCTTCCAGTACGCGCACGAGGCCGGGATCCACACCGCCCAGGTGTCCTCCCCGATCTTCGAGCAGACCCCGCTCACCAAGGTCGCGCTCAGTGGCGGAACGTTTCACGGGCGGCTCTCCGGCGAGGAGCGCATGGACTTCGCCGCCGAGCAGCTCGCCGCCGGTGACCGCTCGCTGGTCTACACGTACTACAGCGAACTCGACGGTGCCGGCCACCGCTTCGGCATCGACTCCGACGCCTGGCGCGGCCAGCTGATGTTCGTCGACCGGCTCGTGCAGCGGCTCGCCGAGCAGCTGCCGCCCCGCTCGGCCCTGTACGTCACGGCCGACCACGGCATGGTCGACATCCCCTTCGACGAGCAGCACCGCATCGACTTCGACGAGGACTGGGAGCTGCGCGCGGGCGTCGCCCTCCTCGGCGGCGAGGGCCGCGCCCGTCACGTCTACGCCGTGCCCGGCGCCGAGGCGGACGTCCTCACCTGCTGGCGCGAGGTCGTCGGCGAGCAGTTCTGGGTGGCGAGCAGGGACGAGGCCATCGGCCTCGGCTGGTTCGGCGCCGAGGTCGACGAGCGGGTGTACGGCCGGATCGGCGACGTCGTCGCCGCGGCCCACGACGACGTGGCGATCACCGCCTCCGTCAACGAGCCCAACGAGTCCGCGATGGTCGGCATGCACGGGTCCATGACCCCCGCCGAGCAGCTCGTCCCGCTGCTCGAAGTCCGCTCCTGACCCCCGCTTCCGCCCACGCCCCGAAAGGTCCCTGTCCCGTCATGCCCGAGCTGGTCTTCTTCTCCGGAACCATGGATTGCGGGAAGAGCACCCTGGCGCTCCAGATCGCCCACAACCGCGACGCGCGGGGGCTTCAGGGCGTGATCTTCACCCGTGACGACCGCGCGGGCGAGGGCAAGCTGTCCTCCCGGCTCGGCCTCGTGACGGACGCGGTCGAGGCGCCGCGGGACATGGACCTGTACGCGTACCTCGTCAGCCAGCTCTCGCAGGGCGGCAAGGCCGACTACGTGATCGTGGACGAGGCCCAGTTCCTCGCCCCCGAGCAGATCGACCAGCTCGCCCGCATCGTCGACGACCTCGGCCTGGACGTCTTCGCCTTCGGGATCACGACGGACTTCCGCACGAAGCTGTTCCCGGGCTCGCAGCGGCTGATCGAGCTGGCGGACCGCATCGAGCAGCTCCAGGTCGAGGCCCTGTGCTGGTGTGGCGCCCGCGCCACGCACAACGCCCGTACGGTGGGCGGCGAGATGGTCGTCGAGGGCGAGCAGGTCGTCGTCGGCGATGTGAACCGCCCGGCCGAGGAGATCGGCTACGAGGTCCTCTGCCGCCGCCACCACCGCCGCCGCGTGACCTCGGCCGCGGCGCACGCGGGCGCCCTGTCCCCGGACGTCCTGCCGGTCGGCAACGCCTGACGTCTCAGTCCGACGGCCCGGGGTCCGACGGCCCGATGGCCGGCGGTCGCAGGGCGCGCGTCAGGTCGTCGAGTGCCGTCCCGGTGACCGGAGCCGTTCCCGTCAGGGTGCCGACCAGGGCCTGGGCCAGGACGGTCGCGGTGCCGAGGCGGTCGTCCTCGTGCTCGTCGCCGGTGACCGTCCCGATGACGGCGTCCCGTACCGCCGACGAGATGGCGGGGTCCCCGAACAGTTCGGGGAAGGACAGCGCCATCATGCACACGCCCACGTTGGCGGAGAGGATCGACCGGCCGGCCGACTCCGGGGCCGTGCGCAGGCGTCCGGCGTCGCGGCAGCGCTCCACGGCCTTCAGGAGGATCGCCTGGGCCTCCTTGATGGCCTGCGGCTTGGCGTCGCCCGTCGGCGTGAACATCAGGCGGTAGAGGTACGGGTTGCGCAGCGCGAACGCGACGTGGCTGTCCCAGGCCGTGCGCAGGTCCGCCACCGGGTCCTCGGTGAGCGGGTTCTGACGCTTCTCCGCGAGGAAGCGCTCGAAGCCGATGTCGGCGACCGCCGTGAGCAGCCCCTGCTTGTCGCCGAACTGGCGGTAGATCTCCGGCGCGCCGACCTTCGCCCGGTCGCAGATGGCCCGGGTGGAGATGGCCAGCGCGTCCTTGGTGGCGAGCAGTTCCCCGGTGGCTTCCAGGATGCGCTCTCGTGCCGTCGACATGGGTCCCACGATAACAGCGCTAACACGGCGGACCTGGGCAATCCCGGATTGGCGATAGCGTCGCTAACGAACTGTGTTAGCGTCTATAACGTCAGTTGCGCCCGACCGAGAGGAATCGCCATGACCGCGTCCACCACCCTGCGCGATGTGATCGGCCTGCCCCAGGAGCTGCCGCGCCTCGGCGACTCGGCCCTGATCCTGATCGACTTCCAGAACACCTACCGCACCGGTGTCATGCGGCTCCCCGGGGCCGAGGAGGCCCTCGCCGCCGGTGCCCGGCTGCTCGCCGCCGCCCGCGCCGCGGGTGCCCCGGTCGTCCACGTCGTCAACGACGGCGGTGAGGGCACCCCGTACGACATCCGGGCCGAGATCGGCTCCATCAGCGACGAAGTCGCCCCGGTCGAGGGGGAGAAGGTCGTCGTCAAGCAGTTCCCCGACGCCTTCCACGCCACGGACCTGGAGGAGACGCTCAAGGAGCTCGGCGTGAGCGGCGACCTGGTCATCGCCGGCTTCATGACGCACATGTGCGTCCTCTTCACCGCCCAGGGCGCCTTCAACCTCGGCTACCGCCCCACCGTGGTCGCCGAGGCCACCGCCACCCGTCCCCTGGAGGCGCCGGACGGCACCGTCCTGTCCCCGGAGGCCCTCCAGGCCGCGAGCCTCACGACGGTCCGGGACCTCTTCGGCACGGTGGCCCGCACGGTCGACGAGCTCGTCGGCTGACGCCATCGGCGCCGCCGGCACCCGGAGTTCACCCGGGGTGCGCCTGAAGAGCGCCTGCTGATCGGTTGCGGGTCGTCCGCCTCGGCGGTAATGGCGGACGGCCCGTGACGACCCCTCCGGGTCTCCCCGTGCCGTGTGCCCCCTGGAGGATGTGTGCCACCCGCCGCCGAGGCCGTGTACGCCGAGGACGAGACCGTGCACGAGGAGGCGGAGCGGCACCGCGGCGACCAGACGAGGCGCTCCGCCCTCCGGGCCCCGGCCGCCGCCGCCCTGCTCACCGCCGTGCTGCTCTGCCTCGCCACCCGGCTCTCCCGCACGTACCCCTTCGGCCCGGTGACCCGGAACATCGTCGACCTCGGCCAGCAGTACCTGCCGTACCACGCCTACTGGCGCGCCTTCCTGCTCGGCGAGACGCACGGCGACGCCTTCCTCAACTGGAACTCCGGCTTCGGATCCAACTTCCTCGGCGACATCGGCACGTACCTGAGCAGCCCCTTCGACCTGCTCGTCGTGCTCTTCCCGGCGGACCGCGTCGAACTCGCGCTGTACGTCGTCACCGCCGCCAAGATCAGCGCCGCGGCGGCCGCGATGGCACTCCTCCTCCTGCGGCTGCGCCCCGGCCCGTGGCCGGTAGCCGCCGTGCTCGGCACCGCGTACGCCCTCTCCGGCTGGACCCTCAACTACGGCGCCACCGTCCCGATGTGGCTCGACGGGCTCGTCGCCTTCCCCCTGCTTTGCCTGGTCGGCGAATGGGCCCGCACCGCCCGCCGTCCCGTCCTCGGCCCGCTCGTCGTCGCCCTGGCCTGGATCTCCAACTTCTACACCGCGTACATGGCGACCCTCGGCGCAGCCGTCCTCCTCCTCGTCCGCCTGCTCACCGCCGAGGAGACCGCAAGCGCCCGGCAGCGCCTCGCCGGGGCGCTGCGCGCCGCCCGGAGCGTCCTCATCGGCATCGGGCTCGCCGCACCGCTCGTCGTGGTCGTCTTCCTTGCCACGAAGGTCGCCGACCCCACCCCCGAGACGGTCTTCGCGCCGGCACCCTGGACGGACGTCCTCGCCCGGTTCCTGCCCGCCACCGCGAGCGTCGCCAGCCCCGCCCTCTTCATCGGCACGCCCGCCCTCGCGCTCGCCCTCACGCTGCCCTTCAACCGGGCCGTCGCCCCGCGCGTCCGGGCCGGCTGGACGGCCGCGATCGTCCTGGTGACGCTCTCCCTGCAGTGGGAGCCCACGCACCTGCTGTGGCACGCGGGCGCCTCGCCCAACGGCATCCCGTACCGTCAGACCTTCGTCCTGTGCGGCCTGCTGCTCATCGCCGCCTGGTTCTCCGCCGCCCGGGGCGTGCCCCGGCCGGCCGCGCTCCTCGCGGGCGGGGTGCTGCTCGGGGTCCTGGCATGGGCGGCCCGGGGGAGCGTCGACATCGACCGGTGGACCTTCCCCGCCTTCGGTGCCGCCGCGCTCCTGGCGGGCGCCGCCGTCCTCCTCGCCCTGGCCGGCGCCCGCCGGGGGCACGCGCGCGTGCAGCCTGATCGGGTGCCACGCGCGCGCGTACTCCCCGTCCTCGCCGTGGTCCTCCTCGTCGCCGCGCAGGCCGGCGAGGTGGCCGTCACCGGGATGCGGATCGAGGAGCAGCAGCGGAGCAAGGTCTCCTGGTCACCCCGGGTCGGCCCCTGGCAGGAGGCCGCCGCCGACGAGGTCGCCCGCGCGGACGCCTGGCCCCGTCACCGCACGGACCCCGGCGAAGTCCCCGGCGGCAACGACGTGCTGCTCGTCGGAGGCCAGGGCGCCGACTACTACAGCAGCCTCACCGCCGACGTGACCTCCCGGACCCTGGCCTCCCTCGGCTTCGGCTACTACGCCAAGGGCAGGCACCCCGTCAGCCTGGACAACCCGGTCGCGGACGCCCTCTTCTCCATCGGCACCCGGCTGCGCTCGAAGCCCACGGAGCCGGTACGGCAGGACGCCCTGCCCCGCGCCACCGTCACCGCCACCACCGCCCCCGTCCCGCCGTTGGTCACCGTCCGCCCGCCGGGGCGGCCGGCCACACATCCCGGGGACTCGGCCTTCGCCCGGCAGGAACGCCTGCTCGGCGCCGACGTGTACGAGCTGCCCGCCCCGCGCCGTACCGGACGCACCCTCGCCGTCCGCTGCCCCGCGGGCTCCCAGGTCTGGTTCTGGGCGCCCGAGTACCAGGGCGAGGCGGCCCTGGCGGGGGAGCGGCCCGTGGACTTCGACGGCAAGCCGCCCTCCGTCCGCGCCCCCATGCAGGCCCTCGGCACCGTCCCCGGCTCCGGCGCGGTACGGATCGACCTGGTGCCCAAGGGCAAACTGCGGCTGCCCCGTGAACCGGTCGGCTGCCTCGTCGCCGCCCGGCTCGACTCCGCCGTACGGCAGCTCACCGCCACCGGCGCCACGCGCGTGCGTGCCGGCGGGCACACCGTCACCGCAGAAGTGCCGCCCGGCAGCAAGGGCGTCGCGGTTCTTGCCGCGCCCCGCATCTCGGGCTGGCGCTGCGCCGCAGGCGACGCGGACGCCCGCCCCGCGCGCGTGTACGAGGGCCTCGTCGCCGTCCCCCTCGACGGACGCGCGAGCTCGGTCAGCTGCTCCTTCCGGCCGCCGGGGATGAAGCTCGGCGGCGCGGTCGGCGCGGCGGCGCTCCTGGCGCTCGCCGTGACGGGACTGCTGCATCGCCGACGGGTCCGGCGGTGACGGGGTTTCCACCGGAGACGACAAGAGTTCACCCGGAGTGCACGCGTGGATCGTTCACCCGGAGAAGTCGGCCGTTACTGTGCCCGCCGTAACGGCGTTAAATTGTTCGATTCAGTGTGGGGATCCCGAGTGCCGAAACTGTCCGTCGTCGTACCGTTCCACAATGTCGGTCCCTACGCGCCCGACACCTTGCGCAGCCTCGCGAACAACGCGGATCCGGAATTCGAGTTCCTGCTGATCGACGACTGCTCGACGGACGACACCCCGGAGATCCTCGACCGCTGGCGCGACCGCCTGCCGAACGCCACCGTCATCCGGCACGAGACGAACAAGGGCGTCGCCCAGGCCCGGAACACCGGAATCGACGCCGCGCGCGGCGACTACCTCACGTTCCTCGACGGCGACGACTGGTACGCGCCCGGCCACCTGAGCGCTGCCGTGGCCGGAATCTCCCGTCTGGACTGCGATTTCGCCCGGACCGACCACGTCCTGTCGGAGGGCCGGAAACGGCAGATCCGCTATGCCCCGGCCAAGCGGCGCGACGCCGTGATGGACCCCAGGGACGGAATCTCGCCGGCCAGCATGGTGACGATGGTCGACTATCCGTTCGTGCCTTTCGGCATTTACAGCGGGCGTCTTTTCGAGAACGGAGAATCCCGTTTCGAGACCTCCCTCAGAACGGCCGAGGACCGCCTCTGGATCTGGCGGCTCCACCTCAAGGCGCGCACGTTCGCGGCGCTCTCCCTGCACGGCGTCTTCTACCGGCGGGGCGTCACCACCTCGCTCACCCAGATCACCGACAACCGGCAGCTGGACTTCATCCCCTCGTACGATCTCCTGCTCGACGACGTCTCCCGGGACCCCGAGGCCGACCGTTTCCTCCCGAAGGCGGTCCGCACCTACTGCGCGATGATCGCCTTCCACATGGGGAAGGCCGACGCGTACGAACCGGCCGTCGCCGCGCGCCTCCGCGCCGACGTCCGCGACGCCCTGCACCGCATGCCGCAGCAGGTCCTCGACGAGACCCTCGCCACCATGGACACCCCGCGCAGCACCCTCCTCCGGAGCCTGCGCGACACCGGAAGGACCGCCTGACCCATGGCCCCCGAAGCCACCCACGACCTGCCGGTCCAGATCTTCCAGGTGTCCACCCTGTACGGCGCGGCCACCCTCGCCGCCGCGCTCGACGCCGGACAGTTCGGCCCCCGCGACTCCGCCCGCAGGATCCTGCTGATCTCGCACAACGCCGAGATCCCGGAGACCGCGCTGCGCCTGGAGACCATGACCGGGTACGAGCGGATCGCCGCCCGCTTCGACGGCACCCTCGACTGGAACGAGACGATCCACCCGTACCACCCCGCCGCCTGGGCCCCCCGCCCCGAGGAGGCCCCGCTCTGGCAGCGCGTCCTGCGCACCGCCTGGGACCTCGGCACCGGACCGGTCGAGCTGATCGTCGAATCCATCCAGGTCAACCCGGCCAAGGCGCTCGCCGGCTGCTTCCCCGAGAGCAGCGTCCACGTCTACGCCGACGGCCTGATGAGCTACGGCCCGACCCGCTCCGACCTCGCGCAGTCCATCGCCTGCCGCGTCCGCCGCGTGCTCCACCTCGACCTGGTGCCGGGCCTGCGCCCGCTCCTCCTCGGCGAGTACGGGATCGAGCCCGAACTCGTCCCCGACACCGCCTTCCGCGCCGTCCTCGCCGAGATCGCCGAGGACGCGGCCGACGACCCGGACATCGCGCGGGCGGCCGCCGCCGAGCCGACGGCCCTGCTCCTCGGCCAGTACCTCGCCGCCCTCTCCCTGCTCACCGCCGAGGAGGAAGAGGAACTGCACGTACGGATGCTCCGGGGCGCCGCCGCGGCCGGTCACCGGTCGGTGGTCTTCAAGCCGCACCCGACCGCCCCCGCCCGCTACTCCCAGGCCCTGGACGAGGAGGCCGAGCGGAGCGGCGTACGGCTCACGGTCCTCGCCGGTCCGCTGCTCGCCGAGACCTTCTACGAGCGCTGCCGGCCCGAGCTCGTCGTCGGCTGCTTCTCCACGGCGATGCTCACCGCCGCCGTCTACTACGACGTCCCCATCGCGCGCGTGGGCACGGCCGAGGTCCTCGAACGGCTCACCCCCTTCGAGAACAGCAACCGCATCCCGCTCACCGTCGTCGACCACCTCGTCGCGGACCTGGAGGGCGGCGAGGAGCCCGCCGTCCCGGGAGCGGCCCCGGCCTCGCTCACGCCCCTGGTCAGGGCCGTCGGCTACTGCATGCGGCACAAGGCGCACCCCGGGCTCCGCCAGGAGACCGCCGCCTTCCTGGCGCAGCACCACGCCGACCCCGGCACCGCGCACCACTTCACCGTCGAACGACTGACCGAGCTCGGCCTCCCGGGTGGAGGACCCGCCCCGGACCGGACCGGCACGTCCCGGCTGCGCCGCAGCCTGGTCCGGAGCCGGCGGGGCTGAACCGCGCGGCTGAGCCGGTGCGGGGGCTCGGCGTGCGCGCTCGGTGCGCGGGTTCAGCGCGCTGCGGACCTGACCAGCGTGAAGACCGCGCCCTCCGGGTCCGCCACCACCGCGAGCCGTCCCGCCTGGCCATCGCGCGGCACGCGCAGCACATGACCGCCGAGCTCCTGGACGAGCCGTGCGGCCTCGTCCGTGTCGGCGACCTCGAAGTACGTCATCCAGTGCGGGCCCCGGTCCCGGGGGAGCGCGTTGCCGACGCCGTGCAGCGAGGCCACCGGTTCCCCGGCCACGTGCAGCGTCGCGTAGTCGTGCTCGGCGGAGACGACCGGCTCCACCTCGTAGCCGAAGACCATCCGGTAGAACTTGCCGGTCCCGGACGTCTCGTACGTGAGGAGCTCGTTCCACACCGGCGTCCCGGGCGGTCCCGCCGCCGCCGTGCCGTGGTGCGCCTCCGCCTGCCAGACGCCGAAGACCGCGCCGGTCGGGTCGGAGCAGATGGCGAGACGGCCCGCCTCGCCCGCGTCCAGCGGGCCGACGGCGACGGTGCCGCCGCAGCAGCGGATGGTCTCGGCGGTCTCGTCGGCGTCGTCGGTGGCCAGGTAGGGGGTCCAGGCGATGCGCAGGTGCCGGTCGGGTGGCAGCTGGCCGATGCCCGCCACCTCGCTGCCGTCGAGCAGCGCGCGCACGTACGGGCCGAGCTGCTGCGGACCGGGGATGAACTCCCAACCGAAGAGCGCGCGGTAGAACTCCTGCGTGGCGTCAATCCCGTGCACCATCAGGCTCACCCAGCAGGGTGTGCCCGGAGGGCGCGGAGTCGCCTCGGTCATCGTCGCACTCTCCTCGGACCGTCGTCGTGGCCGTGCTCCCGTCCGATGGTGACACCGACGCCGCGGTGGCGCGCCCGGCCACACCGATCGTGGCGTGATCCCGTCGGAGGTCGCCGGGTCCGTCCCGCGCGGCCGTGCGGCTGCGCGAGGATGGCTCCCATGAAGCCCATCATCTCCGCAAGCGAACTGCAGAGCGAGTCGGCCGGGGCCCGGCCGCCGGTCCTCCTGGACGTCCGCTGGACTCTCGGCGGCCCGCCCGGGCGGCCCGCCTACGAGGCCGGCCACCTCCCCGGCGCGGTCTACGTCGACCTGGACGCGGAACTCGCGGGCCCGCCCGGGAGCGGCGGCCGCCACCCGCTGCCCGACCCCGAGGCCTTCGGGGCCGTGATGCGCCGGGCGGGCGTCTCCGCGGACCGGCCGGTCGTCGTCTACGACGGGGGCCTCGGCTGGGGCGCGGCCCGCGCCTGGTGGCTGCTCCGCTGGGCGGGCCACCCGGACGTGCGGGTCCTGGACGGGGGCCTCGCGGCCTGGACGGGAGAGCTCACGGAGAAGGTCCCCGCGCCGGAGCCGGGCGACTTCCGGCCGGAGCCCGGCGCCCTGGGGCTGCTCGACGCCGACGGGGCCGCCGCGTTCCCGGACACGGGTCTGCTCCTGGACGCGCGGGCGGCGGAGCGCTACCGGGGTGACGTGGAGCCGATCGACCGGGTCGGCGGGCACATCCCGGGCGCGGTCTCGGCCCCGACGGCGGAGAACGTCGACGCCGAGGGCCTCTTCCTGGCCGCCGACGTCCTGCGGGACCGCTTCACCGCGCTCGGCGCGGCCGAGGGGACCCCGGTGGCCGTCTACTGCGGCTCGGGCGTCTCGGGCGCCCACGAGGTGCTGGCCCTGGAGATCGCCGGCATCCCCGCAGGCCTCTACGCCGGCTCCTGGTCGGAGTGGTCCTCGGACCCCGCCCGCCCGGTCGCCACGGGCCCGGACCCGCGGTAGCGGCGTGACCGCCGCGGCAGGCGCGCGGTAGCGCCGTACACGGAAGGGCCCGCGCCGTCACCGGGCGCGGGCCCTTCCCCGTACGCCCATGCACACGTACGCGCGCGCGTGCAGCGGACGGTCCGGCCACACCCGTCTACGCGCGCGTGGAGCACTCAGGCCTGCCACGCCCCTGGACGGGGGCCGGGCGCGTACCGCCGTCAGTCCTGCTTCTTCCTTCGGGTGCCGAAGACGATCTCGTCCCAGCTCGGTACGGCCGCGCGGCGGCCCGGGCGGACGCCGTCCGCCTCGGCCTGGCGGTCCGTGGCACCGTGCAGACGGTCGCGGTGGCCCGAGACCGCGCGCGGCATCAGGACGTCGGCGTAGGCCGAACCCGCGCCCGCCGAGGCGGCCGGGGCCGGGGGCTCCTCCGCCTCCGCCTCCTCCGAGGGCTCGCTGTCCGGCTGCTCCGGCACGACCATGTCGCCGCGGAAGCTCGGCACGGCCTCCAGGAGGCTCGTCAGCGAGTCCCGCTCCTCCTCCGGCTCGACGGGCGAGGGCGCCCGCTCCAGCTGCCGGTCGGAACGGTCGATCTGGCGGTCCAGGGCACGGTCGAGCGGCCTGTCCCGGGGCAGTCGGGCGATGCGCGGCACGAACGGGAAGCTCGGCTCCGGCGCGGCGGCGATCGTGTCGTCCGTCTCGCCGATCAGGGCACGGGCCTCGTCGTCCACGGCCTGGACGAGCCGCCGCGGCGGGTCGTACGTCCAGCTGGCCGTGTGGACCTCGCCCGCGACCCGGTAGACGAGCAGCACCTCCCAGGTGCCGTCGTCCCGCCGCCAGGAGTCCCACTGCACGGTGTCCTTCTCGGCGCCGCGCAGCAGCAGCCGCTCCTGCACCGCCTCGCCGAGCTGCGGGCCGCTGTTCTCGCCGGGCCTGCGCACCGGGGTCTTGCGGGCCCGCTCGGCCATGAAGGCGCGCTCCGCGAGCACGGGGCCCTCGAAGCGGCGCACGCGGTCGACGGGGATGCCGGCGAGCTGGGCGACCTCCTCCGCGGAGGCACCGGCCCTTATGCGCGCCTGGATGTCACGGGGGCGGAGGTGGCTCTCGACCTCGATCTCGATCTGGCCGAGGCGCGCGCGGTCGTTGCGCACGGCGGCACGCAGCCGCTCGTCGATCGGAAGCGTGTACTCCGTGCTGTCAGCAGCCTTCAGCACCAGTCGTGTGCCGTCGTTGGAGACGGCCACGACACGCAGTTCGGGCATGGGGACCTCCCGGGTGGTGCCTGCCGACGTCACGTGCGTCGCTGCTTCCGCTAGTCGAGTGTGGCCTGCCCGGGTGCAGCCTGCCACTACCTTGCCGAGTTGCCCGGCGTGTCGGGCATGGACCCTGGAGCGCCGTTATGGCACGGTTACCTGTTTCGCTACTCGGAGTGACTGGCGGTCACTCTGTGCAGCCGGTTCCCGTGCGATGCCGAGGCGCCGCCGGTTCGAGCGCCGTGTCCGGCCCCCTCCCCTTGATCCGGGGCACCCGTGAGGGCGTCCGGACCCAGGGTTCGTCAATGTACTCCATTCGGGCCACCTGGGTGGACCGGCGCGCCGCTCAACTTCTCGGGCGGTACGGGAGTTGAGTGTCCGCGATCTTCCCCCGTACGTGTCGCTCTTCACAGAAACAGCAGAAACGGAACTATTCGCTTCGCCGGTTTGTCCCTTCTGGGTGCAAGGCGAACGGATGAATCATCAGGGGTCGGAGATGCGTCACAGGCCGGAAATCGACGGGGACGAGCCGGAGGAGGGGAAGAAGGGCAACGGCAGGAGGATCGATCTGAGCGTGGCTCAGGTCTCGGGCAGTGCCCTGGCCGCGGTCGTCGCCGCCAAGCTCGCCTCGACCCTCGGCGTGTACGGCACGATCCTGGGCGCCGGTGTGATCAGTGTCATCGCGACCTGCGGCGGACCGCTCTTCCAGCAGCTCTTCAAGCGCACCGGTGAACAGGTCCGCGACGTGACCGCGGCGGCCAAGCCGAAGGCGCGTCAGGTCCCGGCCCCGGCCGGACCGCAGGACGACCGCACCCTCATGCTGGGCACGCTCCCGGCCCCGGCGCCGTCCGACGAGGAGTTCGGCGCGGCGACCACCCACGGGACCCGCGTCCGGGGCTGGAAGCGCCCGGCGATCGCCGCCGCCCTGGTCTTCGGCGTCACCATGGGCGGCATCACCGCGTACGAACTGGTCTCCGGGGAGGACTTCAGCGGCAAGCAGGGGACCACCACCTTCGGCTCCGTCGTCCGCGGCGGCGGGAGCACCGGCCACGACGCGCCCGCGCAGGACCGCGGGCCCACCCCCGCGCCGTCGGGGTCCGCGGACGGCACCGGACAGCGGCAGGACGACGCCGGCACCCCCACGACGGGGTCCACGCCGACCCCGGGCGGCCGGGAGACCGGGACCGGGACGCCGTCGGCCGATCCCACCCCGTCCGGTTCCGCCGGCGAGGGGACGACGCCCCCGCCGACGCCGACCGGCCCGACGACGGAACCGACCGCGCCGACCCAGGAGCCGACCACCGGCACGGGACAGCCCGAAGCGCCGACGGCCCCGGCGACGGCCGGAGCCGACGCCGGGACCGGCGCGGGAGCCGAGTGACCTTCAGTCGCCCAGGACCCGGCGCAGATAGTCGTTGGCGAACAGGCGGTCCGGGTCCAGCCGGTCGCGCAGCGCCGTGAACTCGGCGAAGCGCGGGTAGGCCTCGGAGAAGTAGGCGGCGTCGCGGGTGTGGACCTTGCCCCAGTGCGGGCGGCCCCCGTGCGCCGTCATGATGCGCTCCACCGCGGTGAAGTACGCCTGGTGGGGCGTGCCCTTGTAGAGGTGGACGGCGATGTACGCGGACTCCCGCCCCGAGGCCGTGGACAGCGCGATGTCGTCCGCCGGGGCCGTGCGCACCTCCACCGGGAAGCTCACCTTGAGCGGCGAGCGCTCGATCATCGCCTTGAGCTCGCGCAGCGCGGCGACCGCGGCCTCACGCGGAAGCGCGTACTCCATCTCCAGGAATCGGACCCGGCGGGGCGAGGTGAAGACCTTGTACGGGATGTCGGTGTACGTACGGGCCGACAGGGCCCGGCTGGAGACCTTGGCGATCGACGGGATGACCGGCGGCACCGCGCGGCCCAGCGAGCAGGCGACCTGGAAGATCCCGTTGGAGAGGAGCTCGTCCTCGATCCAGCCGCTGATCCGTCCGGGGGGAGCGGCGGGGCCCGCGCTGCGGTTGTTGCGCTTGGTGTTGCAGTTGTCCGTGTGGGGGAACCAGTAGAACTCGAAGTGCTCGTTCTCCGCGTGCAGCGCGTCGAACTCCGAGGTGACCTGGTCGAAGCTCATCGGCTCCTCGCGCGCGGTGAGGAGGAAGACCGGCTCCACCGCGAAGGTGATGGCCGTGACCACGCCGAGGGCGCCGAGCCCGATCCTGGCGGCCGCGAAGACCTCCGGGTTCTCCTTCTCCGAGCAGGTCAGCAGCTCGCCCGAGGCCGTCACCAGCTCCAGCTCGCGGATCTGCGCGGCTATGGACGCCGACTCGCGGCCCGTGCCGTGGGTGCCCGTGGAGGTCGCGCCGGCGACGGTCTGCTCCATGATGTCGCCCATGTTCGTGAGCGACAGGCCCTCCCGGGCCAGCGCCACGTTGAGCCGCTTCAGGGGCGTGCCCGACTCGACCGTCACGGTCATCGCCTCGCGGTCGATCCGCCGGATCCCGGTCAGCAGGCCCGGCCGGATCAGCACGCCGTCGGTGGCCGCGATCGAGGTGAACGAGTGGCCGGTGCCGACCGTCTTCACCCGCAGCCCGTCCTCGGCCGCGCGGCGCACCGCCTCGGCGAGCTCCTCGGCCGAGGCCGGGCTCACCTCGCGGACCGGGCGGGAGGTGACGTTCCCCGCCCAGTTACGCCACGGGCTGCTCGCCGCCCTGGCGCTCCCCGACCCCGCTGCTGTCGTCCCGCTCACGCTGCCCCTCCCGGTTCGGCGCCGGCCTGCGCAGCCGGCGGTGTCCGAGGAGACCCACCGCGACCGCGAGCGCGCCCGAGACGACGGGCACCACGTACCCCGCCTTCGCCCCCGACGCGTCGACCACCCAGCCGGCGGCCGAGGAGCCGAGCGCCACGCCGATCGCGAGGCCGGTACCCGTCCAGGTCATGCCCTCGGTCAGCTTGGTGCGCGGTACGTGCGCTTCGACGAGGGCCATCGTGGTCACCATCGTCGGTGCGATGGACAGGCCCGCGACAAAGAGCGCCACGGCCAGCAACGGCAGGTTCCCGGCCAGTAGGAGGGGGATCATACTCACGGCCATCGCGCAGATTCCCAGGAGCCACCTGCGGGACGCCTCGCCCTTGAGGTGGAGCAGTCCGAAGACGGCGCCGGCCAGTCCCGAGCCCAGCGCGTAGACGGCCAGGACGAGGCTGGCGGCGGCCTTCTGGCCCCGCTCCTCGGCGAAGGCCACGGTCACCACGTCCACCGAGCCGAAGATCGCGCCGGTGGCGACGAAGGCCAGAGTGAGCACCTGGAGGCCGCGGGAGCGGAGCGCGGAGGTGCCCCGGGCGGTGCCCTCCTTGGGGTGGGGGACCGGCTCCGTGGCGCGCTGAGAGGTCAGCCAGAAGACGCCGACGGCCAGGAACCCCCCGGCGAACAGCGGCCCGGCCTCGGGGAACCAGGCGGTCGACAGACCGATCGAGAGGATCGGCCCGAAGATGAAGCACACCTCGTCGACGATCGACTCCCAGGAGTACGCCGTGTGCAGGCGCCGCTCCTCGCCCCGGTAGATCTCCGCCCAGCGGGCCCTGGTCATCGCGCCGAGGCTCGGCACGCAGCCGATGACGGCCGTGAAGACGAACAGGGTCCAGTCCGGGGCCTTCTGCTGCACGCACAGGAGCAGGCCGGCGGCAGCGGCGAGCGAGACCAGGGTGACCGGGCGGAGCACCTTGCGCTGTCCGTGCCGGTCGACGAGGCGCGAGACCAGGGGGCCGAGGACCGCGGCGGACATCGCGAGCGTCGCGGAGAGCGCGCCGGCGAGGCCGTACCGGCCGGTGACCTGCGAAATCATGGTCACGATCCCGATGCCCATCATGGACAGCGGCATGCGACCGAGGAACCCCGCGACGGAGAACGAGGCGGTTCCGGGCGCCGCGAAGATCGCGCGGTAGGGACTGGGCAAGAGGGGTCCTTGGTCAACACGTGTAATTAATAGCTAAAGCCTACGGTGTTGAAGTCGATCGGTCATCCCCGTTTTTTCGGAGGAACTTCGGAAGAACATCGGAAGAACACCCTCGGTCGGGCCGCGCCCGTGGCTGTCAGGGACGGGTGGGAGGATCGGTGCCATGTCCGAGAAGCACGATCCCGCCCCGTACGACGCCCTGCTGCTGCTCTCCTTCGGCGGCCCCGAGGGCCCGGACGACGTGGTCCCGTTCCTGGAGAACGTGACACGCGGCCGCGGCATCCCGAAGGAACGGCTCAAGGAGGTGGGCCGGCACTACTTCCTCTTCGGCGGCGTCTCCCCGATCAACGGCCAGAACCGCGCGCTGCTCGACGCGCTGCGTACGGACTTCGAGCAGGCCGGGCTCGGTCTGCCGGTCTACTGGGGAAACCGGAACTGGGCGCCGTACCTCACCGACACCCTCCGCGAGATGGTCACCGACGGGCGGCGCCACATCGCCGTCCTCACCACCAGCGCCTACGCCTCCTACTCCGGCTGCCGCCAGTACCGCGAGAACCTCGCCGACGCGCTCGCCACCCTGGAGGCGGAAGGGCTCCCGCTGCCCCGGGTCGACAAGCTCCGGCACTACTTCAACCACCCCGGCTTCGTCGAGCCCATGGTCGAGGGCGTCCTCGCCTCGCTCGCCGAGCTCGACCCGGCGGTGCGGGACGGCGCCCACCTAGCCTTCACCACCCACTCCATCCCCGACTCCGCCGCCGACAGCTCGGGACCGGTCACCGAGCACGGCGAGGGCGGCGCCTACGTGCGCCAGCACCTCGACGTGGCACGGGTCATCGCCGACGCGGTCCGCGAGGAGACCGGGATCGACCACCCCTGGAAACTCGTCTACCAGTCCCGCAGCGGCGCCCCCCACATCCCGTGGCTCGAGCCCGACATCTGCGACCACCTGGAGGAGCTCCACGGCGCCGGCGTGCCCGCCGCCGTCATGGTCCCCATCGGCTTCGTCTCCGACCACATGGAGGTCCTCTACGACCTCGACACGGAGGCCACCGCCAAGGCCGCCGAGCTCGGCCTGCCCGTCCGGCGCTCGGCGACCGTCGGTGCCGACCCGCGCTTCGCCGCGGCCGTCCGCGAGCTCGTCCTGGAGCGTGCCGCGCACGAGCGGGGGACCAAGGCCGAGCGGTGCGCCCTCGGCGCCCTCGGTCCCTCGCACGACCTCTGCCCGATCGGCTGCTGCCCGGCCAGGGCCGAGCGGCCCGCCGCGGCCGGTGCCGACAGCCCGTACGCGTAAGGAGTCAGCGTGACCGACCCTCTGCTCACCGAACTGCACGACCTCGCCCTGGAGGCCGCCCGGCGGGCCGGAGCGCTGCTGCGCGACGGCCGGCCGGACGACCTGGCCGTGGCGAAGACCAAGTCGAGCCCCATCGACGTCGTCACCGAGATGGACATCGCCGCCGAGAAGCTGATCACCGGCTTCCTCTCCGAGCACCGCCCGCACGACGGCTTCCTCGGCGAGGAGGGCGCGTCGAGCCCCGGGACGAGCGGGGTCCGCTGGGTGATCGACCCGCTCGACGGCACGGTGAACTACCTGTACGGCCTGCCCACCTGGGCGGTCTCGATCGCCGCCGAGCGGGACGGCGAGACCGTCGTCGGCGTCGTCGAGGCCCCGATGCGCGGCGAGACGTACCGGGCCGTCCTCGGCGGGGGAGCGTACGAGGGTGAGCGGCGCCTCGCCGTCCGCCCCTCGCCCGCGCTCGACCAGGCCCTCCTGGGCACCGGCTTCGGGTACGTCCAGGCCCGCCGCGCCCACCAGGCCGACGTGGCCCAGCGGGTCATCCCGCGCGTCCGCGACATCCGCCGCGGCGGCTCGGCCGCCATCGACCTCTGCGACGTCGCGGCCGGCCGCCTCGACGCGTACTACGAGCGCGGCCTCAACCCCTGGGACCTCGCGGCGGGCGCGCTCATCGCCCGCGAGGCGGGCGGCCTCACGGGCGGCCGCCCCGGAGAGCCGGAGTCCGGCGAGCTGACGCTCGCGGCCTCCCCGGGCCTCTTCGCGCCCCTCCAGGAGCTCCTGGAGGAGCTGGGGGCCTGGCACGACTAGCGCCTGCCGGACGGAGGCACGTGGGCCCCGGTGCCGGGACGGCACCGGGGCCCACGCGTACGTGCTCGAGGTCGGACAGGGTCCGGGTGAGACGGGTCAGACGCCCGGCGCGGCCACCTCCACGCCGTGCTCGGCGGCCAGCCGGTGCAGGTCGTCAAGCTCCGCCTGCTCCACCTCCGCCAGGTAGTCGTCGCCCGTCTCACGGGCCCGCGTGAGGTCCGTCTGCGTGGTCCTGATGCGGTGCAGCAGTCCTGCGGTGAAAGCGTCCATCGTGCGCCCCCTCCTCGTGGGTCCGGTGGCACGGGGGTGTGCCGAGGGTGGGTGGATCACGCACTGTGAACTCTGGGGGACAGAGAGCGGTAGGTGGCGCGCCACATACAGGGCGTGATCACGGGGTGTGCAGTCGTCCTCCCCAGCCCGTTCCTCAGAGAAACCTCAACTGGCCCGAGAATCCGGTGAATTCTTCGTTCCGGCGCGCGCGCCCCACCCGCGCCCCCTCCCGTCGGAGGCCCCGCACCGCCGTCTTACAGCCGGTTTACGCGCGTCCGGGGCAGGATGGACACGCACAGTCAGTGCTCAGTTTTCAGCCGGTCCCACCCCGGACAGCGGCTCAACGGGAAGGATGTAACGACGTGCGCGTACTCGTCGTCGAGGACGAGCAGCTGCTCGCCGATGCGGTGGCCACCGGACTGCGCCGGGAGGCCATGGCCGTCGACGTCGTGTACGACGGCGCCGCGGCCCTGGAGCGCGTCGGGGTCAACGACTACGACGTCGTCGTCCTCGACCGCGACCTCCCGCTCGTCCACGGCGACGACGTCTGCCGCAAGATCGTCGAGCTCGGCATGCCCACCCGCGTCCTGATGCTCACCGCCTCCGGCGACGTCAGCGACCGCGTCGAGGGCCTCGAGCTCGGGGCGGACGACTACCTCCCCAAGCCCTTCGCCTTCACCGAGCTCACCGCGCGCGTGCGCGCCCTCGGCCGCCGCACCACCGTCCCGCTCCCGCCCGTCCTGGAGCGCGCCGGCATCAAGCTCGACCCCAACCGCCGCGAGGTCTTCCGCGAGGGCCGCGAGGTCCAGCTCGCGCCGAAGGAGTTCGCCGTCCTGGAGGTCCTCATGCGCAGCGAGGGCGCCGTCGTCTCGGCCGAGCAGCTCCTGGAGAAGGCCTGGGACGAGAACACCGACCCGTTCACCAACGTCGTGCGCGTCACCGTCATGACCCTGCGGCGCAAGCTCGGCGAGCCGCCGGTCATCGTCACCGTCCCCGGCTCCGGGTACCGGATCTGACCCGATGGCCACGACCCCCGCGCCCCACCCCCAGGCGCCCCCGAAACCCACCTGGGACCCCCGCGACCCCGTCCGGCCGCTGCTGCGCCCGACCATCCGGATACGGCTCACGCTGCTGTACGGCGGGATGTTCCTGATCGCCGGCATCCTGCTGCTGTCGATCATCTACCTGTTCACCGCCCAGGCCCTCAGCGACAGCACCAGCCAGCTGCCCTTCAAGGTCGTCAACGGCACGGTCCAGCCCACCACCTCCTGGTGCCGGCTGCCCGAGTCGCCCACCGGCGACCAGCTCAACGACGCGGTCACGCTGTGCCTCCGGCACCAGAGCGACATCGCCCTGGAAGACCTCCTGCGCCGGTCCCTCTTCGCCCTGCTCGGCCTGAGCATCATCGCCTTCGCCTTCGGCTACGCCATGGCGGGGCGGGTGCTCTCCCCGCTCGGCCGGATCACCCGGACCGCCCGCCAGGTGGCCAGTTCGGACCTGTCCCGGCGGATCGAGCTGGACGGCCCGGACGACGAGCTCAAGGAGCTCGCCGACACCTTCGACGAGATGCTGGACCGCCTGGAGAGGGCCTTCACGGCCCAGCAGCGGTTCGTCGCGAACGCCTCGCACGAGCTGAGGACCCCGCTCGCGATCAACCGCACCCTCCTGGAGGTCCACCTCTCGGACCCCGGGGCGCCGGTGGAGCTCCATCAGCTCGGCAAGACCCTGCTCGCCACCAACGAGCGCAGCGAGCAGCTCGTCGAGGGCCTGCTGCTGCTCGCCCGGAGCGACAACCAGATCATCGAGCGCAAACCCGTCGACCTGGCCGAGGTCGCCGAGCGGGGCGTCGACCAGGTGCACGCCGAGGCCGACGCCAAGGGGGTGGAGATCCGCGGCGAGCGCGAGCCCGCCGTCGTCCAGGGCAACGGCGTCCTGCTCGAACGGATCGTCCTGAACCTGCTCCAGAACGCCGTTCGGTACAACGTGCCGGAGGGCGGCTGGGTGGAGGTCACCACCGAGGTCAAGGACGGCCAGGCGGTCCTGGTCGTCTCGAACACGGGACCGGTGGTCCCCGCGTACGAGATCGACAACCTCTTCGAGCCGTTCAGAAGGCTCCGGCAGGAGCGGACCGGCAGCGACAAGGGGGTCGGTCTCGGCCTGTCGATCGCGCGGTCCGTGGCCCGCGCCCACGGCGGCCGTATCATCGCGGAGCCGCGCGAGGGCGGCGGACTCGTGATGCGCGTCACTCTGCCGATCTGACACACTGCACGAGCCGACCGGTTCCGTTCGCTTTGCGCGGAATTCCGAGGCCCTGATTCTGAGACGCTCATGTGTGATCGATCACAGGAGAGGGTGTCCGGACCTCCACTCTCCGTGACCGAGAAATCCCTCGGAAAACCAGGAAAAGTCCGGGTTTCCGGGGCCCGGAATGACGGGAAGTACACGGGGTGGCACCCGTGAGGGTCGCCCGGAGGACCGTGTACGGTCCGGTTCGCCACCCGAAGCCGATCACTCGCGAGAGTGCCCGACGGGTGTCGATTGAGTAACAGACCTTGATGTGAGGCAAAATCTCCGCCTCAGGTCGGGCACAAGTCCGACCTCTCACGCGTTACGTGCGCTGGAGACACCGCAACCACCCAGAGGGGGAGAGCGACATGGCAACGGATTACGACACCCCACGCAAGACCGACGACGACGTCGACTCGGACAGCCTTGAGGAACTGAAGGCCCGCCGGAACGACAAGTCGACCTCGACCGTCGACGTCGACGAGTTCGAGGCCGCCGAAGGCCTGGAGCTTCCCGGCGCCGACCTCTCGAACGAGGAGCTGGCCGTCCGGGTCCTGCCCAAGCAGGCCGACGAGTTCACCTGCATGAGCTGCTTCCTCGTGCACCACCGCAGCCAGCTGGCCCGGGAGAAGAACGGCCAGCCGATCTGCCGCGACTGCGACTGAGACCGCTCGGCCGTGGCAGGTGACACACCGTCCCGGAAGCGGCGTCTGCGGCTCCCCGGGAGCTCGGAGACGCACAAGGGCGGCTCGGGCCCGGCAGAGGGCGCCCTGGAGGCACCTGAAGCCGAGCTCACCGCCTCGCTGCCCTCCCTCGGCGCACGTGACGACGAGCGAGGCCTCCCGGCCTCGCTCGAAGCGGTCATCGAGATCGCCGAGACGGATCCGGCGCGCCTGCCGGTCCGGCAGGAAGCGACCGAAGCCCCGGCCGCATCGCGGCAGGGCGGACGCTTCGGCGCCGTCAGGCGGCTGGCCAACCCCGCGCGGGCCCAGCTCGACCGGATCAGGATCGACTCCGACCGGATCGACGCCGTCCGGCGCGGCGTCACGCAGGGCGTCCGGCAGGGCGTGAGGCGCAGCGGAGACGGCGCCAAGGCCGGCCTCGGCTACCTGGCCGACCGGCTGATCGACCTCGCCCCGCGGATCCCCGTCCGCGACCTGGCGACCCTGCGCAGACAGTTCCCCGGGCTCGGCCCCGAGGAGATCGCCGACAAACTCGTCACCGGCGCGGCGAACGCGAGTTCGACCGTGGGTGCGGGCGTCGGCGCCGCCGCCATGCTCCCCGTGGCCCCGGCCATGCCCGCCGAGCTGGCGGCCGAGATCACCGGCGTCGCCGCCGTGGAGATCAAACTCATCGCCGAGCTGCACGAGGTCTACGGGCTGCGGCCCCCCGGCCGGCTCACCCAGCGCTCGATGGCCTATCTGACCTCGTGGACCGAGGAGCGGGGCATCGACCCCACCAAGCCCACCACGGTCAACGCCGCACTCGGCGGTCAGCTCAAGCGCGAACTGCGCCAGCAGATCATGAAACGCATGATGCGGAACCTGCCGAACCTCATGCCCTTCATGGTGGGCGCCGCCGTCGGCGCCGTCATGAACCGCCGCGACACCAGGAAACTCGCCGCACACATCCGCAAGGACCTGCGCGGCCGCCAGATCCCCTGGGACGCCCTCCCGGCGCTGCCCCCGCTGGAGCAGCCCGGGAACCCGAAGGAACTGGGCTTCTAGCCGCGGTTCCGGGGCGGGCGCCGGTCAGGCGCGCTCCGCCTCCAGGGCCGCGACCAGCGCATCCGGCTCACGGCTGGACAGGTACACGTACGGCGTCGGGTCCGCCGGGTCCGTCACCTCGACCCGTACCGCCTTCGGTACGTAGCTGCGCATCAGCATGAACGCGCGCGGGTCCGCCTTGTACGTGCGCCAGGCGCGCGCCTCCTCCGCGTCGAGCGCCTCGGCCGCCCCGAGCGCCTCCACCGGGATCCGCGCGTCGCCCGCCACCAGCGAACCGGAAACCACCCGGATCCGGGCGGAGCCGTACGAGGAGACCGTCACACCCGCGACCACCGCCGCCACGATCAGGCCGCCCAGCATCGGCACCGTGCCCAGCGGGAACATGATCAGGCCGCCGGACAGACCGAGCAGACCGACGATCACCCACCACGAGCGGGGCGCCGTCAGCCGCTCGTCGAAGCGCGGCGCGGCGGAGGGAGCGGGGGAGGAGGCCGGGGACGGTGCGGAAGGCTGCATGCGTCCAAGCTTGGCACGGCGCGACCTGCGCCCATCCGCGCGGGTAAGGTCTGCGGCTGTGACTGCAACATCTGCCGCCCTCACCCCGCCGGCCGACGCCATACCGCCGGTACGCCACCCCGACGCGCCGGCCCCCGGCGAGCTGCTCGGTGCGCACTACGAGTACTGCTTCGGGTGCGGCGGCGGGCAGCCCCACGGCCTCCACCTGGAAGCGCGCGCGGGCGAGGGCGTGACCGTCACCGCCGAGTTCACGGTGACCCCCGACCACCAGGGCGCCCCCGGCCTCGCGCACGGCGGCGTGCTCGCCACCGCGCTCGACGAGACCCTCGGCTCCCTGAACTGGCTGCTGCGGGTCATCGCCGTGACCGGACGGCTGGAGACCGACTTCGCCCGGCCCGTCCCGGTCGGCACCGTGCTCCACCTGGAGGCCGCCGTCACCGCCGTGCACGGCCGCAAGATCTACTCGACCGCGGTCGGACGGATCGGCGGGCCCGAGGGCCCCGTCGCCGTCCGCGCCGACGCCCTCTTCATCGAGGTCAAGGTCGACCACTTCATCGACAACGGCCGCCAGGAGGAGATCCAGGCCGCCATGTCCGACCCCGACCAGGTCCGGCGCGCCCGCGCCTTCGAGGTGAACCCCTGATGCGCAACCCCGTCGACGTACTGATCCGGCGAGTGGACCCGGAGGTGCCGATCCCGGCCTACGGGCATCCCGGCGACGCCGGGGCCGACCTCGTGACCACCGAGGCGGTCGTCCTCGCCCCCGGCGAGCGCGCCGTGCTTCCCACCGGGGTCTCCATCGCCCTGCCGGACGGGTACGCGGCCTTCGTGCACCCGCGCTCCGGCCTCGCCGCCCGATGCGGAGTGGCGCTCGTGAATGCCCCGGGGACGGTGGATGCCGGGTACCGTGGAGAGATCAAGGTGATCGTGGTCAATCTCGACCCGCGCGAGGACGTGCGGTTCGAACGATTCGATCGGATTGCCCAACTTGTCGTCCAGCAGGTCGAGAAGGTCCGCTTCCACGAGGTGGCGGAGCTTCCCGGGTCGGCGCGGGCCGAGGGGGGCTTCGGGTCCACCGGCGGTCATGCCGCCGTGGACGGCACAACGGGTGGGAATCGATACGCTTCGGTCGTATCCGACCGGGAAGGACAGTGACGTGTTCGGACGTCGCAAGAAGAGCGGTGCCGCCGAGGACGCGGCGAGCGAGGCCGAGCAGGTCGTCGACGCGGTGGAGGACGAGGACGCGGCCGAGCCGCGCCGCGTGAACCTTCCGCCGGCGCCCCGGCCCGACGGGCCCTGGGACATCTCCGAGGTCGCCAAGCCCGACGAGGGCCGCGTGGACCTCGGCGGGATCTTCGTGCCCGGAGTCGAGGGCATGGAACTGCGGGTGGAGGTGGCGGGCGACGCGATCGTCGCGGCCACCATCGTCCTGCGCGACAGCGCCGTACAGCTGCAGGCCTTCGCCGCGCCCAAGAACGAGGGCATCTGGGGCGAGGTCCGCGACGAGATCGCCACGGGCATCGTCCAGCAGGGCGGCGCCATCGACGAGGTCGAGGGTCCGCTCGGCTGGGAGCTGCGGGCGCAGGTCCCGGTGCAGCTGCCGGACGGCAACCGCGGCGTGCAGCTGGTCCGCTTCGTGGGCGTCGACGGACCCCGCTGGTTCCTGCGCGGAGTGATCTCCGGGCAGGGCGCGGTCCAGCCCGAGGCCGCCGGCCTCCTGGAGCAGATCGTCCGGGACACCGTGGTCGTCCGCGGCGACGGCCCGATGGCCCCGCGCGACCCGATCGTCCTCAAGCTGCCGAACGACGCGCAGATGGTGCCGGACGGCGTGCAGCAGGAGGAGCAGGAGAACTCCCGCTTCTCCGGCGGCATGGGCCAGCTCCAGCGCGGTCCGGAGATCTCCGAGATCCGCTGATCTGCACGCAACACCGGTGGGCCGCTTCCCGTACCTCTCGTACGGGAAGCGGCCCACCGGCCGTTTTCCACAGGCCCGCGGTCCGGAAAGAAGACCGCGGGCCGTTTTCCACAGGTCCTGGCCCCGGCTCTGGTCCTCGGGCACGGCCGCGGACCATACTGGCGGCGCAGATGATCGAGGAGGGGGAGTACGGGATGAGTGAGAGCAGCACCAGGTCCGCCACGGCCGTCGTCGAGGACCCGGCCGGACCGCCGATGGTCCGTGTGGAGGGCCTGCGCCGCTCGTACGGCACGGGCGAGGCCGCCGTCCACGCCCTGCGCGGCGTCTCCTTCGAGATCCCGCGCGGCGAGCTCGTCGCGCTCAAGGGTCGCTCGGGCTCCGGCAAGACGACCCTGCTCAATCTCGTGGGCGGCCTCGACACCGCCGACGGCGGCCGGATCGTCATCGACGGCACCGACCTCTCCACGCTCGGCGAGAGCGGGCTCCTGGAGCTGCGCCGCGACCGGATCGGCTTCATCTTCCAGTCCTTCGGCCTGCTCCCGATCCTCTCCGCCGCCGAGAACGTGGGCGTGCCCCTGCGGCTGCGCAAGACGGACCCCAAGGAGCGCGAGGAGCGGGTCGCCCTGATGCTCGGGCTCGTGGGCCTCGCCGACCACGCGAACCAGCGGCCGGGCGAGCTCTCCGGCGGTCAGCAGCAGCGCGTCGCCATCGCCCGTGCCCTCGCCAACAAGCCGGCGCTGCTCATAGCCGACGAGCCGACGGGCCAGCTGGACGCGGAGACCGGCCTCGCCGTCATGCAGCTGCTGCGCGCGGTGGTCCGCAGCGAGGGCTGCACGGCCCTGGTCGCCACCCACGACCCCCAGCTGCTCGGCCTCGCGGACCGGGTCCTGGAGCTGAGCGACGGCGAGATCATCGAGCACTGACGCGCGGGGGCGCGTCGGCGGCGGAGCAGGTCGCGGGGCACATCAGGATCACGTCAATACCAGCCCCGGCCCCTCCCCGTGCGCGGAATGTCCGATTGGCTGGAGATATGGTCGAGCCATGGGACGCGGCAAGCTTCGGATCTACCTCGGCGCGGCGCCGGGCGTCGGCAAGACCTACGCCATGCTCTCCGAGGCCCACCGCCGGGTGGAGCGCGGCACGGACTGCGTGGTGGCCTTCGCGGAGACCCACGGACGGCCGCGCACGGAGGTGATGCTGCGAGGCCTGGAAAAGGTCCCGCGCCGCATCCTGGAGTACCGGGGGACCACCTTCCCCGAGATGGACGTCGACGCCGTCCTCGCCCGCCGTCCCGCGGTCGCCCTCGTCGACGAGCTCGCCCACACGAACGTGCCGGGTTCCCGGAACCCCAAGCGGTGGCAGGACGTCGCCGAACTCCTCGCGGCCGGCATCGACGTCGTGTCCACCCTCAACATCCAGCACCTGGAGTCCCTCGGAGACGTCGTCGAGGCGATCACCGGCGTACGGCAGCAGGAGACCGTCCCCGACGAGGTGGTGCGCCGGGCGGACCAGATCGAGCTGGTCGACATGTCCCCGGAGGCGCTGCGGCGGCGGATGGCCCACGGCAACGTCTACACCTCGGACAAGGTCGACGCGGCCCTCTCCAACTACTTCCGCCCCGGCAACCTCACGGCCCTGCGCGAGCTGGCGCTGCTCTGGACCGCCGACCGGGTCGACGAGTACCTCCGGCAGTACCGGGGTGAGCACGGCATCCGCTCGACCTGGCAGGCCCGGGAGCGGATCGTCGTCGGCCTGACCGGCGGCCCCGAGGGCCGCACCCTCATACGGCGCGCCACCCGGCTCGCCGAGAAGGGCGCCGGCGGCGAGGTCCTCGCCGTCTACATCGCCCGCAGCGACGGGCTCACCGCCGCCTCCCCGAAGGAGCTGGCGGTCCAGCGGACCCTCGTCGAGGATCTCGGCGGAACGTTCCACCACGTCATCGGCGACGACATCCCCTCCGCGCTCCTGGAATTCGCTCGCGGGGTCAACGCCACCCAGATCGTCCTCGGCTCCAGCCGCCGCAGGACCTGGCAGTACGTGCTCGGCCCCGGCGTCGGCCAGACCGTGGCCCGCGACTCGGGACCCGACCTCGACGTCCACATCGTCACCCACGGCGAGGTCGCCAAGGGCCGGGGCCTGCCGGTCGCGCGCGGAGCCCGCCTCGGCCGCTCCCGGATCCTCGGCGGCTGGCTCGTCGGCGTCGCCGGCCCGGTCTGCCTGGCCCTGCTGCTCACGCATGTCGACGCCGATCTCGGCCTCGCCAACGACATGCTGCTCTTCCTCGCCCTGACGGTCGGCGCGGCCCTCCTCGGCGGCTTCCTCCCGGCGCTCGCCTCGGCGGCCGTCGGCTCCTTCCTCCTCAACTGGTTCTTCACCCCGCCCCTCCACCGGCTGACCGTCGCCGACCCCCTGAACATCGTCGCCATCGCCGTCTTCTTCGGCGTCGCGATGGCGGTGGCCTCCGTGGTCGACCTCGCCGCCCGGCGCACCCACCAGGCCGCCCGGCTGCGCGCCGAGTCCGAGGTGCTCTCCTACCTCGCCGGCAGCGTGCTGCGCGGCGAGACGAGCCTGGACGCCCTCCTGGAACGGGTCCGCGAGACCTTCTCGATGGAGTCCGTGGCCCTTCTGGAGCGCGCGGACGAGGTCGAGCCGTGGACCAGGGCGGCCAGCGTCGGCCCCCACCCGGCGGCCCGGCCGGAGGACGCCGACGTGGACATGCCCGTGGGCGACCACCTGGCCCTCGCCCTGAGCGGCCGCGTGCTGCCCGCCGAGGACCGGCGAGTGCTCGGAGCCTTCGCCGCCCAGGCCGCGGTCGTCCTCGACCGCCAGCGGCTCGTCGACGAGGCGGAGGAGGCCAGGAAGCTGGCCGAGGGCAACAAGATCCGCACGTCCCTGCTCGCCGCCGTCAGCCACGACCTGCGGACCCCGCTCGCGAGCATCAAGGCCTCCGTCTCCTCGCTCCGCTCCGACGACGTCGACTGGTCCGAGCAGGACCGGGCCGAGCTCCTGGAGGGCATCGAGGCCGGCGCCGACCGCCTGGACCACCTCGTGGGCAACCTCCTGGACATGTCCCGCCTCCAGACCGGCACCGTCACCCCCCTGATCCGCGCGGTCGACCTCGACGAGGTCGTCCCCATGGCCCTCGGGGGAGTGCCGGACGGCAGCGCCGAGCTCGACATCCCCGAGACCCTGCCCATGGTCGAGGTCGACAAGGGCCTCCTGGAGCGGGCCGTCGCCAACATCGTGGAGAACGCCGTGAAGTACAGCCCCGGGGGCGTGCCCGTCGCCGTCGCCGCCAGCGCCCTGGGCGAGCGGGTCGAGCTGCGGGTCACCGACCGCGGCCCCGGCGTCCCCGACGAGGCCAAGGAGGGCATCTTCGAGCCCTTCCAGCGCTTCGGCGACGCCCCGCGCGGCGCCGGCGTCGGCCTGGGCCTCGCGGTCGCCCGCGGCTTCGTGGAGGCCATGGGCGGAACCCTCGGTGCCGAGGACACCCCCGGTGGCGGCCTCACGATGGTCCTCACCCTGCGCGCCGCGCCGGGCGGCCCCCAGGCCCCGCCCGCCGACCTCCCGGTCCACGCCGTGACCTGACCGCCGGGCCCGTACCCGCGCCCGTGAGCACAGCCGTACCCACCTCCGTACCCACCGATACGACGAAGAAGGCAGGCCCCCTCCATGACCCGGGTCCTCGTGGTCGACGACGAGCCGCAGATCGTCCGCGCCCTGGTGATCAACCTCAAGGCGCGGAAGTACGAGGTCGACGCCGCGCCCGACGGCGCCACCGCCCTCCGGCTCGCCGCCGAGCGCCATCCCGACGTCGTCGTCCTCGACCTCGGACTGCCCGACATGGACGGCGTCGAGGTCATCAAGGGCCTGCGCGGCTGGACGAGGGTGCCGATCCTCGTCCTGTCCGCCCGGCAGACCTCCGACGAGAAGGTCGAGGCGCTCGACGCGGGCGCCGACGACTACGTCACCAAGCCCTTCGGCATGGACGAGCTGCTCGCCCGGCTGCGCGCCGCCGTGCGCCGCGCCGAGCCCGTCGGCGGCGCCGAGGACGGGGTCGTCGTGGTCGAGACCGAGGACTTCACCGTCGACCTGGCCGCGAAGAAGGTGCACCGCGACGGGCGCGACGTCCGGCTCACCCCCACCGAGTGGCACCTCCTGGAGGTCCTCGTCCGCAACAGCGGCCGCCTGGTCAGCCAGAAGCAGCTGCTCCAGGAGGTCTGGGGACCCTCGTACGGCACGGAGACCAACTACCTCCGGGTCTACATGGCGCAGCTCCGCCGCAAGCTGGAGACCGACCCCTCCCACCCGCGCCACTTCGTCACCGAACCGGGCATGGGGTACCGCTTCGAACGCTGAAACGGGGGCCGTACGGACGGGTGGTCCGGGGCCGCCTCCGGTGTCGGCGGCGGCCGGTACGCTTTCTGTATGAGTGCTGCACCACGTACAGAGAAGCCGGCCGGACGGTTCCGCCGGATGCTCGACCGGCTCTCCTCCTCGCCGGAGGACCTGGAGTCGGAGGAGCTCCAGGAGGACGCCGAGGCCTCGGGGTGCACGCGTATCTCCGACTGCTCCGACCGACAGATAGTCAAGGTGACTGGTACCTTGCGCACGGTCACGCTGCGTCCCCGGGCCGGTGTGCCCGCGCTGGAGGCCGAACTCTTCGACGGCACGGCACCGCTCGACGTCGTGTGGCTCGGCCGGCGCTCCATCGTGGGCATCGAACCGGGCCGCAAGCTGATCGCCTCCGGCCGGATCTCCATGAGCCACGGCCGGCGGGTCCTCTTCAACCCCAAATACGAGCTCCGACCGCTCGGACAGGAGTAGCCGGTGACGTCCCTCGACAAGCCGACCGCGGACCGGTCGATCCCGGACCAGGACGCCCAGGCGGACAAGGCCGTGACCGAGGCCGCGCTCTTCGAGGCCTTCGGCGGTCTGCGGGGCATGATCGAGACGGTCCTGCCCGGCCTGCTGTTCGTCACGATCTTCACGATCAACAAGGACCTGCACGTCTCGGCGATCGCCGCGCTCGCGGTCTCGCTGGTCCTGGTGGCCGTCCGGCTGATCCGGCGGGACACCGTCAAGCACGCCTTCAGCGGCGTCTTCGGCGTCGCCTTCGGCGTGGTCTTCGCGATGATGACGGGCAACGCCAAGGACTTCTACCTGCCGGGCATGCTCTACACGCTCGGCCTCGCCCTCGCGTACATCATCACCGCGCTCGCCGGAGTGCCCCTGATCGGTCTGATCCTCGGCCCGGTCTTCAAGGAGAACCTCTCCTGGCGCACCCGCAACCCGGGCCGCAAGAAGGCATACACCAAGGCCAGCTGGGCCTGGGGCCTGATCCTGCTCGGCAAGTGCGCGATCCTCTTCCCGATGTACTGGTGGGCCGACACCACCAAGTTCGGCTGGGTCCTCGTCGCCCTGAAGATCCCGCCGTTCCTGCTCGCGGTCTACCTCACCTGGGTGTTCCTCGCGAAGGCCCCGGCGCCGATCGACGTCTTCGCCGAGATGGAGGCCGAGGAGCGCGCCGAGAAGGAGCGCAAGGCGGCCGCGGCCGCGCAGCGCCACCCGGAGGCCTGAGCCGGCGTACGGGGAAGCCCCCGAAGCCCGAGACGGTACGTGGAAGGGCCCGGACCTGACGAACAGGTCCGGGCCCTTCCACGTACTCGTACGCACTCCGGAGCGTCAGGCCTCCGAGCCGCTGCCCTCGCGGCGGACCTGCAGGAGGTCCTCCAGCTGCTCCTCGCGGGCCTGCGCGGCCACGAACAGCAGCTCGTCGCCGGCCTCCAGGGTCTCCTCGGCGCTCGGCGTCAGCACCCGCGAACCGCGGATGATCGTCACCAGCGAGGTGTCCTGCGGCCAGGCCACGTCCCCGACGGCCGTGCCGGCGACCGCCGACTCCGGCGGAAGCGTCAGCTCGACCAGGTTCGCGTCGCCGTGGCTGAAGCGCAGCAGCCTGACCAGGTCGCCGACGCTCACCGCCTCCTCGACCAGGGCCGACATCAGGCGCGGCGTCGAGACGGCCACGTCCACGCCCCAGGCCTCGTTGAACAGCCACTCGTTCTTCGGGTTGTTCACCCGGGCGACCACACGCGGCACGCCGTACTCGGTCTTGGCGAGCAGCGAGACGACCAGGTTCACCTTGTCGTCACCGGTCGCCGCGATGACCACGTTGCAGCGCTGCAGCGCCGCCTCGTCCAGCGAGGTGATCTCGCAGGCGTCGGCGAGCAGCCACTCCGCCTGCGGCACCCGCTCCACCGAGATGGCGGTCGGCGCCTTGTCGACCAGCAGGACCTCGTGGCCGTTCTCCAGGAGCTCGCCCGCGATGGACCGGCCCACCGCACCCGCGCCCGCAATAGCGACACGCATCAGTGACCGCCCTCCTCGGGACCCTCGGCGAAGGCCGCCTCGACCTTCGCGATCTCGTCCGTACGCATCATCACGTGCACCAGGTCACCTTCCTGGAGCACCGTCTGCGACGTCGGCAGAATCGCTTCGCCCAGTCGGGTGAGGAAGGCGACGCGGACGCCGGTCTCCTCCTGGAGCCGGCTCACCTTGTGGCCGATCCACGCCGGCGAGGTGTGCACCTCGGCGAGCTGCACACCACCGCTCGGGTCGCGCCACAGCGGCTCCGCGCCCGAGGGCAGCAGCCGGCGGAGCATCTGGTCGGCGGTCCAGCGGACCGTCGCGACCGTAGGGATCCCGAGGCGCTGGTAGACCTCGGCGCGACGCGGGTCGTAGATCCGCGCCGCCACGTTCTCGATGCCGAACATCTCGCGCGCGACCCGCGCCGCGATGATGTTGGAGTTGTCGCCGCTGCTCACCGCGGCGAAGGCACCGGCCTCCTCGATCCCGGCCTCACGCAGCGTGTCCTGGTCGAAACCCACGCCCGTGACCCGCCGGCCGCCGAAGCCCGAGCCGAGACGGCGGAAAGCCGTCGGATCCTGGTCCACGACCGCGACGGTGTGCCCCTGCTGTTCGAGGGTCTGCGCGAGAGCGGCTCCCACTCGCCCGCAGCCCATGATGACGATGTGCACGTCCCCTTACCCCGCACTCCTGATCGTCTTGCTGACCTGCGAATACACCCTGCTCACGACTCTCCTCGCCCGATCTGCCCGGGTCGCGGCGGGCGACACCCTGACGGATCGCCCGGTCCGAGCTTAAGCGGCAACGCTGGCGAGGAGCGCACCGGAGGTGGTAGTCAGGGAGATTCGGTGCGGATCGGGGGTGCCGGTGCGCGTGGCTCTTTTCGAACGCTTACGATCCTCTCCGTGTCCAAACTGACCGACGTGCCCAAACGGATCCTGATCGGGCGGGCCCTGCGCAGCGACAAGCTGGGAGAAACCCTTCTCCCGAAGCGGATCGCCCTCCCCGTCTTCGCCTCCGACCCGCTGTCCTCGGTGGCGTACGCACCCGGCGAGGTGCTGCTCGTCCTCTCCGTCGCCGGCCTGTCGGCCTACCACTTCAGCCCGTGGATCGCGCTCGCGGTCGTCGTCCTGATGTTCACGGTGGTCGCGTCGTACCGGCAGAACGTGCACGCGTACCCGAGCGGCGGCGGCGACTACGAGGTCGCCACCACCAACCTCGGGCCGAAGGCCGGACTCACCGTCGCGAGCGCCCTGCTCGTCGACTACGTCCTGACCGTCGCCGTGTCGATCTCCTCGGGCATCGAGAACCTCGGCTCCGCCGTCCCCTTCATCGTCGAGCACAAGGTCGCCTCGGCCGTCGCCGTCATCGTGCTGCTCACGCTGATGAACCTGCGCGGGGTGAAGGAGTCGGGCAGCCTCTTCGCCATCCCGACGTACGTCTTCGTCGCCGGCGTCTTCATCATGATCGCCTGGGGCGCGTACCGGGGGCTCGTCCTCGGCGACACCATGAGGGCCCCCACCGCCGGCTTCGAGATCAAGGCCGAGCACGAAGGCCTCGCCGGCTTCGCGCTGGTCTTCCTGCTGCTGCGGGCGTTCTCCTCCGGCTGTGCCGCCCTCACCGGCGTCGAGGCCATCTCCAACGGCGTCCCCGCGTTCCGCAAGCCGAAGTCGAAGAACGCCGCCACGACGCTCGCCCTCATGGGCGGCCTGGCCGTCACCATGTTCTGCGGCATCATCTTCCTGGCCATGGCCACCGACGTCCGCATGGCCGAGAACCCCGGTGAGGACCTCCTCCGCAACGGCGTCCCGCTCGGCGCGGGCTACGTCCAGGACCCGGTCATCTCGCAGGTCGCGGCCGCCGTCTTCGGCGACGGGACGTTCCTCTTCATCGTCCTCGCCGCCGCCACCGCGCTCGTCCTGTTCCTGGCCGCCAACACCGCGTACAACGGCTTCCCGCTCCTCGGCTCGATCCTCGCCCAGGACCGGTACCTGCCGCGCCAGCTGCACACCCGCGGCGACCGCCTCGCCTTCTCCAACGGCATCGTGCTCCTCGCCGGCGCCGCGGCCCTCCTCGTGGTGATCTACGGAGCCGACTCCACCCGGCTGATCCAGCTCTACATCGTCGGCGTCTTCGTCTCCTTCACGCTCAGCCAGATCGGCATGGTCCGGCACTGGAACCGGCACCTGGCGGAGGAGCGCGACACGGCCAAGCGCCGCCACATGATCCGCTCCCGCGCGATCAACGCCTTCGGCGCCTTCTTCACCGGCCTCGTCCTCGTCGTCGTCCTCGCCACCAAGTTCACGCACGGTGCCTGGGTCGCCCTGCTCGGCATGGTGATCTTCTACGGGACGATGACCGCGATCCGCCGGCACTACGACTCGGTGGCCGAGGAGATCGCGGCCGCCGAGGAACGTCCCGACGAGTACGTGCGCCCCTCCCGCGTCCGCTCCCTCGTCCTCGTCTCCAAGCTCCACAAGCCGACCCTGCGCGCCCTGGCCTACGCCAAGCTGCTGCACGCCAACGAGCTGGAGGCGCTGACGGTGAACGTCGACGCCGCCGAGACCAAGGCGCTCAAGGAGGAGTGGGAGCGGCGCGGCATCAACGTGCCGCTCAAGATCCTCGACTCGCCCTACCGCGAGATCACCCGGCCGGTCATCGAGTACGTGAAGAACATCCGCCGCGAGAGCCCGCGCGACGCCGTCTCCGTCTACATCCCCGAGTACGTCGTCGGCCACTGGTACGAGCACCTGCTGCACAACCAGAGCGCCCTGCGCCTCAAGGGCCGCCTGCTCTTCACCCCCGGCGTGATGGTCACGTCCGTCCCGTACCAGCTCCAGTCCTCCGAGGCCGCGAAGAAGCGGGCCAGGAAGCGCCAGGAGTGGAACGCGCCGGGCTCCGTCCGCCGCGGCCCGGTGGAGAAGCGCCAGAAGGAACCGGCGGCGAAGAACAACTGAAAAAGAACAACTAGACTGGTGGGCTGCCGTCCGGACCGAGGTCCGCAGGCAGCCCACCTTCTTCTTTCTTCTGGAGTCCCCGATCATGCAGAACACCCCTGTTACGTCGCTGGTCGGGGCGGAGTACGAGGTAGAGGTCGGCCCGGTCGCCCACGGCGGCCACTGCATCGCCCGTACGGAAGCCGGCCGGGTCCTCTTCGTCCGTCACGCCCTGCCCGGCGAGCGCGTCCGGGTCCGGGTCACCGAAGGCGAGGAGGCCTCCCGCTTCCTGCGCGCCGACGCGATCGAGATCCTCGACGCGTCCAAGGACCGCGTCGAAGCCCCCTGCCCCTTCGCGGGCCCCGGCAAGTGCGGCGGCTGCGACTGGCAGCACGCCAAGCCGGGCGCCCAGCGCCGCCTCAAGGGCGAGGTCATCGCCGAACAGCTCCTGCGCCTGGCCGGGCTCACCCCGGAGGAGGCCGGCTGGGACGGCACCGTCATGCCGGCCGAGGGCGACAAGCTCCCCGCGGGCGAGGTCCCGCAGTGGCGCACCCGCGTCCAGTACGCCGTCGACGCCGAGGGCCACGCGGGCCTGCGCAAGCACCGCTCCCACGAGGTCGAGATCATCGACCACTGCATGATCGCCGCCGAGGGCGTCTCGGAGCTGGGCATCGAGAAGCGCGACTGGCAGGGCATGGCCTCCGTCGAGGCCATCGCCGCCTCGGGCTCGAACGACCGCCAGGTCATCCTCACCCCCCGTCCCGGCGCCCGCCTCCCCCTGGTGGAACTGGACAAGCCGGTCTCGGTCATGCGCGTCGACGAGAAGGACGGCGGAGTCCACCGCGTCCACGGCCGCGCCTTCGTCCGCGAGCGCGCCGACGACCGCACCTACCGCGTCGGCAGCGGCGGCTTCTGGCAGGTCCACCCCAAGGCCGCGCAGACCCTGATGCTCGCCGTCATGCAGGGCCTCACCCCCCGCAAGGGCGAGACGGCCCTCGACCTCTACTGCGGCGTCGGCCTCTTCGCGGGCGCCCTCGCCGACCGCGTCGGCGACCAGGGCGCGGTCCTCGGCATCGAGTCCGGCAAGCGCGCGGTCGAGGACGCCCGCCACAACCTGGCCGGCTTCCCGCGCGTCCGCATCGAACAGGGCAAGGTCGAGTCCGTCCTCCCGCGCACCGGCATCACCGAGGTCGACCTCATCGTCCTGGACCCCCCGCGCGCCGGCGCCGGCAAGCAGACCGTCCACCACCTCGCCGGCCTCGGCGCCCGCCGCATCGCCTACGTAGCCTGCGACCCGGCCGCCCTGGCCCGAGACCTCGCCTACTTCGCGGAGCGGGGCTACCGGGTGCGGACGCTGCGGGCGTTCGACCTGTTCCCGATGACGCACCATGTGGAGTGCGTGGCGATCCTGGAGCCGGTGAAGAAGGACGCCTGATCTGGGGTTTTGTGGGTGTGCTTTATGCGTGGTGTGGGCGTTACGGGCGATGTCTCGACGCTGAGATGACGCTTGGGACGCCCATTTGACGCTCTTTCTGATGGGGTGTCAGGATCGGGGGTCGGTCAGGGCCGGCGAACACCGTGCACGGCCCTACCCTCCGGTGGAGTGAGTCAGGCCCCTTCCACGACCGAGAGGTGGTGGCGGAGTTCGTCGGCCACCCCCGCCATGTCGCCGTCGGCGGGGAGGCGCCAGTCCGTCTCGATGCCCCGTTCCACGGTCGGCTCGCTGCTGAGGCGGACGAGGGGTGACGAGAAGGAATTCGTCCGCTACAAGCAGGTCATGATGGCGATGACGGGCACGCCCGGCTCTTCGCGGTACGTCCCCTGAGTACAAGGAAGAGCATGGCCACGCAACGAAACATCCGCACCAACTTCGCCTTCTATCCCCCGGAGGGGGACGGCGGAGCCTGGCACGCCACGCTGGACTCACTGGAGCGGGCGCTGCGCGAGGCATTTCCCGACCCCACCATCGGGCACCGGAGGTCCGGCGTCCGCGAGATGACCGTGCTGGACTTCGAGATCGAGCTGGCGCCCGACGTGTGGGTGGACGGTACCGCGGCGATCACCGAGCCCGACTACGCCTACATCACCCTCACCGATGTGACAGCGGACGAAGCCGGCGCCTTTGTGGTCTGGCTGCGCGACTCCTTCGCTCCGGCGCCCGACCTCGTGCGCTTCGCCAGCAGCCTCGCCATGGCGAACGGCGAGGAAACACCCTCGCCGCTGCCGGCCCAAGGGAGCCGCGAAGACATCGGTGACCTGCTGCGTCGGCACCTCGTTGCATTCGACCACTGACGGGGGAGCTTGAAACGGGCGGCCGGGAACGCCCTTCCGACCTGCACCGTCCTCGTCGACCGCCAGCCGCTCCCGAAAACCGTCTCGGGATGTCCGTGGCGGCCGGGCCAGAAGCAGTGCCGGCCCGCCGTTTCGGCAGAGGCGGGCCGGAACGGTGTCGGTCAGGCCGTGACCGCGGCCGGGGTCTTGTCGGAGAGGGCGGCGAGGTAGCGCTCGGCGTCGAGGACGCCGGGGAGGTTCGTGCGGGTGGAGGGGGAGTCCGCCTTGATGTAGCCCTCGTCGTCGAGGTCGCGGGTCTTGCCGGTGAACGTGTCGCGCAGGACGACGCCGGCGAGCATGCCGTCCTCGGACTTGATCTCGGCGATCTCGCTGTCGAAGGCGAAGGAGATCTTGTCGTCGGCGAACGCCCGGTTCTGCAGGGCCTTGGAGGCGCGCAGGGTGGAGCGGCGGTGGACGACGGTGACCGAGCGGGCGAAGCGGGTGAGGAAAGTGGCTTCCTCCATGGCGGTGTCGCCGCCGCAGACCACGACGATGTCGCGGTCGCGGAAGAAGAACCCGTCGCAGGTCGCGCACCAGGAGACGCCCCGGCCGGAGAGCTCGTCCTCCTTCGGGAGGCCGAGCTTGCGGTAGCCGGAGCCGGTCGCGATGATCACGGACTTCGCGCGGTGGATGGCGCCGGTGGAGTCGGTGAGGAGCTTGACGTCCCCGGTGAGGTCGACTTCGACGATGTCGTCGTCGACCATCTCGGCGCCGAAGCGTTCGGCCTGGGCCCGCATGTTGTCCATGAGGTCGGGGCCGTCGATGCCGGTGGGGAAGCCGGGGAAGTTCTCGACCTCGGTGGTCGTGGTGAGGGAGCCGCCGACGAAGATCGAGCTGCCGAAGAGCAGGGGCTTGAGCTGGGCGCGGGCGGTGCAGAGGGCGGCGGTGTAGCCGGCGGGGCCGGAGCCGATGATGACGACGTCGCGCATGTCGTCGGTCCGGTCGATGTCGGTCACGCCTTCTTGTCGTCGATGTCGGAGATGAGGCCCTCGATGAGGGTCTTGATCTCGTCGCGGATGGGGCGGACGGCCTCGACGCCCTGGCCGGCCGGGTCCTCAAGCTGCCAGTCGAGGTAGGTCTTGCCGGGGAAGTACGGGCAGGCGTCGCCGCAGCCCATGGTGATGATGTAGTCCGACGCCTGGGCGGCCTCCGCGGTCAGCACCTTGGGCTTCTGGTCGGAGATGTCGATGCCCAGCTCGGCCATCGCGGCCACGGCGGAGGGGTTGATCTGGTCGCCCGGAAGAGAGCCCGCGGAGCGGACCTCGACACGGTCGCCCGCGAGGTGGCGCAGGAATCCGGCGGCCATCTGGGAGCGGCCGGCGTTGTGGACGCAGACGAAGAGCACGGAGGCGAGCGGAGCGGTCATCGGTTCTTCCTCGGGGCAGGGATGGTGTGGGGGGCGGAAAGACTCAGGAGCCGGACGGCAGGCTGTCCAGCAGGTCCGTGATCCGGGCACCGTCGGGGTCGGGGACCGGCCGGTCCAGGTAGCGGTGGCCGGGGACGACGGGGCAGGCGTCGCCGCAGCCCATGGTGATCACGATGTCGGAGGCCTGGACGACCTCGTCGGTCAGCGGCTTGGGGGAGACCTCGTCGAGCGCGACGCCGGCCTCGGTGAGCGCCTGGAGCAGATGCGAATCCACGGCACCGGACGGCTGGGTGCCGGCGGAGGAGGCGATCACGCCGTCGCCGGCGCGGTGCGCGAGCAGTGCGGCGGCCATCTGGGAGCGCCCGGCGTTGTGGCTGCACACGAACAGCATCCGCGGCCGACCGTCGCCCGCAGTCGGGTTCTCGACGTGTGCCAGTGCGTCCAGGCGTTCGGCGGCGAACCGCTCCGCCGGCACCACCAGGTGGGTGCGGACGTGTGCGTTCACGGCGAGCCGCTCGTAGGAGTCGGCGATCAGCCGCTGTACCGTCTCCACGCGGTACCGGCCCTGGTGGTGCACGGCGAGGCGGGCGACACCGGCCGCGAGACGTTCGTCGGGCAGGACCGGGTACGCGGACGCGGCCATGGCGAGAACCCCCTTCGGCGGGTTCAAGAGGTCAGCCCAGGCTGGTATCAGCTCCGGGTGATGTGAGATTATCAGCCCATGATGACGTCAGTCGACACTGATCTGATCCGGGTGCTGGGTGATCCCCTGCGCCTCCAGATCGTGACCCTGCTCGCCCGCGAGACCCTGTGCACCACCCACCTGGTGGAGGAGACCGGTGCCAAGCAGACCAACCTCTCCAACCACCTGAGAGTGCTGCGCGAGGCCGGGGTCGTCGAGACGGAGCCCTGCGGCAGGTTCACCTACTACCGGCTCAAGCCGGACGTCATCGAGCAGCTCGCCACACAGTTCGCCGCGCTCGCGCAGACCGCGCGTCTGACCGCCGAGGCGAACTTCAAGCGTTCCTGCCCCTGACCCTGCCCCCGTACCTCACCTGTCGAGGAGTACCCGCCCGTGACCGCCACCGAGCCCGCTGCGAGCGACGCCATAGCCGCCGACCCGTCGCCGCAGCCCGCGCCCGGCGCCACCCCGCCCCGTACCCCACTGGTCGCCCGCGCGGCCGCCGAGCTCGTCGGCACCGCCGCGCTGGTGGCGATCGTCGTCGGCTCCGGCATCCAGGCCACCCAGCTCACCGACGACGTGGCGCTGCAGCTCCTCGCCAACTCCACCGCCACCGTCTTCGGCCTCGGCGTCCTGATCGCCCTCCTCGGCCCGGTCTCCGGCGCGCACTTCAACCCGGCGGTCAGCCTGGCCGAGTGGTGGACCGCCCGGCGTGGCGGCGCGGGTGTGACGGGACGCGAACTCGCCGTCTACGTCCCGTCGCAGATCGTCGGCGGGATCCTCGGCGCGATCCTGGCGGACGCGATGTTCGGCGAACCGCTGGTGAAGTGGTCCACTCACGACCGCTCCGACGGGAACCTGCTCCTCGGCGAGGTCGTGGCGACCGCCGGCCTGATCCTGCTGATCTTCGGCCTGGCCCGCACCGACCGCCTCCGCTTCGCGCCCGTCGCCGTGGCCTCGTACATCGGCGCCGCCTACTGGTTCACCTCCTCCACCTCCTTCGCGAACCCGGCCGTGACCATCGGCCGCGCCTTCACCGACACCTTCGCGGGCATCGCCCCCGCCTCCGTGCCCGCATTCATCGGCATGCAGATCATCGGCACGGCCGTGGGTCTCGCCCTGGTCGCGGTCATCTTCGTGCGCGGGAAGACGGACGCCGAGTGACCCAGGTCGTGGACGTGGTGGTGATCGGCGGAGGCCAGGCCGGGCTCGCGGCCGGCTACCACCTGCGCCGCGCCGGCCTGGACTTCGTGATCCTCGACGCCCAGGCCACCCCGGGAGGTGCCTGGCAGCACACCTGGGACTCGCTCCACCTCTTCTCCCCGGCCGCTTACTCGTCGCTGCCGGGCCGGCTGATGCCGCCGCAGCCGGGCGAGACGTACCCGGACGCGGCCCACGTCGTCGACTACCTCACCGACTACGAGCAGCGGTACGAGCTCCCCGTCGAACGACCGGTCCGCGTCGAAGCGGTCCACCGGGACGGCGAGTTCCTGAGGGTCGAGGCCGACGCCGGCAGATGGCTGGCCCGTACGGTGATCAGCGCGACCGGCACCTGGTGGCGCCCCTTCGTCCCCGCCGTCCCCGGCCGTACGGACTTCCAGGGCGCCCAGCTCCACACCGTGGAATACCGTCGCCCCTCCGACTTCGCCGGACAGCGCGTGATCGTCGTCGGTGGCGGCAACTCCGGCGCCCAGATCGCCGCCGACCTCGCGTACGACACCGACCTCACCTGGGCCACCCTCCGCGAACCCCGTTACCTCGCCGACGACATCGACGGCCGCGCCCTCTTCGACCACGCCACCGCCCGCCGCCGCGCCCTCGACGAAGGCCGCACCGACACCGGCGGCGTCGCCTCACTCGGCGACATCGTCGCCGTCCCACCCGTCCGCGCGGCGCGGGACGCCGGCCTGCTCAAGGCCCAGTCGATGTTCACCCGTCTGACTCCGACCGGGGTGGAGTGGGCCGACGGCATGACTGCGGAGGTGGACGCGATCATCTGGTGCACCGGCTTCCGTCCCGCCCTCTCCCACCTGGCCCCGCTCGGACTGCGCGGTCCCCGGGGCCACGTCCCCACGACCGGAACTCAGGCCGTCGGAGAACCCCGCCTCCACCTCCTCGGCTACGGCGACTGGACCGGCCCCGCCTCCGCCACCCTCATCGGCGTCGGCCGTCCAGCACGCGAAGCAGCCCGCGAGATCGCTGGGCTACTCGGCGTCGGGTGAGTCCGCGGAGTACGTGCGGAAGACCCGGGTTCTGTGGCGATCCCGGCGGGAATCATCCAGACCCCGGGGACTCGTGCTCCGAAGGGAGCGGTGTGATGCCAGACGGTGGTTCCGCGCTGGACCGGCAGGGCGTCCTCGACGGCTACGCCAGGGCCCGCCGGACCTTCCACGCGCTCCTGGACGACGCCACGCCGTCCGACCTCGCCCGTCCGACCGGCGGCACTCGCTGGACCAATCGTCAGCTGCTGTGGCACATGCTCTTCGGCTACCTCGTCACCCGCGTCCTGCTGGTCCTCGTACGCGGCTTCGGACGCCTGCCCCGGGGCGCGAGCCAGGAATTCGCCCGGGTGCTCGATGCTGGAACGCGGCCCTTCGACGTGATCAACTACCTCGGGCCGTGCGGGGCGGTGAAGGTGTTCGGGCCCCGCAGGATGGGCGCGGCGTTCGACCGGATCACCGGTTCGCTGGCGCGGCGGCTCGCGAAGGAGTCCGAACGCGATCTGGCGCGAGGGATGCACCATCCGGTGCGGTGGGACCCGTTCTTCAAGGACTTCATGACCCTCGCGGACCTCTACCGGTATCCCACCCGGCACTTCGACTTCCACCGTCGCCAGCTCACCCTTGGCGAGCGCGGCTGAGGTGCGTCAGTGGATGTGGGGGCTGCGGCGTTCGACGAGGACGGTGTCGCGCCAGACGCCGCGGTGGCGGCCGACGCGCTCGCGGGTGCCGATCACCCGGAAGCCGGCCCGCGCGTGCACAGCCAGGCTCGCGGCGTTCTCGGGGAAGATCCCGGACTGGATGGTCCAGATCCCCGCCCCCTCGGTGGAGTCGACGAGTGCCTTCAGCAGGGCGGAGGCGACGCCTCGGCCGCGGGCGCCGGGGTGGACGTACACCGAGTGCTCGACGACGCCGGCGTACGCGCACCGGTCGGAGACCTTCGTGACGGCGACCCAGCCGAGGACGCGGCCTGTCCCGTCGACGGCGGCGAAGCGGTGCTCGGGCAGCTTGGCCGCGTCGAACTCGGCCCAGGTGGGGGCGGTGGTCTCGAAGGTGGCGTTGCCCTCGTCGATGCCCGCCTGGTAGATCGCGACGACCTCGTCGGCGTGCTCCGCAGCGAGCGGGACCACGATGGTGGAGGTGGTCACGTGGCGGCAGCCTTGGTGAGGAGCGCGCCCATGGCGGCGAGGACGGCGGGCTCGACGCGGTAGTAGACCCAGGTGCCGCGCCGCTCGGAGGACAGCAGCCCCGCCTCCTTCAGCTTCTTCAGGTGATGGGAGACGGTCGGCTGCGAGACGCCGACGTCGGAGATGTCGCAGACGCACGCCTCGCCGCCCTCGTGCGAGGCGACCGCCGAGAACAGGCGCAGTCGGACCGGATCGCCGAGGGCCTTGAACATCTTCGCGGTCCGCTCGGCCTCCTCGGCGTTCAGCGGGCGCTCGGTGAGCGGCGGGCAGCAGGGGGCGACCTCGGGCTCAAGGAGCGGCAGCTCGGTGGCATTCGACATGCGTCTATGTTGACACATGTCGAAGCAGAGGCCCAGGGGCGGCCCTGGTGATCAATTTCGATGAATGTCTATGTTGACGAATGTCGATGCAGGTGCCAGGCTTGCCGTGCAAGAGATCGACGGATGTCGAAACAAAGGGGAATCGCCGTGAACGCCACCGCCACCGACCAGCTGCCCGTCGTGGTCGTCGGAGCCGGGCCCACCGGCCTGGCCGCCGCCGCCCACCTCGTCGAGCGCGGCCTCGAACCGCTGGTCCTGGAAGCCGGACAGGCGGCTGGTGCGGCGGTACGCGAGTGGGCACACGTCCGTCTCTTCTCCACCTGGGGCGAGGTCACCGACCAGGCCGCCGAGAAGCTCCTGGCCCCCACCGGATGGGTGAAGCCCGACGCGAAGACCTACCCGTCCGGCGGCGACTGGGCGGAGAGGTACCTCCAGCCGCTCGCGGACGTTCTCGGCGACCGCGTCCGCACCGGCGCCACGGTCACCGGCGTCTCTCGTGCCGGCCGCGACCGGATCGTGGACGCCGACCGCGAGGCCCAGCCGTTCGTCGTCCACGTCTCCTACGCCGACGGCCGTGAGGAGCGGCTGTTCGCCCGCGCGGTGATCGACGCCTCCGGCACGTGGTCCACCCCGAGCCCGGCAGGAGCGTCCGGCCTCACCGCCCTCGGCGAGAAGGCCGCCGCCGACCGCGTCACCTACCGCGTCCCGGACCTCAAGGACCCGTCTGTCCGCGCCCGGTACGCGGGCAAGCGCACGGCCGTCATCGGCTCCGGCGCCTCCGCCTTCACCGCGCTCGCGTCGCTGGCGGAGCTGGCCCGGGAGGAGGAGGGGACGAAGGCGGTGTGGATCCTGCGCCGCGGCATCTCCGGCTCCACCTTCGGCGGCGGCACCGCCGACCAGCTCCCCGCCCGCGGCGCCCTCGGCCTCGCGGCGAAGGCCGCGGTCGACGAAGGCCACGCCGACGCCGTGACCGGCTTCCGCACGGAGGCGATCGAGCGAGACGGCGACCGCCTGGTCCTCGTGGCCGAGGACGGCCGCCGCCTCGACCCGGTGGACGAGGTCATCGTCCTGACCGGCTTCCGCCCCGACCTCTCCTTCCTCTCCGAGCTCCGCCTCGGCCTCGACGAGCGCCTCCAGGCCCCGGTGGAGCTCGCCCCGCTGATCGACCCCAACCAGCACTCCTGCGGCACCGTCTACCCCCACGGCGTCAACGAGCTGTCCCACCCCGAACAGGGCGTCTACCTCGTCGGCATGAAGTCCTACGGTCGCGCCCCGACCTTCCTCGCCCTCACCGGCTACGAGCAGGTCCGCTCCGTCGTCGCCGCCATCGCCGGCGACCGCGAGTCCGCCGAGCGCGTCGAACTCGTCCTCCCGGAGACCGGAGTGTGCGGCGGCGCCGGCCTCTTCGACCAGCCCCAGACCGACGACGCGGCCGACGGTGGCGGTTGCTGCGCCCCCGCCCCCGCGCTCATCCAGCTCGGCGCCGGCTCCCCGGCCGCCTCGGGCGGCTGCTGACCCGCCCCCACCACACACGCACAGCAGGAGGTTCGTCATGACTCGTGTACAGCTCGCCCTGCGCGTCCCCGACCTCTCGGCATCCGTCGCCTTCCACGGCAAGCTCTTCGGCGCCGAGCCGGCCAAACTCCGCGACGGCTACGCCAACTTCGCCATCGTCGAACCGCCTCTCAAGCTCGTCCTCATCGAAGGCGCCGACGGCGAGGACACCCGCCTGGACCACCTCGGCGTCGAGGCCGACACCACCGACGCCGTCCACGCCGCCACCACCAGGCCGGCCCAATACGTGTCCAGGGGGATGACATCGCGCTTTTCGCGGGTGTCCACCGTCGTGCTCTTGGACCTGCAGAGAACCTTGTATGTCGCACGGACCAGCCGATGAGGACGATCCAGCTCGTCGGGCACCTGAATGGCCGGCACCGGCGGAGGCTCAGTCGCCTTCACGGCTTCCTCGTCGACCAGCGTGAAGACGCAGGGAGTATCGAAGCAGGGTGGCCGGGCAGTCCGAGGGCGCACTCTCTGACACGTTCGGGTTTCACCGCCCGAACCGGCCCTGCGCCGACGAGCGCCTGGTGTGGGGAGCTCAGGGGTCTCCCGGCAGAGCGTTGGGCCGTGACGCTCGTTTGACGTTCCGGCCACCCCGCCTCCTTCTGACGAGACGAAAAGTGCCCCTGAACTGTGCTTTCTCTCCTGGCTGGGGCCGGTGGCCTCATCCCGATCGGGCGGCGGGGCGGCGGGGCGGAGTGCTGAAGATCCCGGCTGCGCGTGCGGCTGATGTTATTCCGCGGAGCTGCGCGGCTGTCGACTCCGCGTCCGAGGTCAGTGATCAATGTCATCAAAGGGATGACGCATGTCAGCCGGGCTTTCGGCGCCGTTGTCCGGTCGACGGGCGGCGACGCAGGATCGGCGGCGGCTCGCCCCGACCGCCCCGATCACGGCAGGTGACACGGTTTGAACCTGGATACCGAACCCGCTGCAATTCCGGCCCGTGCCCCAGGCAGCACCACCGGAGTCCGACTCTTCACCCGAGGGGGTATCCATCCCGAGTGGCTGGCGAACGCCGTTCTTCCGGCCGTCCGGACGCTCGACGAGGAACTGAACGCGCCGGTTCTGTATCTGCGCCGGGGCTGGCTGCACGGCCCTCATGTGGACCTGGTGGCCCGGCCGGCCGGGGGTGAGAACGGTGCCGTGCTGCCCTGGGACGACCTCGCGGCGACGATGGACGCGGGCACACTGGCCCCGGAGCAGCAGCAGAGCGAGGAGGACTACCTCGCCCGCGCCCGGGAGTTCGGCAGGCTGGAGCGGGTCGAACCGCCCTATCTGCCGATGCGTCAGCACGGCCACCTCGAATGGCTGGACGCCACGCAGACCGCCACCTGGCCCGAGCCGATGAACGCCCTGTGCGACCTGGCGCTGACCCGGATCAACCGGCCGCTGACGGCGGCGGTCGCCGAGGCCGCCGCGGGCGCGGGCACCCTCCCCACCCGGGTGGCCGAGGCCATGGTCGCGCTGGCCGCGGCCCACCACTCCGGCATCCCGTTCGGGGTGTTCTCGCTGCGCAGCCACGCCGAGGCGTTCCTCTCCTGGGCGGCGCCCCGCAAGGACGTCCGGCCGGTCTTCGCCCGCCGCCTCGAGGGTGACGCACCGCTGCTGCGGGCCCTGGTCGAGCAGACCCTGGAGGACAGCGGCGGCCCCTCGGCGGTCCGCTGGCGTCAGGCGTTCCTCTACTGCATGGGGGTCTTCGACTCGGCCGTCGCGCAGGGAACGCTGAGCCTGCGGACGCTGGAGGAGCGGGAAGGCGGCTTCGACGAGCGGACCATGGGACCGCCCGGCCAGGAGGACGTCACCGGCCACCGGGGCAGCGACTTCCACGCTGCCGTGAACGCCTCCGGGGCCGTGGCCGGCACCACCGACTGGTTCGCCTCCTACCGTCTGCTGATCAACCTGTTCTACCAGCAGCTCCTGCTGCTGGACGTGGCCCCGCTGCACCGTTACTACCTGTGTTACGCCATCGCGGAGACCGTGGACGAGGTACTGGGGGAGTCCTGGAGCGACCGCCTGGCCCGGACTGCCGGCCAGTACGCCGGGACCACCGCGTGAGGCGGGAGGAGACGGCCGGGCGAGGCCCCGACGCGCACATCGGTGAACCCCTGTGGATGCTGCGCGTCAACCCGCTTCCCCGGCTGCGGCTGGCGGACCCCGTACTGGCCGAGCTGCTGCGCGAGGTGTGTGCCGCGGAGAACGAGGTCGAGGCCGCCGCAGAGGCCTGCTCCGCGGAACTGCACCGGCTGATCGGCGCCACCGCCGACACCGGCGAGCGCGGCCCGCTGATCGCGCTGCGCCGGGACGTCCACAACGACCGCGTGCCGCGCACCGGGGACGATCCGGTGCCCGCGATGGCACGCTGGCGGGCGGCCCGCACCGTGCGCGACGCCCTGCGGGAGACGCTGGACCGGGAGTACCCGCAGGCCGCGGACCGGGAACGGAAACGGCTGGCGGGACTCCTCGCCGATGACGACCTCAGGCGGTCGCTCGCCCTGGTCGCACCGGAGGTGGCCGCCGGAGCCGACCGCTACCGGGCAGCCCTGGAGGGCGGGGGGAAGCCGTCCGCCCGGCTGCGGAAGTCCGAACGCGGCCTGGTCCAGTACGTCACCCGCGCCATGATCCGCACCAGTCCGCTCTCCCGGTTCACCGCGGTCGGACTGGCCCGCCCCGACGCGCGGGGCGTCGCGCTCGACGCGGCGACCCCCGCCGGCGCGGTCCCGGTCGTCGGACTCGACCGGATCATGCTGCACTACGTTCTCGGCGGGCTCCTGTTCGAGGACACCCCCGAGCGGCCGGTGCGCTCCGACGACTGGGTGCAGTTACCGCCGACCTCGGAATTCGGCCCGGGCCGCGAGAAGCTGATGTTCCTTCAGCCCGCCGGAGACCGGATCCGCCGGCTCTCCGCCCCGGTCGCGGGACCGGTACGCCCGATGCTGGAGGCCGTCGCCCTGGGCGCCAGGCGGGCGTCCGCCGTCGCGGCCGAGGTGGCCGGGGAGTTCGGCTGCTCCGCCGAGGACGCGCTGACCGCGGTGCAGGGGGCCGTACGCGCGGGAATCCTCTGCCTCAGCGACGGCCCGGAGGACGGCGAACGGCCCTTCCCCACGGCGCTCGACCGCCCCGCTCTGCCCAGCGCCCCGCTGCTGGGAGAGGTGAACCGGCTGCTTCCGGAGGTCGCGGCGGCCCCGGCCGGGCAGCGGGCCGCCGTGCTCACCCGGCTGCGCGGCACGCTCTCCGACCTCAGCCGGCGCGCCGCCCGGCCCGCGCAGGTCCTGGTGGAGGAGGACTACGTACTGCCGTCCGTGACGGTGGACACCGCCCCCTGGGGCGCCGCTCTGGACGACATGGCGGCGGTGGTGGAACTCCTGTCGGTCTTCGACCGGCTGCACGACATCCGCGCGGTGCTCTCCGCGATCTTCGTCGAGTGGTTCGGGGCGGGAGCCGAGGTGCCGCTCGCCGAGCACGCCGGACGGATCGCCGCCGAGGTGTACCGGCGGGGCGGTTCGCTGGACGGCGCCATCCCCCGGGACGGCGGCCCGGCCGACGGCTCCCTCGGCCGGCTGCACCAGCTACGGCTGGACGTCATGGCCTGGATGCGCGGAAGAATCACGGCCGCCGGCCCCGACGCCCGGGACGTGGTCCTGACCGCGCGGGAGGTCCGCGATCGGGTCGCCGCGCTGCCGGACCGCTTCCGCCGGGACCCGCTGGCCTACGGCGTCCTGGTCCAGCCCTCGCGGGACCGGCTGCTCTTCAACGACGCCTACGCCGGGCACGGCATGCTCTACGGCCGGTTCCTCGGCGCCGACCGGGAGCTGGGCGGCCGGGCCCTGCCATATCTGGCGGAGCGGCTGCGACGGCAGTACGGGGCGGACGGCCGGCAGGTCGCCGAAGACCTCGGACTGCACCGGCTGAACGTCAACGCGCACGCCCGGGTCCTCCCGTACGGCATCGACGCGGAGAGCTGGTTCACGCTGCGCCTCGCCCACGACCCGGCCACCGACGCGCTGTGCGTCCGCGACGCCGAGGGCCGCGACCTGCGGGTCCTCACCCTGGGCAGCGGCCACCCCGAGTTCCTGCCCGCCCCGGTGCGCATCGCGGCGTGGCTGATCAGCGGCGGCCGGCTGATGGAGGACTTCGTCGGCGACTGGCACGCCTCGACGGGCGGCCCGGACGGCGCCACCCGGTTCTGCCCGCGCATCCTGGTCGGGCGCGCGGTGCTGGCCCGGCAGCGCTGGTACGGCGGGGCCGAACTGACCGAGGCGGTCACGGCCGGTCCGGAGGAGACCGACCGGCTCCGGGCGCTCGCCCGCTGGCGCGCCCGGCACGACGTACCCGCCGAAGTGGTCCTCAAGACACCGCTGGAGACCACCTACGGAACCGAAGCGCTCCAGGCCGCCGCCGCGCTCGGCTTCGGGGCGGAGGAGCACCGGCAGCGGCAGAAGCCCCAGTACGTCGACCTGGAGAGCGCCGTGGGCGTACGCGTACTGCCCCGGCTGATGGAACGGCGGAGCCCCGGCTATCTGGAAGAGGCCCTGCCCGCCGTGGCGGACTCCCGGCACGCGGCGGAATGGGTGGTCGAGATCGCCCGGACCGCCGGCGCGCCCTTCACCTACGGAGGAAAGACCGCATGACGCTGAGATCGCGACCGTACCTGCACTACGCACCGGTTTCGGGAGGCGTCTACTTCAGCGGGCCGCACACCCAGTTCGTCATTCTGGGACCCCCGGTGCTGCTCACCGTCGCGGACGTCTGCGTCCCGCTGCTGGAGACGGGCGCCACGGAGGACGAGCTGGTGGCGGCCCTCGGCTCGGAGCGGGCCCGCCCCGTGGTGCGGCGGCTCACCGACGAGCTGCGCGCCCGCGACCTGCTGCTGGAGCCCGGACGGTTCACCGTCGCCGCGCCGGACGCGGAGACCCGGGAGCGCTTCGGCGAAGCGCTCTCCCACCTGGAGGCGTTCAGCGACGACCCGTACGCCGCCTTCGCCGCGCTGCGCGCCGCCCGGGTCCTGCTGCACGGCCCCTGCGCGGCCGTGCTGCCCGCCGCCCGCGGGCTGGCGCGGGCCGGCGTGGGCCGGCTGCTGCTCGCCCCCACCGACCCGCAGGACGCGGTGGCCACCGCCCGGCGGCTGGACGCCGAACTCCTCCCGGACGGCGTGCACACGGCGGGCGACGTGGACGCGGTGATCTGGTGCACCGAGACCACCGGCGCGGCGGAGACCGCCGCCCGGCTCCTCAAGCTTCCCGAGGGCGTGCCGCTGGTGCCGGTACGGCTCGGCGACACCGCCCTGGTCGGCCCGGTGGTGACCGACAGGACCGGCCCGGACACCGCCGACGCGCTGGCGGCCCGCGCCGACGCCTGGGCCGCGACCCAGGAGACCGGGCCCGCGCCCCGGCCCGGCGCGGACGCGCTGGCGGGAGCCCTCGCCGGACAGCTGGTGTTCGAGGCGCTGACCGGTGTCGGTACCGCGGGCGGCGCGCACGTCGTCCACGGGGAGGACCTGTCCGCGGACGTGCTGCGCACCTCGGCGGGTGGCACGGCACCGGAACCCGCCGCCGTGCCGGAGCCCGCCGCGGCCCCGGCGGCGGGCGGGAACGTCCCGGCGGCGGACCCGGCGCTGAAGGGCGTCGTCGCCCCGCTGTGCACGCCCTGGACCGGACTTTTCGACCTGGCCGAGGCCGGCGACCTGCCGCAGCTGCCGCTGGCGCTGAGCGAGGCCAGGCTGCCCGGCCGGGCACGGACCAGCGTCATCGGCTGGGCCGGGGACCAGCAGGGCGCCACCGTCACGGTCGCCCTCGAGGCCCTGCGCCGGCTGTCCGGTCCGGACGGCACGTCGGCGGTGGGCGCCGCGGGGACCACCGAGGACCAGTGGCTGCTGGACGGCGCCCTCCGGCTGCTGACGGAGCACGCCGTACCGAGCGGGCGGCCGGCCCCCGACCGTCTGCCGCCCGGAACCCAGGTGGTGCGGCGCGCCCTGGCCGAGGAGCACGGACTCCCGGTGACGGTGCGGCTGCTGGAGGTGCCGGGGGTCGGCTGGCCGCTGGCACGGGCGGTGCACGCCGACACCGGGGAGACGTACGGACACGGCTGGGGCCCGACCGTGGACGAGGCCGTGCACGGTTGCCTCGGTACGGTGCTCGCCCGCCGCACCGCGGCCCGGCTGCGGCCCGACGCCGACGCCACGACCGTGCACACCGGGGCCCTGCGGACCACCGGCCCGGACGCGCTGGCACGGCTGCGCGCGGAGATCGCCGCCTGCGCCGCCGCAGGCGCCCTTCCCGGCGAACCGACGGGGACGCCGCTCCGTGCCGACCCGGTGCTCGGCACCCTGCCGGTCTTCTACGGCCCGGTCTCGCTGAACCCCGCCCGGAGCCCCGCCGCTTCGGGCCCCGCCCACCCGGCTTCCCCCGAGGCCGTGGCGCACGCCGAGGAGCCCGCACATGTCCGGTGAGATCATGACGGCCCTTGCCCGCCCGCGGCCCGCCACCGGCCACCCGCAGGTGCTGCTCGGTCCGGACCTCGCCGGGCCCGCCGCCGGGCAGTGGACGGAGGCGCTGCGCCCGCTGGCGGCCGCCCGGCCCGGCTCCCTCTCCCTGAACCGCGGCTGGAACCCGGACTGGGAGCAGGCGCAGGTGCACGCCGCGTCCGCCGCGGGCCGGCCGCACCTGTCGGTCCGGCTGTTCGGCGGCGAAGTCCTGATCGGACCGTACTGGGTCCCCGGCGCGGAAGGCGGCTGCGCGGGCTGCGCGGAGCTGCGCTCCCGCGTGGTCGCCGGCCACCCGCTGGCGGCCGATCCCCTGCGGCCGGTCTCCCGCCCGGCGATGCGCCGCCCGTTCCTCCTGGAGATGCTGACCCCCGTCCTCCGGAACCTGGATGAATTCCCCCTGGAAGCAGGGGAGTTGTACGCCCTCGGCGGGCCTTCCTCCCGCCGCCATCTGGTACGGCGCAGCGCTCGCTGCCGGGTCTGCGCCACCGACCCCGCCGAGCTCGACCCGGCCCCGCCCGCCCCGCTGCCGGTCCGCCGGATACCCGCCGACCCGGACGGGCCGATGCGCGGCCTGGCCGGTGCCGGGCTGCTCGACCCCGGACGGCTCCGCGCGCGGACGGTGGACCCCCGGTTCGGACCGGTCGACCGGGTCGTGCGGGAGGCGCTGCCGCCGTACGCCATGAGCGCGGCCTCCCTGCCGGACTCCCTGGCCATGGGCTTCGCCCGCGCGGGGACCTTCGCCGACGCCGAGCCCGTGGCCATCCTGGAGGCGTACGAACGGCTGGGGGGCTTCCCCCACGAGGCGGCCGTCGTCGGCGCGGTCAGCTACGGCGAGGTCGCCGACCGCGCCGTGGACCCCGACACCCTCGGCCGGTACACCGAGGAACAACTGGCCCACCCCGGCAGCCGGGTCACGCCGTACACCCCGGACACCCCGATGGACTGGGTGTGGGGCCGGGACCTGCACGGCGGGCCGTCGCTGCTCGTCCCGGCGGAGATCGGCTTCTACCAGTACGACCACCGGTTCCGGCGCGCCTACGACACGGTGCGCCGCGGCGACTCGCGCGAACGGACCTTCTACTTCCACGACTCCTCCAGCGGCTGCGCCCTGGGCTCGACGGTGGAGGAGGCGGTGCTGCACTCGCTGTTCGAGCTGGCGGAGCGGGACGCCTTCCTCAACGCCTGGCACCGGGCCGCCCCGCTGCCGACGATCGAGCTCTCCTCCGTCGAGGATCCGGCCGCGCGGCGCCTGCTGGACCTGATCGACGCGCGCGGCTTCGACGTCCACCTGCTGGTGGCCACCGACGACATCGACCTCCCGGTCATCTGGTCGCTCGCGGTGAACCGGGAACGGCCCTTCCCCGCCAGCTTCTCCGCCGCCGGCTCCGGCGCCGACCCGGTGAGCGTGGCGCGCACCGCCCTGTGGGAACTGGCGCAGCTGGTCACCGACCCGGTGACCTGGACCCGCGAGGACATCGAGCCGATGTTCGCCGACCCCTGGCTGGTGGACCAGCTGCACGACCACCTGAAGCTGTACTCGCTGCCCGAGGCGCTGCCCCGCGTCACCTCGGTGCTCGGCGGGCCCCGGGTCACCTTGCGGGAGGCCTTTCCCGCCTGGCCGCACCGGCTGCGGGAGGCGGCGCGCGGCGATGTGCGCCGGGCGCTGGACTTCACCGCCGGACTCTTCGCGGACGCCGGTCTCGAACGCATCCTGACGGTGGATCAGTCCACCCGTGAACACCGGGACCTGGGGCTCGCGGTGGTCAAGGCGGTGGTGCCCGGCATCACCCCGATGTGCTTCGGCCAGCCCCAGCAGCGGCTGAGCGGACTGCCCCGACTCGCGGCCGCGCTCGCGGGCACCCCGGCGGAGAAACGCACGGCGCCCTACGACCCCCACCCGTTCCCGTGACCGCGGAGGCAACTGTGAACCCACCGGACGCCCCCGTACCCGAGGCCCCCGAGGCGGACCCGGCGGGCCCGGTGCCCGAGGACGCGGACACCATGGCCCGCGACCGGATGTGGTACCTGTTCGCCGCCGGGGCCGACCGGCCCGCCGTGCCGCCGATCCCCCCGGACACCGAACCGCTGCTCGGCGTGCCGGTCTCCGAGCTGCCGGTGGCCCCCCGGCTGCCCGACACCGCACGGCGCGACGACCTCACCGCACTGCCCCCGGGAACGGTCGACCTCCTGGAGGACACCCCGTTCCCCGCCGGCCGGATCACCGGGGTGCCGGAGGACCAGGAGCTGGCACACGCCCTGGTCGCGGCGTTCGGAGTGCAGCGCCGCGAGCCGGAGAACCCGTTCAACGACCACCGCGGCTACGCCTCGGTGCGCAGCAAGTTCCCGGTGCAGATCCTCGTCAACGACAAAGGCAGACGGCGGGTCTTCGATCCCTACCGGCGGGCGCTGATCGGCCTGTCCGGCGCCTCCACGGTGCCCTCCGGGGCGCGGGAGGTGCTGCTCACCGGGCGCTTCACCCGGCTTCCCGCCACCTACCGCTGGTACCGGGGCTCCCTGGTGCAGCTGGAGCTCGGCATCGCGCTGCGTGCGGTGTGCATCGCCTTCCAGCTCCTCGGCACCCCGGTGCGGGTGCGGTTCCCCGGCACCGGCGCCCGGGAACGGCTGGCGGAGTTCGGTCTCACCCCCAGTTGGGAGTGGACCCTGCCCGTGGTGGTCGAACCGGCCGGGGACGCCCCGCCCGGCACGGCCGTACCGGACCACGGCCCGGCCGGGGCCGAGGCCGTACCGGACCCGGTGATGGCCGACGTGGTGGAGATGAACCGCGCCCAGCGGTTCCCCGCCGCCCCGGCCCCGGTGGACACGGCCATCCCGTCCGGCACGCCGGACACCGGGCTGTCCTGGGCGGAAGTGCTGTGGCGCCGCACCTCGGGACGGATGCCGCGCGGCCTGTTCGGGAACACCGCCCGGCCGCGTACCGTACCGGGCGGGGTGCTGGACTCCGCGCGCGACTGGCTGCTGACGCCCCCGCCGGGCGACGGACCGCGGGCGGCGGCCGAGGCGCTGCGCGTCACCGCCGTCACCCAGTCGGTGACGGGCCACCCCGACGGGGTGTACGAGGTGACCTCCGGGGCATACATCCCGCGCGCCACCGGCCCCGGCGTGCCGGCCCGGCTGGAGGAGATCTACGGCTATCCCCTGGCACCGGGCAACGGCTGCGACGTACGGCACGCCTCGGTGCTGTGGTTCCTGTCGTTCCGACCCCGGGAACTGGCCGAGCAGCTCGGCACCAGTGCCTGGACGGCGGCGCAGTACACCTGTGGCTGGGCCGTGCACGGACTGACGCTGGCAGCCGCCGCGGCGGGCCTCTACGCCCGCCCGGTCCGGGCGTTCCGGGAGGCGCCCGCGCGCCGCATCCTCGGGCTGCCGGCCGACGAGATGGTGGTCCTCGCGGTGATCAGCGGAACGTCGCGGTTCAGCGGCCCGCTGCTTGACCTCCGACAGTGACGAGAGAGTGGAGACGACAACGGTGCAGTCCCCATCCACCGGGAGCCCGGCATCCCGGACAGCGCCCTGGCCGACACTCGAGGCGGCGGCCTCCCGGGAACTGGACCCCACGGTCCAGTGGCGTTCCTGGCACCTCCACATCGGGTCCATGGCGCGGTCCGCGCACGACAGGGTGGTCACCGAGGTGATCGGCCCCGCGGTGGACCTGTTTCCCGACCACCCCTGGTTCTTCATCCGGTACTGGCAGCACGGGCCGCATCTGCGGCTGCGGCTCGGAGGGCTGACCGCCTCCGAGACGGCACGCGTCGAACGACTGCTCCAGGACCGGCTCGGCCGCGCGGTCCGTCTCCAGGAAGGGGAGGAACCGGTCGACCGGGACACCTATCTGGGGCACGCCCAGCGGCTGTCCGCGCTGGAGGAACCGCACCGCGGCGTCCGCCCGGCCGGCCCCAGGGACCCGGGCTCGTACCCGGACACCTACGTCCCGGAGACGGAACGGTACGGCGGGCCCGCCCTGATGCCCGCCACCGAGCGGCTGTTCCAGCTCTCCAGCGAACTGGTACGCGCCTTCCTGCCCCGGCTGCCCGACTCGCGGTCGCGTTCGGCGATGGCGCTGCGGGCGGCCATGTCCGCCGGCACCGCGCTGGGCGGCCCGGCCGACCAGGCACTCTTCTACCGGCACGGGCTGGACGCGTGGCGGCAGATGGTGGGGGCCGGGTTCCGGCTCTCCGCCGAGCAGCTGGACCGGCTGTGCGGGACCGGCTGGGCCGACGCGGGCGCCGGACGGCACCGGACCGCGCCGCCCGCCGTGGACCCGGCCCAGCACGGCCCGTTCGGGTCCTGGCACACCCTGCTCTGCGACCTGGCCGACCGGATCCGCGCGGAAGGCACCGTCGAACACCCCGGGGAGGTCTTCTTCTCCCACGTCCACATGCTGCACAACCGGCTCGGCCTGACCGTGGCCGAGGAACTGCAGACCTACGCCCGGCTGGTCCACCTCTTTCCGTTCCCGGAGCCCGGCACGGCCGACGCCGCTCCGCAGCCGGCACTCAAGGAGCACTGATGGCACGATCCACGCTCACCACGGCGGCCCCTCCGGAAACGCCGTCCGCCGCCGCACCCCCGGTGGCCGTCCGAACCGTGGGGCTGTCCCGGTCCTACGGCGACAAAACCGTGCTGCACCCGCTCGACCTGGAGATCCCCGGCGGCGGTCTCGTCGGCCTGCTGGGGCCCAACGGCGCGGGCAAGTCCACACTGCTCAGCCTGCTCGTCGGGCTGCGTCGGCCGTCCTCGGGCCACTGCGAACTGTTCGGCGGCGACCCGCGGAAGCCCGTACACCGCAGGATGATCGGGGTGACCCCGCAGGAGACCGGGCTGCCGCTCACGCTCCGGGTCGGCGAGGTGGTCGACTTCGCCGCGGCCCACTACGAGAACCCGGTCCCCCGGGGCGAACTGCTCGACCGCTTCGGCCTGCTGGACAAGGAGCGCCGCCAGACCGGCGGGCTGTCCGGCGGCGAGAAGCGCCGCCTGGCGGTGGCCCTGGCCTTCGTGGGACGGCCCCGCATGGTGTTCCTCGACGAGCCCACCACCGGACTGGACGTGGAGACCCGCCACACCCTGTGGGACGTGATCCGCGCCTTCCACGCCGAGGGCGGCACCGTCCTGCTGACCAGTCACTACCTGGAGGAGATCGAGAGCCTGGCCGACCGCGTGGTGGTGCTCACCCGCGGCCGGGTCGTCGCCGACGACACGGTCGACGCGCTGCGCGGGCTGGTGCGCGCCCAGCGGGTCAGTCTGCTGGCCGACGACGTACCGCCCCTGCCCGGCATCCTCTCCTCCGAGCGGGTCGACGGCCGTATCCACCTGCTGACCCCCGACGCCGACGCGCTGGTGCGCGATCTGGTCACCAGCCGGGTGCCGTTCTCCGGACTCGAAGTCCGTTCGGCGACGCTGGAAGAGGCGTTCCTCACCCTCGCGGACGAGGCCGGGGCGGACGACGCCCCGGCCGGCACGCCCGCGGCGACGACACAGTTGGGAAACAGCCCGTGGCGATGAGCACGTCCGAGACGGCCGGCACGTCCGAGGCGGCGTCCGCCGGCCTCCTCCCCGGCGCGGAGGCATCCGGCCGGGGGGCACGCGCGGCCCTGCGCACCCAGACCAGGATGACCCTGATCCACGCCCGCTACCAGCTGCTGCGCACCCTGCGCATCCCGATCGCGCTGGTGGGCACCGCGTTCTTCCCGGCCGCGTCGATGCTGTTCTTCGTCGTCCCGGCCGTCGGCGACGACCCCGTGGGCTCGACCTACGCGACCACGGCGATGATCGTGTTCGCGACCATGACCAGCAACCTCTTCGGCCACGGCATCGGGGTGGCGGAGGAACGCCAGCAGCCGTGGGACCTCTACACCCGCACCCTGCCCAGCGGGCCGGGCCCGAAGTTCGCGGGACGGCTGCTGGCCGGGCTGGGCACGATGCTGCTGTCCCTGCTCCCGCTGCTGGCCATCGCCGCGTTCGCGACCGAGGCCACCACCACCCCGCTGGGCTTCCTCGCCGGCGTGGCCGTGGTGGTCCTGGTCTCGATACCGTTCACCCTGATGGGACTGACCATCGGGTATCTGCTGCCGGTCCGGGCGGCGATGGCGGTGGTCCAGCTGACGTTCTTCCCGCTCGCCTTCGCCGGAGGGCTGTTCTCCGGGCCGGACCGGGCCCCCGGCTTCATCGAGACGATCGCCCCCTTCACCCCCACGCGCGGCGCCGCCGAGCTGATGTGGGCGGCCGTGGGCGACTACCGCATGAACCCGGTCGCGGCCGTCGCCTTCGCGGTGTGGACGGTGCTCCTGGCCGTGCTGTCGGTGTACGCCTACCGGCGTGACGAGGGCCAGCGTTTCCACTGATCCGGCCCCGGCCGTGGAACGCCGACGACGCGGCGGTGGGGGTGACGGTCCGTCCGGACCGTCACCCCCACCGCCGCACCGTCATGGGCGCTCGCCCGCCTTCCGCGGCGGCGCCCGGGAGGACACCCCCTAAGCGGTCGGCTCCAGGAGGGGCGCCCAGCGGTCGGCCAGTTCCCGCAGCAGCGCCTCGGTCTCCGCCGGATGCCGGGCGAGGCCGTAGACCCGGCAGTCCGGGCGGACGACGGCCGCCGTCGCGCCGAGCGACCCCAGCCAGGCCCGCAGCGGCTCGTCGGCGGCGTCACCGGACCGCAGCGGACGCAACCGCAGCCGCCAGCGCGCCGTGCGCTCCAGCAGGCCGGAGGCGTGCAGCACGGCGGGATCGTCCACCGTGAGCAGGACGAGGTCCGGGCCGAGGTGCCCGGCGGCGCCGAGTACCGACGGTGGAACCGGCAGCCCCGCGCCGGGGCCCGCCGTGCCGTCGTCCCTCCGGTGGTACAGGCCCCCGTCCGGGGCGTGGACGCCGGGCTGTGCCGCGCGGGCGACGTCCGCGTCCGGCCGCGTCGCCATCGCGTTGTCGCGGTGCGCCGCGGCGACCGGATCGATCACGCAGATCATCCGGCCGAGCGCCACCGACCGGTCGATGCTCCCCTGGGCGTGCGGGCGGCGCTCGGCCTCGTAACTGTCCAGGAGTTCCTCCCGCGCGGCGCCGGCCAGCACCCGGTCCAGCTTCCAGGCCAGGTCGCCGGCGTCGCGGAGACCGGAGCACATGCCCTGCCCGGCGAACGGCGGCATCTGGTGGGCGGCGTCCCCCGCGAGCAGCACCCGGCCGGCCCGCCAGCGGTCCGCGTTGCGGGCGGTGAAGGTGTAGACGGCATGGCGTTCCAACGTGGCGTTGCCCGGCTCGACGCCGAACAGCCCCAGCAGCCGCCAGGCGTTCTCGGCGGTGCCGAACGCCTCGGGGGACTCGCCCGGCAGCCGCATGAACTCCCAGCGGCGGTGCCCCGGCCCGGCCGAGACCGCCACCCGGGGGCGCGCGGGGTCGGCGATCTGCGCATTGCACGGCGGGAAGTCCGCCGCGCGGTGCGGGGCCACGTCGCAGGCCATCCAGTCCAGCGCGAAGCCCCGGTCGCTCAGCGCGGCCCCCATCGCCTCCCGCACCATGCTGTTGGCGCCGTCGCACCCGACGATCCAGCGGGCGCTCAGCACCCGCTCCGGGCCGCCGGCCGCGCGGCGCACCGTGAGGTCCACACCGTCGCCCCGGTCGGTCAGTCGTACCGCCTCGTGACCGCGCAGCAGCCGCAGGTTCGGTATCCGCGCGGCGCGCTCCTCCAACGCCTCCTCCAGGCCCGGCTGGTACATGGAGGTGGACACGGGCCAGCGGTGGGCGGGGTCGTGGCCGAGACCGATGCGGAGCAGGGTGCGGCCCGTGGCGTCGACGACCACGTAGTCCTCGGAGGGCTCCCCGAACGTGCTCAGGTGGGGGCCGACCCCCGCGGCGTCGAGGATGCGGGCGGCGTCGGTGTCGAAGGCGACGGCACGCGGCATCGGGTACGGCCTGGGCCAGCGTTCGACGACCGTGACCTGCCAGCCGCGTTGGGCGAGCAGGATCGACAACACCTGGCCGACCGGGCCGAACCCGACGACGAGGACATCGGCGGGGGCCTCTTCCGAAGCCGGGGGCGGCGCAGCGCTCAACTTTCTCTCCCCTCACGAAGAGCGAATGGACTCCCCGGGTGTGACACCGCGCAGGGAAGTCCGGTACGCGGTCACGCTAGCCCGCGTTCCACGCCGGACGGACCCGCGGAACCCCCTCCGGGAAAGAACGTGATGAATGTCAGCGCGGCTCGGGCGGCCGTTGTCCCGTCCGACGGCCGACTGCCAGCATCAGCGGCGTCACCAACCCCTTCTGCAAGGCCAAGGAAAGGATTCACCATGAGCATCCTCGCCAACGAGAACCTGGCCGCCGGCGACCTCTTCGCCTCCTTCGACATCGCCGAGCTGGAGGTGCTGGAGGTCTCCGACAGCGTGGGCCTGCCGGAGATGGGCGCGAGCTCCTCGGGCCTGGCCGTCGAGGACTCCGCGAGCGACGTCAGCCTCTGCTGCTCGTCGTCCTCCTCCACCTGCTGCTGCTGCTGATCACAGGTGTCCGCGTACCGGCCCGTTCTTCGGGCCGGTACGCGGGACCACCCCCGCGCACGTCCCGGAGAGGAGCCCCATGAGCACCGGTACCCCCGTGCGGACACCCCTGTCCTGGACGCGGCACGATCACTACGTCTTCCGGCTGTTGCGCACCTGGGCGGAGCATCCGGAGGCGCCCGCGGTGTACTGGTCGGGGCACCGCCTCACCGCGGGGGAAAGCCTGTCGCTGGTCTTCGACACGGCCGCCGCGCTGCGGAACTCCGGTATCGCCCCGGGCGACACCGTCGCCCTTCTCACCGCGGCCAACCACCCCACGGCGCTCTTCGCGCGCTACGCCGCGCACCTGCTGGGCGCGGCCGTGGTGTCGGTCCGCGCGGCCAACCCCCGCAGCGACGCCGAGATGCTTCCGCCCGAGGTCCAGGCCGAGGTGCTGCGGGACACCGGAAGCCGCCTCCTGGTCGCCGACGAGACCACGGCCGTACGAGCGGCCGCGCTGGTCTCGCCCGGCCTGCGCGGCCTGCTGCTGCCCGCCCCCGGCGCGGCCACCCCGGCGTACGGCACGGGCGGTGCCCTGGCCCGGGTGCCCGAAGGCACGGACTTCGGGCCGGACGAGGCGGCGCCCTACGTCCCCGGAGCCCGCGCCCGGATCACCTTCACCAGCGGGACGACCGGGCTGCCCAAGGGGATCGTCCAGAGCTACCGGACCTGGAACGCGACCGTCGGCATCTACCCGGCCGCCCCCGGCCCCTCCCGCATCCTGGCCGTCACCCCGGTCAGCCACACGGTGGGCTCCATGGTCGACGCAGTGCTCGCCGCGGGCGGTTCCGTGGTGCTGCACGAACACTTCGACGCGGACGAGGTGCTGGACGCCTTCGCCCGCCTCGCCGTGACGGACACCTATCTGGCGGTGCCGCACCTCTACCGGCTCACCGAACGGCTGTCCGCGTCCGGCGGCCGACCGGACCTGTCCGCGCTGCGCCGGGTGGTGTACAGCGGGACCCCGGCCGCGCCGCACCGGATCACCGAGGCGCTGCGCTGGTTCGAGGGGCCGCTGTCCCAGCTGTACGGATCCTCCGAGGCGGGCGGCATCTGCGGCCTGGACCGGCTGGACCACCGGGAACCTGAGCTGCTGCCGACCGTGGGCCGGCCGTTCCCCTGGGTCGGGCTGCGCCTGCGCGACCCGGAGACCGGCCACGACGTCCCCCGGGGCGCGACCGGCGAGGTGTGCGTGCGGTCCGCGACGGTCATGGACGGCTACCTCGGCCGCGACCGGGCGGAGGGCAGCACCCCGGACGGCTGGCTGCGGACCGGTGATCTCGGCCGTCTCGACGTGTACGGCAGGCTCCGGCTGACCGGCCGCATGGGGCAGGTCATCAAGAGCGGCGGACAGAAGGTGCATCCGGCCGCCGTGGAACGGGTCCTGGCCGAGCATCCGGCCGTACGGCAGGCGGTGGTGTTCGGGGTGCGGGACCACGACCGGGTGGAGCGGGTGTACGCGGCGGTGTCCTTGTACCCGGGGAGCGACGGCGACGACGTCCGGCTGCGGGCCCATGTCGGGGCGCGGCTGGACTCGGCCCATGTGCCGGTGCGCATCAGCCGGTGGCCGGAGCTGCCGTTGAACGACAGCGGCAAGCCCGATGTGCGGTATCTCCGCGGACTCGCGGAGGCGGCGGACAGCGAACCCGGCGTGCGGGAGACCACCGGGGAGAGGAGAGCGATATGACGTCATATCTGCACTTTGCGCGCGAGATGCGGCTCGGCAGGCTGTTCCGTCACGGGGACGGCCGGCTCCTGCTCACCCCGCTCGACCACTCCGTCACCGACGGCCCGGTGGTGCCCCGCGGCAGCAGCATCGACCGCCTCGTCGGCCAGCTGGCCGCGGGCGGCGTCGACGGCGTGGTCGTCCACAAGGGCGTGCTGCGGCACATCAACCCGTCCCGCTTCGCCGGCATGTCGCTCGTCGTGCACCTGAACGCGAGCACCCGGCACGCCCTGGACTCGGACGCCAAGTACCTGGTGACCGCGGTGGAGGACGCGCTGCGGCTCGGGGCGGACGCGGTAAGCGTCCACATCAACATGGGCTCGACGGACGAGCGGCAGCAGATCGGGGACCTGGGCCGGGTGGCCGATCTGTGCGACCGGTGGAACCTGCCGCTGCTGGCGATGGTCTACCCGCGCGGCCCCCGCATCCGCCGTCCGGAGGCCCCGGAGCTGGTGGTGCACGCGGCGACGCTCGCCGCCGACCTCGGCGCGGACCTGGTGAAGGTCCCCTACGTGGGGACCGCGGCCGAGATGCGCGACGTGGTCGCCGCCTGTCCCGTCCCCCTGCTGTGCGCGGGCGGCCCGCACCGTGGTGCGGGCACCGACGTGCTGGCGTTCGTCCGGGACGTCATGCGCGGCGGCGCCGCCGGTGTCGCGATGGGACGCAACATCTTCCAGGCCGCCGATCCTCGCCGGATGGCCGCCCGGGTGGCCGGTGTGGTGCACGGCGGGTCCCCGCTGCACATCGCTGACGAGAAAGAAGGGCAGTGTGATGAACGGACAGAAGCTGTGCTGGCTTGACATCCGCGGGGCCGGTGCCGCCCGACCCGCGATCATCGAGGAGGCCCTGCACCAGCGGATCGACGGCATCGTCGCCGGTGACCTGCAGACCCTGGCCGACCTCCCGCCCACCGTCCGCAAGGTGCTGCTCCCCAGTGGCGAAGGCTGGTGGCGGGACGAGTGCTTCCCCGGCGCGGCCGACATAGTGGTGCTGCCGCCCGGCTTCACCGGCCGCGCCGAGCTGGAACAGGCCCACCCCGAGGTGGAGTTCGGCCGCCTGGTGGAGATCATCGACGCCGCGAGCCTGGAGGAGGCGTGCGCCGCGGCGCGGACCGAGCGCTGGAGCGTCCTCGACTTCCGCGACCCGACCAAGATCCCGCTGGAGATCGTCATCGCCGCCGCCGCGGGCTCCAAGGGCGCGATCGTGACCACCGCCGCCGACCCCGAGGAGGCGGCGATCACCTTCGGGGTGCTGGAACTCGGCTCGGACGGGGTGATGATGCCCGGCCGCTCCGTGGGGGACGCCACCGCGCTGGTGGCGGCGGCCCGGTCCTCGGCCGGTGAACTGACGCTGACCGAACTGACCGTCACCGCGACGACGCACATCGGCATGGGCGAGCGGGCCTGCGTCGACACCTGCAGCCAGCTGCGGGAGGACGAAGGGATGCTGGTCGGCTCCTACTCCAAGGGAATGGTGCTCTGCGTCAGCGAGACGCACCCCCTGCCGTACATGCCGACCCGTCCCTTCCGGGTGAACGCCGGCGCGGTGCACTCCTACGTGGTCGCGCCGCACGGCCGTACCAACTACCTCAGCGAACTGCACGCGGGCGCCCCGGTCCTGGCGGTGGACGCCACCGGACGGACCCGCGTGGTGCCGGTGGGCCGGGTCAAGATCGAGACCAGGCCGCTGATCTCGGTCGACGCGGTGTCACCGGAAGGACAGCAGGTCAATCTCATCCTCCAGGACGACTGGCACGTGCGGGTCCTGGGGCCGGGGGGCGTGGTGCTGAACTGCACCGAACTCGCCCCGGGCGACAAGCTGCTGGGGTACGTGCCCACCGCCGACCGGCATGTGGGCTACCCCATCGACGAGTTCTGCCGCGAGCAGTGACCATGACGCACGGTCCGCAGACACCGGCCACCGCCACCCCGGACCACGAGTCCGCCGTGGCGGTGATCGGCGGCGGCATCGCGGGGCTGACCCTGGCGCTCGCCCTCCGGCGGGAAGGGGTGGACTGCACCGTCTTCGAACGGAGCCCGGAACCGGCCGAGGTGGGAGCCGGGCTCCAGCTCGCGCCCAACGCCACCAGGCTGCTGCACCGGCTGGGCGTCGCCGAGGCGCTCCGCGCGGTCGCGGTCCTGCCCCGTGCGCTGAGGATGCGCGGCTGGGACGACGACCGGCCGTTCGGCACCACCGCGCTGGGCGCCGCCTGCCGGCGCGGTTACGGCGCGCCCTACTACACGGTCCACCGGGCCCAGCTGCACCGTGTGCTGTGGGAAGCGGTCGGCGGCGGACGGGTGCGGACGGGGCACCGGCTGACGGACCTGACGGAGGACCCCGAAGGGGTGGACCTCGGCTTCGCCTCCGGCGCCCGGCACCGGGCGGGCGTGGTGATCGGCGCGGACGGGGTGCACTCCGTGGTCCGCGCCTGGCTCGCCGGTGACGAGCCGGTGTTCTCCGGCAGCAGCGTCTACCGGGGGCTGGTCCCGGCCGGACGGCTGCCGTGGGCGGCCGACGAACCGGAGGTCCGCGTCTGGCCCGGGCCCGGGCGCCATCTGGTGTGCTATCCGGTCTCCGGGGGACGGGAGATCAGCTTCACCGCCACCGTGCCCGCGGGCACGGCGGGGGAGGAGTCCTGGACCGCCGAGGGCGACCCGGCCGAGCTCGCCGCCGCCTACCGCGGCTGGAACCCGGCGGTCACCCGGCTCATCGGCTCCGCCGACGTGGTACGCCGCTGGCCTCTGTACGACCGGGAGAGCCTGGCCGGCTGGGTGACCTCCCGGGTGGCACTCCTCGGCGACGCGGCCCATCCCATGCTGCCCTTCCTGGCCCAGGGGGCGAACCAGGCGATCGAGGACGCGGTGACCCTGGCCGTATGCCTGGGCCGGACCGCTGAGGGGGGCGTGCCGGAAGCGTTGCGGCGTTACCAGGAACTGCGTCTGCCGCGCACCGCGCTGATTCAGCGCGGTGCGCGGCAGAGCACGCGGTTTCTGCACATGCGGAACCATCCGAGGCCGGACGAATCCCGCCAGGCCGCCGACGCTGCGGATCCGCACGGTCTGGCGGGGCTGAGGGCCATGGGCTGGCTCTACGGGCACGATGCGGAGGCCGTCGCGGCGGCGGTATGACGGACATCGCCAGGGCCGCGAGACCGGCCGACAGGGCCTGCGCTGCCATGGGAGAGGGGAAAGCCGAGGAAGGCCGGGAAAGGGAGCGGCGAAGCCGGGGTGGTCCCCGGCCGAGCGGGCGGCGCCGCCCCGTCCGGGCTCACAGCCAGCGCTGTTCGGAGGCGATGCGGGCCGCGTCGAAGCGATTGCGGGCCTGGAGTTTCCGGATGGAGGTCGACGCCAGGTTCCGTACCGTGCCGACCGCCAGGTACAGATCCCGGGCGATCTCCTTGAGCGAGGCGCCCGAGGCGGTCAGTCGGAGCACATCGGCCTCCCGGACGCTCAGCGGGCAGTGGAGTGACAGCGGCTGGGAGCTGAAGAGGCCGGGGTCCATGGTCAGACAGCCCACCGCGGCCCCGCGGATGGCTCCGATCAGGTACGTCAGTTCGGCCTGCAGGGACACCACGCTCAGTACGCCGGCCCGGATCGCCTGGTCGGTGAAGGTGAGAGAGGGCTGACTGGAGATCAGGGCCACTCCGCACTGCGGCTGCATCGTGCGCAGTTGGGTCAGGATGGCGAGCACGTCCTCGTCGACGGTGCCCGTCTCGACAACCGCGACGGCCGGTTCTAAGCGCGCCACCACCGGCAGAAGATCAATGTGTTGCTTCGCGGCCCCGACCACGGAGAAGTCGGGCAGAGTGTCCAGGTGCTTCGCCAGGATCTCAACGGACAAGGCGTATCTTCCAGCCACGACGATGCGGATACTCACGGCAGTTCCCCCCGAGGCACGCTGAAGCGACACATCGAAGGGCCGACGCGCCACTGTGGTGGCGCCTGCGGCCGCTCGATGCGGATATGAAGATAATGGGTGGACCGGTGAAGTGTTCGAGGAAAGACAGAAAGTCCAAGCGCACAGCGCCGTAAGGCCGTCGAGGCGGGCCGGACGTGTAACCGAGGCGGTTCGGTCCGGCGCGGACGGTGAGGGGGCTAGCGGGGCATCGGACACGCGGAGGGGCGCGGGCGCGCGGTATCGGGGGGGCATGGGGGAGCGGGGAGTGCAAGTGGGGGGTCGTGCCGTGTTGCCCGGTGCGCTGCGTCCGTGGCTCGGGGGGATCGCCGGCCTCGGCGCGGTGGTGCTGTTCGGGCTCGGGGTTCTCTTCGCCGGGGACAGCCGGCCCGGTGTCGTGGACCTGCGGGTCTGGGCCGTGGTGAACGGGGCCGCGCCGCCCTGGCTGTACGTCGCCCAGGCCATGGATTTCCTGGGCGAGCCCGTCGGAGCGCCCCTGCTCGTCGGGGCCACTGTGGTGGGCTGCCTGCTCCTGCGGCGGCCCCGTGCCGCGGTGCTCGTCGTGCTCGGGGTCGGGGTGACCGTCGGGGTGGCCAAGGTGCTCAAGTCCCTCGTGGGGCGCACCATTCACGGTGACAACCTGTCGTTCCCCAGCGGGCACACCGCCTTCTTCACGTCGTTCGCCCTGGTGGTGGCGTTGCTCGTCGCCGGGTGGCTCCGGGTCGGCAGGACCGTGGGGGTGCCACTCGTGCTTGCCTCGACGCTCCTCGCCGCCGCCGTCATGGGCTGGGCGCAGGTCGTGCTCGGTGCGCACTACCCGACCGACGTCGTCGGCGGCTGGTGCACCGCGGTGGCGGTGGTACCGGTGGTCGCCTGGGGCGTCGATCGGGTCGCTGACGGTCGGCGGTGACCTTACGCCCGGCGGCGGAACACCGGCTTCACCGGTCTCCCTGCCAGCCAGGCGGTGGGGTCCCCGGCGTCCAGGGCCTTTCGGTACACCGCGCACGCCTCGGACACCGCCTCGATCGTGCGGTCGATGTCCTCCTCGGTCAGCGCGCTGCTCACCACGAACGACGGGGCCAGCACCCCGCCCGCGAGCAGCCGGTGCAGGAACAGGGTGCGGTACTCCTGTGACGGCTGCCCGTTCTCGTCGAGCGTGGCGAAGACCAGGTTGCTCGGCCTGCCCCGTACGACTACGTGGTCTCCTACGCCCATCGCCGTTGCCGCCGCACGGACGCCTGCCGCCAAGCGCTCGCCCAGGGCGTGCAGTCGGGCCGTGATGCCTTCCTCCGTGTACGTGGCCTGGACCGCCATCGCCGCCGCCAGGGAGTGCGTCTCCGCGCCGTGCGTGGTGGAGAGGAGGAAGACCCGGTCGTCCGAGTGGCGCAGGCCTCCTCGTTCCATCAGGTCTCGGCGGCCGGCCAGTGCCGAGACCGCGAAGCCGTTGCCCAGCGCCTTGCCGAACGTCGAGAGGTCCGGGACCACGCCGTACAGGCCCTGCGCGCCCGCCTCGGACCAGCGGAAGCCGGTGATCATCTCGTCGAAGATCAGGACGCAGCCGTGTCTGTCGGCCAGGTCCCTGAGGCCCGCCAGGTAGCCCTGCGGCGGCTCCGTCTGGGTGGCCGGTTCCAGGATCAGGCAGGCTATGTCGTCCCCGTGTCGAGCGAGCAGCTCTTCCGTGGCCTTCAGGTCTCCGTACGGGAACTTCAGGGTCAGGTCCGTGGGCGGGATTCCCGCCGCCATCGGTGTCGTGCCTATGAACCAGTCGTCCACGGAGAAGAAGGGGTGGTCCGCGCAGAGCGCCACCCTCGCGCGGCCCGTGACCGCGCGCGCCAGGCGTACCGCCGCCGTCGTGGCGTCCGAGCCGTTCTTCGCGAACTTCACCATCTCCGCGGTCGGCACGGTGGCCAGGAAGCGTTCCGCCGCCTCGACTTCCAGGATCGACGGGCGGACGAAGTTGCTGCCGCGGTCCAGTTCCCGCCGCGCCGCCTCCACCACGCGCGGGTGGGCGTGGCCGAGGCTGACCGACCGCAGGCCGGAGCCGTACTCGATGTAGCGGTTGCCGTCGACGTCCCACACATGGGCGCCCCGGCCGTGGCTGATGACCGGGGCCAGGTGCTCGGGGTACTGGTCGTCGCCCTTGGCATAGGTGTGCGCGCCCCCGGGGATCAGGGTGTGCAGGCGCTCGTTCGCCTCCCGTGACCTGGGGAGTTCGAACTCTTCGGTGTTCACGCCGACCTCACTTCTCTTGGTGCTTCAGGACTTCGGCGAGGCTCGGTGCCTCCCGGTCCCGCTGGGACATCGACGTGGCCGGGAGAGGCCAGGGGATGGCGAGTTCCGGGTCGTCGAAGGCGATCGTCACGTCCTCGGTGGGGTCGTGCGGGCGGTCTATCCGGTACGAGGTGTCCGCGGTCTCCGTCAGTGCCTGGAAGCCGTGCGCGCACCCCGCCGGGATGTACAGGGTCGTCTGCGTCTCGTCGGAGAGGTGGAAGGTGGCCACGTTGCGGTACGTCGGGGAGTCCGGGCGCAGGTCCACCACGACGTCGAAGATGCGTCCGTACGAGCAGCGCACCAGCTTCGCCTCGCCCTCGCCGGAGCGCAGGTGCAGGCCGCGCAGGACCCCGCGGACCGAGCGGGACAGGCTGTCCTGGACGAAGGCGTACGGGTCGAGGCCCACCGAGCGGACCACGTCCACGTCGAAGGTGCGGCTGAAGAAGCCGCGCTCGTCGGCGTACGGCGTCGGCTCGAACAGGTACGCGCCGGCGATCTCCGGGACTTCGGTCGCTTTCATGTGGCCTTCCGGTGTGCGGGGAACAGGGTCGTCGTCAAGGTGGTGAAATGGGCTGTCAGTTGCTCTGCCGCTGCCTTGTTCCGGTCGGTGAGCGTCTGCCGTAGTTCGGGCGATCGCTTCTCCAGGGAGCGGAACTGGTCCAGCAGACGGTCCGCGTCCAGTTCGCGTGCCGGGTGGCAGTACTCGCCGAGGCCCATCCCGGCCATGAGCGCGTCGCTCTTCGCCGCGTAGGTGACCGCGAGCACCGGAGTTCCGGTCTTCAGCGCGCAGATCAGGTTGTGGTAGCGGATCGCCACCACACTGTCCGCGGCCGCCATCTCCTTCATCAGATCGGCCAGCGAGGACGTCTCGGCCGCGGTGAGCAGCGGCGAGTCCACCGCGTCGAGGATCGACGCGACCACCGGCCTGTCGACCTCGTCGCCCGTGAGCAGCCGCACCTGCCTGCCGTCCTCGACCAGCGCGCGGACGAAGCGGGTCGTCCCGTCCAGATAGCGCCGATGGATCTCCTCCGCCCGGGCCCGGTCGTCGTTGCCCCCGTGGAAGGCCATGACGCCCACGCAGACCGGGCCCGGCGACCCCGAGGGCCCGCCCGGCGGCGTCGGCAGGGCGAACGCGAGGTCCGGGTGGACCTCGTCGCGCGCCGTGTCCACGCCCATCGCCCGCATGGCGTCACGGGACTGGGCGTCCCGGTACGAGCGGTACGCGGCGAGCCGTGCCGACCAGCGCACCAGGGCCCGGGTCGGCCGGTTGCGGATCGTCGCGGCACCGACGCCGACCAGCGCGACCGGGGTGCCGACCAGACGGCCGGAGGCACAGAGCAGGAACAGCGCGTACGGGAAGCCCCACGGCCGCAGCGGCAGCGTGGCCTCCAGGACGCCCATGCCCGGGACGATCACCACGTCGTGCCTCCGCACCCAGGCGGCCGTGCGGAAGACGTCGACGAGCTTGCCCAGGCCCTTGCCCGCGACCGCGCCCGCTCGCGAGGCGGTGCGGTACTCCCCGCGGTACCAGTGCAGTCGCGTCGCGGGGATCCCGAACCGGGCCGTCACCGCCTCGGGGCCGCCGCAGAGCGCGTCGACGACCGCTTCCGGGTGTTCCGCGCGGAGGTGGCCGAGGACGGCTTCGAGCGATCCGTCGTTGCCGAGGTTCCCGGAGCCGAGCAGGCCGAAGACCCCGACTCGTACCGGCGTCACGGCCGCCGTCCTTCACGCCCCGCCACCAGCGCGTCGACCGAGACGGCGAGCAGTGCCGGGTCGACCGGCGCCCGGTCCTCGACCCGCTCGCCCGCGCCGCCCGGACGGGCCCGGCTGGACGCCCACTCGGCCAGGTGGCGGTAGCAGGCGCGCCGGTCGGCGGCGGACAGCGGCGCCCGCTGGATCGCCGAGACGAAGCCCCAGACGTACTCGGCGAGCAGCCGGGGCGTCGGGTGCAGCCGGCCCGCCCGGCGCGGGTCCAGGTTGACGCACCGGGAGCGCTTGGAGGGGTTGGCCCGCTCGGCGCGGGTGGGGTGGTCGCGGCGGAAGTACAGCAGCTCCGGCACCTGGTGGAAGGCTCCGTGCAGGCCGATCTCGGAGACGAACGTGCGGTCCGCGTGGTGGTAGCTGTCGAGCGGCTTCACCCGGCGCAGCACATCGGCCCGGATCACCCCGTAGAAGTCGTCGCCGCCCGGCTCGAACAGCATGCTGCGGAAACGCACCGGCGCCTTCGGGGAGCCGGTGGCGAGCTTGTACTCGTACGGGACCTTCACCTGGCCGTCCTCGTCGATGACCGCCTGGTCGGCGTGGGCGAGGATCACGTCCGGCCGCTCGTCGAGCGCCTCCACGCAGCGCTTGAGGAGGTCCCGGGCGTACAGGTCGTCGTGCGAGGCCCACTTGAACAGTTCGGTGCGGCACTCGGCGAACACACGGTTGTGGTTCGGCGTCGCGCCGACGTTCCGGGGCAGCCGGATGTACCGGATGCGCGCGTCCTTCTCCGCGTACGTGCGGCAGATGTCCTGGGTCCCGTCGGTCGAGGCGTTGTCGGAGATGACCAGCTCGAAGTCCCCGTAGGTCTGGCCGAGGAGGGCGTCGAGCGATTCGGCGAGGTACTCCTCGCCGTTGTACACGGGCAGGCCGATGGTCAGCCTGGGTCGGGCGGTCATGAGGTCCTCACTTCGGGGATCGAGTTCAGGTGGTGCTCGCGCCGGCCGGCGCGCAGGTGCAGCCACCACACGGCCGAGCTGCCGACGGTCGCGGCGGCGACGCCCCAGGCCGAGCCGACCGTGCCGGCCACGGCCGCGCCGCCGAGCCCGCCGCCGGCGTAGCAGACGGAGGCGAAGAGCTGGGCGCGCAGGCTGCGCCGGGCCGCGCCGAGCGCGCGCAGCCCGGCCGCAGCGCCGGTGCCGAGGCCGGCACCCGCGACACTGAGCGTGGCCGGCACGATGAGCTCCGAGGCGGAGTGCCAGACATCGCCGAGCACGAGCTCGCCGAGCCCGTCCGGTACGAGGAGCAGCGCCGCGCCCCAGAGCAGCGCGGCGACGGCCTGCCCGCCGCCGAGCAGCAGGCAGAACCGGCCGAGCCGGTCCGGGGCCTGCCGCAGCACCCGCGCGGCCTCGGCGACGGTGACGAGGGACAGGCCCATGAGCAGGGCGAGGAACGGGCCCTGCAGGAGCTCCGCGCCCCGGACGGCGCCCACCGCGCCGACCCCGGCGATCGCGCCGAGTCCGTACGCCCGCAGCTGGCCCGCGCCGCTGAGGCTGCTGTTCTCGACGAGGTACCGGTAGCCGAGATCGCGCTGCTCGCGGAGCCACCCGCGGGCCCGCGCGAGGCGGGGACGGATGCCGGACTGGAGGGAGCCGTAGCCCGCGGCGACCGCCGCGGACCCGCCCCAGGCGAGCACGAAGGCGGCCACGCTGCCCACGTGCGCCGCCACGACCATCGCGGGGACGAGCGCGACGCCCCACACGAGGTCGTTGAGGAACGCCTTCTTCCCGGCGCCGGCCGCGAAGAAGGCGAACCGCCAGGCGTCCTGCAGCAGCAGCCCCGGCAGGACGACGCCCAGGCAGGCGAACGCGGGACCCACGCTGCCGCCGAGCGCGAGCCCGACGAGGAGGCACACCGCGCCGACGGCGGCACCGAGGCCGAGCGCGGCGCCCGACGACCGGGCCACCGCCGCGCGCCAGGACGCCTCGGGCACGGCGCTGAACCGCACCACCAGCGGGTCGGTGGCAAGACCGCGGGAGGCGCCGAGCACCACGCCGTACGTCACCCAGGCCAGGCTGAACACGCCGAACGCGGTCGGCCCGAGCGAGCGCGCCACATAGATACCCACCGCGAAGTTGCTCATGCTGGAGGCCGCCTGGTCGGCCAGTCCCCAGGACAGGCGGCCGACGACGGCCCGCCGGGCGGACCCGGCCGGCGCCGTCGTCTTCTCCTCCTCGGTGGTCACCGGCGTCATGCCTCGATCAGCCCGGCGCCCCGCAGGGCGTCGGCGGCGGCGGCGACGGTGTCGAACGGCAGCCCGGACCGCTCGGCGACGTCGAGCAGGCTGTGCCCGCCGTCGGAGAGGTTGAGCACCCACAGCATCGCCATCTGGGCCTGCTTGGTGTCGCTGCGCCCGCCCAGTGCCTCGTACAGACCGCGCTTGCCCAACTGCGGCTCGCCGTACGGGCTGAGGTTGACGTACCGCCGGTTGCGGTCGAGGAGGGCGAACGCCTCGCGGCAGACGGCGAGCGTGTCCGCCATCGCCTCCGGGGAGACGAAGTCCAGGTCGTCCGCCGACGTGTGGTACTCGGGATAGCCCGCGTACGGGGTCCGGGTGAGCGAGCCCACGCCGAGGTCGAACCCGGGGGAGCAGAACTGCCGCTCGTCGTAGCCGTACGGAGTGAACTCGTTGATCCGGTGCGGGCGTTCGGAGGTCTCCAGGACGTGCCGCAGCACCCGGTCGATCTCCGCGTCCCCGCGCCTGCTCCGCTTGTACGTCAGCGAGCCCGGGTCGCCCGCGCACGCCAGGACCAACCCGTGCTTGACCTTCTCCACCCGCTCCCTGTTGCGGGCCAGCCAGGTGATCGCCCCGATCGTGCCGGGCGCGAACAGGAAGCGGTACGTGTAGTACGGCGTCCGCTCCGCGAGCTCCCGCGCCAGGAACGTCGCCACCGCGATGCCGGCCAGGTTGTCGTTGGCCAGCGACGGGTGGCAGACGTGGCAGGAGACGATCACCTCGTCCTCGACCTGCCCGGGGACCACGTGCTCGGCGTAGGTGAGGTGACCGTCGGCGAGCGTGGAGTCCACGCGCACCTCGTAGTCGCCCTCCGGCAGCGCGTCCAGGGTCTCCTGGGCCAGGCAGAACCCCCACTCCGGCTTGTAGTAGCTGGTGCGGTACGGCACCCAGGACGGGTGCTCCGGCAGGGTGTGCAGGTGGGAGCGCAGCTCGGACAGCGGCATGGTCGCCGACACCGGCACGCTGTAGCCGAGCACGTGCAGGCTGGACGCGGCGAAGTCGACGACCCGCCTGCCGGTGGCGTCGGCGACGTACGCGTCCCGGATGTTCCACTCCTGCGGCACCGTCCAGTCGAGGACCTGCGTCCCGGTCGGCACCTCGTGCACCTGGAGCGGGATGTACTCGCCGACGATGTCCAGGGTGGCGCGCACGCCGTCGCCGGTGATGCTCCGGCAGAGCGGGTACATCCGCTCCACCAGCTTGTGCATGTCCTCACCGGTCGCGGTGACCGGCTGTGCCTCATCGGTCGCGGTCATCGGCGCCACCGCAGGGTGTCGTCGACCGTGCCGTTCTCGGACGCCGCGCGCAGCACGGCGAGGCGGGTGAAGCGCTGCTCGAAGGCCTCCTTGGTCAGCCCGTGCTTCCGGTAGGCGTCGGCGAGTTCGAGCGAGCCCTGCTTCACCGTCCACTCGCAGTCGAAGCCGGGGATCGCGTCGCGGAACCGGGAGAAGTCCACCCGGTACGAGCGGGGGTCGGCGCCGTTCTCGCCGGTGATCCGCACCTTGGCGCCCTCGACCGCCTCCGCGACCTGTTCGGCGATCTCGGCGACCGTGACGTTGTTGACCTCGCTGCCGATGTTGAACGCCCGGTCGTGCACCGCCTCCCGGGGCGCGTCGAGCGCGGCAGTGAAGGCCCGCGCGATGTCGGCGGCGTGCACCAGCGGGCGCCACGGGGTGCCGTCGGAGAGCACGAGGACCTCGCCGGACAGGAGCGCGTGGCCCACCAGGTTGTTGAGGACGATGTCGGCGCGCAGCCGAGGCGAGTAGCCGAAGGCGGTGGCGTTGCGCATGTACACCGGGCTGAAGTCGCCGTCGGCCAGCTCGTGCAGGTCGTCCTCCACCCGCACCTTGGACTCCGCGTACGGCGTCACCGGGCGCAGCGGCGCGTCCTCCGCCACCAGATCGTCACCGCCGGCGGCGCCGTACACCGAGCACGTCGACGCGTACAGGAAGCGCCGCACCCCGGCTTCGCGGGCCAGCCGGGCGAGGCGTACGGACGCGTGGTGGTTGATGTCGTAGGTGAGCTCCGGTGCCAGCGAACCCAGCGGGTCGTTGGACAGCGCGGCCAGGTGGATCACGGCGTCCACCCCGGCCACGTGCTCGGCCGTGACATCGCGCAGGTCCACGCGGGCCCCCTGCGGGTCCGCGGGCTGCGGGCCGAGGACGCAGTCGGCGAACAGACCGGCGTCGAGGCCGACGACTTCGTGTCCGGCGGCCGTGAGGACCGGGGCCATCACGGTGCCCAGGTAGCCCTGGTGTCCGGTCAGCAGTACGCGCAAGGTTCATTCCCCCAGGTCGAGAGTGAGTTTGGTGACGGCGAACGCCTCGGCGTAGCGCGTCTGGCTTTCGATGCCCCGGATCCGGGCCAGGCCGAGGAAGGCCTCCCGGTCGTACCAGGGGCGGTGCCGCTGCGAGGGGTAGTGCTCCTGCAGCAGCCGCACCTTCTGTTCGGCGATCTCCGGTGACAGCGGCTGGTACGCCACCGGCCGGCCGAGGTCGGCGTCCCACTTGACGATCTCGTAGCCGAGCACGAGGTGGTCGCGGAACGCGGTGGGGATCAGCTGCGCAAGGCCGCGGTGGTCCTGGTGGGCGTCCTCGGTCCGCGGGGCCAGGACCAGGTCCGGCTCGGTCCGCCCGCGCAGCTCCTCGACGGCGGACTTGGCCTCCTCCCAGTGCGCGGGCATCCGGCCGTCCGGCAGCTTGAGCACGGTGAGGCGCAGGTCGGCGCCCGGGCAGAAGGCGGCGAGCGCGGCCCGCTCCTCCTGCTCGCGCTCGGTGCCGCCGCCGGAGAGCACCAGCGCGTCGACGCGGATGCCCGGCCGCGCGAGGCACAGCGTCAGGAGCGTGCCGCCGGCGCCGATGGCGATGTCGTCGCAGTGCGCGCCGACCGCGACGATCCGGTCCAGACGCCCGGTCCCGAGCCGGATCACGCGCTCACCCCGGCGTCGTCCCGCTCCCACACGGCCCACGGCCGGTCGCCCCGCGCGTAGGCCTCGTCGAGCGCGGCCCGCTCCTTCACGGTGTCGGTCGGCTTCCAGAAGCCGCGGTGCTGGTGCGCCACCAGGCGGCCCTCCTTGGCCAGGCCCGCGCACCCGTCGGCGACCAGGTCGCCGTTCTCGGGTATGTGGTCGAAGACCTCCTGGCGGAGCACGAAGTAGCCGCCGTTCTCCCACAGCGGCAGATCGCTCACCGCGGTGATGCCCCCGACCAGGTTGTCCTCGCCGAGCTCCACGCAGTGGAACGAGGACTGCGGCGGCACCACCATCATCGACGCGCCGGCGTCCCGCTGGGAGAACCGGTCGATCATCTCGTCGAGCGGCGCGTCGGTGAGCACGTCGGCGTAGTTGGCGAGGAACATCTCGTCGCCGTCCAGGTGGTGCCGGACCCGGCGCAGCCGCTCGCCGATCGGCGACTCGATGCCGGTCTGCGCGAACGTGATCGTCCAGTCGGATATGTCGGTGGACAGCAGCTCGGTCCGCCCGCCGCGCAGGACGAAGTCGTTGGACGTCGTCTCCTCGTAGTTGAGGAAGAAGTCCTTGATGTGGTGGGCCCCGTAACCGAGGCAGAGGATGAACTCCGTGTGCCCGAAGTGCGCGTAGTAGCGCATGACGTGCCAGATCAACGGCCTCGGGCCGACCATCGCCATCGGCTTGGGCACGTCGTCGGAGGTCCCGTTGCGCATCCGCATCCCGTAACCGCCGCAGAACAGTACGACCTTCATCGCTCCACCTCGACAATGCTCAGTTCCGGGATGGGGAAGACAAGGCGGCCGCCCCACTCGTGCACGAAGGACAGCTGCTCGACCAGCTCGGCCCGCAGGTTCCACGGGAGGACGAGGACGTAGTCCGGCCGGTCCTCGGCGATCCGCTCGGGCGGCAGGATCGGGATGCGGGTGCCCGGGGTGAACCTGCCGTGCTTGTACGGGTTCCGGTCGACCGTGTACGCGAGGAGGTCGGGCCGGATGCCGCAGTGGTTGAGCAGGGTGTTGCCCTTGCCGGGGGCGCCGTAGCCGACGACCGTCTCGCCCCGGTCGGCCGCCTCGATGAGGAACCGCAGCAGGTCCCGCCGCACCTTCGCCACCCGGTCGGAGAACTCGGTGTACCCGGACAGCTCCTGGAGCCCGGCCGCCTTCTCCCGGTCGAGCACCTCGGCCACACGACCGCTCGGCTCCCCGGCCACCGCCGCAGGCCGGGCCCACAGCCGGATGGAGCCGCCGTGCGTCGGCAGCAGCTCGACGTCCACCAGCGTGAGTCCGCCGCTCGCGAGCGCGCGGATCGCGGACGCGACCGTGTAGTACTGGAAGTGCTCGTGGTAGATCGTGTCGTACTGGTTCTCCTCGATCAGGGTCAGCAGGTGCTGCACCTCGACGGAGACCCAGCCGTCGTCCGCGACGAGGGCCCGCAGCCCCTGGGTGAAGCCGACGACGTCGGGGATGTGCGCGTACACGTTGTTGGCCACGACCAGGTCCGCCGGGCCGTGCTCCGCGCGGACGGCCGCGCCGGTGTCCGGGCTCAGGAACTCCGTGACCGTGGGCACGCCCGCCTCCCGCGCGGCGGCGCCGACGTTCACCGAGGGCTCGACGCCGAGGCAGCGGATCCCGCGGTCCACCACGTGCTTCAGCAGGTAGCCGTCGTTGCTCGCGACCTCGACCACGAACGAGTCGCCGCCGAGGCCGAGCCGCTCCACGGCGTCCGTGACGAACGTCCGCGCGTGCTCCACCCAGGACGTCGAGTACGAGGAGAAGTACGCGTACTCCTTGAACGTCTCCTCCGGCGTGATCAGCGGCGGGATCTGCGCCAGCCAGCAGTCGGTGCAGACCCGCAGGTGCAGCGGGTACGCGGGCTCCGGCCGGTCCAGCTGGTCCGCGGCGAGAAAGCTCTCGCACGGTGGCGTCGCCCCCAGATCGACGACGCTCGCCAGCGTCGCCGAGCCGCAGAGTCGGCATCGTGTCATTTACTGCCCCCCATTGATTCCGTCCGACCCGCGATCGCGGTGCGGTACTCCTCCACCAGACGCTCCAGCCCGACGGACGGGCTGAAGAGCTGCTCGTAACGGCGCCGGGCCGCACGGCCCATCTCCCGGTTCCGGTCCGGCCCGTCCGTGACCCGCCGCAGGCAGGCGGCGAGCGAGGCGGCCTCGCCCGGTCGGTGCAGCAGCCCCGTCACCCCCTCGTCGACGAGTTCGACGAAGCCGCCGTGAGCGGCGGCGACGGCGGGGACCCCGGTCGCCATCGCCTCGGCGACCACCAGGCCGAACGTCTCCCTCGCCATCGAGGGAGCCACCACGGCGACCGACCGCGCGACGGCCTCCCGGCACTGGGCCGGGTCGTACAGGCCGGCGTACCGCACGTCGTCCCGGCCCGCCGCCCAGGCCGTCACCTCCGGCTCCATCGGCCCCGCGCCGGCGATCACCAGCGGCACGCCCACACCGCCGTCCGCCGCCAGCGCGTCCCACGCGGCCATGAGCAGTCGTACGCCCTTGGGCTCGGCCAGCCGGCCCAGGAAGAGCACGTGCTCGCCCGCGCCCGTGCGGACGGTGCCCGGATCCGGCACGAAGTTGTGCTTCACCGTGAGGCGTTCGGCCGGCATGCCCGAGCTCACCAGGAGGTCGCGCTGCGCCGCGGAGATGCAGAGGAACCGCTCCACGCCCGACCACCACCGCCGCCGGTTGACCGCCAGGCTGACCGCGAGCGGCACCGTCGCGAGCCGCGAGTTCCGGTAGCAGCCGTGCCGGACGGCGGGCAGCGACGTCACCGACCCGACGCACTCGGTGCACGGCCTGCCGTCCCGGTGCAGCGTGCCGGGCGGGCAGACCTGGGTGTAGTTGTGCAGCGTGGCGACGACGGGCACGCCCGCGTCGGCGCACGCGGTGATGACCGCGGGGGAGAGCAGCGGGAAGACGTTGTGGACGTGCACCACGTCCGGCCGGTCGGCGCGGAGCCTCGCCGCCAGCTCCGTACGGACCGCGGGGTTCCACGGCACGAGGAGCGGCACCGCGGCCTTGCCGAGGAGGGAACGTCCCGCGATGTCGTCACTGCGCCGCTCGAACAGCTCGACCCGGTGGCCGGCCGCGCGCAGCAGCCCCACCTCCTCGTCGACGACCCTGTTCTCCCCGCTCGGCTGCGCCGACGAGTAGCGGTTGTGCACGACCAGTACATGCATGCTCAGATCACCTCCGGGCCCATCGCGGGACACGTATGCGGGGAATGTCGGACCTCTGCCGAGGAAGCTCGGGCATCGGGAGGGGCTCGGCCGGGGCGGGCGCCGCGAGCAGCGAGGCGGCCAGGGCCAGATGCAGCAGATACGCCGAGGCGTCGCCGAGACCGACCTCGGTGTACGAGGAGATCGCGCAGTAGCCGATCAGGAAGATCGCGCAGGCCCTCGACAGCGACGGCGGCCGCAGCAGCGCGATGCCGCCGAGCGAGAGGAGGAACGCCGCCACGATGGCGACGCCGAGCAGTCCCTGCTCGTTGTAGACGGCCAGCCAGCTGTTGTCGATCGGCAGCCCGTCCCACGACTTGTCGCCCAGGCCCAGGCCGAAGACGGTGTCCCCGGTCGTCCGGGGTGCCGAGAGGAGGGAGTCCCAGACCTTGGCCCGGCCGGTGAGGTTGGAGAAGTTCTCCTGGCTCTGCCCGCGCAGGAACCAGGTCCGCAGCGCGGAGCCGAACACCACCGCTCCCACCGCGGCGCACAGCACCGTCCAGCCGAAGAACTTGCGCGCGGCGGCGCTGGTCAGGATGAGGGAGCCGATCGCCAGGACCAGACCGATGATCATGCCGAGCGTCGCCGTCCGGGTGTGGGTCATCGCGAGCAGCACGAACGACGGCACGATGACCACCGCCGCCCCGGCCGGCGTGGTCCGGCGGCCGACCAGGAGCAGCACGGAGAGCCCGATGACCACCGCGGAGTACTGCCCGATCTGCGGCGGCGTCAGTGGCCACAACGCGCCCACGAGACGCCCGCCGTAGTACTCGGGCATGGCCGTGCCCGGCGAGATGACCAGACCGGCGGCCACCAGGACGAGCACCGCGAAGTACATCCGGATGTGGTACCGGATGAACTTCAGGCTGCCGTCCCACCAGCGGCTGAGCAGCCACAGCGTGCCGACGAACAGCGCGAGGCGCGCGCACCGGAACAGCGCGCCTGCCCCGACGTCCACGCTGGAGATCAGGCTCGGCACGAGCAGCAGGGTCAGCAGGAACACGAAGGCGCTGGGCCGGATCCGCAGCCGGAGGTTGGTGGTGAGCGCCAGCGTGAACGCGCCGACCAGCGCTCCCATGGTGACCATCTGGATGAGGGAGCGGGGCAGCGTGACGATGGTCTTCGCCCCGGCGGAGCCGAGCACGTTGAGGGCGAGGAGCGCCCAGGCCGTCCCGACCGTCTTCGGCGTGCGGTCCGGGTCCGTCTCGACGGCCGCCGGCGTGGTGTCCGTCCGCAACTCAACCACCTTCCTGCGTACGGAAGGTGCTGCCCGCGTCCTGCCCGTACGGCGTGCCCTGCCACTGCCCGGAGCCGAGCGTCCGGCCGGCGTCGTGGGCGACGAACGTCCACGGCCCGACGTAGACGTTGTCGTGCCAGCGGTTGTCCTGCCGGAGGGTGATCGCCTGCGCCACCCGGTCGCCCTTGTACGGCGACCAGTCCGGAGAGGTGCCCTCGTTCGAGAGCACCGCCATGCGGTCGCACAGGACCGTGCAGTCGAGGACGGACTTGTCGAGGACGAAGCGGTTGCCGTGGATGTCCACCCGCTGGGTCTTCCACCGGCAGTCCGCGTAGAGCGGCGCGGTCGCGATCCCGGGCCGTGCGCAGCGCTTGGTGTCCTTCACCAGCAGGGTGCAGTAGCCGGTCGAGGTGTTGGCCGGGCTGTTGCAGAACCGGTCGGCGTTCTCCCACAGGGTGATCCCCGACCAGTTGTCCTCGAGCACGTTCCCGTAGATCTCGATCCTGTCGGTGCGGGCGGGGATCCGCGGCTCGCCGCCCGCCTCCGACACGTAGACGGTCGCGTACGGGAAGTCGTCGCCGTCCTTGGCGGCCGCGCGGCCCTCGACCCAGTTGTTCCGCCGGATCGTGTTGTTCCGGATGACCGCGTTGTAGCTGGTCTCGTACATCAGCGCGGCACCGTCGTTGGCTTCGAGGACGTTGTCCTCGAAGAGGAAGTCGTTGTTGTTGTTGTCCGCCCACAGACCGGTTCCGCGGTTGTCGTGCACCCAGTTGCCGCGGATGTCGGCGCCGTCGACCGCCCAGAACTTGATGCCTCCGGTGCAGCCGCAGCCCGGCTGCTTCCGCTCCCAGTCGTCGGTGTTGTTGCCGGTGATCTCGTTGCCCTCGACGACCAGGCCCTTGACGGAGTCACCTGTCTTGTACGCGTTCATGCCGTACTGGCCGTTGCCGCGCAGGCAGCTGGCGCGGACCTGCTGACGGGCACCGGCCATCAGCCCGGCGCCGGAGTTGTGCTGGATCGTCGCGTGCTCGATCACCCACCCGTCGGCCATGTCGTGGTTGACCACGCCCTCGTCCTGCGGCGCGGTGAAACCCTGCACGGTCAGGTACCGGATCGTGACGTCGCGGGCGGTGCCGCCGAACGCGTAGTGGTTGGTCCGCGCGCCGTCGAGCACCGCGCCCGGCGCCCCGAGATACGTGTTCCCCTCCTTGGGGAGGACCTGGTCGTACTCGCCCGGGTCCAGCCTGTGCCGGCCCGGCCGCAGCCAGAACGTGGTGTGCGGCGGACTGTCCTCGGTCTTCGCGGCCAGGTCCCCGACGACCCCGGGGTCGACCGTCACCGCGCCCGCCGGAGCCTTCGCAGGACCGGCCGCGGGCCCGGCGCACACCCGGGCCACGGCCGGGGACGCGGACGGAGCGGCGGTGGCCCTCGGCCGTGCGTCCGGCTGCGGCCCCGCGTCCGGCGTGCCGCTCTCGCAGCCGGTCGCCACGAGCAGCGCCAGCAGTGCCGCCGGCACCGCCCGGTGCCGCCACGTGATCCCCAAGGTCCTCCTCCCTAGCCGTGGAACCCGAGTACGGTGACGAACTCCGCGCCGTCGGCGACGCCCGTGCCGACCAGCGTGGTGGCGGGCTCCTTGCGCCCGAAGCCCGCGGAGTACCAGCCCAGCATGGGGTATCCCCTGCTCGAAGAGCTTGGGGAAGGATTGCTCTCGCCGCGGTGCGCCCGCCAGGACAGCTGCGCGGGCAGGTCGAGCACCGCGGAGCGGTCCTCGCCGTCCACGGTCCAGGTGAGCACCGCCCGGCTCCCCTCAAGCTCGGCGGTGACCGCCGGGCCGAGGTGGAACGCCAGCTCCACGGCCGCGCGCGGGCCGCCCCGCACCTCGTCGACCACCCGAAGCTCCCGGCTCGCGGCCGTCAGCTCCACCCGGCGGCGGTGCGTCGAGGGCCGGTAGCCGTCGTGCTCGGCGCACCAGCGGGACACCTCCGGGTTGGAGGTGTCCGCGACCAGGACGCGGCTCTCGGCGTGCCGGGTCCACAGGAACGGGCCGCCGGAGACGGACTGGTCACGACCGTCGAGCCGCAGGGTGTTGTGGCCGAGGGTCGACCGGAAGTACTGCCGCCACTCGGGCTGCCCGTGGTAGCAGTACGTCCCGGGGTCGGCGAGCACGTCGACCCCGTCGTGCCGGACCTCCACGGACAGGGCGTCCGCGTGCCCGTGCGCGGCGATGGACAGGAATCCGTGCGGACCGCCGTCGCAGCGGACCCAGATCTCTCCCCGCCCCTCTTCCGGCCCCCTCAGGATCGTCATGCCGGCGTCGGGGAAGTGGACCGGCCGGCTCGCCGGGCGGGTCCATGTCCTGACGCCGGGTCTGATCAGCGCGGCGAGCAGCGGGGTGCGCACATCGGTGCCGGTCACCTCCGGCCACCACGCCCGCCGGCCGAACACGGCGTCGCCGGTGGCGAGGAGCGAGCCCCAGCGGCCGGTGCCCGAGCCGTCCACGATCAGACCGTGCCCGTCGTCCGCGTCCCCCTGGCGCGGCGGCCGCAGCCGACCGTCCACGACGGCCGCGAGCGCGTCGGTCATCCGCAGCAGCACGAGCCGGACCGTCTCGGGCACCGGCACGCCCGCGGCGTCCGCCTCGGCCAGCGCGGCCAGGCCGAGTTCGAGGACGAGGCCGTGGTACTCGGAGGCCAGCTCGCGGTTCAGGCCCGACAGGAAGGTGTTGCTCCGAAGGTGCCGGTCGAGGGAGCGCAGCGCGTCGTCCCGCCAGCGTGCAGAGGACGGGAACCAGTCGAACGCGCAGGCAGCGGCGAACTGCCCGGCGGCCTCGGCGACGGCGTGGTTGTTCGCCGACGAGCCCCGGCTGGGGAAGGCGGCCAGCCAGCGCTGGTGGTGCCAGATCTGCCGGAGCGCCACCGGGTTCTCCTCGAACAGCGCGGCCGCGCCCGGCCAGCCGTCGAGCAGCCGGCGGACCCACACCCAGGAGAGCAGCCGGATCCCCAGCTCGATGCCGCTGGTCCAGTGCACCCCGCGCAGCGGCGGGTTGCCCGCCCACCACGACCGCAGGTGATGGGCCACGCGCTCCGCGTACCGCTCGTCCCCTGTGACCGCGTAGGCGGCGGCGAGCACGGTGAGGTACTGGTGCCGGGACAGCTCCCAGATCTGCTTGATGTCCCCGACGGTCTCCTCGTCCCGGTACGGCACGTCGAAGGCGTACCCCGACGGGGCGCGGCGCCCGGTCTTCGGGTCGAACCACCAGTCCGGGTCGGCCAGGTCGTCCCGCTCCACCCCGAAGTACTCGGCGTACCCGGCCATCAGCCGGTCCGCCTCGGCGACGAGACGCTTCGCGGCGTCCGGAGCCACCGCGTCGAGCGTCCCGGCGGGGAGCACGGCGGTGAACCGGGCGCCGGTCACGCCCGGGCAGCAGTCCGGCCGCGCCGACCGCCAACGCCGTCTGCGCACCGCGTCGACCGCCCGGCCGCCCACCTCGCCGGGTCCCATGGCGGACAGCCGGCGCAGGTACCAGCCCGCGCTCATCGTCATCGCCGCTTCTCCAGCGTCACCGGCGCGCCGCCCGCCAGGCCGGCCGGCACGGCGAGGGTGGCCGCCGTGGTGGCGACGAGCGACTCCAGCGGCACCGGCATCGGCCCGCCGGTCCGCACGGCCCGGACGAAGGCGGCCAGCTCGGCGTTCTGGCCCTTGTCGCGGGCCTTGGGCAGCCGCGAACTGACCCACCGCTTGGGGCCGGCCGTGCTCTTCTCGAAATACACGGAGGCGCGGACGAAGTCGTCGAGCCGCAGCACCTTGCCGTCGGCGACCAGGTCGAGGGTCTCCTTGGGGTAGCCGGAGGCGCCGGTGGTGACGTAGCTGATGGTGGCGGTGGAGCCGTCCGGGTAGCGCAGCACGACCTGGAGGTCCTCGTTGCCGGGGGTGGCCACCGCGTACACCGACACCGGGTCGGCGTCGAGCAGCCAACTCGCCGTGTCGATGAAGTGCCCGCCCTCACCGGCGAACCGCGAACCCTCGCTGCCCTGCCGGAGGTACCAGCTGCCGTGCTCCAGACGCCCGGCGTTGACCAGGTAGCGGAGGTTCGCGGGACCGGTCCGGGCACCGAACCGCTTCTTCGCCTCCTGGAGCAGCGGCGCGAACCGGCGGTTGAAGCCCACCTGCAGCCGGTCGTTGCCGGACTCCTCCACCGTCGCGAGCACACCGGCCAGCTCGTCCTCGCCGAGCGCCAGCGGCTTCTCCACGAACACGGCCTTGCCGGAGAGCAGCGCCTTCCGGGTCAGCTCGGCGTGCGAGCTGTGCCGGGTGACCACGAACACCGCGTCGACGGACTTGTCGCCGAGGACGGCGTCGAGATCGGTGGTCGCCCGCGCGAAGCCGAACTTCCGCTGCGCGTTGGCCGCGGACAGGGCCGTCGTGGTGACGACCGTGGACAGCTCGACGCCCTCGCGCTCGGCCAGGTGCGGCAGCAGCATCGACGTGGCGTAGTTGCCCGCGCCGACGAACGCGATCCGTACCGGCGATCCGGCGGGCCGGGCCTTCGCCGGCTTCACGTGCACCGCGGGCACGGCCACCGCCGGCGCCTCCGCCGCACCGGTCTCCTCCGCCTGCTCGGGGTAACGGAACAGCACGGCCACGGCCTTCAGTTCACCGTCCTTCAGCGACCGGTACGTCTCGACGGCGTCGTCGAAGTCGGCGACGTGGGAGACCAGGGGCTCCACGTCGACGCTGCCCCGGGCCATGAGGTCGAGGAAGCAGGCCAGGTTCCGGCGCTCGGTCCAGCGGACGTAGCCGATCGGATAGTCCCGGCCCTCCAGCTCGTACTCCGGGTCGTAGCGCCCCGGGCCGTAACTGCGGGAGAACCGGACGTCGAGCTCCTTCTCGTAGTACGCGTTCCACGGCAGGTCCAGACGGCACTTGCCGATGTCGACGACCCGGCCCCGGTCCCGGCACAGCCGGGCGGCCAGCTCGACGGGCTGGTTGCTGCCGCCACCGGCCGCCAGGTACACCTGGTCCACGCCGTGCCCGTCGGTGAGCTCGGCGACGGCGGCCTCCACCGCCGACGACCCGGGATCGCCGCAGGCCTCGGCGCCCAGCCGCTCGGCGAGCTCGCAGCGCGCCGGGTCGGGGTCGGCGCCGACGACGCGGACGCCCGAGGCCGCGAGGAGCTGCACCACCAGCTGCCCGATCAGCCCGAGGCCGATGACGAGCGCCACCTCACCGAGCCGCGACTCGCCCTGGCGGACGCCCTGGAGCGCGATGGACCCGACGGTGCCGAAGGCCGCGTGCCGGGGCGCGAGGCCGTCCGGCACCGGGGTGTACAGGTTCTTCGGCACCCAGTTCAGCTCGGCGTGCAGCGCGTGCTCGTTGCCGGCGCAGGCCACGAGGTCGCCGACCTTCACGTCGTCGACGCCGGCGCCGACCTGCTCGACCACCCCGCACAGCGAGTAGCCCAGCGGCGTGTACGAGTCCAGCTTGCCCATCACCTTGCGGTAGGTCGCGGGCACCCCGTTGGTCGCCACGCTCTGCACGACCTTGGCCACCTGGTCCGGGCGCGAGCGGGCCTTGCCCAGCATCGACATGCCGGCCTCGGACACCTTCATGAGCTCCGTACCGGTGGATATCAGCGAGTAGGCGGTCCGGACGAGGACACCGCCCGGCTTGCACCCCGGCACCGGCACGTCGAGCACGGCCAGTTCGCCGCTCTTGTAGTTCTGTACGACCTGTTTCACCGAAGTCCTCTTGTTCTCTACGCAGTCAAGGAAGCGGTCTGGCCGGACCCGGAGGTCGCGCCGCGGTACCAGTACTCGAGGGTCAGCACATGCCACAGATGCTTGGAGTGGTCCCGGTGCCCGGCCGCGTCCTCGGCGGCGAGCCGCGCCAGGGCGTCGCGGCGCAGGAACCCGGAGCGGACGAGCTCGCCGTCGTGGATCACCTCGCGCACCAGCGGGGCCAGGTCCCGGCTCATCCAGGCACGCAGCGGGGCGCTGAACAGGCCCTTGGGCCGGTACACGATCTCCCGCGGCAGGACCGAGGCCGCCGCCTCCTTGAGGACGGCCTTCCCCTGCCGTCCCACGATCTTGCGGTCACCGGGCACGGTGAACGCCGCCTTGACCACCTCGACGTCCACGTACGGCACCCGCACCTCCGTCGACGCGGCCATGCTCGACCGATCCGTGTACGCGAGGTTCAGGCCCGGCAGGAACATCCGGGAGTCGCCCAGGCACATGCGGTTGACGAAGTCGTCGAGCTCGTTGTCCTCGTACACGTCGGCGTGCTCGGTCAGCACGTCGTCGACCGTGCCGGCGAGGTCCGGATCGATCAGGTCGAGCAGCTCGTCCCGGTCGTACATGGTGTAGCTCCGCCGGAACGCGGTCTCCTCCGGCAGATCGGCGAAGGACAGGAACCGCTTCGCGAAGCGCACCGACCGGTACCCGCGGCGGGCCGAGGCGACCGGCAGCCGGTCCACGGCCGCGGACAGCCCGCGCCGCAGGGGCCTCGGGACGCGCTGGTAGCGCAGCGCGATCAGGTTGGCGAGGTGCTTGCGGTACCCGGCGAACAGCTCGTCGGCGCCCATCCCCGACAGCATCACCTTCACCCCCGCCTCCCGGGCGGCCGAGCAGATCAGGAAGGTGTTGATCGCGGCGGGATCGCCGATCGGCTCGTCCAGGTGGTACGTCATCCGCGGCAGCAGGTCCAGCACGTCCGGAGCGATCTCGATCTCGCGCAGGTCGACGCCGAACCGCTCGGCCACCTGCCGGGCGTAGCGCAGATCGTCCGGCATCGCCTCGAACTTGGCGTCCTCGGCGCGGAACCCGATCGTGTAGGCCGAGATCCCCGGCTGCTCACGGGCCGCGAGCGCGGTCAGATAGCTGGAGTCGAGGCCGCCCGACAGGAAGGTCGCCACCGGCACGTCGGCCAGCAGATGGCGCCGGGTCGACTCCTCGACGATCGCGGCGAGATCCGGCAGCTCGCCGGCCAGGGCCCGCTCCCTGCCCTCGGCGGCGACGTCCTTCAGGTGCCAGAACCGGCCGCGCTCCACCCGTCCGTCGGGCCGGCACCGCAGCCAGCTCCCCGGCGGCAGCTTCTCCGCCTCGCGGAACGCGCACCGCGAGTCCGGCACCCAGTAGTAGAGCAGCGAGGCCACCAGGGCCGCGTGGTCCACCTCGAGCGATCCGCCGGTCACGGCGGCGAGCGCCTTGAGCTCGGAGGCGAACACCAGACCCTCGCCGCGCCGCAGCAGGAACAGCGGCTTGATGCCCAGCTGGTCGCGGACCAGCACCAGCTCACCGGTGCGCTCGTCGAAGATCCCGAACGCGAACATGCCGCGCAGCCGGGGCAGACAGTCCGTGCCCCAGCGCCGCCACGCCTCCAGGACCACCTCGGTGTCCGACGTACCGCGGAAGCGCACACCGGCCGCCGCCAGCTCGGCCCGCAGCTCGGGCGCGTTGTACAGCTCGCCGTTGTACGTCAGGACGAGGCCGTCCGACACCATCGGCTGGGCGCCGGTCTCGGACAGGTCGACGATGGACAACCGGCGGTGCCCCAGGTGCACTTCGCCGTCACCGACGGGGTGGCCGTACCGTCCGGACCCGTCCGGACCGCGATGGGCGAGGGTGTCGGTGAGCCGGTCGGTCACTTCCTTCCCGTCAGGCCAGCGGTACGTGCCTGCGATGCCACACATGTGCTACCGAGCCTCCTGGTCGCTCTCCGGGACCGTCGCCCACGCGGGCAGCCGCTCCCTCCGCCGCCTGCCCGCGCCGTTCGGCCGGGCCGGCCCCTCGTTCTGGCCGCGCGGCGCGGCCGACGGCCCCCCGTCCCACAGCGTGCCGTCGGTCCGGTCACGCGGATCGGGGTCGATCAGCACCACACCGAGCACGAGGATCCGCTGGTCGGCGAGCTGCCGCGCCACGGTGTGCAGCCAGGCGGCACTCTCGTGACCGGCCCGCACGACGAGCACGGTCCGCGTGCCGAGGTACGGCAGGTCGGTCCACGCCGCGCCGGGCGCCACCGAGCCGACGCCGACCCGGCGCTCCTGGTGCGCCACGGCCGCGGCGCGCTCCAGGCCGACCACGGTCGGGTCCCCGGGCCGCGGTCGGCGGTCGGCGAGCTCCGGTCCCGGCAGGCCGTCGACGACGACCACGGGACCCTCCGCGCCCAGCGCCCCGGCGAGGTCCAGGGCGATCACGCTCGCGCCGCGCGCACAGCCCAGTTCGAGGAGGGACAACGGCTCCGCGGAGCCGCGCGCGGTGCGGGCCAGGGACGCGGTGAGCCGCGTCCGGGCCGCCCGGGCCCGGCGGCGCTGCCACCGTCTGCCCGGCCGGCCCGGCAGCTCCGCGATCACCGAGACGCCGAGGTTCGCCGCGATCTCCCGGCGCAGCACGGGACGGTCCGCCACCACCGTGCCGACGGCCGCCACCGCGAGCCCCAGGGCGAGCCCGAGGACGAGCCCGATCCCGGCGTCCTTGGCGAGGGTCTTGAGCAGGGACCGCTTGACCGGGCGCGGATCGTCCACGATCTGCGTGCCGGCGATCAGCCGGGGCGTGCCGATGCGGGCCTGCTCGGCGCGCTGGCTGAAGTCGGAGATCCGCGAGGTGAGTTCGGCCCGGCGGGAGAACAGCGACTCCGTGTTCGCGGAGGCCTTCGGCGCGCTCGTAGGCGACTCGTCCCCGATCTCCTTGTTGACCTGGGCGAGTTCGTCCTTCAGTCGGTCCCGCTGGTCGAGCAGCGCCTTCGCGTCGGCGTTCGCCGCCTGCTGTATACGCCGCACGTGGTCCGCGACGAACGCGTCGGCCAGCGCCTTGACGCGGGTCACCGCCTCCGCCTCGCTGTCACCCTTCGCGTTGATCTGCAGCAGGTTGTTGGTGAGGCCGAGACCCTCGTACTCCTTCATGAAGTCCTCGGGCTTCTCCGGGGACTTGAGGGCCTTCAGGGCGTCGCCGGCGATCCGCGTGGTCTGCAGCAGCGCGACGTCGGTGCGGATCAGCGTCCCGGGGTCGTTCGGCTGGTCCTCCTGACGGGCGACGAGCACCTTCGTCATCGCGGTCGGCGGCGCCGGCAGCAGGACAGCCACCGCCGCGCCGAGGACCATCCCGAGCAGCGCGAGCGAACCCCAGAGCCGGCGGCGTCTGCGTACCGCCACCACCAGCGCATGCAGGTCGAGCAGCGGAGCGGCGGCCGGCGACTCCGCGGTCGTACGTGTCGTCACGCCGGGCCTCCCATCGCGTCGGCGCCCACGGCGACCGTCGGCTTCGCGGCCTCCCGGGGCCGGCCGGCGGACCGCTTCGTACGGGTGCGGACCGTGCCGGCGAGGACGACGCCGACGACCTCGTGCCCGGCGTCCGCGCACGCCTCGGCGATCCCGGCGAGCTCGGCGGCCGTCCACTGGCCCGCGCTGAGCACGACGAGGGCGCCGGACGCGTCGTCGCGGTCCGGCACCATCGGCTCGGACACCGACACGCCCACCATCCGCAGCGCGGGGTCGCCCCCGGCCTCGGTGACGAGCTCCCCGGCGGCCCGGCCGGCGATCGGGTCGCCGTCCGGGACCACGACGAGCAGCCCCCCGGGTTCCGGCAGCCGGTCCCGGAGCCGGGCGCACACCCGCCGGTAGCGGATCTGCCGACCGGCCTCGTCGCCCGAGCGCGGGGGCGGGACGTCCCACCGGACGTCGATGCCGAGGAGCCGGCGGAACCAGGTCCGCGGGCCGCGGCCCTCCGGCCGGTGCGCGTGCCGCTCACCGGGCACGTCGACGGTGCCGAGAAGCGCCACGCCGAGCGCCCCGGCGATCTCCCCCTCGGTGCGCAGCCGGCGGCTCATCCGCGCGGCGGTGAGATGCCCGATGACCGTGACCAGGAAGAACAGCAGCGCCCCTGCGGCGATGAGCTGCGGCCGCGTCGGCGGGGCTTCACCGGTGGGCCGGGCCGCCGGGCCCATGACGACCATGTGGGCCTTGCTCGACGTGGGGTCGGCCTGGCCCAGCTTCTCGATGGCCGACTGCAGCGAGGTGCGCAGCCCTTCGAGCTCGGTACGGGTCTGCACGCTCTCCACGCTCCGCCCCGTACCGGACGCGTCGGCCAGTTCCGTGATGCGGCGGCTGGTCTGCACGACCGTCTGCCGCAGGGTCTCCAGACGCGCGGCCGCCTCGGGGTCGGCGTTGTCGCCCACGATCCGTGCGGCGAAGGCGACGAACTGCGCCGCCACCTGGTCGGAGAGCTGCTGTGCGCGCTCGGGCGTGTCGGCGGTGCCCGAGATCGCGATGATGTTCCCCTCGGTGGCCTTGGCGGTCACCCGGTCCTTCAGCTCGGTGGTGCCGATCCCGCTCCAGTGGAGGTCGGACGCCACGCGGTCGATCACCACCGAGCTGGTGGCGACCTCCGCCTGGGTCCGCAGCTCGCGCTCCTCCCAGGCGCCCGGCAGCAGGACGGACGCCGACGTCGTGTAGCGCGGCGGGATCAGCAGCGAGGTGCCGTACCCGACGAGCGCGCCCACGAGGACGACGACGGTGAGCAGCCGCCGTCGCCGACGAAGGATCCGCCCGATCGTGACCAGGCGTATGGTGTCATCGCTCAACGGAGCGGCCTCGTCCCTTCCCGGTCCGTGTCGTCCCGGTCCGTGTCGAACGCCTCGTTGCCGTCCGCCTCCGTGTCGTCCGCCGACGCCGGAGCGTGCGGACGGCAGGCGGCGGCGTAGGCGGCGAGCAGCGCGCGCTGGGAGTTGGGCCAGGACAGCGGCCCGCCGATCCGCTCCTGGCCGATCTTGCCCATGAGCTCCCGCTTCTCCGGATCGTCGAGGAGCTGCGCGACCAGCCGGGCGAACTCGGCCTCGTCGTCGGCCGGCGCGTAGACGGCGGCGTCACCGGCGGAGACCCGCGCCTCCCGCAGGTCGAAGGAGACGATCGGCCGGCCCATGACCATGTACTCCAGGACCTTGTTCATGGTCGACACGTCGTTGAGCGGATTGTGCGGGTCGGGGGAGAGGCACACGTCGGCGGTGGACAGGTAGCGCACGAGGTCGGCGTCCGGGATCCGCCCGGTGAACTCCACCTGCTCCGAAAGACCCAGCTCCCGGGACAGCTCCACCATCGCGTCGAAGGTGTCGCCGCCGCCGACGAACACCGCGTGCCAGTCGCTCCGTCCGACCTCGTCGCGCAGCTTCGCGAGGGCGCGCAGGGCGTAGTCGACGCCGTCCTGCGGACCCATCACGCCCAGGTAGCACAGCAGATGGGGCTTGCCGCGCTTCAACTCCGGCTCGGGCGGCACGGGGTGGAACCGGTCGATGTCCGGGGCGCTGCGCACCACGAACACGTCCGAGGGCCGCCGTCCGCCACGGCGCACCGCGACGTCCTTGTAGCTCTCGTTCGTGGCCAGCACGACGTCCGCGGCCCGGTACGTCATCCGCTCGAGCGCGCACACGCCGCGGTAGAGCAGGTCCTTGCCGCGGTCGAACCGCGAGAGGTACAGCTCGGGCACCAGGTCGTGCTGGTCGAAGACGAACCGCGTGCCGCGCCGCTTCAGCCAGAGCGCGGGCAGGAACAGCAGGTCCGGCGGGTTGCAGGCGTGGACCACGTGGACCGGGCCGACCTTCCGGGCCAGCCGGAAGGTGTGCCACAGCGCCGATCCGTACTCCTTGAGGTATCCGGCCGGTCCTCCGGTGGCCGCGCGCAGCGGGTAGCGGTGGATCCGCACCCCGTCGATCTCCACCTCCCGCTCCGTGTCCCGTTTGCTTCCCTGCGGGCAGATGACGTCCACCGTCCAGCCCGCGTCGCGCAGCGTCGTGCACTCCTGCCACACCCGCCGGTCGAACGGCACCGACAGGTTCTCCACCAGGATCAGCGCGCGCCGAACCCGCTTCCCGCCGCCGGACTTCGTGCCACCAGACGTCGTGCCGACGGCGTTCGTGTTACCAAGCAAGACCCATGTACCCCGGTTCGGCCCGCCGCGCGTCGGCGTCGGGAAGGTGGATGAGATCGACGATCACCGGGCCGTCACCGTGGGGGAGCGCCGAGAGCACGGCCGGATCCCGGGTGCCGACCAGGCAGACCTCGGCGTGTTCGAGCACCTCGTCGACGGAGTCCGTGAGCAGCTGCGCGAGGTGCGGCAGCCGGGACTCGATGTACTCGCGGTTCGCGCCGAGCAGCCGGGAGAGGTGCACGTTGGCGTCGTAGATCCGCAGCTCGTACCCCTTGCCGTAGAGCCGCTCGGCCAGTTCGACGAGCGGGCTCTCGCGCAGGTCGTCGGTGCCGGGCTTGAAGGAGAGCCCGAACAGGCCGACCCGGCGCTTGCCGGTGCGCTCGACCAGCTCCACCGCCCGCTGGAGGTGGTCGGCGTTGGAGGGCAGTACGTGGGACAGGATGGGCACCGAGACGTCGGCCCGCTGCGCCGCGTGGACCAGGCTGCGCAGGTCCTTGGGCAGGCAGGAGCCGCCGAAGGCGAAGCCGGGCCGCAGATAGGCGGGGCTGATGTTCAGCTTGCGGTCGGCCAGGAACACGTCGATCACCTGGTGCGAGTCGACCCCGAGCGCCTGGCACACGGCGCCCAGCTCGTTCGCGAAGCCGATCTTGAGCCCGTGGAAGGCGTTGTCCGCGTACTTGATGGCCTCGGCCACCGGCACGGGTACCCGGAACACCTCGCCGGGCAGGCCCTCGTACAGCGCCGCCACCACATCGCCGCTCGCCGCGTCGAGTTCGCCGATGACGGTCTTGGGCGGGTCGAAGAAGTCCCGCACGCTTGTGCCCTCGCGCAGGAACTCCGGGTTGACCGCCACCCCGACGTCCACGCCGGCCGTGCCGCCGACGTTCTTCTCCAGGATCGGCACGAGCAGGTTCAGGCAGGTGCCCGGGAGCATGGTGCTGCGGAACACGACGGTGTGCCGCCCGCCCCGCTCGGCGAGCGCGGCGCCGATCTCCTCGGTGACCCGCTCCAAGTACGTCGTGCACAGGCTGCCGTTGGGCTCCGAGGGCGTACCCACGCAGATCAGCGACACCTCGCTGTCCGCGATCGCCTCGCGGACGTCGCCGGTGGCGCGCAGCGCCCCCGTCTTCACGACCTCGGCGACGAGCTCGCCGATCCCCTCCTCGACCACCGGGGCCTTGCCGTCGTTGACCAGGTCGACCTTCACCGGGTTCACATCGACCCCGATGACCTCGTGACCCATGCTGGCCAGGCACGCGGCCGACACGCAGCCCACGTAGCCGAGTCCGAACACGCTGATTCTCATGACCCGTTCCTCCCCCCAGTCAGGCCCTTCCGGCCTGCGGTCCGCGTGCAGGCCGGACGACTTCCCCCGCGCATCAGTACGCCCCCTGCCCGTAGAGCACCGCGCGCAGCGTCTTCCACAAGATCACCGTGTCCAGGGCGAGCGACCAGTCCTCCACGTACCGCAGGTCGAGGCGGACCGCCTCCTCCCACGGCAGGTCGCTGCGGCCGCTGATCTGCCACAGACCGGTGAGTCCGGGCTTGACGAGCAGGCGCCGCCGGATGTCCGGGCCGTACGCGGCGGACTCCTCCGGTAACGGCGGCCGCGGGCCGACGAGCGACATCGAGCCGGTGAGCACGTTGAAGAGCTGCGGGAGCTCGTCGATCGAGTACCGGCGCAGCACCGTCCCCACCCGGGTCACCCGCGGGTCCCGGCGGAGCTTGAACAGCGGTCCCGCGCCTTCGTTGCGGTCGGCGAGCGCGGCACGCGCCGCGCCGTCGGCCCCGGTGACCATCGTGCGGTACTTGAGGATGGTGAACTCGCGGCCGTCCTTGCCGACCCGGCGCTGGCGGTAGAACGCCCCGCCCCGGCTGTCCAGCATGACGAGCAGCGCGACGAGCGCCATCAGCGGCGCGAACAGGACCAGCAGGACCGCCGCGCCCAGCCGGTCGACGACGCCCTTGATCGCCCGGCGGCCGCCGGTGAAGGTCGGCATGCTGACCCGGAGCAGCGGGATGCCGAGCACCGCGTCGACGTGCAGCCGCGGGCCGGCCACCTCCATCAGGACGGGCGCCACGACCATCTCGGCGTCGCTGCCCTCGAGGTTCCAGGCGAGCCGCCGCAGGCGGTCCGGCGACCAGTGCGCGTCCGGGGTGACCGCGACGACCCGGTAGCCGTCGTGGCGGACGTGCTTGGCGACGTCGGACAGCTGCCCGACGACGGGAACCCCGTCGAGCAGGTCACCGTCGAGCCCGCGTCCGTCCGTCGTGCAGACCGCCTCCACCCGCCAGCCGATGTGCGGGAACTTGCGGGTCCGGGTGATCAGGTCGCGCACGGTCGCGGGGCTTCCGGCGGCGAGCACCGGGCGCAGGCAGCGCCCTTCCTTCCGCTCCCGGTGCAGCCAGAGCCGCAGCAGATACCGCGCGGTCATGGTGACCAGCGCGATCGCGGGGATCGCGACGAAGATCCAGAGCTTGATGTTCCGCGAGGTGAGCGCTATCCCGCCGAGCGCCAGGACGACGACCACCGTGAACAGGGAGCGTCCGAGCCGGCGGAACTCCTCGGCGCCCTGGCCGAGCACGGCCGGGGCCCACGAGCGGTTGACCGCGAGCGCGCCCAGCACGAGCAGCTGGGTGCCGAACGCGAGAATGCCCCATTTCTCATGCCAGTTGGCCGCGTCCCGCGCCCCGAAGAAGTCGCCTATCGCCGTCACGACGAAGGCGGTGGACACGGCGTCGCTGATGATCACGGTACGGCGGTAGCGCTGCTCCCACTCGAGCGCGGGCCGGCCTATCGCCCCGTCCGTCAGACGCTCGTGCGCCGACGGAAAAGGGCTGACTACTCCCCCTTGCCGCACAGAACCCCCCAGGTCCCCAGTGGTTCGACGTGTTCGCCCAACACTCCCCCGGGAGCCCGCGCCCTCCCCGGCGCAGACATCCCGGCCCTACTCAGAGCTGTGCAAACGGGAACCGGTCCGCGCCCCGGGTGCTCCCCGCACCCGCGGCCCTCCCGGGCCCCCGGAACTGATCGTCCCCATGGCTGGTGGCGGGGACGTGACTACTGGCTTTCCGCAGCGCCGGACCTGTGGTGGATGAGTGGTCGCCTCGTGTCCGATCACCTGAAGCACGGTCAATCTAGAGCATCGGGGACCGGTATGAAGAGGGAATGTGTGAAATTTGTGCCCGACGTTCGAGGCTGGCCGGATCCGCCGATCAGTGACCGGTTATGGGCGCCTTGATGCCACTGCGTCCTCTTGTAACTCGCCATCACTCGGGGGGCGTTCGCGACAGCTGTGACCAGGGTCACGTGCGCGCCCCGTGATGTTTCCCGGGGCGGATCCGCTGGGTCACCCGGCGGCTTCCGCCACTCCTACGGGGAAGGTGGTCATCAGTGGACTGCGAGAGCCTGACGTTGCGCGCGGACGGCATGGGGCGGCATGCGGAGGAGTTCGTCGAGAGGGCGACCGCGAGGGCGCGGCTGCCGCTGGACTACTCCGTCGGCAGCCTGCGCGTCGTCGACCGGGTCGTCGACGGGCTGCGGCGGGGCGGCGCCGGACGGGAGGAGGTGGCCGGGACGCTGCTCGGCCTCGGGGCCTATGTGGGGGAGGTGCTGGTGCGGGAGGCCGGGGCCGTGTGGGTGGACCTGCCGGACGAGCACATGCTGCGGTCCGTCTTCGGGTACCCCGTCGCGGTGCGGATGCCGGACGGCCGGGTGTGGAACCCGCTCGGCCGGACCGTGAACCGCTTCGAGATCGGTACGAAGGAGTCCCTGTACCTGTACTTCCTCACCCTGCACGGCCGGCGGTCCGCCGGTTCGCGCCGCCTCCTGGCCCCTCACCCCGACAGGGTGTCGGGAAAGGCCTGTTGACCGTCTGACAGGATGGACGTCCTCCGGTTGTTCCGTGGGGGACCGGGGTTCGCGGGTGTACGGGTTGTGAAGAGGGTCGGGTGGGCGAGGGAACGGGGCACGCGCCCGCCAGGGCACACGACCCCGAGCACGACGAACCGTCCCGCTCCGAGGGCGAGGCCCTGCCCGGTCCCGAGCACGACGAACCGTCCGGCTCCGAGTCCGCGGCTCTCCCCGGTCCCGAGCGCGAAGACCCGTCCGGCCCCGAACGGGACGCCCGTCTCGCGGAGGCCGTCGAGCGGGCCCGGCGCGGGGACGAGGGGGCGTTCGCGGAGGCGTACCGGATCGTGCATCCCGGGCTGCTCGGCTATCTGCGCGGCATCGTCGGCGAGGACGCCGAGGACGTCGCCTCCGACGCGTGGCTGGAGATCGCCCGGGACCTCGGCCGCTTCCGCGGCGACGGCGCGGGCTTCCGCGGCTGGACCGCGACCATCGCCCGCCACCGGGCCCTCGACCACCTGCGGCGCGTACGGGCGCGCCCCCGCCCCACCCGGTTCGAACAGGACCTGCTCGAACTGCCGGCCGCCGCTGACGCGGCGGGCGAGGCACTGGACGCGCTCTCGACGGAGACGGCACTCGCCCTCATCGCGGGTCTCCCGCGCGACCAGGCGGAGGCCGTGCTGCTCCGGGTCGTCGTCGGGCTCGACGGCCCTTCGGCCGCCCGAGTGCTGGGCAAGCGTCCCGGTGCGGTACGGTCCGCCGCACATAGGGGATTGAGGCGACTTGCGAAACAACTCAAGGGGAGAGAGAGGTGACGGATGCCTGACGAAATGCGCGACGGAGAGCTGGGGGAGCTGCTGAGAGCCGCTCTGCGCGAGGAGGGCGTCGCCGGAGGGGAGAAGGGTGCTCTCGCCGCCTTCCGGGAGGCCCGTGACGCGGGGCTGCACACCTCACGACCCACCCGCGACCGCGACGACTGGACGCCGGCCGAGGAGCGGCGGCGTCCCCGGCGTTCACTGAAGACGGCCGTGGCCGCGCTGGTCGCGAGCGTGACCCTCGGCGGTGTGGCCGTCGCCACAGGCGACCTCCCCGAGCCCTTCCTCGGCGCCACCGCCCCGACCTCCGAGCCGAGCCCCACCACTCACTCGGCGCCGGGCCCCGACCCCGCTCCCGCTCCCGACCCCGCTCCCGCTCCCGCGAAGCACGGTGCGACAGCGGGTGCGACCTGGACCCCGCCACCCGGCACGACCGCTCCGCTGCGGCCGGAGAAGGATCCGCCCGAGCTCCCCGGCAGGAGCCGTGAGGCCCTCTGCGACGCCTTCGAGAAGACGGAGGGGAAGGCGAAGGGAAACGGGAACGGCAAGGCGAAGGCCGGAGCACCCCCGTCCGCCGCGCGGCAGCGGCTCGTCGCGGCCGCCGGCGGCGAGGAGTCCGTGGCCGAGTACTGCGGGCGCGACCTCCGCCCCGCCCGTGACCCGTCCGCCGCGCCCCGCCCGAACGACGGCACGGGCCGCGGCGACTCCTGGGTCGGCCCCGGCAGGGGCGACGCGCACGCGCGCGCCGACAGGCCCTAGAGGTCGAACTCGTGCGGCGGCAGGTCGAGCGTGAAGCACGCCTCCCGCACCACGGCCTGCTCCGTCTTGTCGAAGTCGCCGTCCGCGCCGCCGATGACGATGCCGATCTGGACGACGGCCCGGGCCTCGGCCGGCTTCTTCTTCGCCTTGGCGATCTCCTGGAGCACGCTGACCTTGCCGAAGTCGAAGTCGGCGGTCAGCTTGTCCAGGTTGGCGTCGAACCGGCGCTGGAGGTCCGTCGCGTCGAAGTTCTGCAGCACCTCGTTGGTCGCGATGAGCTGGGCGACCCGGCGGCGCTCGGCGGGGTCGATCGTCCCGTCGGCGGCGGCGACCAGCGCGCACATGGCCATGCTCGCGTCGCGGAACGCGCCGCTCTTCAGGTCGTTCTTCTTCGCCACCAGCTGGGTCTGCATCGTCGATGCGGATTCCTTGATGCGGTCCCACAGAGCCATGGTCGAGTACTCCAGACGTCGATTGTTTCTACGGACTTGTAGAACGTAGCAGTGGGGGCTGAGGTTCCCGGGACGTGAGAAACGGCGCGCCGGTCACCCGCCGAGCATCTGCAGCGAGGCCCACAGCGCCACCGTCGACGCGGTGAGGGCGGCCGGGACCGTGAGCAGTCCGAGGCGGGTGAACTCGCCGAGGGCGACGGGGTGTTCGTGGTCGTGGGCGATGCGGCGCCACAGGAGCGTGGCGAGGGATCCGGCGTACGTGAGGTTGGGTCCGATGTTCACCCCGAGCAGCACCGCGAGCACCGCACCGGGGCCGACCGCGGACGCCGCCGGCATCAGGGCCAGGGTCGCGGGCAGGTTGTTGATCAGGTTGGCCAGGACCGCCGCGAGCGCGGCGGTGCCGAGCAGCTCCGGGAGCGAGGTGCCGTCGGGAAGGACGTGGGCGAGTACGTCCCCGAGGCCCTGGTCGACGACGGCGCGGACGACGACGCCGAGGGCCAGGACGAACGCGAGGAAGGGCAGCGCCGCCGAGCGGACCAGCGCGCGCGGGGTGGTCCGGCGGCGGGCCAGGGCGCGCACGGCCAGGACCGTGGCGCCCGCCGCGGCCGCCCAGGCCGGGTCGACGCCGGTGGCCGAGGCCACGCCGAACCCGGCGAGCGTCGCGGCCACCGTGCCCAGGGCGAAGAAGGGTGGAGTGACGGGTTCCGGCGGCTCGACGGGGGTGGCCGGGGCGGCGAGGTCCCGGGCGAAGAAGCGGCGGAAGATCCCGTACTCGACGGCGATCGCGGCGAGCCAGGGGAGCAGCATCAGGAGCGCGAACCGCGTGAAACCGAGCCCGCCGGCGGTGAACGCGAGCAGGTTGGTGAGGTTCGAGACCGGCAGGAGCAGCGAGGCCGTGTTCGACAGATGCGCGCCGGCGTAGGCGTGGGGTCCCGGCCGCGCCCCCATCCGGGCGGCGGTCGCGAAGACGACCGGGGTCAGCAGCACGACCGTCGCGTCCAGGCTCAGGGTGGCGGTGATCAGCGAGGCGAGTCCGAAGACGGCGCCGAGCAGCCGGCGGGGGCGGTGGCGGGCCCAGCGGGCCATCCAGGCGCCGCAGGCCCGGAAGAGCCCCTCGTCGTCGCAGAGTCCGGCGAGGACGAGGACCGCCGCGAGGAAGCCGATGACCGGCCCGAGCCGCGCGGCCTCCTCGCGTACGGCCTCCGGGGTGATCGCGCCCACGGCGAGGACGGCGCCGGCGGCGGGGAGGGCGAAGGCCGCCTCGGGCAGGCGGAACGGGCGGGCGACGGCACCGGCGAGGGTGGTGACCAGGGCGAGCACGGAGACGGATGGGGCGAGGGCGAGCATGCGTTCGATCATCCGGGTCGGCCGGGGCGGATCTTGAGGGGGGTGCCCCACTCCGCCTGACCGGTCGTCAGAACTGGGCCCGTGCCGAACCCTTGTGGACCCCGCCCCCATCAATAAAATGTCACACACCACAGTAGGGAGTCCTTCATGGTCCACGAGCAAGCCCCCGTGCACCGCGCCCGCCCCTGGCACGGGATCATGGTCGCCACCGCCCTCCCCTTCCGCGCGGACGGCACCGTCGACCACGACGCCTACGCACGGCACGTGGCCCGGCTGATCGCCGACGGCTGCGACGGTGTCGTCCCCAACGGCTCCCTCGGCGAGTACCAGACCCTCACCGACCGGGAACGCGCCGAGGTCGTCCGTACCGCCGTCGAAGCCGCCGGGGACGGGGCCAGGGTCATGCCGGGCGTCTCCGCGTACGGCAGCGCCGAGGCCCGCCGCTGGGCCGAACAGGCCGCCGAGGCCGGCTGCGGCTCGGTCCTCCTCCTGCCGCCCAACGCCTACCGGGCCGACGAGCGGTCCGTGCGCGCCCACTACGCCGAGGTCGCCGCGGTCGGGCTGCCCGTCGTCGCCTACAACAACCCGTACGACACCAAGGTCGACCTCACCCCCGCCCTCCTCGCCCGCCTCCACGCCGACGGCGGCATCGTCGCCGTCAAGGAGTTCAGCGGCGACGTCCGCCGCGCCTACGAGCTCGCCGAACTCGCCCCCGGCCTCGACCTGCTCGTCGGCGCCGACGACGTCCTCCTCGAACTCGCCCTCGCCGGCGCCGTCGGCTGGATCGCCGGCTTCCCCAACGCCCTCCCGCGCGCCTGCGCCACCCTCTACCGCGCCGCCGCCGCCGGCGACCTCGCGGTCGCACTGCCGCTCTACCGCGCGCTGCACCCGCTCTTCCGGTGGGACTCCAGAACCGAGTTCGTCCAGGCCGTCAAGCTCTCCATGGACCTCGCCGGCCACACCGGGGGCACCACCCGGCCGCCCCGCCTCCCGCTGACGCCCGAACAGGAGGCCGTCGTGCGCGCCGCCACGGAGAAGGCCCTCGCCGAGGGCCACGCGTAGAGCCCGTCATCCACCCATCAGAAGGGACCCCATGCGCACCCGCCACGTCTACCACGCGGTGGACTCCCACACCGAGGGCATGCCCACCCGCGTCATCACCGGCGGCTTCGGGATCATCCCCGGCGCCACCATGGCCGAGCGGCGGCTCCACTTCGCCGAGCACCTCGACCACGTCCGCACCCTCCTCATGTACGAACCGCGCGGCCACGCGGCGATGAGCGGCGCGATCCTCCAGCCGCCCACCCGCCCCGACGCCGACTACGGCGTCCTCTACATCGAGGTCTCCGGCCTGCTCCCGATGTGCGGACACGGCACCATCGGCGTCGCCACCGTCCTCGTCGAGACGGGCATGGTGCCGGTCGTCGAACCGGTCACCACCGTCCGCCTCGACACCCCCGCCGGACTCGTCAGCGTCGACGTCCGCGTCGAGGACGGCCGCGCCCGCTCCGTCACCCTCACCAACGTGCCCGCCTTCTCCGTCGGCCTCGACCTCAAGACGGACGTGCCCGGATACGGCACCGTCACCTACGACCTCGCGTACGGAGGCAACTTCTACGCCTTCGTGGACCTCGACTCCCTGGGCCTGCCCTTCGACCGCGCCCACAAGCAGGAGCTGCTCGCCGCCGGGCTCGCCGTCATGGACGCCGTCAACGCCGGACCCGACCGGCCCGTCCACCCCGAGAACCCGGCCTTCGCCGGCGTCAAGCACGTCTACCTGACCGCACCCGGCTCCGACGCGACCCGCTCGCGCCACGCCATGGCCATCCACCCCGGCTGGTTCGACCGCTCCCCGTGCGGTACCGGCACCAGCGCCCGCATGGCCCAGCTGCACGCGCGCGGACTGCTCGCCCCGCACACCGACTTCGTCAACGAGTCCTTCATCGGCACCGAGTTCACCGGCCGGATCGTCGACGAGACGACCGTCGGCGGGCTGCCCGCCGTCGTCCCGACCGTCACCGGACGCGCCTGGATCACCGGCACCGCCCAGTACTTCCTCGACCCCGACGACCCGTTCCCCGCCGGCTTCCTGCTCTGACCGCCCTCAGGGACCGTCCGGCCGGAGAAACGTGACATTGTACGATGCTCCCCCGTGACATCTCGGAGGACGCACGATGGGTGACCTGAAACAGTACGGCCTCGTCAGAGCCCAGGAACGGCTCCGCGACCAGGTCGGCCACGCCCTTCGCGCCGCCCTGATCGCCGGGGAGCTCCGCCCCGGCCAGGTCTACTCGGCCCCCGGCCTCGCCGGCGACCTCGGCGTCTCCGCCACCCCGGTCCGCGAGGCCATGCTCGACCTGGCCCGGGAGGGCCTGGTCGAGCCCGTCCGCAACAAGGGCTTCCGCATCACCGAGGTCAGTGAGCGGGACCTCGACCAGTACACCGAGCTGCGGACCCTCATCGAGGTCCCCACCATCGGCCGGGTCACCCGCAGGGCCACCCGGGAGCAGCTGGAGGAGCTGCGTCCGGTCGCCGAGGAGATCGTCTCGCGCGCCCGCGAGCACGACCTCATCGGCTACCTGGAGGCGGACCGCCGCTTCCACCTGGCCCTCCTCGCCCTCTCGGGGAACGAGCGGCTCGTCGAGACCGTCGGAGACCTGCGCAAGCGCTCCCGGCTCTACGGCCTCACCGGCCTCGACGAGGCCGGCAAGCTCGTCTCCTCCGCCGAGGAACACCTCGAACTCCTCGACCTGATGATCGCCGGGGACGCGCCCGGCGCCGAGGACTGCGCTCGTCGTCACCTCGGGCATGTGCGGTCCTTGTGGGCCGACCCTGACGCGGGCGACGAACCGGATGACGGAGACGGTCCGGCCTGACCGATGGAACCCCCCTCAGGAACCGTCCGGCGGGACGATCTCCCGCTTGAGCACCTTCCCCGTCGGACCCTTCGGCAGCGCGTCCGTCAGCCAGATCCGGCGCGGGTACTTGTACGGGGCGAGCCGCTCCCGCACGTGCGCGCGCAGCTCGGCGGGGGAGACCCGGCCGCCGGGCCGCAGGACGACCGCGGCCGCGACCTCCTGCCCGTGCACCGGATGCGGGACGCCGAGGACGGCGGCCTCCGCCACGCACGGGTGCAGGTGGAGGACCTCCTCCACCTCCCTCGGGTACACGTTGAACCCGCCCCGGATCACGACGTCCTTGACGCGGTCGACGACCCGGAAGTCGCCGGACGCGTCACGGGTGCCCAGGTCGCCGGTGTGCAGCCAGCCGTCCCGTACCGTCTCGGCCGTGGCCTCCGGGCGGCGCCAGTACCCCTTCATCACGTTGTGGCCCCGGATGACGAGTTCGCCGACCTCACCGTCCGGGACCTCCTTGCCGTCCCGGTCCACCACCCGCATCTCCACCCCCAGGACGGGGATGCCGATGGTGCCCGGGGAGCGCGGCCGGTCGATCCGGTTCACACAGGCCAGCGGCGACGACTCCGACAGCCCGTACCCCTCCAGGACCGCGCAGCCGAAGGCGGACTCGAAACCGGTCAGCACCGCCACCGGCAGGGGCGAGCCGCCGCACAGGCAGACCCGCAGCGACGACACGTCGTGCAGCGCACGGTCCGGGTGCCGCAGCAGCAGCCCGTACATGGTGGGGACACCGAGGAAGACCGTGACCCGGTCCCGGGCGACGAGCGCGAGCGCGCCCGCCGGGTCGAAGCGGGCCATGAGGGTCAGACAGGCGCCCACGGCCACCGCGCAGTTCAGCCCCATCACCTGCCCGAAGGAGTGGAAGAGCGGCAGCCCGCCGAAGACCACGTCCGAGGGGCCCAGCTCCAGGACCCGCACGCCTTCGTCGACGTTGCGCCGGATGTTGCGGTGGGTGAGCTCGGCGCCCTTCGGCGCCCCGGTCGTGCCGGAGGTGTAGAGCACGACCGCCGTGTCCTCGGGTGTACGGGAAACGGGCTCCACGCGCGCGTGCTCCGCCAACAGCGCGCTGAAACCGTCCGGTTCGACCACGAGGTGCGGGGTGCCCGCGAGCCGGGCCCCCTCGGCGGCCTCCCCGCCGTCCCCGTGCCACGAGAGCATCAGCGCGGCCTCGGCGTCCGCCAGACAGTGACGGACCTCGCCCGCGCGAAGCAGCGGGTTGAGCGGGACGACGATCGCCCCCGCGCGCAGGATGCCGTAGTAGAGCACCGCGAACAGCGTGCTGTTCGGCAGCATGAGGGCCACCCGGTCACCCGGCCCCACCCCGCGCGCGTGGAGCAGCGCGGCGGCCCGCCCGGCCAGGTCGTCGAGCACGCCGTACGTCAGCGTCTCGGCGCCGAGCCGCAGCGCGCTCCGGTCGGGGTGCGCGCCCGCGCTCCGGGCGAGCAGCGCGGGAACGGTGCCGTCGTCGACGCTCATCAGAGGTACTCCTTCGCTCACGCCCGGGCCTCCGACCGGGTGCCGGTGCCCTGCCACTCGCCGGCGTCGCCCGGCGCCGGGAACTCCGCCCACGCCGCGATCCGCTCCACCAGGCCCGCGTTGTGCCGGATCCAGCGGAAGTGGTCGAGCCGCCGGCCGCCGGCGTCCGGCGACCGGTAGCTCCAGCGCTCGACCCGCGCCGACGGGAGCTTCGCGCACAGGTGGTCCACGGCCCGCGGAGGCGCGAGCGCGTCGCCCTCCACGTCGACGGCGAGCACGGGCAGGTCGACGCCCCGCAGCGCCTCCTCGTAGTCCGCGGCCGCGCCCCTGGCCCCGTACCGCCCGGTCCGCATCTGCCGGGCCCAGTCCCGCATCACGCCCACCGACTCCCGCCCGCCGAAGCCGAACCGGTGCCCCGGCCAGTACCCGAGCAGCTCCGCACCGGCCACGCACAGCAGGCTCCGTACGAGCCACCGCGCACCCGGCCGGGGATCCGCCCCGGTACCGAGCGCGCGCCACCACGCCGAACCGCTCGCGACCAGGACGACCCCCGCGAGACGCGGCCGCAGCAGACCGCAGTGCACCAGCCCGAGCTGGCCGCCGAGACTGTGGCCCAGAAGCAGCCTCGGCGCCTCCGGGAAGGCCCGCTCGACGGCGTCCAGGACCGCACCGAAGTCGTGCTCGACGAGCTCGCGGTAGCCGAAGCGGACCCCGCGCGCCGGAACCGGGGTGCTCTCGCCGTGGCCCCGCAGGTCCGTCGTCACCACGGTCGCGCCCCGCCGGTGCAGCGCCCGTACCAGCGGCGTGTAGTGGCGGGCGGCGGTACCCATCGCCGGGAGGACGACCACGACCGGGGCGGTCGGTTCGGGGCGCGCGTGGACACGGACCACGAGCCTGGCGCCGTCCGGGGCGGTGAGCTCGGCCAGTACGGGGAAGGGAGGCGTCCTCATCGGCTCTCCGCGTCCGCGAGACGCCAGCCGATCACGCCCGCCCCCCACGTGACGCCCGCGCCGAACGCCGCCACCCCCAGCAGGCCCGTCGGGCCGAGGCGGCCCTCCTGCCAGGCCTGGTGGAGGGCGATCGGGATGGAGGCGGAGGAGGTGTTGGCGACCCGGTCGACGTTGAGGTACAGCCGCTCCGGCGGGACACCGAGCTCCTTGCCCACCGCCCGTACGATCCGCGCGTTGGCCTGGTGGGCGACGAACAGGTCGACGTCGTCGGCGGTCAGCTCCCGCCGCGCGAGCACGTCCCGGGCCGCCTCGCTCATCCGCTCCACCGCCTGGACGAAGATCTCGGGACCGTCCATCCGCAGCTTCCGGTCGTACCGGTCGGCGTAGAGCAGCGGGATCAGATCCCCGTCCGAACCGAGCCGGAAAGCCGGCTCGGGACCCTCCCCCCTGCCCACGTCGGCGAGGACCACCGCCCCCGCGCCGTCGCCCAGCAGCACCGCCGTCGACCGGTCCTCGTGGTCGGTGATCCGGGTCAGCGCCTCGGCGCCGCACACCAGGACGGTGCCCGCCCGGCCCGACTCGATCAGGGCCACCGCGTGGTCCAGGGCGTACACGAACCCGGCGCAGGCCGCGTGCAGATCGAACGCGGCGGCCCGGTCCGCCCCGAGCCGGGCGGCCACCTCCACGGCGAGGCCCGGGGTGGTCCGGTCGGGGGTCGTGGTCGCCACGACGACGTGCCCCACCTCGCGCGCGGTGCGCCCCGACCGGGCGAGCGCCGTCCGGGCCGCCGCCAGGGCGAGGTCGGCGAGGTGTCCGTCCTCCGGCAGGAAGTGCCGCTGCCGGATGCCGGTCCGCTTGACGATCCACTCGTCGGAGGACCCGATGGCGGCGAAGTGGCTGTTGGGCACCGCCCGTTCGGGCAGCGCGGAGCCGACGCCGACGATCGCCGCGGTCATGAGCGGTCCTCCTTCACGAGCGGTCCTCTTTCACGAGCGGTCGTCCTTCCTGAGCGGTCGTTCTTCGCGAGCGGTCCGACTTCACGGGCGGTCCGCTTGTACGAGGGGCCTCAGCGGTCCTCTTTCACGAGCGGTCGTCCTTGCCCGCGCGGGGCGGCGAGCCGATGCCCGGGGGCTCGCCGACGGCGCCCACCCCCATCCGGACCGCGTGCATCCCGCCGTCCGCGTGCACGATCTCCCCGGTGACCGTGGCCGCCAGGTCCGACAGCAGGAACAGGACGGGGCCGACGAGCCGCGCCGGATCGGCGCGGCTCCAGCCGAGCGGCGCCTCCTGCTCCCAGCGGTCGGCGATCCGGTCGAACGTGCTGACGGCCCGCCCGGCCACGGTCTCCACCGGGCCGGCGGCGACGAGGTTGACGCGGATGCCGGAGTGCCCCAGGTACAGCGCGAGATAGCGGCAGACCGCCCCGAGCGTGGCCTTGCCGACGCCCATCCAGTCGTACCCCGGCCACGCCCCGGACGAGTCGAAGTCGAGCCCGACGACACTGCCCCGGGCCCCGCCCGCGCCCCCGCCCTCGCGCAGCAGCGGCGCGAGCGAGGTGGTCAGCGAGTGCAGCGAGAACGCCGCCGTCCGCAGCGCGAGCGTCGCGCTCTCCACGGGCGTGGTGAGGAAGTTGCCGCTGAGCGCGGACTGCGGGGCGGCGGCGATCGCGTGCAGGACGCCGTCCACCGCGCCCCAGCGGCGCTCCAGCTCCTTCGTCAGCGCGCCGAGGTCCTCGGGCCGCGTCACGTCCAGCTCCAGGACGTCGGCCGGGTACGGGAGGCCGGACGCCGCCGCCTCCGTGATCCGCCGGGTCCGCCCGAAGCCCGTCAACAGGACCTCCGCGCCCGCCTCCTGGAGCGCCCGCGCGGTGTGCCAGGCGATCGAGTCGTCGTTGAGGACCCCGGTGACCAGATAGCGGCGCCCGGAGAAGCCGAGCAGGTCGGGAACGCCGTGGGGATCGCGCGACGCGCGCATCAGGACCGCCCTTCCACGGCCAGGACCAGGGCCGCGTTGTGTCCGCCGAAGCCGAACGAGGTGGAGAGCCCGAACAACCCGCCCGCGCCCGCCCGCGCGGTGAGCTTCCGCGCCGTACGCACGAGGTCGAGCGGGCCGAGCGCCGGGTCGGGACGGCGCAGCCCCGCCGTCGGCGGCGCGACGCCGTGCCGCAGCGCCTGGAGGGTGGCGATCGCCTCGACCGCGCCCGCCGCACCGAAGAGGTGCCCGAGCGCGCCCTTCCCGGAGGAGAGCGGCAGCTCCGCGAGGACCCCGGCCCCGAGGGCGCCCCGCAGGGCCTCGCACTCCAGGCGGTCGTTGAGCGCGGTGCCGGTCCCGTGGGCGTTCGCGTACGCCAGCTCCCCGGGCGCCACCGACGCCTCCCGCAGCGCGAGCGACACCGCCCGGCCCGCCGGCCCGCCGCTCGGGTCGGGCGCGGTCACGTGGTGCGCGTCGGAGGTCGCCGCGTACCCCCGTACGACTCCGAGGACCTCGGCCCCGCGCCGGGCGGCGCCCGCGGCCGTCTCCAGGACGAGGATCCCGGCGCCCTCGCCGATCACGAAGCCGTCGCGGTCCCGGTCGAAAGGACGGGAGGAACCGCTCGGGGAGAGCGCGCCGGCGTTCGCGAAGGCGGCCGCCACCAGGTCGGACGAGGAGGCCTCGGCGCCACCGACCACGACGGCGTCGGCCGCGCCCGAGGCGAGCAGCCGCATCCCCGTACCGACGGCCTGGGCACCGCTGCTGCACGCGGACGCGACACACAGGCTCTCGCCGTGGAGACCGTGCCGCATGGAGAGATGGGCGGCGGCCGCGTTCGCCATCATCTGCGGGATCATCAACGGCGACACGAACCCCGCGCCGTCCCTCTCGTACACCTCCCGCTGCGCCTCGAAGGAGGCCGTGCCGCCGAGCCCGCACCCGATGACACAGGCGACGCGCTCGGGCTGCCAGGGCGACGGCGCACCGTCCCGCTTCCCGGCCTGCGTCAGGGCCTCCTCGGCCGCCACGAGGGCCAGCTGGGTGAACCGATCGGTGCGGCGCACCACGTTCCGCGGCAGGTGATCGGCGGCCGTGAAGTCCGCGTGCCGGAGGGCCGGATGGGAACCCGCCACCGCCATGTCCCCGGCGACGGCGCGCTCGTGGAGCACGCCGGCGCCGACGCCGAGCGGGGTGACCGCGCCGAAACCGGTGACGACGACCTCCCGGCCCCGGCGCGGATCACTCAACTCCGGCCTTCTCGTAGCACAGTTCGAGGATCTGGCCGACGGTGTCGATGCCGTCGAAGTCCTTCGTGCGGATCGGGACGCCGAGGTCCCGCTTGACGGACTGCGCGAGCTCGACCATGTCGAGCGAGTCGATCTCCAGATCGTCGAGCGCGGCCCCGGGCACGACGTCGGATGCGTCGACGCCCAGCTCGACGAGGGCGTCGGTGACGAACTGCTCGATGGAGGCGCGGTCCAGCGTCGTGGACGCCGCGGATGTCGCTGATGTCTCGGACATGACTCTCCCGTGAAGTGAGGGGCCAGGGCTGCGATCAGGGGGTGATGAGCTTCGAGGCGTGGTACGGGGACCAGTGCCACTGCCGCCAGTAGCTCTCCGCGATGTCCACCCACTCCTCCAGGCGCGCGGCGCTGTCCAGGAAGCGGGAGGCGCTCACCACCAGCCAGCTGTAGACGGCCTGGCTGTCGCGGCAGCCGCCGCAGTCCCCGGACGTGCAGCAGAACTGCAGCGACTCGTAGTCGGCGCCCCAGGCCGCGAAGCCCGGGATCACCGGGTTCCCGTTGGCCACCCGCTCCTCGTGGTCGGGGTGGTCGACGCTGAGGCTCGGGCACACGTCGTACCCGAAGCGCGCCCCCCAGTGCGAGGTGCCGGTGATGAGGCTGCGGATGAAGTACGGGTGGCTGACCACGGCCTCCGGATAGGCCTCCTTGACCCGCAGGGCCTCCTCGAGGACGCGGCGCTCGTTCTCGATCTGGATCGGGTTGTCGGAGCCGTGCTCGCTGTAGAAGTTGAAGGTGACGATGTTGCCGTTCTCGGCGATCCTGCGCACGGTCGGTTCGAGGTACGGCAGCCCGGCCTCGGAGAGCGCGAAGATGAACAGGACCCGCGGATCGTCCTTGTAGTGCGACAGCGCCGTGTCGAACAGACCGGTGAACTTGGAGCCGTTGACCCGGATGGCCCGCAGGTCGTCGTCGAGCGGCCCGCCGCCGAAGATGCTGACGGCGACGGCGATGTGCTCGAAGCCCTGCACGGGCATCGGACGCAGGCCGTTCGTCGAGATCGTGATGTACGGCAGCTCCTCGACGAAGGCCTCCACCCGGCGCAGCACCAGGGTCGGCTCACCGCCGATGAGGGTGGCCTGGTTGACCCCCTCGTCCCGCAGCCGGCGGGCGAAGGCACGGATCCGGTCGACGTCCGAGAGCTCGCGCACGGCGGTGTCGAAGCCGCCCTCGAAGTACCAGCAGCCCTTGCAGCGGATGTTGCAGGTGTTGGTGAGGTGCACCTCGCACGAGCGCACCTCCCGGCCGAGACGGCGCAGCCGGTGCAGACGCTCGGCGAGATCAGGACGTTCGGCCAGGAGGGCGGCGGTGCGCTCCTTCGCCTCGCGGCGGCCGAGCGGGCGCGGGGTGATGGTCAGGGGGGTGGCCATGGGGTGCGGACTCCTCGATCGGACGGCTGCTCGGTGTCTCGGGCGCGCTGCCTGGCCCTCTGGGGCGTCTCGGGGCTGCTCGGGGCGGCTCCGTGCTCTTCGGGCCTGCTGGTGTCTGCTCGATCTGCTCGGGATTGCTCGGGCCGCTCGTGCCCGCCGGTGTCTGCTCGGGCCGCTCGGGCCTGCTCGGTCTACTCCGGGACCTTCAGGCCGAGGCCCTCGATGCGCGGGGTGACCTTCGCCCGCCAGATGTCGCGCGCCTCCCCGTTGGTGGTCTGCCGGAGGCCGAAGCGGACCGCGAGCTTCGACCGCTCCGAACGCGCGCTCCCGAAGATCCGGTTGAATCCCGGCCACAATCGGTCGAGCCCCTGCTGGAGCTCCTCGCGGCCCTCCTCGGTGCGGGCGAGATTCCGGCAGACACGCGCACCGTGCGCGATGTGCACCTTCTCGTCGAGAATGATCGTGCGCACCGCCTCGGCCCACGGCTTGTAGCTGCTCTGCGCGAATTCGGAGATCATCACCATCGCGGTCTCCTCGCCGATGTACGAGAAGATTCCGCGCTCGGCCCACGTGGTGCACGTGTGGAACTCGTGGCCGGCGAAGAGATCACGGTCGGCCAGCCGCTGCTGCTCCATGTATCCGGTGTCGACGCCGACGTCGGCCAGGATCCTTTTGCCGATCTTGTAGTGGTCGTACTCCTCGACGGCACGCTCGGCGCACACCTGCCGCTCCTCGGCGTTCGGCGCGAGCGGAAGGAACACCTGGATGTAGTCGTCGGCCCCGGACAGTTCGCCCTCTGTGTTGACGATCATTCCCCGGACGGCGATCTCCCGGTAGTCCTCGGGCATGGCGAGGAATTCCTCGGGAGTACGGACGACGACTGCCTCGTCGACGGGAACGGAAGATGACATGGTGATCCACTCGCCTCGCTCGTTCGACTTCGACCCGAAAGACCGCTGACATCGCGGTGGTGGAGCGGTCGAACGCTATCCACGGCACCGCCGTCCATCAATGAGACCGAGGACCGGAATGGCCGGTTTCCCCGAGTCGTCCACGACGTGCGGAGAACCGGATCGAGAACCGGTCGCGGCGCGTCGGACAACGGGGAAGAAGATCATCACACCCGCCCTCTCCCGAGTCGACCAGCGAGAAAGACGGGAGGAGGGAAATCCTCCGAATTCACCGCCCGCGGCCGGATTCCCACGGCCCGCAGAGTGGCCGAATCATGGCCGAATCAGGTACGGAGCAAGCGGGCGGCAGGCCGGCGACACGCCCGGAATTCGCCCTGCGTGAGGGACCTGAAGAGTGTCAACTCGGCCACGCCGGGAGGGAATCGAACGACCTGGACACCGTCTTGAATCTCTATATGCTGGCGCCATGCTTTCTGCCGCCTCCGCGCCCGCGAACGCCACCTCCACCACCCCCTCCGTGCCCGCGCCGGCCACCGCCTCACGGCTGGCCAACGTCGGCTCGTCGCCGGTACGGGAGATCCTGGCGCTCACGGCACGGCCCGAAGTGATCTCGTTCGCCGGAGGCCTGCCCGCCCCCGAGCTGTTCGACATCGCCGGCATCCGCGCGGCGTACGACCGGGTCCTCGCGGAGAGCCCGCAGACCGCCCTCCAGTACTCGACGACCGAGGGCGACCCCGACCTGCGCACCGCCATCGCCGCCCGGCTCACCGCGCGCGAACTGCCCACGGACGCCGACGACCTGCTCGTCACCACCGGCTCGCAGCAGGCCCTCACGCTCCTCACCACCGCCCTCGTCGAACCCGGCAGCGTCGTCCTCGTCGAGGACCCCTGCTACCTCGCCGCCCTGCAGACCTTCGGCTTCGCGGGCGCGCGCGTCGTCCCCGTGCCCACCGACGACCAGGGCATCATCCCGGAGGCCCTGGAGGAGATCGCGGCCCGCGAGAAGGCGACCCTCCTCTACATCGTCCCCACCTTCCAGAACCCCACGGGCCGGACCCTCCCCGCCGAGCGCCGCCACGCCGTCGCCGAGGCCGCCGCGCGGCACGGCTTCTGGATCGTCGAGGACGACCCGTACGGCGAACTGCGCTACGACGGCGAGCGCGTCCCCGCCATCGCCGCCGACCCCGCGGCGGCCGACCGCACCGTCCTGCTCGGCTCCTTCTCCAAGGTGATGGCCCCCGGCCTGCGCCTCGGCTACCTGCGCGCCCCCGCCGGGCTCCGCCGCGCCTGTGTGATCGCCAAGCAGGCCGCCGACCTGCACACCTCGACCATCGACCAGGCCGCCGCCGCGCGCTACCTCCGCGACAGCGACCTCGACGCACACGTCGCGGTGATGCGCGCCGCCTACCAGGAGCGCAGGGACGCCATGCTCGACGGCCTGCCGGGCGCCCTGCCCGAGGGCAGCCGGTGGAACAGGCCGGAGGGCGGCATGTTCATCTGGGTCACCCTCCCCGCGGGACACGACGCGACGGCCCTCCTGAAGACGGCCGTCGGCCACGAGGTGGCGTACGTGCCGGGGGCCCCGTTCTTCTGTGGCGAGCCCGACCCGGGCGCGATGCGGCTGTCGTTCACGACGCACTCGGCCGACGAGATCAGGGAAGGCCTCCGCCGCCTGGCGAAGAGCTTCGCCTGATGAGGGACACGGGGAGCCCGATACGCGAGATGCAGGCCCTGGGTCCGGCCTCTGCGCCCGCCGCGGTGCAGGTCCCGGATCCGGCCTCTGCGCCCGCCGCGGTGCAGGTCCCGGATCCGGCTTCCGTATCCACCGCGGCGCAGGCGCCCGCTTCCGCGCCCGCCGCCCGCACGCTGTCGCCGGACGAGCTCAACGCGCTCGTCCAGCGGCAGTTCCCCGACTACGCGGCCTGCCGGGTCACCGACGCGAGTGGGACGCACCTGCTCATGGAGGCGGACGGCGCCCGTCTCCGCACCCGCCCCGGCGGCACGATCTCCGGCCCCGAACAGGCCGGGCTCGTCGACCTCGCCGCGTTCCTCCTCGTCAACGCCCGGCTCGGACGCCCCACCCCGATGGCGCTCACCACCTCGCTCCAGATCAGCTACCTCAACCGCCCCCGCCCCGGACTGCTCCGGACGCACGCGCGCATGGCCAAGTTCGGCCGCCGCCTCTGCGTGGTCCTCGCCGAACTCAGGGACGAGGCGGGCGATCTGGCGGCCTCCGCCACCGTCACGTACTCCGTCCCGCCCGCCGGCGCAGGTCAGGGCACCGGCTGATCAGGAGCCGCGCGCGGACCGCCCCCGGGCCATCACCTCGTGTCGTTGTTGGGCCGAACGGGTGAGGAGCGGGAGGATGGACCCATGAGTAGGTACGAGAGGTACGACGTCACCGACGAACAGTGGGAGGGCCTCGCCCAGGTCCTGCCCCTGCGCGGCCGTGACGAATGGCCGTCCAGGGTCGACCACCGCACGATCCCCGAGCAGTACGAAACCGCCGAGCAGCGCCGCATGGTCGTGCTCCGCGTGCAGGTCTTCGCCGACGCCCGTGAGGTCGCCGAGTACCTCATCGCCCAGATCCCGGTGCTCCTCGATCTGACGAGCGCCGACACCGAGGTCGCCAAGCGGATCCTCGACTTCAGCAGCGGCGTCGTCTTCGGCCTCGGCAGCGGGATGCACCGCGTCGACCGGAACGTCTTCCTGCTGGCCCCGGCCGGTACGGAGGTCGAGGGCGCGGAGGGTGAGGACGAGGACGACGTCGTGGGCGGCAGGACCGCCGGCGTCCCTCGATCGTAGGAAGGTCATCTCGCCGTAACGGTTCGTCAGGGAATGATCTGCGTACGGTCCGGGCATGGACCTCACCGGCGGCCCCACGCTCGCCCGCACGTCAGACGCCCCTTCCTCCGACGTCGTTCCTTCCTCAGTTCACCCTTCCTGGGTTCAGTCGCCCTCGGCCCACCCCGTCTCGACCGAAGGCGCCGCGGCCGGGCTCGCCCCGGTCGACGCTCCCTCGGTCGTGCCCTCCTCGGTCGTGCCCTCCTCGGCCGGGGCTTCCTCGGACGGTGAAGCCTCGACCGGGTCTTCCCCGGAGGGGTCTTCCTCCGTCGCGCCCCCTTCCGCCGCCGGCTTCGTCGGACCTCGGGTCTCCGGGCCCCGTGCCTCCGGGCCGGGCGGGTCCGGGCTCGCCGCGACCGCACCCCGCGCCTCCGTCCCCGAGGCGCGGGGCCCGGTCGAGGCGGAGGGACGGGGAGGACCGGGGCGGCGGGGCGGACCGCTCACCGCCCGGCCCGCCGTCACCGAACTGCGGCTGTCCGCGTTCGCCGGCCACCGTTCCGCCGTGCACCCGCTCGGACCCGTCACCCTCTTCGCCGGACCCAGCGGCAGTGGCAAGTCCACCACCCTGCGGGCGTACGAGGCGCTCGCCAGGCTCGGCGCGGGCGACCCGCTCGACGAGGTGTTCCCCGACGCCGCCGACTGCGTCCCCGAGCGTGCCCGACCCGACGCCCAGGGCAGGCGCGGCTTCCGGATCGGATGCACGGTCGACGGACCCGAGGGCCCCGTCCACCTGGACCTCGCCGTACAGGCCGAACCCCGGCTCCGCATCGTCGGCGAACGGCTCACCGGCCGGGGCCGCACCCTGCTCGCCACCGCGCTCCGCGACCCCGGCCGCAGCACCGTCCAGGCCGCCTGGCACACGGCGGGCGCCACCCCCGTCACCCGCGCCCCGCTCCCCGACGACCTGCTGGGCACGGCCCTGCTGCCGCTGCGCGTCGCGGGCAAGACCCAGGGGCAGCTGGAGGTCCTGGCCGCCGCCGAGCAGGTCGTCATCGGCCTGCGGTCCGCCTTCGCCTGCGACCCCCGGCCCGAGCGGATGCGGACCCCCGTGCCGCCGGGCGAGGGACGGCTGCGACGCGGCTGCGGGAACCTCGCCGAGGTCCTGCACCGCACCCACACGGACTGCCCGCGCCGCCACCACCGCCTCGCCACCGTCGCCGGAGCGGGCTGCGTGGGACCCGTCACCGGAGTCGGCGTACAGGAACTCCCGGAAGGCACCGTACGCGCCGTCCTCGAACGCGGCGGCCGGCCCGCGACCCCGCTCGGCCGCCTCGGCGACGGCGAACTCCGCTACCTGGCCCTCGCGCTCACCCTGCTCACCGGCCCCGGAGTCCTGGAGATGGACCGGATCGCCGAGGTGCCGGACGCCATGCAGAGCCTGACGCTGCTCGCCGACGACCTCGACCGGGGGCTCGACGGACGCCAGGTGGGCGAACTGCTGCGGCTCGCGACGGGCATCGCCGCCGACGGGCACATCCGGGTGGCGGGCACGGTCGGGGAGCGGGCGGCGGGGGAGGCGCGCCGGACGCCCGGGGTGACGGTGGTAGACCTGAGCGGGTGACGGACGACAACGACGTGGCGGGGCTCCAGCGCAGGCTGACAGAGTTCGCGGCGGCCCGCGACTGGCAGCCCTACCACACACCCAAGAACCTGGCGGCGGCCCTCAGCGTGGAGGCCGCCGAACTCCTCGAGATCTTCCAGTGGTTGACGCCGGAGCAGGCGGAACGGGTGATGGACGACCCGGAGTCGGCGCACCGGGTCGCCGACGAGGTGGCGGACGTGCTCGCCTACCTCCTCCAGTTCTGCCAGGTGCTCGGCGTCGATCCGCTGGCGGCGCTCGCGGCCAAGATCGACCGGAACGAGGTCCGGTTTCCCGCCCGGAGGCGGGGCGGAGGGAGCGAGGAGGGGCTCACGGACGCCGATACGAACGAAGATCGTCACTCTTCGGAGTGATCGACTTGTCCCCGTCAGGCTTCCTGTCCACAGATTTCCGAATTCCTCTGGTGTTGAGGCTCAGTCGGCCTCACTCTGGGTAGTGGACTGAGTGGGCAGTAAGTCGTACGAACGGGGGCGGCGTTGATGGAAGCGGAGCGACTCATCGCGCTGGGCCGGCAGGCGCTGGCGGAGAGCGGGACGGCACAGGACATCGTGGCGGAGGCCTGGCAGGCGCAGGCGCTCGCCCAGGCGATAGGGCGTCACCTCGCACTCTGCGGACCGCAGGAGCTGCGCGGCGAGGCGCGGGGGCTGAGCGAGATCGGGGAGTACCCGGCCTGGGGCTCCGGCGGCCCGCGCGCGGGCCGGCTGACCGAAGTCGCGGACCCGTGCGGGTCGTTGACCGCGCTCGGGGAGCTGCTGGGGGAGGTCGGGATCGCGCTGGTGGGGGTGGCCTGTGCCACCGACGAGGAGGGGCTCTACTGGCAGTGCATCGAGGCGATCGACGCCGCCGACGAGTCGAGCGACCGGGTGCGCGGGATGCTGCGACGCCTCGCCGTGCGCGACGGGGACCGCGCCCGCCCACCCGACCCCGCCCGCGGTCGAGCGGGCCCGAGCGGCCGGGACCCGTCGTGGTAGCGGGGCCCCCGGCCCCCGTGGTGCGGCTCGGGTCAGGACTCGGGGTCCGGAGAGGGGGCAAGGCGGTCGGACGTGGACTGGAGGTCGGCGTCCAGCTGGGAGAGGTCGGCGGAGAGCGCCGCCATCAGCTCCTCCATCTGCTGGAGCAGGCCCTTGGGAGCCTCGGCGCCCTTCTGCTCGGGCACGAACTGCGACACGGGCTGTTCGGGCACGGCTCGCTCCGGTGCGGCTTCCTGGGACATGGCGGCCTCCTCGGCCCGGGGCCCGCCGCCGAGGGCGGGACCGTGAGGGAGACGCACCGGCAGTGGCCGCCGGCACGCGGGCCGGGCGGTCCGGCTCCGCCCGAGCCAACGACGGGTGCCCGGCCCCGGTCACTGGCCAGGGCGGACGCGCCCCGCCACGCGTCGGATATTCACCCGCCCGAGCCGGTGCGGTCGGGGAGCTGACGGAGAGGTTGACAGACACCCGACGGTGCAGGATGGAGGTATGGACCTTCGCATCTTCACCGAACCCCAGCAGGGGGCCGACTACGAGACCCTCCTCGCGGTGGCCCGGGCCACCGAGGAGCTCGGATTCGACGCCTTCTTCCGTTCCGACCACTACCTCCGCATGGGGTCGGGCGACGGGCTGCCGGGGCCGACGGACGCCTGGATCACACTGGCCGGCCTGGCCCGGGAGACGAAGCGGATCCGGCTCGGCACGCTGATGACGGCCGGCACCTTCCGGCTCCCCGGAGTCCTGGCCATCCAGGTCGCCCAGGTGGACCGGATGTCCGGCGGGCGGGTCGAACTGGGCCTGGGAGCGGGCTGGTTCGAGGAGGAACACAAGGCCTACGGAATTCCTTTCCCGAAGGAGAGGTTCGGCCGGCTGGAGGAGCAGCTGGCGATCCTCACCGGCCTGTGGGAGACGGAGGTCGGCAAGACCTTCAGCTACCACGGGGAGTACTACCAGCTCACCGACTCGCCCGCGCTTCCGAAGCCGGCCCGGTCCAGGATCCCGGTGCTGATCGGCGGGCACGGCGCGAGCCGTACGCCGCGGCTGGCCGCGCGGTACGCGGACGAGTTCAACATCCCGTTCGCGTCCGTCGAGGACAGCGATCGGCAGTTCGGCCGGGTCCGGACCGCCGCCGAGGCGGCCGGGCGGCCGGCCGGCGACCTGGTGTACTCGAACGCGCTGGTCGTCTGCGTCGGCAAGAGCGACGCCGAGGTGGCCCGCCGGGCGGCAGCCATCGGCCGGGATGTGGACGAGCTGAAGGCGAACGGGCTCGCGGGCTCGCCCGCCGAGGTCGTCGACAAGCTCGGGCGGTACGCGGCGATCGGCTCCTCCCGGGTCTACCTCCAGGTCCTGGACCTGGAGGACCTGGACCACCTGGAGCTGATCTCCGCCCGGGTCCAGTCGCAGCTGGGATGAGCGGGGCGCAGCGATGAGACCGGTCCGTACGCTCGCCGAAGCCCTCGGGGCGGGGGTGCTCGTCCTCGACGGCGGGCTGTCCAACCAGCTGGAGGCGCAGGGCTGCGACCTCTCGGACGCGCTCTGGTCCGCGCGGCTCCTCGCCGACGGGCCCGAGCAGATCGAGGCGGCCCACAGGGCGTACGTACGGGCCGGTGCGCGGGTGCTGATCACCTCCAGCTACCAGGCGACGTTCGAGGGCTTCGCCCGGCGCGGCACGGGCCGGGCGGAAGCGGCGCGGCTGCTCGTCCGCAGCGTGGAGCTGGCCCGGAGGGCAGGGGAAGGGGCGACGGGGGAAGGGGCGAAGGGGGAAGGGGCGAAGGGGGAAGGGGCGAAGGGGGGAGGGGAGGGGGCGGGGGCCCCGGGGGAGGTGTGGGTTGCCGCGTCCGTCGGGCCGTACGGGGCGATGCTCGCCGACGGCAGCGAGTACCGGGGACGGTACGGGCTGTCCGTGGCTGCCCTTGAGCGGTTCCACCGGCCGCGGATCGAGGTGCTCGCCGGGGCGGCGCCGGACGTTCTCGCCCTGGAGACGGTTCCGGACGTGGTGGAGGCCGAGGCGTTGCTGCGGGCGGTCGAGGGGTGCGGGGTGCCGGTGTGGCTCTCGTACACGGTCGAGGGCGGGCGGACGCGGGCCGGGCAGGACCTGGCGGAGGCCTTCGCGGTCGCCGCGGGGAACGACCAGGTGGTGGCGGTCGGGGTGAACTGCTGCGACCCGGCCGAGGCGGGGGACGCCGTGGAGCTCGCCGTGGCCGTGACCGGGAAGCCGGCCGTCGTCTACCCCAACAGCGGAGAGCGCTGGGACGCCGGGGCGCGGGACTGGCGCGGGGACATGGCCTTCGACCCGGCCCGGGCCGTCGCCTGGACCGGGGCGGGAGCCCGGCTCGTCGGCGGCTGCTGCCGCGTCGGACCGACGACGATCGCCGCGCTCGCCGACACCCTGGCGGGGGAGGGCGCGGACACCGGCTGAGGGCGCGCCCCGAGGCCCGGCCGCGCGGAAAATGCCTGGTGGGGAGGGGAGGGGCGAACCATACTCGAAGGTGTGTTCCTGACGATCAGTACCTACGGCAACCCGGAGCGGCCCGCGACCGATCTCGGATTTCTGCTGCACAAGCATCCCGAGCGGGCGCAGGCGTTCTCGACTTCGCACGGCACGGCGCACGTCCTCTATCCCGAGGCGAGTGCCGAGCGGTGCACGGCGGCACTCCTCCTGGAGGTGGACCCCGTGGCGCTGGTGCGCCGCGGCAAGGGCAAGGGCCGGGGCGGCGCCCCGGACTCGGCGCTCGCGCAGTACGTCAACGACCGGCCCTACGCGGCGTCCTCGCTGCTCGCCGTCGCGCTCGCCAAGGTCTTCAAGACCGCGCTGCACGGCGAGTGCAAGGCGATGCCCGAGCGGGCCGCAGCGCCGCTGCCGCTGCGTGTCGAGGTCCCCGCGCTTCCCGCCCGGGGCGGTGCGGAGCTGGTGCGGGCGCTGTTCGGGCCGCTCGGCTGGGACACGGTGGAGGCCGAACCGGTGGCCCTGGACGCGGAGTTCCCCCAGTGGGGCGACTCGCGGTACGTGCGTCTCGTCCTGGAGGGCGAGCTGCGGCTCGCGGACGCCCTCAACCACCTGTACGTCCTGCTGCCCGTCCTCGACGACGCCAAGCACTACTGGGTCGCGCCCGACGAGGTCGACAAGCTGCTGCGCGCCGGTGACGGCTGGCTGGCCGCCCACCCCGAGCGGAAGCTGATCACCGCCCGCTACCTCTCGCGCCGCTGGGGCCTGGCCCGTGAGGCGACGGAGCGGCTCGAACTGGTCCGGCTCGCCGAGGCCGACGGCCTGGACGTCGAGGACGTCGACAACGCCGTCGACGAGACGACCGACACGGAGGAGCGTCCGGTGCCGCTCGCCGAGCAGCGACGCCAGGCGATCCTTGCCGCGCTGACCGGAGCCGGGGCGGCGCGCGTGCTCGATCTCGGCTGCGGGCAGGGGCAGTTGGTGCAGGCCCTGCTCAAGGACCCGCGTTTCACCGAGATCGTTGGTGTGGACGTGTCCGCGCGTGCCCTGGGCGTCGCCGCGCGCCGGCTGCGCCTCGACCGGATGGGCGAGCGGCAGGCCGCGCGGGTGAAGCTGACGCAGGGTTCCCTCGCGTACACCGACAAGCGGCTCGCCGGTTACGACGCGGCCGTGCTCAGCGAGGTGATCGAGCACCTGGACCTGCCGAGGCTGCCGGCCCTGGAGTACGCGGTGTTCGGCTCGGCCCGGCCCCGTACGGTCGTCGTGACCACGCCGAACGTCGAGTACAACGTGCGCTGGGAGTCACTGCCGGCCCGGCACGTCCGGCACGGCGACCACCGCTTCGAGTGGACCCGCGAGGAGTTCCGGGCCTGGGCGGAGGGTGTCGCAGGGCAGTTCGGGTACGGGGTCGAGTTCGCCCCCGTGGGACCGGACGACCCGGAGGTCGGCCCGCCGACGCAGATGGCCGTCTTCACCCGTACCCGTACCGATGGCGGCACCGGATCCCGTACCGAAACCCGTACCGACGAGGCCTTGAAGGAGGTCACGGCATGACCCGCACCCTGCCCGTCACCGATCTCTCCCTCGTGGTGCTCGTCGGTGCCACCGGTTCCGGCAAGTCCACCTTCGCCCGGCGTCACTTCAAGCCGACCGAGATCGTCTCCTCCGACTTCTGCCGCGGGCTCGTCGCCGACGACGAGAACGACCAGTCCGCGAGCAGGGACGCCTTCGACGTCCTGCACTACATCGCGGGCAAGCGCCTGGCGGCGGGGCGGCTGACCGTCGTCGACGCCACCAACGTGCAGCAGGAGGCCCGGCGCCAGCTGGTCCAGCTGGCCAGGGAGCACGACGTGCTGCCGATCGCGATCGTCCTCGACCTGCCCGAGGAGGTGTGCCGTACGCGGAACGCCGCCCGGCCCGACCGGGCGGACATGCCGGCGCACGTCATCCAGCGGCACCGGCGGGAGCTGCGGCGTTCGCTGCGCGGTCTGGAGCGCGAGGGCTTCCGCAAGGTGCACGTGCTGCGTTCGGTGGAGGAGGTCGAGGAGGCCGAGGTCGTTCTGGAGCGGCGCTTCAACGATCTGCGGCACCTCACCGGCCCCTTCGACATCATCGGCGACATCCACGGCTGCCGCTCCGAGCTGGAGACCCTGCTCGCGAAGCTCGGTTACGTCGACGGACACCACCCCGAGGGGCGGACGGCCGTCTTCGTCGGCGACCTCGTCGACCGGGGCCCCGACTCGCCGGGCGTGCTGCGCCGGGTCATGGCGATGGTCGCCGCGGGCGATGCCCTGTGCGTCCCCGGCAACCACGAGAACAAGCTCGGCCGGTGGCTCAAGGGCCGGAAGGTGCAGGAGACGCACGGACTGGCCGAGACCATCGAGCAGTTGGGGCGGGAGAGCGAGGAGTTCCGCGCGGAGGTGGCGACCTTCATCGAGGGGCTCGTCTCCCACTACGTCCTCGACGGCGGGAACCTCGTCGTCTGCCACGCCGGTCTGCCGGAGAAGTACCACGGCCGGACGTCCGGGCGGGTGCGTTCGCACGCGCTGTACGGGGACACGACGGGCGAGACCGACGAGTTCGGGCTGCCGGTGCGTTACCCGTGGGCGGAGGAGTACCGGGGGCGGGCCACCGTCGTGTACGGGCACACTCCCGTGCCCGCCACGTCGTGGATCAACAACACCCTCTGCCTCGACACCGGCGCCGTCTTCGGCGGGAAGATGACCGCGCTGCGCTGGCCGGAGCGCGAGCTCGTCGACGTACCGGCCGAGAAGGTCTGGTACGAGCCGGCGCGGCCGCTCGTCACCGAGGCGCCCGGCGGGCACCAGGGGCGGCCCCTGGACCTGGCCGATGTGCACGGGCGGCGGACGGTGGAGACCCGTCACCTCGGGAACGTCGCCGTGCGCGAGGAGAACGCCGCGGCGGCCCTGGAGGTCATGAGCCGGTTCGCGGTCGACCCGCGGCTGCTCATGTACCTGCCGCCGACGATGGCGCCGACCGCCACGTCGAAGGAGGAGGGCTACCTGGAGCACCCGGCCGAGGCCTTCGCCCAGTACCGGGCGGACGGCGTCGAGCGGGTCGTGTGCGAGGAGAAGCACATGGGCTCGCGGGCGGTGGCCCTGGTCTGCCGCGACGAGGACGCGGCGCGCGAGCGCTTCGGCGTCACGGGGGTGACGGGGGCGCTGCACACGCGTACGGGGCGGCCCTTCTTCGACGACGTCGCCGTCACCGAGGAGGTCCTGGGGCGGCTGCGGACGGCGATCGGCGCGGCGGGGTTGTGGGACGAGCTCGACACCGACTGGCTGCTGCTCGACGGCGAGCTGATGCCGTGGTCGCTCAAGTCCGCGGGGCTGCTGCGCGCGCAGTACGCGGCGGTCGGCGCGGCCTCCGGTGCGGTCCTGCCAGGGGTGATCGACGCCCTGGAGCGGGCGGTGGGGCGCGGGGTCGAGGGCGTCGGCGGGCTGCTCGCCCGGCAGCGGGAGCGGGCCGTGGACGCGACGGCCTTCACCGAGGCGTACCGCAGGTACTGCTGGCCGACCGAGGGTCTGGAGGGTGTGCGGTTCGCGCCGTTCCAGCTGCTCGCGGTGCGCGGGCGCTCGCTCGCGGCGGTGCCGCACGACGAGCAGCTGGCCTGGCTCGACCGGCTCGTCGAGCACGATCCGACCGGGCTGCTGCAGGTCACCCGCCGGCTCGTCGTCGACACCGGCGACGAGGCCTCGGTCCGCGCGGGCACCGACTGGTGGCTGGAGCTGACCGGCGGGGGCGGCGAGGGCATGGTCGTGAAGCCGCTGGCGGCGCTGGTGCGGGACGCGAAGGGTCGCCTGGGGCAGCCGGGTGTGAAGGTGCGCGGCCGGGAGTACCTGCGGATCATCTACGGTCCCGAGTACACCCGTCCGGAGAACCTGGAGCGGCTGCGGCAGCGCTTCCTCGGCCACAAGCGGTCGCTCGCGCTGCGCGAGTACGCCCTCGGCCTGGAGGCCCTCGACCGCCTCGCCGCGGGTGAACCCCTCTGGCGCATCCACGAGGCCGTCTTCGCGGTCCTCGCCCTGGAGTCGGAGCCGGTCGACCCGAGGCTCTGACCCGAGCCGGGACGGGGGCCCGCCCCCGGCTGCCGCGGACCCCGCGGCGCGGCCCGCCGGGCACGGCCCGGTGGCGGTCACGCCGAAGCGTGGATTCCGGTGGGTGTTCGCGAAGCCTTCACCAAGGCTTCGCGAACACCCACCGGGCGGTTCCGCGGGGGGCGCAGGGGGGCCGCGGGCGGCGCTCCCCTGCGCCCCCCGTGCTCGTTGACGCGTTTCTTCCGCACCCTCTAGCGTTCTTCACCCCATGACGTGACGCAACGTCAATAACGTGGCGCAGCACGCCACATGAGGTGGGAACACACACGCGAACACGCCGGTCGGCCACCGGCGGACGGTCTTCCCCGGAGGGCCCGCGGACGGTACGGGGGTGAGCGGCGATGAGTCTCTTCGGTCAGGACCGCTCCTTCCTCCACGCCCTCCCCGCGGCCGACCGGAGGTCGCTGCTCGCCGAGGGCGCCCGGCGCGTCTACGAACCCGGGGAGGTGATGATCCGCGAACGCGACACCACCGCCTACGTCCTCGCGCTCCTCTCCGGCTGGTCCGTCGTCTCCGTCGGCACCGAGCGCGGGTCGAGACTCATCCTCGCCCTGCGCGGCGCCGGCGAGGTCGTCGGCGACCTCGCCGCCGTCGACCGCGGCCCGCGCAGCGCCACCGTCACCGCCCTCGGCACCGTCGAGGCCGTGGCCGTCTCCGGCGACCGCTTCCGCCGCTTCCTCGCCGCCCGCCCGCACGCGACCGCGCTGATCATGCGCCAGCTCGCCACCCGGCTGCGCAGCGCCGACGTCGAACGCCGCGCGCTCGCCTCCGAGACCGTCCTCCAGCGCCTCGCCGCCCGCCTCCTCGAACTCGCCGAGCGCGCCGGACGACGCGCCGACGGCGGGACCGTACTCGAACTTCCGCTGCCCCAGCACGATCTGGCGGCGGCCATCGGAGCCACCCGCGAAGCGGTGGCCAAGGCACTGCGCCTGCTCCGCGAGCAGGATGTCGTCCGCACCGCGCACCGCACCGTCGTCGTCCTCGACATGCCGGTCCTGGTGCTCCTCGCGCAGGGGCGCGCACGCCCCGGCGGAAACCCGGCGGCCGCATCTCCGCCGGGTGTGTAAACGGCTACATCGCCGGTCGCGGCACGCGGCCAGTCTGGACACGCGCACCATCACGGCACCACACACAGGGAGTCCGAGAGTGAGCAGTGCGGAAGTGAACGGGGTAGCGGGCGGGATCCACCGGTTCGTCGTCTTCGGCGACATCTGCGGTTCCGGGACCCTGGACATCGCCGGGAAGGAACTGCACCGGGCCGCCATGTACGCCGCCTTCGACGAGGCGTACGGCTCCGTCGGCGTCGAACCCGGCACCTTCCACCAGGAGGACCGGGGGGACGGCATCCTCGCCGCCCTGCGCCCCGACGTGCCGCCGACGCTCATGGTCGGACGCTGGATCGACACCCTGTACGAGAGCCTCCGCGCCCACAACACGGGCCGGAGCAGCCGCCTCCGCCTGCGGATCGGGATGAACGCGGGGCTCGTCGCCCAGGACGCGCACGGGCTCGTCGGGCGGGCGGTGGACCTCGCCGCCCGGCTCTGCGACAGCGCGCCCGCCAAGCAGGTCATGGCGGAGAGCCCCGAGGTCGACCTCCTCGTCGTCGTCTCCGACTGGCTGTACGGGAACGTGGTCGCCGAGGGCGGGCGGTACGTCGAGCCTGCCCACTACCGGCCGGCCCGCATCCGGTCCAAGGAGACCGACGAGACCGCGTGGTTCCACGTACCGCGCAGGACCGCCCCGCCGCTGCCCGGCGGCGAGGGGGGTGCACGGACCGGCGTCGGGCCGTCGCGGGGGGACGGCCCGACGCCCCGGACCGGGGGCGGGGACCGTACGTACCACGTCGGGGGGGACCTCCTCGACGTCCACGGCAACACCTTCCACGGCGACTTCACCGGCATCCGCAAGAGCACGGGCGCGGGCACGGCCGCGGCCGCGGGGGCGGGTGAACCGGAGTGAGCGACCAGGACGACGAGGCGGCGACGGGGAGCGACACCCCGGACTCCGGCCACGACCGGGACCATCGGGACGGCCGGGGGGACGGCGGCGGCCGGGGCGAACGGGCGGACCCGCACGACCGCGGCGGCGACCGGGGCAAGGACCGCGTCGATCGCGGGGACCGGGGTCGTGGTGACCGCGACGGCGACCGAGGTGACGGCACCGGCGAGCCCCCGCGCGAGCCGGACGTCTTCGCGGTCGCCGACCGCGGTCCCCTCGCCGGCGGCGACACCGGCGGCGCCGCCACCGCCCGCCGCGCCCTCCGCACCTGGGCGAGCACGGCCGGCGACCGCCACACCAGCGTCCAGGGCGACGGGACGTTCTTCGAGGGCAACCAGTTCTTCTCCGTGTACGGCTTCGGCGACGCCTCGCGCTTCGTCCGGGGACCCGTACCGCCCGAGACGCTCGCCCACCTCGCCCAGGTGTACTGCGAGATCACCGGCTACCAGCGGATGAAGGAGCGGCTCCGCGAGAACCGGGTCCTCGTGCTGTGCGGAGAGCCCGGCAGCGGCCGCAAGGCGACCGCGCTCGCCCTCCTCGACGAGGTCACCGGCGGCAAGGTCTTCCGCCTCGACCCCCGCCACGGCGTCGACGAGATCACCGGCGAGGCCCTCCGGGAGGGCGGCGGTCACCTCATGGAGCTCCTCACGGAGGACAGCCGGACCGAGGGCGAAGCACCGCGCGAGGGCGCCGCCACCGCCCGCCGCCCCGCCGCCCGCCTCTCCGAACTGCACCTGGACCGCTTCGGGGAACTGCTGCGCAGCCGTGACGCGTACGGCATCGTCCTCGTCGAGAGCGGGGAGCCGGCCGACCGGCTGCTGCGCGGACGGTACGGGATGTACTGCGCGCCGCCGCCCGCCGACGAGGTCCTCCGGAGGCATCTGCGGGAACGGCTGCGGGGCGAGCCGGCCGAGGCCCTCGGTGCCGCGCGGGCGCTCGCCGCGCGCCCCGACGTCGTCCGGGCGCTCGGCCTGGAGGAGCTGCGGCCCCGCGAGGCCGCCCGGCTCGCCGAACACCTCGCCCGGCACTGGCGCGGGGAGATGACGGATGATCAACTCCTGTCCGAGTGCGCCGGGTTCGTGACGACACAGGCCCGCGAGTGGTTCGCGGGCGCCGACCGTCCCGGTGTGCTCCCCGAGGCGCTCCCCGCCCTGAACGCCGGGGCGTTCCGGATCGCCGTCGCCGTGTTCGACGGTTCCGCCTACAGCCTCGCCGCCGAGGCCGCCGAGCTCCTCGCCTGGGAACTCGCCGTCACCCTCGACCCCGGACAGGCTCCCGGACGGCGCCTGTTCGGGGCGCACGCCGAGCACCGGCCGACGCGGGCGCGGGCCGTCCTGGAGGACGGCGAGCTGGACCTCGGCCCGGCGAAGGTGCCGGTACGGGCCGTGCGCTTCCGGGGCGAGGCCCTCGCCGCCGCCGTCCTCGGGGAGATCTGGCACGGCTACCACAACGTCCGCGGGCCGGTGGCGCGCTGGCTGCGCGCCCTCTGCGACGACCCGCGCGCCGAGGTGTGGGTGCGGGCCTCCGTCGCGGCGGGCGTGCTCTGCTCCTGGGACTGGATCCACGGCTTCCGCGAGCTGATCGTCCCCCTCGCCGTGACGGACGTCCCCGTCACCCGCCTCGCGGCCGCGACCGCGCTCGCCGAGTCCGCGCGCGACCCCCGGATCAGGCCGGCCGTCGCCTCCGTACTGAAGGACTGGGCGGTCGCCGAGGACTCCACGCTCGTCGCGACCGCCCTCCTCGCCCACGGTTTCGTCCTGGCCGCCGGGGACGTGTCCGGCTCCCTCGACGCGCTCGCCCGGGTGGTCAGGACGTGCGAGCCCGCCGACGGCGACGTGCTCGTGCCGGCCTCCTTCAGCACGGCCCGGCTGCTCGCCTCCGGAGAGCCGGAGCCCGTCCTCCGGCGGCTCCGCCAGTGGCTGGAGGACGGCCGGCTCAACCTCGCCAACCTGGTCCACCTCACCGTCATCCGCGCGCTGAGCACCCGGACCACCCACCTGTGGGCGCTGCGCGACGTGCCCGGACTCGACGAGCACGCGGCCCGCCCGCTCCTCGTCGCACTGCTCGCGACCAGGCCCGAGCTCGCGCCGGAACTCGCCTGGCTGCTGCGGCACACCCTCGCCACGGCCCGCTCCGGAGGGGCCGCCCTCGAAGCCCTCGGCGGCCTGCTCCGGCGCGCCGCGAAGGACCCCGAGGCGCTCGGGCGCGTCTGCGCCTTCCTGCCCCGCCTCGCGGTGGACCGTCGCGACCGTGACCGGCTCAGGGGACTGCTGAACGAACTCGTCCGGGACCGTGACCGGCCCCTGGACAGGAGCGCGGCGCGCCGGATGTGGGACGCCGTGACGGAAGGAGCGAACCGATGACCGGGCCCGAGCAGAACAGGAACGCGCGGCCGGACGAGCGGGCCCGCTGGGACGACCGGGACCACGACGACCGGCAGCGGTACGAGGCACGCGACGGCCGGGAGCGGCAACGGTACGAGGGACAGGGCCGGCAGCGGTACGAAGAGCAGCGCGACCTCCGGCCGTACGAAGGCCAGAACGGCGGGCAGCACTCCGGTGGCCGCGACGGGGACGAGGACCCGGACCTCGACCTCGACCGCGCGCGGGACGAGGAGGAGCAGCCCCGGGACCCGGGGCGGCGCCCGGCGGCCGACGGCCGGTCCGCGGCCTCCGGGCGGCCGCGCGGCCCCCTCGTCGGCGAGTACGCACCCCCGTACCGCCGCCGGAGCGGCCGGGTCGCGGCCGTGCTGCTCTACCGCAACGGCGGCCACCGGGTGGTCTGGCCGGACCGCGTCGAGGACGTCAACAAGCCCATGTTCGGCTCCCCGTACACCGTCTTCGAGGTGCGGCTCGGCCGCAACGTCACCGAGTTCCGGCTCCAGCTGCCGGCCGCCGGCGACGGCGTCTTCTTCGAGGCCGTCGCCAAGGTCCAGTGGGTGGTGACCGACCCGCACCTCGTCGTCCAGGAGCAGGTCGAGGACGTCGCCGAGCTGCTCCACGACGAACTGCTCGACGGGCTGCGCAGGCTCTCCCGGCGCTTCCGGATCACCGAGGCGCAGCGCGCCGACGAGGCCGTGCGCGAGGAACTCGCCGCCGGGCGCCTCAGCTTCGGCCGTGACATCGGGCTGCGGACCCGGGTCCTCGTCTTCATCGACCTCGACGACTCCGTCAAGGCCGAGGTCTCCCGGCGCGACCGGGTCGGCGTCACCATGGAGGCCGACGAGCGGGTCGCCGAGGCCGAGCGGCGCAGGGAGGCGGCCGACCGCGCGCTCGTCGCCGAGCGCGCCCGCGAGATGGAGGCCCTCTTCCGGCGCGGCGACCTGGCGCAGATCGCCCACCACATGGCGATGAACCCCGACAAGCAGTGGGAGATCCGCACCCAGCTCCAGCGGGAGCGGCGCGAGGGCCAGGACGACTACCTGCGGGTCTTCAACCGGCTCCTGGACACCGGTGTCCTGGAACGGCACGACATCGGCGAGCAGATGTACCAGGTCCTCATGTACCTGAGGTCCCAGACCGGCACCGTCCTCGGCGGCATCACCGACCGGGTCCTCAACCCCTCCGGAGACCCTTCGGGAGACCGCCCGGGCGGTCCCTCGCGGGGTCGGCGCGCCCTGGAGGAGGCCTCCCCGGAGCCGAGCGCCCCGGACTGGGACGACGACCCCCGGGACGCCCGGCGCGGGCGCGACGACGAGGAGCACGGCCCGGCCCCGCGCGACCCCCGGGTCTACGAGCCGACCCGCGTCGAGTCGCGCTCCGAACGGGAGAGGGGACGCGAACGGGAGCGCGAGAGGGACGGGGAGCGGGGGCGGTCGCGGGGCCGCCGGGACGAGGGCTTCGACGACGGCCGCGACCGCTACGAGCCCGACGCGTACGAGCGGAACGACCGGTACGACCGCGACGACCCGTACGACCACGAGCGCCGCGACCGGCCGCGCCGGACCTCCCGGCCCGCCCGGCCCAGCTCCGACTTCGACGACTGGGACGACGAATGAGCACGCCGGACCAGGCCCCCGTGCCGGTACCCGTGCCCGTACCGCCCGCGGAGATGCGGTACATGGCCGAGCGGCTCCTCTCCACCGTCCGCGAGGACATCGGCCGGGCCGACACCAAGGCCGCGATCCTGCTCTCCGGCGCCCTCGCCTTCCTCGCGGTCGTGTTCTCCGGCGACCGCGCCCCGCTGCCCACCACCGGCACGGGGCTCGCGTTCCTCCTCGCGGCGGGCGCGCTGTGGACGGCCGGGGTCCTGATGCTCGTCTCGGTGGTGCTGCCGCGCACCCGGATCGGCGCGGACCGCACGTTCCTGCGCGAGCTGACGGCCGGTCCGTCCGCGGCCGCGCTGCGGGAACAGCTCGGCGCGTCCGGCGCGGACGCCACCGACTGGCTCCTCGAACAGGCCGGCGTGCACGGGCTCGTGCTCGCGGCGAAGTACCGGTGGCTGCGCCTGGGCGTGTCCGCGCTCGCGCTCGGCGCCCTCCTGGCCCTCTTCAGCGAACTGTGGTGAGAGAGAAGATGCACTGGACCAACAAGGGGAGCGCCCTGCTCCTCGCCGGGGTGCTCCTGGCGCTCCCCGGCCCGCTCGCCGCACCCGCGGCCGCCACCGGTGCCGCGGGCGTGACGCGTACGGCCGCCGATCCCGCCGAAGGCCCCGATCCGCTCGACTTCGCCGTCGTCGTCGACCAGTCGGCGAGCCTGGCCGAGAAGGACCTCGCGCGCGAGACGGAGGCGGCCGCGCTGCTCAGCCAGGGCGAGATATCGGAGCGCTCCAGGGCCACGATCATCGGCTTCGGCAGCTCCGAGAAGGCCGGCCAGTCGCCCGTGCGCGAGGTCTGCCCGCTGACCGTCGCCGACGCGGCCGGCCGCGAGCGGCTCAGCGCGTGCGTCCAGCAGCTCGGCCGCCGCGACGCCGCCCGCATGGGCCCCGGCACCGACTTCCCGGCCGCCGTCCGGCAGGCCGTCACCCGCCTCACCGAGGCCGGCGGGGCGAAGACCCCGGCCGTGCCCAAGGTCGTCTTCCTGCTCACCGACGGCAAGCTGGACGTCGCCGACAGCCCCGAGTACGGCACCGACCGGGACACCCGCCAGTCCAACGGGGCGCGGCGGCTCACCGAGGAACTCGCCCGCGCCCGGGCGGCCGGCGTCCAGATCTGGCCGCTCGGCTTCGGCAGCGAGATCGACCGCTCCGCGCTCACCGCGATGGCCGAGGGCGGCTACCGGGGCGCCTGCTCCGACATCCCCGGCTCCGTCCCCCGCATGCGGGTCGTCGGCACCTCCGCCGAGATCGACAAGGCGCTCCAGGAGACCTTCGCCGCCGCCCGCTGCGCCCGGATCGCGCAGGGCACCGTCGGGAAGCCGCCGGCCGACCTGACGGTGACCATCCCGCCCATCGCCACCGACGGCTCCCTCACCGTCGCCAAGCACGACCCGAAGGTGCGGGTCACCTACTACGACCCGGCGGGCCGCAAGGTGCCCGTGCGGGGCGAGTTCGACGGCTCGACCTTCGAGGTGAGCGGCCAGGACGGGCCGGTCGAGGCGCTGCGCGTGAAGGACCCGCTGCCCGGCCGCTGGCGCGTGCACATCGAGGCGCCGGAGGGCCACCGCGACCGGGAGGTCGCCGTCCGCGCCATCTGGCAGGGCCGCCTCCGCTCCGACGTCACCCTCGACCCGGCGTCCCCGCGCGCGGGCGAGAAGGTCACCGTGCAGGTACGGATGCAGACCCGGCGCGGGGTCGTCATCACCGATCCGCAGCAGCTGGCCGGTCTCACGGCCTCCGCCGAGGTCGCCGGCGCGGGCTTCCGGCCCTTCACCTTCCGGCTCGCCGACGACGGGCGGGCGCCCGACGCCAAGGCCGGGGACGTCCGCTTCACCGGCACGTTCACCCTGCCCGCCGGTGCCACCGGCGACCTGGAGCTCGTCACGCGCATGGCGGCGCCCGGCATCACCTCCGACCGGCGCCCGGTGCACGCCCGGCGCGGCGCGGACGTGCCGGTGCTGACCGCGGGGCTCGTCGTCGACCGCGCCACCGTGCACCCGGGCGACACCGTCCGCGGCACCCTCGACGTCACCAACAACGACTCCACCCCGCACACCCTGCGGCTCGCCCTCCAGGACCAGGCGCCCGGCGCCGAGCTGACCGTCGCCCCGGCATCCGTCACGGCGGCCGCGGGCAAGAGCACCCGCATCCCCTTCACGGTGACCGTCGCCGACGGTACGGCCCCGGGCGAACTGGGCGGGCAGGTCGCGGTCGTGGACACCGGCGACGGCGACACCGTCCTCGACACCGCCTTCCTCGACGTCCTCGTGGTGGCGCCGCCCACCTGGTGGGACCGCTGGTGGAAGGCCGTCACCGGCGGAGCCGTCGCCCTCCTGGTCCTCGCCACCCTCGTCGGGATCCGGATCCTCGCCGGGATCCGCCGTCGCGACCTCACCGGGACCACCCTCGAACTGCGCGACGACGGCCGCTCCCTGTACTCGCTGACCATCCGCAGGGGGCAGAGCGAGGGCGGCACCTTCGCCTTCACCGTCGACGAGCCGTACGGGGGGCCGCCCACGCTCCGCAGTGTCCGCGGCACCGCCGCCTCCACCGCCCACGTGCTGCGCCGCACCAGCTCCGGTGAGCTGCTGCTGCGCCCCCGGGGCGGCCGCCAGGTGCCGGTCAGGGCCGGCGAGCCGATCGGTCTGGGCGAACACGAACTCGTCGTACGGGGCGGGCGCGCGCCCTCCCCGGGGGCCCGCGGCGCCCGGCCCTCCCGCGACCCGCGCACCTCCCGTACCTCACGTCTCTCCCGTCTCTCCCGGCGTACGGGCTCCGGTACGGGGTCCTCCCCCGGGACGACGGGCACGACCGGGTCGACGGGGACGACGGGGGCCACCGGCGGGTCCGACACCTACGACGTCAACTTCTGAACGGGCACCGAGGAGAGACGACATGAAGATCTACCAGCCCATGCTCTTCGTCGGACTCGGCGGCACCGGCGGAAAGATCGGCAGCGAACTCGAACGGCAGCTGCGCAGGGAACTGTGCGGCCCCGACGGCACCGACCTCGTCGACGGCGGCCGGCGGCTGCCCTTCCAGCTGCCCGACTGCCTGCAGTTCGTCTACGCCGACTTCAGCGAGGGCGAGCTGCTGAGCCAGCCCCAGTTCCGCGCCAAGGGTGCCGAGGGCGCCGCCTTCGGCCGTACCTCCCGCATGGTCCGCGACCTGCTGCCCACCGACTTCGACTCCTCGCCCGAGGTGACCCGCATGCTGCGCGTCTCCGTCCACGAGGAGACCCGGCTCTGGCTGCCGCCCCAAGCCCGCCAGCCGCGCGTCGCCCCCCTGAACAGCGGCGCCGGGCAGCTGCCGACCGTCGGGCGCGCCGCGCTCTTCGCGACCGTGCGCTCCGGCCTCAACCCCGTCCTGAGGCAGCTCCGCGCGGCGATCGGCGCCATCGGGCAGGCGGCCGGCGACCTCAAGCGGGTCGGCGGCGGCCCGATCCGGGGCTGCGACGTCTTCGTCGCCTTCTCCGTCGCCGGCGGCACCGGCGCCGGCATCTTCTACGACTTCATCCACCTCATCGGGCACGAGTTCCGCAACGCCAACGTACCCGGCGTCAAGATCTACCCCCTCGTCGTCATGCCCTCCGCCTTCCCGCCCGAGGCGGGCGGCGGCCGCGAGGCCGAACTCAACGCCGCCCGCGCCCTCGTGGACCTCTCCCGGCTCGTCGACGACCAGAACGTGCCCGACGCCCTCGACACCGTCGGCGACGTCGAGGAGCGCGGCCGGCTCAGCGTCACCTACCCCAACCACGGGGTCGTCGCCCTGCGCCCCGCCACCATGCAGACCGCCTTCCTCTTCTCCAAGCCGGCCGTCATCGGCGCCGAGGACCTCCGCCGCTCCATCACCGCCATGGTGATGTCGCTGATCGGCACCGAGCTCGACAACGGCTCGGTGACCCGCGCGGAGGACGACTACCAGTCCTTCGCCGCCAGCTTCATCAACAAGAGCGTCGAACGCGCGACCCCGGCCCGTACCGGCATCGGCTACCGCGGCATGTCCACCAGCCTCGCCGCCTCCCTCACCGTCCCCGTCGACGACCTCGCCGAGATCGTCGCCGCCCGCCTCCTCGCCCAGGCCGTCCGCGGCATGTCCGAACGCGCCCGGCGGCCCGCCCGCGACGGACAGGACCACGTCCGCGACCTCTTCACCCGCTCCGGCATCGGCCGCCTCTGGAGCCGCGAGGCCCCCGACGTCCCGCTGCCCGAGCAACTCCCGCGCGGCAGCAGGGACATCACCCAGGAACTCCGGCAGCGGCTCAACGACATGGAGGACTCCCTCCAGCGCCTCGACATCCATCTCTCCCGCGAGATCCCGCGCCTCACCGAGGACTTCAGGCCGGGCGCGGGCGCCCGCGAACTCCTCGGACTCATCGGCCCGTTCCAGCTGGAGACCGTCCTCGCCGGACTCCCTGGCCACCCCGACCGGGTGGCCAGGGAAGGCTTCACCGGGATGCTCGACAACCGGCGCAACGACCCCGAACGGCCCCCGAACGTCCAGACCGCGGCCCCCAACATCCCCCACATCAAGCGCAGCGTCGGCGGAGTCGTACCGGCCCGGTGGACCGATCCCGACGTCCAGGACACCCTCGCCGCCCAGCAGGCCTGGTACCAGTGGCGGGCCCGCGTCCTCTGGCACCGCGGCTGGCAGGCCGGCGAGTCCCAGTGGCGGCTCTCCCTCAACCGCGTCACCAGCGAGGTCGCCGAACTCACCAAGGTGCTCCGCGCCCACGAGCAGGACGAGTCCAAGTCCTTCGCCGACCGCCGCCGCGAGCTCTACCGCGACGACCGCGCGGGCATCGCCTACCTGCTGCCCCCGCAGAACACCCTGCGCGCCTTCTACGACGACGTCGTCGACCGCCTCGCCCAGAGCGAGGGACTCCCCGAGACCACCGACGCCGCGACCCTCCTCGACCGGCTCGTCGGGCCCGACGACTGGCGGCGCGCCCTCGACGCGGTCCGCCGCTCCTCCGGCGCGGCCGTGAAGGAGATCAAGCAGGTCGTCGAGCGGCGGGTCAAGCGCCTGTTCGGCGAGGCCAACGAGGACGTCTTCGCCCGCCCCCTGCTGCCCTCCATGGAACTGCTCCTCCGCGCCGCCGCGGGCGACGAGACCGCCGAGGCGAAGATCGACCCGCGCTGGCTCGACCAGTTCCGCTCCCGGCTCGCCGGACTCATCCCCGTCGGCTTCGTCCCCGACGGCAGCGGCCCGCTGAAGATCCTCATCGTGCACCCGGCGAGCGAGTCGGACGGCCGCGCCGCCCACTTCCTCGCGCAGGAACTCAACCTGCCCTCCCGGGTGGTCCCCGAATGCCGGGCCGTCGACACCGACTCCATCACCGTCGTCTTCTTCCGCAGCGGCATGAACCTCACCGACATCTCCGAGGTCCGCGGCGTCCTCAGCCTCTGGTCCGAGGCCCGCGACTCCGGCGGCGAGGACGACTTCCTGCACTGGCGCCAGAGGCTCGGCTACCAGGACGACTGGCTCGTCTCCACCGAGGAGGACCGGCAGCGCATCCTCCACCGGCTGCTCTGCACCATGTGGAACGGCCACATCGCCGCCGTGGGCCCGGCCGACTCGCCCCACCTCGTCCGCATCAGCCTCCAGGACGGCGAGTCCGCGACCATGTCGTTGCGCCTGGAGGGCTTCGACGGCTCCCTCTCCAGCTGGGCGGGGCTGCTGCGCGCGTACGAACGCTGGGCGCTGCTCGACGAGGGGCAGATCATCGAGCAGTTCTGCGAACGCCTCATGCGCGCCCTGCCGAAGGGCCTCGCCCAGGTCCCGGCGCCCCCGTCGCCGCTCTTCACCCACTTCGTCGAGCAGGTCGCCCCGCGCCAGCTCCGTCTGATCGACCGGATCGCCGCCGAGTACGGCCCGGCGGACAGCGAATGGCTGGCCCCGCTCCGCCACTTCTGGGAGGTCACCTACCCCGGCGCCCTCGCCATGCGCTTCCCGAGCGCGGCCCGCGCGACCCGGGCGAACCTCCGCGCCCTGTACGAACGGCACGCACCGCGCCAGGGGCAGGGCCACGGGCCGGGGCAGGGGCAGGCGCCGGGCCGTCCGCAGGGCCGCCGGCCCGGCCCCGTCCCGAGGGCACGGCAGGAACCGGGGCCCCGGATCCGGCCCCGGTACGAAGACGGTGACGGGTACGGGAACGGCGCCCGGCACGAGAACGAGGCCCCGCGCGACCCGCGTTCCGCGTACCCCCACCGCACGCCGCCCTCCCCGGCCCCGGCCCCGTCCGCCTACGAAGGGGACTGGGAGCTGGAGCCCGAGCCGGACTTCGGGCCCGAGGAGGAAGAGCAGTACGACGGGGAGTACGAGTACGAGTACGAGGCGGACCACGGCGCCGACTTCCGGTCCGCCGACGACGAGCCGTACCGCCGCGACCGGGGCGGTGAGGAGGAGTGAGCCCGCGAGTCCAGCCCGTCCTGCCCGAGCGGCCGATGCCGGGCCACGCCGTCTGCATCGACCTGCGGACGCCGACGGCCGGGGCGTACGACTCCGAGGCCGCCGTCCGCGCGGCCCTGGACGTCCCGCAGCCCGGCGGCGAGCGGCGGTTCCTCGTCGTCGACGAGGCCGACCGGCTCGTCGCCCACCAACTCCTTTACGAGCGCCTCTCCTCGTACGGCCCCGCGCACATCGTGTGCCTGGCGGTCGGGGCCCGGGGCGAGCGGACCCTGAACCGCTCCCTCACCCTCCGCCCGCCCGCCGCCGGAGTCCTGTGGGTCTTCGACTCCACGGAGGACGGCGTCCCGGGCGAGGCCGTGCTGCGCCCGCTCGTCGACGTCCTGTCCACGCCCGAGGTCTTCGACGCCGTACTGCGCGCGCTCGGCGAGGTGGTGCACGGCGTCGCGGTGCCCGCCGTGCGGGTCCTGGAGCACGACCTGACCGACGAGGCCCGGGCGCGCGCCTGGAGGCAGGCGGTGGAGGGCCTGGCAGGGCCCGACGTCCCGGCCGGGAACGTCTCCGCCGAGCAGGTGCCGGCCGGGCTCGCGCTCCTCCTCGACGAGGGCGTGCCGCGCTCCCTGTCCGGGCACGCGTGGCTGCCGCTCCAGGGCCGGGCGGGCGCCAGGCTCGCCGCCTGCGACGCGGCCGTCGGGGAGGCCGTCGACGGCTACCACCGGGTCCGGGGCCCGGCCGGCCTGCTCACCGGGGCGGGCCGGGGCGTCGACCTGCCGGGGGACGCCGAGCGGGTGGCGGCGGAGCTGGACCGGTTCCGTACCGCCGTCGCGGACGCGTTCGGCGCGGCGGGCGGCACCCGGCTCACCGCCGAGCACCGGGGCGTGCTGCGCGAGCGGGGGATCGAACTCCCGGAGCTGCCAAGGGAGATCTCGCGGGCCGGGATCGTCCCGGCGCTGCGCGACCTCACCCACGACCTGATCGGCAAGGGGCTGCCGCTGCGGTCCGTCGCGGCGCGCCTTTCCGCCCTGTCCGCGCGCACCGCGCCCGTGGGCAGCGCGGCCCGGCTCGCCCGGCTCGACGCGATCTGCGGCCCCGAGCGACTGCGGCGCCTCGGCGCCTCGTACCCCTTCACCGCGGGCGGTTCGCGGCCCGTCGCCTTCGCCGTGACCGGGCTCCTGGCGCTGCTCGCCGGGATCTGGCCGGTGCTCGGCTGGGTCCTCGGTCCGGCCGTCGGCGTCCTCGCCGCCGGGCTCGCCCATCTGATGCTGCGGCGCCGGCCCAACCGCTCGCCCGACGGCCGGATCGACGGCGGCGGTGCCACGGGAGCCGCGCCGCGGCTCTTCGGCGGGCTGCTCGGCGGTCTCGTCGGGGCGGGCCTCGGCCAGTTCCTGGGCCTGCCCGTCTGGGCGGGGGCCGTGGCGGCGGCCGTGGCCGTCGCGGCCGTCGTGCTGCTCGCGCTGCGGGACTGGACCCGGGCCGTGGACGACTGGTGGGCGCGCGCGGACCCGGAGGAGGCCTGGCGGATCCTGCGGGAGATCCAGGACCTCGTGGTCACGACCGCCGTGCACGACTGGCTCTTCGCCGAGGTACGGCACCACTGCTCGGCCGGGGCGGGAGCCGTCGCCGGACTGCTCAGGGGCCTCGCGGAGACCGCCGACACGCACGGACAGCCGCGGCCGGCGCGCAAGGACGAGCGGCGAGAGGACGAACCGCCCCCGCCCCGGGAGACCGGTGCGGCGTCCTGGAGCTGGGAGGACTGGAGCGACGACGCGGACGACTGGGGGGAGTCGGCGGAGGCCTGGGGCGACGGGGCGGAGGACGACCTCTGGTCCGAAGGACCGCCCCCGGCGGCCGAGCCGGCCGCTTCTCCGCACCCCTCTCCCGCCGGCTCCTTCGACCGCGACCCCGGGGCCTCCGCCGAAGGGCCGTTGTCCGGCCCCGCGCCCGGCTGGCTGGAACGGCGGTACGGGGACGGGGGCCCCGCGCTCGTCGACACCCTCGTCGGCGACCTCGTCGCCGGGACCGTCCTGATCCTCGACCGCTGCTGGGCGGGCATCGAGCGCGACCCGGGCGCCCTCGCGCGGGCCGGCCACGAGCAGCTGCTCGCGGAGCTCCTGGACGAGACCCGGCTCCGCCTGGAGCGGGACGTGGCCGCCTCGCCGCCGCCGCGGTACGAGGGCCTCCGCGACCCCGACGCGCTCACCCCCCTCGCGGCGTTCACCGACCGCTCCGACCGGCCCGACGCGGCCCGGCTCACCGGGGTCGCCGCCGACGCGGTGGCCCGGCTGCTCCTGGCGGAGGACGACCCCGGCCGTACGGTCGTGCTGTGCGGCCCCGAGCACCTGCGGCTGCTCTCCCACGATCCGCTGTCCGCCCGCCAGGTCCGCTTCGTGCCCGAGGCGATGCGGCGCGGCGCCGCCGGGGACGACATCTGGCGGGGCACCGCCGAGGACGTGGTGTGGACCGGCGCGGGACGGCACGCCGGAATCCTCCGTCTCGTACCGCTGCGCGCGGGCGTCGTGCACACCGTCCGCGCCGAGGAGGCGGGAGAACCGTGACCGACCCGAACCACCCGAACCATCCGAGCGACCCGAACCGCCGGGACGACGCGGACCACCCGGCGTACCGGAACCGTCGGGACGACCCGGACGACCCGGCGTACCAGAACCGTCCGAGCGACCCGAGTCGTCCGACCGGCCCGGGGCACCCGGACCAGCCCTTCGGGCCGGACCAGCCGTTCGGCCCGGACCACGTGGGCGACGCGAACCATTCGGGCGACCCGAATCAGCCGCTCGGTCCGGAGCACCCCGACCACCTGAGCGAGCCGACCACGCCGACCCATCCGTACTACCAGGAGCTGGAGTTCCGCACCCCCTGGGAGGCGCCGGCGCGTTTCGCCGTGCGCTACGGCGAGGACCACCGGCCGCCCGGCCGTCCCGGCGTCCTCGCGCGCCGGGCGACCCTCGGCGCGGGCGCGCACGTCCTCCAGTACCGCCTGGCGTCGTCCGCGCAGGGCGACCCGCAGGCGTACGCCCTCCTGGAGCGGGAGGTGGAGGCCGCCGTCGCCCTCGAACGGCGCTACGGTGGCGCGAAGTTCGGCGCGGTCTTCGCCAGGATCGTCGGCTTCGACCTGACCGCCCCCGAGCCCTTCGTGCTGTACCGGCCGCCGGCCGGCCGCCCGCTGTCCGACTGGGCCGGGCGCCTCGGCGCCGAGGACCAGGAGCGCATCACCGGCCAACTCGCCATGGCCGTGCGGCTCCTGGCCGAGTCCGACCTCGTGCACCGGGCCATCGCGCCCGACACCGTACGGTGGGACGGCTCCCGGATCCGGCTCTGCGAACCGTACGCGGCGCAGCGCGCCGGGGAGGCCCGCGAGCCCTTCGGCGGCGCCCCCTGGGCCTCGCCCGAGCAGCGCGCGGGCCACGGCGCCGCCGACCCGCGCGACGACCTGTGGTCCGTCGCCGAACTCGCCTACTACCTGCTCGCCGGCCGCCCCGACCGGGGCGAGGGACCTCCGGCCGACCTCGCCGACTACCGGCGGCTCGCCGCCCTCGGACAGAGCGGGTTCTTCGCCGCGCGCGCGGCGGACCGGCCCCGGCCGGCCGAACTGCTGCGGCTCCTGCACGTCCCCGACCCCCTCGCCTCCGGCAGCGGGGCGGCCGACCCGCACCACCGGTGGCGTGCCGAGTACGACCGGCAGATCGCCAGGAAACGCGCGGCCACGGGCGGCGCCCCGCTCCCCGTGGAAGCGGAGGAACCGCCCCCGCCGCCACCGCGGCCGGGGCGCCCCACCCTCCGGGACCGGATCTTCGGCGGCGGCGACTCCTCCCGCCCCGCGGTCCCCGCCGTACCGCCCGAACCGGCCGCGCCCCCGCCGTCGCGCAGCCGCATGTGCCCGCACTGCCTGCTCCCCGTCGAGTACGACGAGCGGCTGCTCGTCACCATCGACCCCAAGGGCAACCGGATCCCGCTCGACCTCAGCGCCGAACGCCGCCCCGGCCACGTCGCGGACGCCCTGCGCAAGGCCTACCACCTGTGCCCGCACACCGTGGACGGCGACGAGGAGCACGAACTCCCCGTCCCCTACCTCACCAACGGCGAACCGCTCTCCGTCGCCCTGGTCGGCAGCTCCTCCGTCGGCAAGACCCACCTCCTCGCCGCCATGCTCGGCGAGGTCGAACTCGGCGGCCTGGAACCGTACGGACTCAAATGCCGGCCCCTCAACCCCGAAGCGCACCGCACGTTCGTGCGCGAACGGGTCCAGAGACTCAAGGAGGGGCAGCAGCTCGGCCGGACCGGACAGCAGACCTTCGCGCGCTTCGCCGACGGCCTGCTCGTCTCAGCCGGCGGCGCGCCGCCCCGCCCCGTCGTCTTCTTCGACCTCGCGGGCGAGGACCTCGCCCAGGACGGGGAGGTCGGCCGCTTCCTCATGGGCGTCGACGCCTTCATCTTCGTCCTGGACCCGCTGCGCGCCCTCCGGCTGCCCGGCCTCGACCCGGTACGCGAACAGAGCGGGCTGCGGCGGCGCGACCTCGGCGACGAGGCCTTCACCACCGTCCTCAACCGCATCCCCCGGCAGCGCGGCGGCCTCGTCGCCGCGCCCGCCGCGCTCGCCGTCAACAAGAGCGACCTCGTCCGCTTCGAACCGGTCGTCCACCGCTGGCTCGGCCGGGCCCTGCCCGGCCGCCACGACCCCGAGGCGCTCCGGGCGGAGAGCCGGGACGCGTACGCGTTCCTCGCCCAACACGCCAGTGCCGCCTGGCTCAAGCCCTTCGACGACTGCGCCGACTGCACCCTGCACTTCGTCGCCGCGACCGGCGGGCAGGCGCGCGGCGACCGATTCCCGCACGGGGTCCGGCCGCGCCGGGTCCTCGCGCCGCTGCTGTCGCTCTTCGCCCACTGCGGGCTGCTGCCCGGGGCGGAACCTATGGAGGGGATCGTCCGATGACGCGGACGGAGAACGAGCTCGACCAGATCGTCTTCCGCTGGGACAGCGAGAACCTCACCGGCAACACCGGCTTCGGGCCGGTCGCCTGGTCCGGGGCCCGTGACGAGACCGAGGCCCTCTTCCAGGTCTCCGGCCCCGTCCTGCGGGCCGCCGGGGACGAGACCCGGCCGGCCCTGATCCGGCTGCGGCGGCGCGATTACGTGGTGCTGGTCCGGCGCGTGCCCTTCATGGACGCCGACGGCCGTACGTCCGTGCTCTGCCACGCCCTCGTCGGCGCGCCCGCCCTCCTCGGTCCCGCCGTCTGCCTCGGACTGCACCGCTGGGACTGGGACGGCGCCACCGCCGCGAACGCGACCCGGGCGCGGGGGCGGCTGCCGGTGGTCCCGGCGGAGGCCGTCGTCCCCCCGGCGAGCCGCCGTGGCCTCGTGGAGCTCGACCGGCTGCTTCCGTACGCCTCCGACGAACTCGTCGGCGCGGTGGCGGAGTTCCTGCGGCACCCCGACGACCTGTTCACCGTCCTCGACGAGCGGGGGGACACCGCCTGCCCCGTGCTGTGGGGGCTGCACAGCATGCTCGGCGCGCTCACCAAACGCCCCTGGACCTTCGCCACCCACGACACGCTCGAACTGCCGTCGCTCCGCTTCGCGTTCGTCGGCCGCTGGTCCGGCGCGGCGAGCCGCAACACGGAACGGCGCCGCGTCGACCCGCGCGAGCGGTGCGGCGACCGGGCGGAGGAGGTCGCGGCCCGCCTCGTCCGCCACCACCTGTGGGAACTCGAGGAGAAGGGCCGCGACCGTGTGGTCGGCAGAGCCCTCCGCACCGCCGCCACCACCTACGGCGGCCCCCTCCTGGACGCAGCCACCCGAGCGGCCGACCACCTGGACGCAACGGACTCCCGTACGTCGGGGCCGCGCCGGCGGGGCGGGCCGGGGCCGGAGGCGGGGTACCGGCGGGTGCCGGGCGGCGGGGACCGGGGGGTGCCGGGCCCCTGGGGCCAGGACACCGGCTCCCAGGGAGCCCCTGGCCCGCGGGCCGATGGCGACGGGGGAGCCCCTGGCCCGCGGGCCGATGGCGACCGGCCCGCACCGGACCCGTGGGGCGAGGGCGCCGGGTCCACACCGGAGCCTCGGAACCGCTCAGTGCCGGGACCTCGGGGCCGGTCCGCGCCGGATGCCCGGGACCGGGGCGCGCCTGGCACTTGGGGCGAGGACGTTCCGGACG
>NZ_JBIARL010000013.1:142660-302513 GCF_042889835.1 Streptomyces sp. NPDC002463
CGCCCGGCCCCCGGCCTCACCGGAAGCCCGGGACCAGGGCGCCGTCGGCTCTCGGGGCGAGAGTGCCCCCGGTCCTCGGGGCCGGTCCGCGCCGGACGCCTGGGACCGGGGCGCGCCTCGCACTTGGGGCGAGGACGCGCCGGACGCCCGGCCCCCGGCCTCACCGGAAGCCCGGGACCAGGGCGCCGTCGGCTCTCGGGGCGAGAGTGCCCCCGGTCCTCGGGGCCGGTCCGCGCCGGATCCTCGGGACGAGGGTGCGGGGAGCACCGGGCGCGAGGGTGGCCAAGGCGGCCAGGGCCGCCGGGATCAGGCGGGCTCGGACCGTTGGGGCCCGGGGGCTCCGGACCCGCGGGACCAAGGGGCTCCGAGCCCTTGGGATCAGGGCTCGCCGGGCCCCTGGGGGCCGAGCCCCTCGGACCCTCGGGACCGGACCTCTGCCGGTCCTCGGGACCGGACCGCGCCGGACCCCCGGGAGCAGGACAGGCCCAGCCCCCGGTACTCCGGCACCTCTGACCCTCGGCAACAGGGCACCTCCGACCCCCGGCACCCCATCACCCCGGACTCCCGGACCCCCGGCACCCCCGCGCCCCAACGCCCCGAGCCGTCCGGTGCCGTGCACCCCGACCCGGCCCGTTCGTCGTACCCGGCCTCCCCTGGCCCGTGGTCCGATGCCTCCGGAGCGACGGACCCGGACCCGGCCGTCAGGCCCGACCGGGCCGGCCCGGTGGAGTGGCCGCTTCCGACGGGGCGGGATCAGGAGGCCGCCGCGTCGCGTGGGGCCTCCTGGTCCTCCGACCGGTCGGAGGACCAGGACGACGGACACGCATCCGACCGGGCGTCCGAACAGAGCCGACCCGCACCCGCCCCGGAGCCCCCGCCTCCGCCCGTGACGCCCCCCGCTCCCGTACCCGACTCCCCGCCCGCCCCCGACGTCCCGCCCACCCGCCGGCCCGCAGACCAGGCCCACGGAGGTGCCCTCGCCCACCCCCGCCCCGATCTGCCCCGCGTCGGGCCTCAGTGGACCAGGCCCGGTAAAGGGGTGCGGCGGCGGAAGCAGGGGCGGGAGGTCGAGACCTCGCTCGTGCACAAGTTGCCGACCGCGCGCACCGTGGAGGAGGCCCGGGAGCTCGTCGTGCGGGCCGGGAGCCGCGAGCTGCTCGCCGCGTTGCGCCGGCCGCAGGCGTACGCCGTCGTCACCGAACTGGTCCGGGAGATCGCCCGGCGCCTGCCGTCCTGGGGCCATCCGATGCGCCGGGAGCTCTGTGAGGTGGCCATCGCCCGGGAGTTGTGGGCCGTCCCGCCGTCGAACGCCCGCGACGACCCCTCCGAGCCCCCCGAGGAGCAGCGCGCGGCGAACGCCGCCGAGCTGCACCGCTGGGCCGTCCGCCCGCTGCTCGCCGGCGGCGACGCCCCGGTCGGCACGGTCGCCGAACTGCTCGCGCGGCTCCGTACCAGTCCGGCGCCGTCCGCCCGCGAGGCGTTCTGGCTGATCGTCGACGGCGAGCGCCCCGGCCTCCCGGACGCCGTCTGGCTGACGCTCCTGAAGGAGGCGTACGGCCTGCCCCGCACCGCGCCCCGTCCGAGCCCTCCACCGGAACCGGAGCGTCCGGACGACCTCGGCAACGGCTACACCCGGCGCTTCCTGCGCCGGGCCGCGCTCCTGATCGGCGGCCTGGTGGTCGCGATCGTCCTGATCGGCCTGGCCAAGTGGGGCGGGTGACCCACGTCGAAAGGCGGGCCAGGCGAGCCCGGCTCCGTCAGGATGGGCGCATGGGATTCCATGTCGATTCCGAGACCGGGCGCCTGCGCCGCGTCATCCTGCACCGGCCCGATCTGGAGCTGAAGCGGCTCACCCCGTCCAACAAGGACGCCCTCCTATTCGACGACGTGCTGTGGGTGCGCCGGGCCCGGCAGGAGCACGACGGCTTCGCGGACGTGCTGCGCGACCGGGGGGTGGAGGTGCACCTCTTCGGGGATCTGCTGCGCGAGGCCCTGGAGGTCCCGGCGGCCCGCGCGCTGGTCCTCGACCGGGTCTTCGACGAGAAGGAGTACGGGCCGCTCGCCGCCGACCACCTGCGCGCGGCCTTCGACTCGCTGGACGCCGGCGCGCTCGGCGAGGCGCTGGTCGGCGGCATGACGAAGCGGGAGTTCCTGGCGGTGCACCGGGAGCCGACCTCGGTCCGTTTCCACGCCCTGGACCTGGACGACTTCGTCCTCGGACCGCTGCCGAACCACCTCTTCACCCGGGACACCTCGGCCTGGATCTACGACGGCGTGTCCATCAACGCCATGCGCTGGCCGGCCCGGCAGCGCGAGACGGTGCACTTCGAGGCGATCTACAAGCACCACCCGCTGTTCACGGGCCCGGAGGCGGGTTCCTTCCACCACTGGTCGGAGGGGCAGACGGACTACCCGTCGACGATCGAGGGCGGCGACGTCCTCGTCATCGGCAACGGCGCCGTGCTGATCGGGATGAGCGAGCGGACCACGCCGCAGGCGGTGGAGATGCTGGCGCGGGGGATGTTCGCGGCCGGTTCGGCACGCATGATCATCGCGCTGGACATGCCGAAGCGGCGGGCGTTCATGCACCTGGACACGGTGATGACGATGGTCGACCAGGACACGTTCACGCAGTACGCGGGGCTGGGCATGCTCCGCTCGTACACGATCGAGCCGGGCGACGCGGGGCAGTCGCTCCGGGTCACCGACCATCCGCCGGAGCAGATGCACAGCGCCATCGCGGCGGCGCTCGGGCTCCAGGACATCCGGGTGCTCACGGCGACCCAGGACGTGCACGCGGCGGAGCGCGAGCAGTGGGACGACGGGTGCAACGTGCTGGCCGTGGAGCCGGGGGTGGTCGTCGCGTACGAGCGGAACGTCACGACGAACACGCATCTGCGCAAGCAGGGCATCGAGGTGATCGAGATCCCCGGCAGCGAGCTGGGCCGGGGGAGGGGCGGTCCGCGCTGCATGAGCTGTCCGGTGGAGCGGGACGCCGCCTGAGCGGCAGGGCAAGGGAGGGGGCTGTATAGAAATGTTGAAGTGCGTATACACTTCCAGGAGTCCCGACCGCCGTCCTCCCGACCCGTACCCACAGGAGCGCGTCCCATGGCCACAGACCTCATCGGCCGCCACTTCCTCAAGGAGCTGGACTTCACCGCCGAGGAGTTCCGCGGCCTGATCGCGCTCGCCGCCGAGCTCAAGGCCGCCAAGAAGGCGGGCACCGAGGTGCAGCGGCTGCGCGGCAGGAACATCGCCCTGATCTTCGAGAAGACCTCGACCCGCACCCGCTGCGCCTTCGAGGTCGCCGCCGCCGACCAGGGCGCCTCCACCACCTACCTCGACCCCTCGGGCTCCCAGATCGGCCACAAGGAGTCGGTCAAGGACACCGCCCGCGTCCTCGGCCGGATGTTCGACGGCATCGAGTACCGCGGGGACAGCCAGGCCGCGGTCGAGGAGCTCGCCGCCTTCGCGGGCGTGCCCGTCTTCAACGGCCTCACCGACGACTGGCACCCCACCCAGATGCTGGCCGACGTGCTCACCATGACCGAGCACGTGGACAAGCCGATCGACGGGATCGCCTTCGCCTACCTCGGCGACGCCCGCTTCAACATGGGCAACTCGTACCTCGTCACCGGCGCCCTGCTCGGCATGGACGTCCGGATCGTCGCCCCCGAGGCGTACTGGCCGGCCGAGGAGGTCGTCGCCGCGGCCCGCAAGCTCGCGGAGGCCAGCGGCGCCACGATCACGCTCACCGAGGACGTGTCCTGGGGCGTGGCCGGAGCGGACTTCGTCGTCACCGACGTCTGGGTGTCCATGGGCGAGCCGAAGGAGGTCTGGGACGAGCGGATCGCCGCGCTGTCCCCGTACTCCGTGACGATGGACGTGCTGCGCGCCACCGGCAACCCGGACGTCAAGTTCCTGCACTGCCTGCCCGCCTTCCACGACCTGGGCACGGCCGTCGGCCGTGACATCCACGCCCGGCACGGCCTGACCGAGCTGGAGGTCTCGGACGAGGTCTTCGAGTCGGCGCACTCGGTGGTCTTCGACGAGGCCGAGAACCGGATGCACACGATCAAGGCGGTCCTGGTCGCGACGCTGGGCGCGTAGACCGCACGGGCCCGCCGCTTTCCCCCCCGGCCCTCGCGTAGGCCCCACGGCCACCGCGGGGGCCGTCCCGCCCCGTCAGTCCGCCCGCCGGCGCCGCTGTTCCGGTATCCCGGGCAGCGTGAACCAGACCGCCTTGCCCTGTGCCGTCGGGCGGTGGCCGCAGTCGCTGCTGAGTGCCCGGATCAGGAAGAGGCCGCGGCCGTGCTCCTGCCAGGGGTCGACCCCGGTCTCCGGGTCGGGGCAGACGAGCTCGCCGGGGCGGGCGGGCTGGGAGTCGTGGACCTCGATCTGGCAGCCGCCGGGCGCCGAGAGCAGTTCGACGACCAGCTCGATGGGGCCGGCGCCGGCGGTGTGCTCGACGGCGTTGGCGACGAGTTCGGCGGTGAGGAGCTCCGCCGTGTCGCTGTCGGGGCGGCCCCCGGCCCCGGGGGCGGGGTCGGTGAGCGCGTTGCGGACCAGGGCGCGGGCGATCGGCACGGCGGCGGTGGTGTGGGGCAGGCGGACGCGCCACGCGGTGGCGGGTCCGGTGGTGGCTTCGGGCATGTGCGGCAGGCTCCCTTCACCGAGGAGTGGGCGCTTCACCGGGAGGTGGGCGGGACGAGTGGGGGGTGGGGGCGGGGTGGGGGAGACCCGAGACGTCCTGGTTTCAACCTTACGAGGTGCAAAATCCGTTTCCCAGGGCACCCCCACCCCCGCGGCAGGGACCTCGGTCACCGATCGTCCGGGACCTTTGGGGGCCCGGATTCACGCCGTCCTCATCGGCCTTATCGCGTACTCGTGACGACAGTCACAGTACGGTGATACCCTCCCTGCGGAGGAAGGAGGCCCCTCGGATGAGCCCCTTTACCGGCTCCACGCCCCGCACGGCCCACTGGCAGCACCTGCGCCTCGACATCGACCAGGGCGTCGCCACCGTCACCCTCGCCCGCCCCGCGAAACTCAACGCGCTCACCTTCGGCGCCTACGCCGACCTGCGCGACCTCCTCGCCGAGCTCTCCCGCGAGCGCGCCGTCCGCGCCCTCGTCCTCGGCGGCGAAGGCCGCGGCTTCTGCTCGGGCGGCGACGTCGACGAGATCATCGGCGCCACCCTCGCCCTCGACACCGCCCGGCTCCTCGACTTCAACCGGATGACCGGCCAGGTCGTCCGCGCGATCCGCGAATGCCCCTTCCCCGTCGTCGCCGCGCTCCACGGCGTCGCCGCCGGCGCCGGGGCCGTCCTCGCCCTCGCCGCCGACTTCCGGATCGCCGACCCCACCACCCGCTTCTCGTTCCTCTTCACCCGGGTCGGGCTCTCCGGCGGCGACATGGGCGCCGCCTATCTGCTGCCCCGGGTCGTCGGACTCGGCCACGCCACCCGCCTGCTCATGCTGGGCGAGCCCGTCCACGCGGCCGAGGCCGAGCGCATCGGCCTCCTCAGCGAGCTCACCGAGGAGGGCGCGGCGGGGGAGCGGGCCGCCGCCCTCGCCCGCCGCCTCGCGGACGGCCCGGCCCTCGCCCTCGCCCAGACGAAGGCGCTGCTCACCGCCGAGCTCGACATGCCGCTCGCGGCGGCCGTCGAAATGGACGCGGCGACGCAGGCGCTCCTGATGAACGGCGAGGACTACGCCGAGTTCCACGCCGCCTTCACCGAGAAACGCCCCCCGAAGTGGCGGGGGTGCTGACGGTGCCGGGGCAGGGCCCGGGGGACTCCGCAGACCCGGCACAGGCCCCCGGACGCACCGCAGCCCCGGGCCCCAGGCCCGGGGGAGCCCCCGCCCCCGATCCCGGCCCCCACCCCGTCCGGATCGCCGTCGTAGGCGGCGGCCCCGGCGGCCTCTACGCCGCCGCGCTCCTCAAGCGCCAGGACCCGGACCGTGAGATCACCGTCTGGGAGCGGAACGCGCCCTCCGACACCTTCGGGTTCGGCGTCGTCCTCTCCGACGAGACCCTCGGCGGGATCCGGGACGCCGACCCCGTCGTGTACGAGGCGCTGCGCCGCGAGCTCGTCCGCTGGGACGACATCGACGTCGTCCACCGGGGCCACCGCATCACCTCCACCGGCCACGGCTTCGCCGCCCTCGGCCGCCGCCGGCTCCTGGAGCTCCTGCACGCCCGCTGCGCCGACCTCGGCGTACGGCTCCGGTTCCGCACCGAGGCCCCGCCCGCCGCCGTCCTCGCCGGCGACCACGACCTGGTGATCGCCGCCGACGGCGTCCACAGCCGCACCCGCGAGACCCACGCCGCGCACTTCCGGCCCCGGATCACCACCCACCGCTGCCGCTACATCTGGCTCGCCGCCGACTTCCCCTTCGAGGCCTTCCGCTTCGAGATCGCCGAGACCGAGTACGGCGTGATGCAGCTCCACGCCTACCCGTACTCCACCGAATCCTCCACGGTCATCGTCGAGATGCGCGAGGAGGTCTGGCGGGCCGCCGGCTTCCACGAGCTCGACGAGGCCGAGTCCACCGCCCGCTGCGCCAAGATCTTCGCCGAGGCGCTCGGCGGCCGGGAGCTCCGCGCGAACAACTCCAGCTGGACCGCCTTCCGCACCGTCGCCAACGCCCGCTGGTCCCACGGCAACACCGTCCTCATCGGCGACGCCGCCCACACCGCGCACTTCTCCATCGGCTCCGGCACCAAACTGGCCGTCGAGGACGCCGTCGCCCTCGCCGCCGCCGTCGCCGCCCACCCCACCCTCGACGAGGCCCTCACCGCGTACGAGACGGAGCGCCGTCCCGTCGTCGAGTCCACCCAGCGCGCGGCCGGCGCCAGCCTGAGCTGGTTCGAGGAGCTCGCCGGGCACGTCGACCGGCCGCCCCGCCGTTTCGCCTTCGACCTGCTCACCCGCAGCCGCCGCGTCACCCACGCCAACCTGAAGCTGCGCGACCCCGCCTTCACCGCCGCCGTCGAGGAGGACTTCGGCTGCCCGCCCGGCACTCCGCCGATGTTCACCCCCTTCCGGCTGCGCGGACTGACCCTCCGCAACAGGGTCGTCGTCTCACCCATGGACCTGTACGTCGCCGAGGACGGCGTCCCCGGCGACTTCCACCTCGTCCACCTCGGCTCCAGGGCCCTCGGCGGCGCCGGACTCGTCATGACCGAGATGGTCTGCGTGAGCCCCGAGGGCCGCATCACCCCGGGCTGCGCCGGCCTCTGGACGGACGGGCAGGCCGGGGCCTGGGCCCGCATAGCCGACTTCGTCCACGCGCAGTCGCCGGGCACCGCGCTCGGCGTCCAGCTCGGCCACTCGGGCCGCAAGGGCTCCACCCGCCGCATGTGGGAGGGCATCGACCAGCCCCTCCCCGACGGGAACTGGCCCCTCGTCGCCGCCTCGCCCCTCCCGTACCGGGCGGGCGTCAACCAGACCCCGACCGCCCTCGACCGCGCCGGACTGACCGCCGTACGCGAGCAGTTCACCGCCGCCGCCCGCCGCGCCGCCCGCAGCGGCTTCGACCTCCTCGAACTGCACTGCGCCCACGGCTACCTCCTCTCCTCCTTCCTCTCCCCGCTCACCAACCACCGCACCGACGCGTACGGCGGCGACCTCACCGCCCGGCTGCGCTACCCCCTGGAGGTCTTCGACGCGGTACGGGAGGCCTGGCCGGCCGACCGGCCGATGACCGTCCGCATCTCCGCCACCGACTGGGCCGAGGGCGGCACGACCGCCGCCGACGCCGTCGCGATCGCCCGCGCCTTCGCGGACCACGGAGCCGACGCCATCGACGTCTCCACCGGCCAGGTCGTCCCCGACGAGGAGCCCGCCTTCGGCCGCTCGTACCAGACGCCCTACGCCGACCGCATCCGCAACGAGCTCGGCGTCCCGGTGATCGCGGTCGGCGCGATCTCCTCCTGGGACGACGTCAACTCCCTGCTCCTCGCGGGCCGCGCCGACCTCTGCGCCCTCGCCCGACCCCACCTCTACGACCCGCACTGGACCCTGCACGCGGCGGCCGAGCAGGAGTACCGGGGCCCGGCCGCCCCCTGGCCCGCCCCGTACCGCGCGGGCAGCCGCCGACCGCCGACCGGCCGCCGGGACTGACGACGCTGGACGCTCGCGCATGCGGCTGCGACGCGGAACCATGTCGACCGCACCGCCTCCTGCCCTTGAATGAGGACATGACAGAAAACAGGGGCGGGAAGAAGGGCGCCGGGCTGGTCCTCGGCGCGGCGACGGTGGCGACGGGACTGCTCGCGGGGGTGTGGTTCGCGTACGTCTGCTCGGTGATGCCGGCGCTGGCGCGCAGCGACGACCGGGTCTACGTGGAGGTGATGCGGAACATCAACGACGTGATCCAGAACCCGGTGTTCTTCACCCCGTTCTTCGGGGTGCCGGTCCTCACGGCGGTCGCGGCCTGGCAGCACCGGGCCGGCCGGGCCCGGGTCTGGACGCTCGCCGCGTTCGTCCTCGGCCTGGCGGTCCTGGTCGTCACCTCGGCGGCGAACGTCCCGCTCAACGACGCCCTCGCCGCGACGAAGGACCCCGCCGCCGCCCGCGCCGCCTTCGAGACCCCGTGGGTGGCGTGGAACCTGGTCCGCGCGGTCCTCGGCACGGCCGGGCTCGCCTGCCTGCTGCGGGCCCTGGCCGTACGGAAGTAGCTACTCCCCCGAGAGGAACGGGCCGACGTACTCCGCGCCCCGGTCCCGCAGCAGTTCGTGCAGGGCCGTGAAGACCTCCGCCGAGCGGCGGCCCGGCCAGTCGTCCGGCAGGAGCTCCGCCGGGAGCACCGGGTCCGCGTAGGGCAGCCGGCGCCAGGAGTCCAGGGCGAGGAGGTAGTCCCGGTAGGCGTCCTCGGCGCCCGCCGGGGCCGCCCGCCAGGCCCGCAGGACCGGCTCGTGGGCCGCCAGGAACTCCTCGTGGAGCCCGGCGATCGCCGGCAGGTCCCACCAGCGGGCCACCGCCCCGGCGGTCGCCGTGTACCCCAGGTGGTCGCCGCGGAAGAGGTCCACGTACGGGGAGAGCTCCAGGCGCTCCAGGGCGTTCCGGGTCTCCTCGTACAGCCGGGCCGGCGCGATCCAGACGCCCGGCGCGGCCGAGCCGAAGCCGAGGCGGGCGAGCCGGGAGCGCAGCAGGTGCCGCTTGTGCCGCTCGGCCTCGGGCACCGAGAAGACGGCCAGGACCCAGCCCTCGGACAGCTTCGGTTCCGTACGTGCGTAGATCCGGCGGTCGCCGTCGTCCAGGAGCCGCCGGGCGTCCTCGGAGAGGGCGTACCCGGCGGCGCCGCCCGCCGTCCGGCCCGGCAGCAGCAGCCCGCGCCGCTTCAGCCGCGACACCGAGGAGCGCACCGAGGGCGCGTCGACGCCGAGCACGCCGAGCAGCCTGATGAGCGCCGCCACCGGCACCGGGGACTCGTCGGGCGCACGGCCGTAGGCGCCGTAGAAGGAGACGATCAGGGATCGGGGGGTGTGCTGCTCGGCCACGTGATCACTCTAAGCGGTGGTGCACACGTCATGCCGGTCACGCCGGGTTCCGGAGCAGGAAGCGCTGGAGCTTGCCCGTCGCCGTGCGCGGCAGCGCGTCGAGGAAGACGATCTCCCGGGGAGATTTGTACGGGGCGATGCGGGCGCGGACGAAGGCCCGCAGCGCGGCGGCGGTCCCGGCGTCGCGCGGCACCCCGTCCCGTACCACCGTGTACGCCACGACGACCTGGCCGCGCAGCTCGTCCGGGCGGCCCACCACGGCCGTCTCCACGACGTCGGGGTGGTCGAGGAGCACCTCCTCGACCTGGGGTCCGGCGATGTTGTAGCCGGCGGAGATGATCATGTCGTCGGCCCGTGAGACGTAGCGGAACCAGCCGTCGGGTTCGCGGACGTACGTGTCGCCCGTGACGTTCCAGCCGTTCCGTACGTACTCCGCCTGGCGGGGGTCGGCCAGATAGCGGCAGCCCACCGGGCCGCGCACCGCGAGCAGCCCCTCCTCGCCGTCCGGGACGCCGTTGCCGTCGCGGTCGACGATCCTGGCCTGCCAGCCGGGCACCGGCCGGCCGGTCCTGCCGGGGCGTATGTCGCCGTCGGCGGCGGAGATGAAGATGTGCAGCAGCTCCGTCGCCCCGATGCCGTTGATCAGGCGGAGTCCGGTCCGGGCGTACCAGGCCGTCCAGGTCGCCTCCGGCAGGTTCTCGCCGGCCGAGACGCAGCGGCGCAGCGAGGAGACCTCCGGGGCGGTGCCCAGGGTCAGCTCGTCGAGCATCACCCGGTAGGCCGTCGGGGCGGTGAAGAGCACCGAGACCCGGTGCCGCTCGATCGCCGCGAGCAGCTGCTTGGGCCCGGCCTGTTCGAGGAGGACCGCGCTCGCCCCGGCCCGCAGGGGGAAGACGACGAGCCCGCCGAGGCCGAAGGTGAAGGCGAGCGGCGGCGAACCGGCGAAGACGTCGTCGGGCAGCGGGCGCAGGACGTGCGCGGAGAAGGTGTCGGCGACGGCCAGGACGTCCCGGTGGAAGTGGACGCAGCCCTTGGGCCGCCCGGTCGTACCGGAGGTGAAGGCGATCAGGGCCACGTCGTCGGCGGCGGTCGCCACCGCCTCGTACGGCTCCGAGTGCCGTTCGGCGAGGGTCAGCAGGTCGTCCGGGCCGTCCCCGCCGAAGGGGGTGACCCGGAGCCCGGGTATCCGGGCCGCGAGCAGCTCGTCGAGCACGCGGTCGTCGCAGAGCGCGTGGGTGCACTGCGCCGCTTCGGCCATCACGGCCAGCTCGGGGGCGCGCTGCTGGGCCAGGACGGTGACGGCGACCCCGCCGGCCTTCATCACGGCGAGCCAGCAGGCGGCGAGCCAGGGGGTGGTGGGGCCGCGCAGGAGGACCCGGTTGCCGGGCAGCACCCGGAGGTCGGTGGTGAGGACGTGCGCGATGCGGTCCACCCGCTCGCGGAGCTCCCCGTAGCTCCAGACCCCGCCCTCGCCGTCGAGGAACGCGGGACGGTCCGCGCCGAACCGCTCCACCGTGCGGTCGAGGAGTTCCGTGCCGCAGTTGAGCCGGTCGGGGTAGAGCAGCTCGGGAAGGTCGAAGACGAGACGGGGCCAGTGGCCGGGCGGGGGCAGCCGGTCCCGGGCGAACGTGTCGAGGTGGGCCGAAGGTGTCAGCTCCATGAGTCCGTCCCCCTGTCGTGGTGGGGTCGTCCATCGCTCCACGAGCGTATCGTGTTGGTGACGACAGTCAACGGTTCGCGACAGAGGTGCCGTGAGGCGTAGGGGCGAAGGCACCGGACGCCGCCCGGACCAGGGCGTCGGGCGACGCCGGGACCAGGGCGCCGGATGCCGCCCCGGCCGGGGCGTCGGACGGTGTCGGGACGAAGGCACCGGAGGGCGCCTGGGCGAAGGCGCGGGAAGGAGTCGGGACCGGGCCCCCGGAGGGAGCCCGGAGGAGAGCGCCGGGCGGCGTCAGGACCACGGCGCCGGACGGTGCACGGACGACGGCGCCGCACGGCGCCGCCACACGGGCGCCGGAGGGCGTCAGGGAGGGCCCACATGCCCGCATTCTCGCTCGATCCGTCACAGACCACCTGGTGTGCCGAGCTCAGCGCGCTCGCCGCCGAACGCCTGAAGCCCCTCGCCGACCAGGGCGAACCCGGCCGGGTGAACCGCCCCCTCGTCGCCGCCCTCGGCGAGCTCGGCCTGCTCGCCCGCCTCTTCGAGGCCGGCGCCCTCGAGCTCTGCCTCCTGCGCGAATCCCTCGCCCGGACCTGCACCGAGGCCGAGACCGCCCTCGCCCTCCAGGGCCTCGGCACCCACCCCGTCGCCGCCTTCGGCACGCCCGCCCAGCGCGCCCGCTGGCTCCCCGAGGCCACCGCGGGACGCGCCGTCGCCGCCTTCGCCCTCTCCGAACCGGACGCCGGCTCCGACGCCGCCGCCCTCGCCCTCGACGCCGTCCCCGACGGGCGCGGCGGCTGGCGTCTGCACGGGGAGAAACGCTGGATCTCCAACGCCCCCGAGGCCGACTTCGCCACCGTCTTCGCCCGCACGACCCGGGGTGCGGGGGCCCGCGGCGTCACCGCCTTCCTCGTCCCCGCCGACCGCCCGGGCCTCGGCGGCGAGCCGCTCGACATGCTCGCCCCGCACGCCCTCGGCACCCTCACCTTCGACGGCGTCCCCGTCGGCCCCGAGGACCTCCTCGGCGCACCGGACAAGGGCTTCCGCGTCGCCATGAACACCCTCAACCTCTTCCGCCCCAGCGTCGGAGCCTTCGCCGTCGGGATGGCGCAGGCCGCCCTCGACGCGGCCCTCGCCCACACGGCCGCCCGCCCCGCCTTCGGGGGCGTCCTCGCCGACCTCCAGGCCGTCTCGCACCGCGTCGCCGAGATGGCCACCCGCACCGAGGCCGCCCGCCTCCTCGTGTACGCGGCGGCCGTCGCGTACGACGAGGGCGACCCGGACGTCCCCCGGCGCTCCGCCATGGCCAAGCTCCTCGCCACCGAGACCGCCCAGTACGTCGTCGACGCCGCCGTCCAGCTGCACGGCGCCCTCGCCCTCCAGCGCGGCCACCTCCTGGAGCACCTCTACCGGGAGGTCCGCGCGCCCCGGATCTACGAGGGCGCGACGGAGGTCCAGCGCACGATCATCGCGAAGGAGCTGTACGCGAAGGTGCCGCCCGCAACGTTCACCGAGGAGCCGAAGACCGAGGAGTCGACCCCATGAGCCTGCACCGCCACAACCCCGCCGAACTCTCCCCGCCCACCGGCTTCTCGCACGCCGTCACCGCCACCGGGACCCGGCTCGTCTTCCTCGCCGGACAGACCGCGCTCGACACCGAGGGCAAGGTCGTGGGGGAGGGCCTCGCCGAGCAGTTCGCCACCGCCCTCGGCAATCTGCTCACCGCCCTGCGGCATGCCGGCGGCACCTCCGCCGACCTCGCCCGCGTCACCGTCTACACCACGGACGTCCCCGGCTACCGCGAGCAGGCGCACGAACTGGGCCGTATCTGGCGCCGGTTGGCGGGCCGCGACTACCCGGCGATGGCCGTCATCGGAGTCGTACGACTCTGGGACGAGCAGGCCCTGGTGGAGCTCGACGGCTTCGCGGTCCTGGACGAGCCCGCGCACGCTTGATCAACTGGTCGACCGTCCGGGCCGGGCTTAGTGTCGAAAGGTGGACTGACCGGCCCACGGCTCACTCACCAGGCGAGGCCCGAGGCGCCCAATGAGTACACCCAAGCCGACGACACCGGCACAGACCGCCGCCCCGAAGAAGGGCGGCGACGGCAAGGGCATCGCCCTGTTCGTGATCGCGTCCTGCCAGCTCATGGTGGTTCTCGACATCACGATCGTGAACATCGCGCTCCCGCACATCCAGAGCGCACTGGACTTCTCCACGACCAGTCTGTCCTGGGTCGTCAACGCCTACACCCTCACCTTCGGGGGCCTGTTGCTCCTCGGCGGGCGCACCGGTGACATCCTGGGCCGGCGACGCGTCTTCATCTTCGGCGTGCTGCTCTTCGGGCTCGCCTCCCTCTTCTGCGGACTCGCGCAGAGCGAGTGGCAACTCCTCGCGGCACGGTCGCTCCAGGGCGTCGGCGGCGCGATAGCCTCACCGACCTCGCTCTCCCTCATCACCACCACGTTCGACGAAGGCCCGGAACGCAACCGGGCCTTCGGCGTCTTCGCGGGCGTCTCGGCCGGCGGCGGCGCGATCGGCCTGGTGGCCGGCGGCATGCTCGTCCAATGGCTCGACTGGCGCTGGATCTTCTTCGTCAACGTCCCGATCGCCATCGTGATCGCGATCCTCACGCCGCGTCACGTCAAGGAGTCCGAGCGGCACCCCGGCCACTTCGACCTCGCCGGCGCGCTGACCTCGACGCTCGGCATGGTGGCGCTGGTGTACGGCTTCATCCGGGCCGCGCAGGAGGGCTGGAGCGATCCCTACACGATCGGCTCGTTCGCCGCCGCGATCGTCCTCCTGGCCACGTTCATCCTCATCGAGCGGCGCTCCCAGCAACCCATCACGCCGCTGCACATGTTCGCCGACCGCAACCGCTCGGGCACCTACGTCATCATGCTCTGCCTGGCGGCGGCCATCTTCGGGATGTTCTTCTTCCTCACCCTGTTCGTGCAGCAGGTGCTGGGATTCAGCCCCCTGATGACGGGCCTCGCGTTCCTGCCGGTCAGCGCGATCATCGCGGTCGGCGCCGGCATCACGTCCAACCTGCTGCCCAGGCTCGGCCCGAAGCCCTTCATGGTGACGGGGTCGATCCTCACCGCGATCGGCCTGTCCTGGCTGACGCTCACCGATGTGAACTCCACCTACGCGGGCAGCATCCTCGGACCGATCCTCGTCTTCGGCATGGGCATGGGCCTGATGTTCGTCTCGCTGACCATCATGGCGCTGTCGAACGTCGAACCGCAGGAGTCCGGCGCCGCGTCCGGCCTGCTCAACGCCATGCAGCAGGTCGGCGGTTCGCTCGGCCTCTCCATCCTGGTGACCGTCTTCGGCACGGCCAGCCGCAACGAGGCGGACCAGCAGGTACCGGCCTTCCTCTCCCAGGCCGGCCCGCTGGAGAAGGCCCAGTTCGCCAAGACCGGCCAGCTTCCTCCGCCCTGGAGCGACCAGGTCCTCACCTCCGGCGTCACCGCGGGCTTCGTCACAGCGGCGATCTTCGCGGTCGTCGGTGCCCTGGTCGCCCTCTTCGTGATCCAGGTCCGCGCATCCGACCTCGAACGGCTCAAAGGCGGCGGCGTGATGCCGGGGGCCTGAGCGCTAGGGCCTGTCTTTCGGGTCATGCCGGGCTCGCGGGGCCCGGCACGAAAGACAGGCCCTAGGGCCTGTCCGGATGCAGCTCGGCGTACGGCCGCTCGGGACAGGGGGCACCGGGCGGAGCGACCTTCAGATACACGGTCGAGTACTGAGGATTCTCGATCTGCCTGCCCGGAGCGGGGTCCTGGAAGCAGACCTTCCACGGGTCGGCGACACCGGGCAGCTCCACATCGGAGTACGCGCTCTCCACGTCGACCTTCTTGACCCCGACGGGCTTCAGCAGCTCACCGGCCCGAGCGAGGGTCACCCCGGTGACGGCGGGCATCGCCGGCCAGGGAATCCTGCCTCCGTCGGCGCCGGGGCAAGGCGCCCCGTCCCGCACCACACCGAGATCCAGCACGGGCCGGCCACCGTCCCGCTGCCCCGCCGAGGTCTGGAAGCACACGGCCCACTCACCCGCGTCCCACTGCCGGTCGTCCCGCTCGGAGGCATCGTGCGACACGACGGAGTACCCGGCGGCGGAGGCGACCTCCTGCGCCTCCTCGAGCCCCTTCCCCACGAGCGCGGGGGGCCCGGCGGGCGAGGGGGCGGCGGAGGCGCTGACGGACGCGGCGGGCGGCCGGGCGTCGCCCCTCCCCGCCTTCTCCTCCTTCGGCGGATCACCCCTGAGGAAGGGCAGCGCGAACCACACGGCCGCGAGCACACTGGCGAGGATCTTCCGCTTCCGGTCCCAGGGACTCAGCCACGCGAGCCCGATCCCGACGGGCGGCAGCACGACCAGCGCGACGACGACGAGCCCCGGATGCCGCCACCACCGCCGAACAGCCCCTCGGGGCGGCGACGGAGGCGGCGGCGGTGCATACGCGTACGAGTCCACGCCGGGATCGTAGAGACCTCCGGAACCCCGCCACTCCGTTGTGCCCGGATCGATATGAGACTCGGCGACCTGCTCGCCGTGGGACAGGTGGTCCGTTCGCGGCCGGCTACCCATAAGATCACTGGCACGGAATGCGGCCCGACGGGCTTCCCCACGAGGACATGCCCCCACCCGCACGAGTCACTCGTGCCCTGGGGGAACCACCTCGTGTCCATGCTCCTGCTGAAAATGGCAGCGCAGGATCTGCTCACGCTCAACGCCCGGCGCTTGATGGTGCCGCACCTCGCCGCGCGATGGCGACACTTCCGCAGCGCTGACGCCTCGGTCACCGAGCGTTCCGCCTGGGCGGAGAGTCTGGTGAGTCTGGCGGGCGATCTGGTGGCCGCGGGACGAGGGAACGTGGAGATGGTCGTCGAATGCGCTGCCACGATCGACGACTCCGATCGCCCGGGTGGCCCGCGGCTCATCGACGTGGTCCTGGTGGGCCGCCATCCTGAGGAGAACCGGCCGTCCGTACAGCTGGTCGAGCTGAAGCGCTGGTCCGGCGTCACCAGGGTGGAACAGGCGACCGCAGACCTGGTGTACGTGGAGGGCATGGGCGCGAAGGCTCATCCGGCCCTGCAGCTGCGGGAGTACTACCACGCGTTCACGAGCGGCCGGGGGCCGTTCCAGGGGCTTGACTTCGAGTGTGGCGGATTCGCCTACCTGCACAACGCCACGGATGAATCTGTGCGTCCGCTTCTCGATGTGGAGGCGCCGACCGGAGTGTATGCCCGTATCTATACGAGCGACCGGCGCAAGCAACTCCTTTCCGACCTCCAAGGGAGTTTCGCCGACGAGGGAGCGTCCTCGATGGCCGAGATCATGCTGCAGGGCATGGGGCTGCGCAACACACCTTTGCTGGACGCCATGATCTGGTCACGCGGTGTCGACACGGTCTTCACTCTGCGGGGGAGGCAGAAGGACGTCGCCGACAACATTCTCGAGACCGCATCCCGGATCCTCCCGAATCCGCGTCGACCGGAGTTGATTCCGGACGAGCGTCGCGTGGTGTTTCTGGTGACCGGCGGCGCGGGAACGGGAAAGAGCGCCATCGGCCTGCAGATGAAGACCGAACTGGAGGCTCAGGGGCGCACAGTGAAGTACGCCAGTGGCAGCAGGGCCTTCAACGGGGCGATGCAGGAACACGTCGGATATGGAGACAGCGAGTTCCGGGAGTCGTTCACCTACTTCAGTAATTTCGTCACTCCGCCCGATCCGCCTCTGGACGTCTTGATCTGCGATGAAGCGCACCGTTTGCGAGACCGTTCGACGAGCCGGTTCTGGAAGCCCGAGGAGCAGGGCACGGGGCCACAGGTGGACGAACTGCTCGCGGCGTCCCGCCTGACCGTGTTCTTCCTGGACGAGGCCCAGTCTGTTCGGCCGAACGAGGTGGGCACCGTAAAACTCATCGAGGAAGCGGCCGTCCGGCACGATGCCCGGCTTGCCCGGTTCAACCTGCGGGAGCAGTTCCGCTGCGGCGGTAGCGATGCCTACATCCGCTGGGTGAGGGCCGTACTGGGAGTCACGGACGAGACGCCCGATCCATGGAGACCGGACGGACTGATGCACATCGAGGTCGCCGATACCCCGGAGGAACTCGAACGGATCATCCGCACCGAAGCGCTGGCCGGCGCTTCCGCGCGCATGGTCGCAGGCTACTGCTGGCCGTGGACGAAGCCGCAGGGGAAAACCAAGAGTCTGGAGGCCGACGTCCGTATCGGAGACTGGCACCGACCGTGGAACGCGGACAGTGACAGCTTCTGCGAGAACGACGCACCCCCGTCGAGGATCTGGTCCGTGCACGAGAACGGTCTCGGCCAGATCGGCTGCGTGTATACCGCACAGGGCCTCGAATGGGACTGGTGCGGCGTGATCATGGGCGAGGACATGGTGCGCCGCGGGGAGAAATGGGTATTCCGGCGAGGCAAGGAGCTTCAGGACCCGGAGTCCGAAGTCAAACGTGTCGCCGTGCCCGGATCATTCGACCCGAAGGTGAAGGCCGGCAGTGTCGACGACGACGAATTCGCCCGGCTCGTACGCCACGCCTATCACGTGCTGATGACGAGGGCCAGCCGCGCGACGGTGCTGTACTCCACGGACGAGGAGACCCGCACATACCTCAAGGAACTGGTTGGCGAGGTGGAGGTCCACGGCCTCCGGCCCATCTGGGAGAACCTGCCGCAGGAAGCCCGCCGGCCCCACCTGCCCCGGCCTCGACGAGGACGACGCAACCGCAAGAACCGCAGGTCGGGAGAATCATACGAAGCCGAGCTGAGGCTCTTCTGACAGGAGTGGTTCAGAAGTGTGATGGCGGGCTCTCCGGGCCCGCCATCCGCCGGGGTCAGAAGACCAGGCGCGCTGCCGCCGTCAGGGCCGCCACCACAAGATTGGCGACGACACCCACGGTGACGTCGAACAGGATCCTGCGGATCCTGCTGCGACGCGCAGGCTTGCACTCAACGGGATTCATGAACACCACTCCTCGGTACGACATCGGAATGGCAGGGACCGCCCTACCGGGCATCCGCACTCACCCCACGTACGGGACACGGGGGAAACCACTCTTCAGTCGCGATCGAGAACCGGCGTCTGAACACCGCTGACGTACCCTCCGGGAAGGTGCGCAGCGCGAACCATACTAATACGCGGCAGACTTGACGATGGACCAATAAAGCTCCGGTCGGCGTGACTAGGCCGACTGGAACCTGGTCCGCTCCGACAGCGCGGCACGTGCGCCGTCGAAGTCCGCCAGCCTCGCCGCGACCGTCGCCGTGGCAAGGCGCAAGGGCAGTGCGGCGGAGAACTTCAGGCCCGCCACCGCCCGCGGATCGACATCGGGAAGCACCAGGGCGGGACCGGAATCCACAGCCTTGAGGGCACTCCGCCACATGTCCTGGGTCAGGTCTTCCCGGAGCCGGACGTAGCAGTCGGTCGGGCGTTGAACGGGGTCGGCGATCGACCCCAACGTCGCGCCGAGTGTCGCGTTGGCACGGTAGCCCGCCCAGGTCCACCAGCGGACGTCGTCCCCCTGCCGCACCACGAGCGAGCCGTCGGGATGGACCATGCGGGGCGCTTTCTCGTCGCGCCACTCCTGCAGACAGACCTCGGCCCGCCGCGTGAGCGTGACGGGCGGATCTTCGCCGAGGAGGATCTCGCGCATCGCGCGGGTGAGCGCGTGCGACAGGCCGACGACCGATCCGCCCGACCACTTCGCGACGCCGCCGCTCTCGACGGGCTCGACGAAAGCCCTCTTGCGGCCCCAGTCGATGAAGGTCACCTGCCAGCTGCGGCCGGCCAGAAGGAGTCGGCGCGGCCCCGGCCGCTCGTCGGTGAGGACAGTGGGATCCATCCGGCCGATCTCGGTGCGCCCTGACAGGACGGTGAACTGAGGTGGCGCGGTGAAGGAGGCCGTCAGTTCGATGAAGTGCCGTCGCCCGAAGCGGCGTTCCGCCTCGTCTCCGACGAACAGCATCCCTCCGTCGGAATCCAGAAAGCCTTCGTCCACGAGGTGGCGCAGGACGGGCGCGGCCGAGCGGTCGAACGGAACGAGACCGTTCCACTGCTCGGACCAGAGCCGGTCACCCAGCTTGTGTTCCTGCAGCGTCACGGCGAGCAGCTGCTGGGCCACGAGGTGGCGCGGCTCGGGGGGTGCCACGACGGGTTCGACCCAGCCGCGCCCCCAGAGCAGGAGCAGCGCTGCGGCCTGCAGCAGGGCGTCCTTGTGGGTGGCCAGGAAGAGACAGTTCCGGCTGGAACCGGGGCGCCGCCCCGTCCGGCCGATGCGCTGCAGGAACGAGGCGACGGTGGCGGGGGAGTCGATCTGGATGACCCTGTCCAGGTCGCCCACATCGATGCCCAGCTCCAGGGTGGAGGTGGCGACGATGACGCAGTCGCGTGCCTCGGCGAACGCCTGCTCGGACCTGGCCCGTTCATCGGCGGACAGAGAGGCGTGCGAGAGGAAGACGGTGACGTCTCGTGCCCTGAGCGCCGCACCCAGCTCCTCTACCTGGCGCCTGGAGTCGCAGAAGACCAACCGCTTCTCGCCTCTGTGCAGGGCGGCGATGACCTTGGCGGCGTTGTCCAGAGAACCCACGTAATCGAGCTCGACCTCTCCGGGCGGCTGCGATCCGGCGGGGACACCGGAAGCGCCCGGGGCCACGACCCTGCCCGGGCGCTGTCCGGCCTTCGCGCCCTGCAGCCAGGTGAGCAGTTGCTCCGGATTGCCGACGGTCGCGGACAGCCCGATCCGCTGGATGGCGCGCCCTGTCACCCGTTCCAGGCGTTCAAGGACGGCTAGGAGATGCCATCCGCGGTCGTCGCCCGCGAAGGCGTGCACTTCGTCCACGACAACAGCCCTGACGCCTCCCAGCAAGTGCGCATGGTCGGTCTTCACGCCGATGAGCATGGCCTCCAGCGACTCCGGAGTGGTCAGCAGGATGTCCGGCCGCTCGGTACGGATACGGCGACGCTGGGACTCCTTGGTGTCTCCGTGCCATAGGGCGGCGCTGCGCCCGAGCCACTGCGCGTAGCTGTCGATGCGCGTCATCAGGTTGTTGAGGAGCGCTTTGAGGGGGCAGAGGTAGAGGACCGAGGTGCCGGTCCAGCCTCCGGCGGACATGGCCGAGAGGATCGGGAGACAGGCGGCCTCGGTCTTCCCTCCAGCCGTGGGGGCCAGCAGTACGGCGTCCTCGCCGTCTATCACCGGATCGATGGCGGCACGCTGCAGGGGCCGGAGGTCCGGCCAGCCGAGCGTGTTGACCACGTGGTGGAGGACGACGGGGTCGAGCCGGTCGACCGGGTCCGCGCCGTTCGCCATCACAGGTCCAGATCGATGCCGTCGGCGGACGACGCGGCGGCCAGGTTTCGTTCCACGTCGGTGAGTTCGGTGTCCGTCACCGTGAGCCGGTAGTGCCGGCGCGGGTCGAAGTCCTCGAACTGGTCGATGCGGTCCAGGACGTCCCCGACCAGCTTCTTCAGGAAGAGCCGGGGCGCCACGCCGACCTTCCCGCCGAGTGATCCGCCCACGGCCCGGGCGAGGTCGGCGATGTAGGCGTCGTCGGCGAGCGACGTGATGCGGTCGGGGGCCGAAGCACCGGAGGCGTACAGATCGCGAATGGTCACACCGAGGCCGGCCAGGGACTCCTGGGTGAATCCGGGCAGGCGCAACTGGACGGCTCGAGGGTTGTCGAAGCGTGGATCCGTCGTGAAGTCCGTGGCGAGCCGCTGGGCGAGCGGTGCGAGTCGCTGTACGCCCTGCTGGCCGTCGAAGAAGGCAGGTGTACCGGTGATGACGAGGTAGAGGCCGGGGAAGCGGCCGGAGTGGACCTCGTCGATGAGCTGCCGGAGGGCGTTCAGCGCCTTGTCGCGGGCGTCCGACCGTACCCGCTGGAGGGTTTCCACCTCGTCGAGGACGACGAAGAGTCCCCGATGGCCGGAGTCCTGCAGCACGGTCAGCAGTCCCTGCAGGAAACCGAGGGCACCGAAGTGGTCGAGGTCTCCGCGGACGCCGGCGGAGCGCCGGGCCGCGGCTGCCACATGGGGCTGGCCGCCGAGCCAGGCGAGGACTGCCGCTGCCGTCGCCTCGTCGCCTTCCGCGAGTGCGGACCGGTAGCCGCGCAGAGCGGTGGCGAAGGACGGCGCATGGCGCGAGACCTCGGTCAGCCGGGCGGCGAGCAGCTTCTCCACCTCACCGTCCAGGTCCTTCTCGTCGGCGCCGGCGGCGAGGGCGTCCTCTTCCAGGGCGTAGAACCAGGCGTCCACCACGGGACGCAGGGCGCTCGGCGGGAAGCTGGCCGTCGCAAGCCGCTCGGTGAGCCGTCGGTAGACGGTCTCCAGCTTGTGCAGAGGAGTCTCGTTCTCCGAGATCTGAATCTCGGAGACGGCGAAGTTCCGCTGCTTGGCACGCTCACCGAGCCAGCGCGTGAAGAAAGTCTTGCCGGAGCCATACTCGCCACGTACGGCCTTGAAGACCGAGGCCCCCGAGGCGACCGCGTCGAGTTCCGCATCGAGGGCGGACTCGAAGCGGTCGAGCCCGGTGGCGAGCAGGTCGAGGCCGTTTTCGGGGACCGCGCCCCGTCGGAGGGCGTCGATGGCGGTTCGGCGCCGAGCGGCGGACACGACGGTGGGACGAGGAGTGCTCACCCGCCCATTCTCCCATCCGCCCCGGTGCGGTGGTCCGGCCGCGTCACCGCCGGCGAAGGCTGCCGTAGCCGAGGGTCGTCGTCAGATGGGCGACGAATTCCGCGCTCTTCGCGGCCTTGTCCGGCCCCCACTGCCGCTCCTTCTGGAAGAGCTCGAACTGTTCGCGGAGCGACGCCCACAGCGACTCCAGGCGGGCAGGGGTCGGGAAGATGTCTTCCCGGGCGGCGTTGTTGAGAGTGTCCGGCCTGTTGAAGGCACGGCCGATGAGATCCACGGTGCCCAACATCGCCAGATGGAAGTGGAGGTTGGTGTACTCGGAGCGGGAGACGGGCTCCGAGGTCGACTGGAGGAACTCGTCCACCTGGCGCTGAGCCCTGGCCAGCCACAGGTACACCGGCAGCTCCGTCTTCTCGGAGAACACCCGCCGGTAGTCGGTGTCCGACTTGAGCAGACTGGACGGCCGGGCGCGTGCAGCGTCCGGCTGTCCCAGAGCCATCGCCATGACGGACTGGGCGAGGAGCGGGATGCTGACGATGCGGTCGGTGGGCTTGCCCTGGTTCCGGTAGAAGTTCTTGCGGCGGTCGTAGAACCACTCGTGCTCGAGGAAGTAGGACTCGATCTGCCGCTGGATGTCGTCGGTGGCCCGGAGGGAGGCGACCGGCACGCTGGTCTGTCGGTTGGTGGCGCGGATGACGGCATCGCGCGCAGCCTGGTCGGCCGTGACGAGGATGCGCACCTGGACCAGCCGGTCGAAGACGGGGGCGGCCGGCTCGGCGGCGTAGAGGTCGCGCAGGGTCTCGTGGAGCGTGTACGAGGTCTGGAGACCGTTGACGATCTGCACGTCGGAGAGACTGAGGCGCTTGCCGATCGACGTGGCCTGGGAGCACACGATCGTGATGCCGTTGTTGAGCCACCAGAACTCGGGAGCGTCCGCGTTCTGGAGGGAGGCGGTGATCTCCCGGTTGACCTCGGCGTTGCCCTGGTAGTCGCGGACGTTCCAGTCGAAGACGTGGGACTTGATCGTGCCGGTCTCGTCGCTGAGGAAGTCGATGTACTCGCCCAGGCCGACCAGGGCGATGTGGCTCGTGCCGTGGGTGATGCTCTCCCGGTAGGGAAGTTCCAGGGTGTACGAAGGAAGAGTGCTGGCCCGCTTCCACAGTTCGGCGGGGCCCAGGAACTCGACCTCGCCCGTCGAGATCGCGAAGGCCTGGGTGAGCTGGGCCTCCAGGAGCTTCGCCTTCGTCTGCACCTTGAGGTGGACCTCGGAGGCCTCGCCGCGGGTCACGTACGAGAACTTGATCAGCATCGTCGGATGACGGTGCGCGAGACGCTTCAGGGCCTCCCGGAAGAGCTGGAAGCGCGCCCGGAGGTCCTCGTTGTACAGGATGGCCACGGCGTCGTCGTCTACCTCCATGTCCAGGAGGTCCTTGCAGGTGGCGGCCACCCGGTCCAGCGCCAGTTCGGAGAAGGCCGGGCTCGTCTTGGCCTGGACGAGCCACAGGGTCAGCTGCGTGCCGGCCTCCACCTGGGAAGCGGCCGACGAGTTCTGGAAGATCTCGCCGTCCTCGTGCAGCAGCCGGCCGCGAGGAACACGTACGCGCCGTCGATGCCGCCGTCGTTCCCGCCGCCGATGATGCCGGCCTCGATCTCCTCCTCCGAAAGCCCGAACCCGTGCAGGGCGTGCTCGCTCGCGAACCGTTCGAAGGCGGCGTCGAACGACAGGGGAACGCTGCGGGCGTTCCGCCACTCGTCGATCATCTGATTGATCAGAACACGGTCGTTGGCGCTCATGGCTCCTGGCTCATCGTGCGGATGCGTGGGCGGGCGAGGGGTCAGTCCAGGCCGAACTGGATGCGCAGCAAGGGCAGATCGAGACGGACCGTCCTGCCGTCGGGAAGCGTCTCCAGGACCTGGACACCGTCGTAGTTGAGGAGCTGCCGAAGGATGGCGGCGAACCCGTCGGCGCGCGTCGCCGGGTAGGAAACCCGTTGGGCCAGGGCCGTCACCGGGAGGGTCCCCCCGGCGTCGATCAGCGACCGGATCGCCTGCTCCACCTTGTCCATGGGCGGCTTGCGCGCGAGCAGCTCCTTCTGCCCCTCGAAGGTGTCCGACGCGAAGAGCGCCGCGACGAGGGCGTCGTCCGGGTCGACCACGGCAGCGGTGACCAGCGCGTCCTCGTGCTCCGGCGCCGGGACGAGCGCGACGTCGAACAGAGAGTCGTGGGTACGGGCCAGGCGCTCCTGCTCCTTGGAGGGCTTCTGCTTGGCCGGTCGCTTCACGGGTACGGCCGCCGGCCCGGAAGCCGGGGCCGCGACGGGCCGCGGCGCCCGCTCCTGGAGGTCCCACCAGGGCGGCAGCTGGCCTCCTAGTTCCCGCCATGCCGGTGGCGGAGTCGCCCCGAACGGCAGGAACGCGAGGACCGGGATGGTGAACTCGGCGAGCGACGCCCCGCCGTGGTAGCCGGCCTTCCGGGCCGTGTACCGGGAGTCGGCATCCCACAGGGCGACGATCGACGCTCCGGGGGAGGGCGCGACGACCCGGCTGCCGCGCAGTGCGATCTCCGAGGGTGCGAGGTCGCCGCCCGGGGACCGGTGGCGGGCGGACAAGGGTGAGCCGGCTTCGACCTTCGTACCGTGCCGGTCCACGACATGCCCGTGGTCACTGGTGACGAGTACGGCCATGCCCTGCTCGGCCGCGATCCGCATCAGGTCCAGGAGACCGGGGACGTGTGCGGCCTGCCAGGACCCATCGCCGAGCTTCTGCTCCTTGGCCAGCCGGTCGTCGATGGCGTTGAGGACCACGGCCACATGGGTGCGGCCGTCCGTCAGCGCCTCGGTGAGCGCGGGGCCGAATGTTTCTCCGGCGCTCTCGGCCCGCAGGTCGTCCTTGTGGAAGACGGCGGCGGGCGCACCACCCCAGAGCGGAAGCCGGGGGAACAGCTGGGCCTCGTCCTTCTGCGAGCCCTGCATGAGCCGGCCCGCGAAAAGCGACGTACGGGAGACGGCCGTCAGCGTCGGAAGGGCCGCGGCCATGGCCCGACGGCGCGGACTCCCGTCCTTCAGCGGATCGAACTCCGCCCAGGTGGAGCGCAGTTCCTCGCCCAGCTCCGTGGCGATGGCCGCGCTCATGCCGTCGAGGACCAGCAGCAGCACGCGCCGGCCGTCCGGACTCTGGACGACGGGCTTCACCACCCGCTCCAGGAAGGTCTCCACGGTCAGCCCCGCACCGGGCCCGGTGCCCGCAGCGGTCCACGTGGCGAGCGTGCGGGCGAAATCACGGTCGATCTCCCGCCGGCGCTCACGCACCCGGGCGGCGAGCCCGTCGTACGCGGCGGCAAGGACGGGATCGGGGTCGCCACCGGCCTCGATGTGTTCGAGGGCCCGGTCGACCCAACCCGTCTCCTGGACATGATGCTGTATCGCGTCGAACACGGGCCGGTCGGCGCTGACGGACTCGGTGGCCACCCACTGGACGAGTCGCAGGCCCATCCGCGTCCGCTCGATCCGCGCCTGGATCTCCGGACCGTTCGCACGCCGGTGGTCTTCCAGCGCACGCACCGCACGCGTGAGAGCCTCCGGCTCGCGCGCCGTGAGCGCCTGCCCCACGGCGGTGAACCTGGCCTCGAGCCCCGAGGTGAGGACGGGACTCGACTTGGCCGCGGCCTCGGCGCCGAACTGGCGCACCAGAGCCGAGGCCCGGTCCAGCACCGTGTCGCTGATCCTGCGGGCCTCCCGGGCGTCCTCGGAACCGTGATTCCCCGCCCGGACCGTCCTGGTCAGCAGTCCCGTGACGTACTCCTCCGCCGCACGCCCGAAGGCCGCTGCCAGGGCGTCGAACTGCTCGCCCTCCGCCGGCGGACGCTCCCCGAACCAGCGCTCGGCGCGACCGCGTGCGGTGTACGTCGCCGCGTCGGGTGCGGAGTGGCACCAGAGCGTGGAGCACACGAGCCCGAAGGCGACGGCGTCCGGCCCGTGCTCCGCCTCGACCAGAGCGAGGAGTGCCCGACCGGCGAGCCCGGCCTGGTCCTGCTCGCCGAGGAACGACACGAGACCGGAGCGCTCGGGTCCCCGCAGCTCGAGGAACCGCTCGGGACCGGCCTCCGTCAGCGACCAGCCGAGCAGCGCATGAGTGTCCAGGCTGTCGGTCGCGGTCGTGTGATCCCGGGGGCCCGGCTCCTGCTCGTCCTGATAAGGACCGAGCCGCAGCCGCCGCAGCGCGAGCGCGGTCAGCGCACTGGCCCGGGACAGCAGACCGCCGCCGAGGCGGGACCAGCCGGCCGGCGGCGCCGCGTCCAGGAGCGCCTCCGCGGCCCAGTTGTCCTCCTTGAGCCGCGGATCGATCTGCTGGGCGCCGAAGGCGTCGCGGACCACGTCCCAGCTGTCGACCGCGTCGATGCGCTGCTTGTGGGCGCGGGCGAGGACCGCCGGGTCGAGCTCGTTCTGCTCCCGGTCCGTGAGGACGACGAGCACGGCCGGTCCCGTCGTCCGCTCGGCGAGGTGGTCGAGCACCAGCTCATGCACGGCGAGCGGGGACGGTGCCGCGGTGACGCGGGCAGACTGCCCGTCCCCCCATGTGAGTTCGGCGGGCCCCTCCCACTGTGGAGCCGAGCGCAGCAGGACCGCCCGATGCCGGTCCCGGCCCGCGAGCGCGCCGGCCAGGGAGGTCTGGGCGGACAGGTACTGGGTGATCGTCGCGAGGTTCAGCCGTACCGCGACCGTGCCGGTGGCGACCGTACTCATGACTCGACGACCCGCCAGGTGATCTCGATGGTGGCGCCGGGCTCCTGGGCGACCAGCGCGGCGAGCTCGGCCTGGAGCTCCGCCACCGCACGCCCGGCCGTGGTCCGGCCGCCGCCGGAGCGCCGCACCCGACCGTCCGAGCCGGTGCCGGTGGCGGCGGCACCCGATCCACTCTCATCGGGGACCCGGGGGTGGCTGGTCGGGGTGTCCAGGGCCACATCGCCCGGACGCGGCACCGGAGGAGCCGGAGCGGGCGGCGGGTTGTTCGCCGCCCGGTTCCGCTTGATGAGCGCCAGGACGTCACGCTGCGTGCGCGCCAGGGAGTCCTTCAGGTCGTTGGTCCGCTGGTCACTGCGAGCGGAGTTACGAAGGGACTCGAGGAGCGCCTCGCCCTCGGGCCCCTCGGAGGAGGCCAGTTCGAGCGTGCTCCAGGACGCCGAGTCCAGCGCCTGGGCCACCGCACCGGCCTGCTTGATCGACGTTCCGAAGCGATCGGGGCTCACGGGGCCGAAGTCGAAGGCGGCGAGCGCCTCGACCGTCTTCTTGGCTCCCGCGGCTCCCTGGCCGGCCGAGCGGGTGAGCACGTCGAGCAGCTCCACGGACCGGCGGGCGATGGCCGGCCGTCCCGCCTCCACCGTCTCGTCCAGCTCGAGGAAGCCGGCGTGCTGCTCCAGTTCCGTCACCAGCTGACGGGCCTCCTCGCGGTACTTGCCGGCCTCAGTGGCGATCTGCCGGGCCAGCTGGTTCACCATGCGGCCACGGCGCAGGGTCGGCGCGGGGACCCCGAAGATCGTGGTGAAGCGCTGCCGGGCCGCGTCCCAGTCCTCCTCCGAGGGAAGCGGCTGGCTGCGCAACGCGTCCTGATCCTTGATCTCGTGCAGCCCCGGCGTGGGGTCGAGCGGCATGCCCGCGCGCACCCACACCCGGTCGTCCATCTCGGCGAACGAGGCCACGACGAGCCGGGCGAGGAAGCCGGGAAGCCCTCGCGGGGTCGGTCGGTCCGTCCAGTCGGTCAGCGTGATCAGACTGAGGTCACCGGTGACGCCCTGCTCGCGGGCCAGCTGCTGGAAGTGGTCGGCCCAGTAGCGGGAGAGCTCGAAGTACGCCTCTTTCTGCTGGCCGAGCCGCAGCGGACCGGCGACGCGGCGCATCAGACCCCGGTCGGCGGCCGGGATCTCGGCCCGCCCGTCACGTGCCTCGGCGGCTGCCTGGACGTGACCGAAGACCTTCTTGGCGTCGGCCTGCCGGACGGCCGTACCGGTGCCATCGGGGTCGAGTTCCGGGTGGTCCGGGTACTGGTTCGCGAGCAGCTTGCCGGCGATGTGCCGGATCCCGTCGCGCAGAGACTGTCCGAAGGAGAGCGTCAGCCCGTCGACCGCCCGCAGCGACTGGAGGTGGTCGGCGAACCCGAGCTCCACGTCGGTGGCCTTCTTCTCCGCGAGCCCGTAGGCCTGCTTGAAGGCCGCCTTGACGTTCTTGAGCAGTGTCTCTCGCTGGGTCTCGAGGAGTCCCTTGGCCCGGGACCGGTTGTCGGGGCTCAGATGACCCGCGTACTGCCCGTCGAAGCGCTGCTCGTCCGCGAGCGCCTTGTCGATCACGACGAGGCGGCGGAAGTCGGCGTACCGCTGGTTGGAAAGATGGGTGGGCAGCCAGGCGACCGTACGAGACGGCTCGCCCTGCTTCTCGCGCAGTCGTCGCATGCGGTCGGCGTCCTCGACCGGCCCGTACTCGCCCTCGTCGAAGGGCAGGTCGATCACGAGCCGCCAGCGCCCGTCGAGCTGGGGCATCAGGTCGTGATCGGGCAGCTCGTCCTCGTCCACGACGTTGCCGAAGATCACTTCGACGCTTCGCTCCGTGCCGCGCCACACCAGGTTCAGCTCGTCGATCAACTGCCCCTGGGTGATGCCGAGTTCCTCGGCAAGAAGGCGCTTGGCGAGTGCGTTGCGGTTACCGGGGTTGTCGTTGATCTGGGCGTTGGCGATGACCGAGTCCACGTCGACGCCGGACAGCTCGAGACGGACACCCGGATTGGCCTCGGTGCCGGTCTCCTTGATCTCCGGGAAGCGGCCCGCCCACTCCGCGATCTTGTTCTTCAGGATGCCGTACTCGCGGCCGGGGATCGGGGCGACCACCGAGCCGTAGTTGAGGGCCGACAGCCGGCGGATGGTGAGCTCCGACAGCGCGGGGACGCTCGGGGCGAGGGCGGAAAGGAGCAGGGTGCCGACGATGCGGTTGTCGCCGACGAACAGCTTGATGCGGCCGCGCAGAGCCGGGTCGGTGATGTCGTCGGGGCGGTTGGTGTACTTCTCGATGTCCTCCTCCGACACGTTGTGCGTGAGGAGGAGGTAGGGGCGCAGCTTGGTCTTGTACAGCTTGTCCGCCGCCTCGAACACGACCTTCAGGCTGTCCGTGAACGGCTTGTCGCCGCCCGCGGTGATGAGGGGATAGAGGTCGCCGACCGGGATCAGGTCGCCGAGCCGCAGCTCGTTGCGGTGGTTGGCGAGCAGCTGGCCCATCAGCTTCATACCGGTGCGGTTGCGCTGGAGGGCGGAGGACACGTGCACGAGCGTGTCCATGAATGCCGGCGAGAAGGGGTAGGTGAGCCGGAAGCTCTCCTCGTCCGCACCGACGCCGTCCGCACCCCGGTCGGAGCCGAGCAGGGTGTCCCAGACCTCCTGGCGGATCTTGCGCGTCTTGTCGAACTCCGCCTTGATGAGCGCCGCCGCGTCCGTGTCCTTCGGCTGGAGGAGACGGGCATGGGCGACCTGGGGAAGGTTGCGGTCCTCAAGGGTGATCTTGTCGAACCGGCCGGAGGCAAGGTTGAGCGTGTCCTGGATGGAGGACTCCGCCGCTCCTGACACCTCCTCGCCGACGAGCTCGCGCAGATCGCGCTGACGAGCGATGAAGGAGACCACGGGGACGGCGCGGCGGGCGTCGCCACCCTCGACGAAGTTCGTGATCTTGCTGGCCTCGCGGGCCACGAACTTCTGGTCGTGGATGAGCGTCGCGAGCCACAGGATCAGCTCGTCGAGGAACAGGATCAGACCGTCGTAGCCGAGCGACTTCGCGTGCTCGGCGATCACGGACAGGCCTGCGTCGAGGGAGATGAACCCGTGCTCGTCCTCCGCCGCGTTCTTCGCGAAACCGGGCAGCAGGTTCGTGCTCGCGTCGCGCACGAGGCGCGCCCGCAGCTCGGAAGGAGTCGTGGGCCGGACCAGGTTGAGCGCCTGCCCGGCCTCGTGGACCTCCTCGGCGGCGAGGGCGGTGTCGAGCAGCTCCGGCGTCCACGCCCAGGCGAGCGACTCGCCCCACTCGTCCTCTTCCTCGCCGGCCTCGTCGTCCGTCCCATCCACCGAGGTGAGTCCGGTGATGACGGCCTGGTCGCCCATGCGCGCCCGCATGGACCGGATGTCCTCGAAGAGGGCGTCCGTCCGGTACACCTGTGGCGTCGATGCCTCCGGGTGCAGCTTCTTGACGTGGCTCACGTATCCGCCGAGGACCCGTTGCTCGAGCGCCTTCGCCCCGAGCATGTGGTACGGGACGAGCAGGAACTTTTTCCCGTCCGTGCCGAGCCACTCGTGCTTCGTCAGTATCGGGTCGAAGTCCTCACGCGCACGGGCGGCCGGGCTGCCGCTGAGCAGGGCATGGAGCACGGCCATGAAGTGCGACTTACCGGAACCGAACGACCCGTGAAGATAGGCAGCCTTGGACGTGGCCCCGTCGAGCGCGGACTTGATCAGGCCGAGCGCCTCGTCGAAGTTCTCGAGCAGCCGCTCCGTGACCACGTAGTCCCGGAGCGCGCGCTCCGCACCCTCGGGCGTCGTCGCCTCCGAGAGCTGGAGCACGAAGTCCGATGTGGAGACTTTCTCCTTGATGTCGATGACGTCGCGGAGCAGGGGCGGCTGCTGGGCCATTGACGGTCTCACTCTCCGACGGGCTGGCGCTGCTGGCAGTACTGATGGTTGAAGCTCGTCAGATCGTATGGCGTCGGTCTGACAACGGATGACCGCTTTCGGACACCGATGGTCGGAAGGAGGAAGGGGACGCCCTTTACGACCTATGCCGCAGGGATCAGCGACCGCAGCTTCTCCCGCGTCTCCGGATCCGTCGAGTAGATGACCGTGCCGAGCATGCCCCGGGTGAGCAGCACCTTGTACGTGTTCCGGATGAGCCGGTCGATCTGGTCGTCCGGGGTGGCCTTGGTGAACGACGGGTCCTTGGAGGCCGTACGGTCCACCACCCACCGGTCCGTACGCCACACCAGGTCGGGCCCGATGATCACACCGGACCAGTCGTACTCGAAGCCCTGCGCCGTGTAGACGCAGCCGACCTGTCCGAAACCGGCCTCGTCCGTCGCCCACAGCGGCGCCGGCGGCGCCCCGAGCACGGAGCGGTCTCCGTACAGATTCCACGGCCGGGCCCAGTCGCCGATGACGACGTCGGTGGGCAGGCTGTGCATGTCCGGGGTGATCTTCGTCGTCCACTTCCAGCAGTAGCCGGCCGACATCCGGGCCCCGTAGCCCTCGTCGTGGCGAGCGATGAGGAAGTCCTCGAGCTCCTGAGGGCTGTCGGCGACGCTCAGCTGCACCTTGCCGTCCGGCTCCCAGACGGTCGGCGAACCGCCCTCAAGGCCGAGCAGATCGGCAACCCACTGCACGTACGCGTCACTGCCGCCGCAGCGGAACTGGCTGTCCAGGTCCACCACCGTGCAGTCGAGCCCATGCTCGGCAGCGGCCTGCCGGATCTGCTCCTCGGTCCCCATCTCGCCCGGCCGCACCACCTGATGCTGGTCGAGCAGGAACACCGGGACCCTGGCAGCATCGATCAGCTCGGAGACCTGGGGCCGGCCGGTCCGCAGAGCGGCCTTCGTGTAGCGGTTGGCGGAGGTGATGCGGAGCCGGTGCGCCTCGTCGCAGATCAGTACATCGAGGTCGTTCGGCTCGGCCTCCATGAAGCTGTTGAAGTACTTGAACAGCTTCTGCACCTCGGGCTTCCGCGCCCCGGCGACCTTGCGCATCGTCTTCGTGAACGACTGAGACCCAGTCGCGTGCAGGGCAGCGACTCCGCGGCGGTACAGCTCCCCGAGCAGCTGCATGGCGATCACGCTCTTGCCGGACCCGGGGCCGCCGGTCACCACGATGACCTGCTTCTGGTTCGCCCCCTTGGCCTTGCGTACGGCGGACATCACGAGCTCGTACGCGAGCCGCTGCTCGGCGAGCAGCACGAACTGCTCCCGGTCCCGCACCTCGGCTGCCGCGACGCTCATCAGCTGCTTGGAGGGGCGGACCTTGCCCTGGAGGAGTAGGTCGGCGGCCTCGGCGCCGGGTTTGGGAGCGAGGCGCGAACGAAGGAAGTCGAGGAAGGCGCCGCGCTGATCGCCGGTGTACATGCGCCCGTGGAGGGTCTCGGGCAGCGTCCTCAGTGAGGCGATCCGAGTCTCTGTGGCGTTGTGGAGGTAGGCCACGCCCGCGACGGACTCGGGCGTCCGCTCCACGGCCGCGTTGAAGGACAGCAGGTACTCGCAGTAGCCCCGGACCTGCTCGATCGGGTTCAGCACGGGGTGGGTATAGGCATCGATCGTGCAGAGGAGTGGGTCCTCCTCCACGGAGTAGGCCTCGCTCCACTGCTTGAGCTCCACGACGACGTATGACGGCTCGCCGGTGGTGGGGTGGACGCCGGCCAGTATCGCGTCCGCGCGCTTGCTGGTGAGGGGCAGCCCGTACTCGACCATCACCTCGACCTCGCCGAGCCCGGCCTCGACCAGGGCGTTCGCGAGGGCGGGGAGGCTGCGCTTCCAGGAGCGGACTTCCGAGGTGCCGGGCTGGTGGCTGTGCTTGTGCCGAAAGTTCTCGATCAGGAGCAGCGCCAGAGAACCCTCGAGCGTGCGGGCGGCAACGGACGCCGCGGACTCACGGAACAGCAAGAAATGCCCCCAGGCAGCACAAAAAAGCTCGTGCGGGTGGGGGCATGTCCTCTGAGTCCGCGAAGCGGAACGGAAGCCCGGCGGGCCGCTGAGATGATTCCGGTCATCTTAAGACAGCGTGTGGATCATGTGGAGGGCGCGGCTCCGGACTCCGTCAGGTCGGGGGAGGCGGTCCGTGGACGGGGCCGCGCCGACTGCGCGCGTTGGCCTCGGCGACGAGAGCGCTCAGCAGCTCGGCGCTGGTGAGCGGGCGGAGGTGGGCGGGTACGGCGTCCCACGGGCGACCGCCACCGAGGGGGCGGAGCTGGAGGTACGGGCCTTCGGCGCCCATGACGCGGCCGACGCGGTTGCGGGTGGTGTCGAGGACGGCGGCGCCGACGCACGGGAGGCCGGGGTTGGCGCCGGTCAAGGGGCGAGCCCATTCATGATCACGGCGGCGAGCGCGTGGGCGATAGGCGCGGAACAGATCCCGAGGTGAACGAGGGCGTAGGACGCTTCGGCCTCGCGGTCGTCCAGCCACGGGGTACGGATGTCCATGGCGGGGAGCTGGATGCCGGCGCGGGTGAGGGCGGCGGCGAGAGCGTCGCGGGCGTCCAGGGCTTCCTGGACCTTGGGAGAGATGGCCGAATTGTGTGGCGTGGGCGCCATGGGGAGTCACTCCTCGTGGGTGGGTTCCGCTGTTTCCAGGACCCGCTGACATGCGGCGAATTACGCTCCGTAGTCCGGGTGTGACGAGGATGTGCCCGGATGCGGGCGGGCCGGCTGTGGACGGGGGAGTACCTCCCCGCTGTCAGCAGCTGGTTCCACACCTTCCACGCCCCGTCCACACCCTCCACCCGGGCGAGCGACTCGGAGGGGAGCACCATGCCGCAGCGACGACTGATCAGCGGCCGCAGCCAGGAGCCACGCCAGCGGTTCGCGGAGGAGCTGCGGAGACTGCGGGTGGAGCGGAAGCTGAGCCTGCGGCAGCTCGGGGAGCGGGTGGGCTGGGACTGGTCCTTGTTCGGAAAGATGGAGAAGGGCGAGACGATCAGCAGCCCGGAGGTCGTCCAGGCGCTGGACACGTTCTACGGGACGCCGGGGCTGCTGCTGGCGCTGTGGGAACTGGCTGCGGGGGACAAGTCGCAGTTCAAGGAACGGTACCGGCGGTACATGACGCTGGAGGCCGAGGCGGTGAGCCTGTGGCACTTCGCGGTGAGCGTGTTGCCGGGGTTGTTGCAGACGCCGGGGTATGCGAGAGAACTGCTGGCCGCGGGCGGTCTGAAGGGCGAGGAGCTGGACAAGCAGGTGGACGCTCGGATGGAGCGTCGCGAGCTGCTGGATGGGCAGGATGCGCCGCCGTTCCGGACGATCCTGTCGGAGGCGGTCTTGCGGGACGCCTCGCACTGCCGAGAGCAGCTCGAGTATCTGGCGGAGATTGCCGAGCGGCCCAACGTGGCGATCCAGGTGCTACAGCTGGGTATGGGGATTCACGGGCTGGTCAGTACCGATGTCATGTTCCTGAGGCTGCTGAGTGGACGCACCGTCGCGTACACGGAGAGTGCACATCAAGGCGAACTCGTAGAGGAAAACGTCTCGGTGGAGCGGTTGCAGCGTGCCTACGATGCGGTGCGCGACCTGGCACTTCCCCCTGCCGAGTCGCGGAAGTTCATCCTGCGCATGTTGGAGGAAGTGCCGTGCGATCCATCGATCTGAGTGCTGCGGTTTGGCGCAAGAGCTCCTACAGCAACCCCGATGGTGGGCAGTGCGTCGAGGTCGCCGACGACTTCGCCCCAGTCGTCCCGGTCCGGGACAGCAAGACCCCGCGAGGCCCTGTGCTCGTGTTCCCGGCTAGCGGCTGGTCCTCCTTCGTCACGGCGATCAAGGGCGGGCAGCTGAACGGCTGAGCAGACAGCAACGGCCCCCACGAACCTTCCGGATCGCGGGGGCCGTTGGCACACCTGGACCTACTTCTTGGTCGTACGACGTCCTCGCGTGGCCGCCGCCGGGCGCCACGCGCGCAGGTCGTCGTCCGTCAGGCCGTGCTTACCCTGCTCCATCTGCCGGTCACCCCGGAAGAAGTCGGCCGGCGACGTACCGAAGGTGGCGTCGAACTCGCCGTGCCACTGGTCCAGCCACGGCTGGAGTTCCAGCAGGCCCGCCAGAAACGGGGTGGCTTCCTTGTCGGTCAGGGACTCGTGTGTGGCGATGTACGTGGTGAGCGCGTACGCCTGCTCCTGGTGGTCCCAGCCGGCCCAGCCGTACAGGTCGGGGGTGGGGACGTTGGTCTGCCCGTACGAGATGAAGCGCTCCTTCGGCACGTCCAGCTTGCCGCGCGCTCGCCAGAAGGAGGGACGCAGGAAGTCGGCCGAGGTGTACTTCGGCGGTACGGGAATGGTGTCCCGGATCTTCCGCTTGGCCGGCTCGTCCTGGGCGGCGTCCTCCTGGCGCTGGAGGTCCCAGACGTGTTCCCAGTCGGCGCGCTTCTTCAGTCCGGAGGGCTTGTAGCGCAGGGCGGAGAGGAACGGCACGTGCTCGTCGGTCATGAGCTCGGCGACGACGGCGGGGAGTTCCTTGCGGGGCGCGTAGATCTTGGCGACGGAGACGAAGTCCTCGTCACGGGACAAGTTGTCGGTCAGCCGGGAGAGCGTAATGAGGGCGGGCATCCCGTTCTCATCGAACCAGTGGTCGCGGTCCTCGATCCGATCAAGCAGCCACGACCGCAGCGCCTTCTCCTGAAGCGCGTCCCAGCCCTCGGTCGCCCAGCGCCGCTTGTACTCCGGCCGCTCGACCATCCCGATGGCACGGGACGACTCGATGGCGTCGATCCGCTTCTGCACGATCGCGCGGTAGGCGGCCGGCCAGTGTGCAGGGATCTCAGTGATGGGTGTGGACCCATGCCGCTTGAACCACTCATCGCTGACTTCCCCTGCTGCGACGCGGCGCGCGAGTACGATCTCGAAGGCGCGCTCACCGAGGGCGAGTTCGGGAATGTCGGGGGAGTCTGGGTTCTCCGAGACCCGCAGGTCCTCGGGATGCAGCCCATAGAGCGTGTAGACCTGCCAGTCCAGTTCCTCTTGGAGGGCGATCATCCTTGCCCGTGTGGTGCGCCAGGTGGCGCTGGCCTCGCGGAGGGGGCCGAGGGTTGGAGCTCCTTGTGTGGCCACCGCCGTTGGCGTTGCAGCAGCCAGACGCTCCGCCAGGCATTCCAAAGCGTAAGCGGTGGCGGCGGGATATGCGCTGGGCAGTGGGAAGTCCAGCAGTTTTGTCCCCGTGAACTCAAACGAGTTCTTCCACGCTTCGCTGCCCATGGCTGCGTAGCCCGCCTCGACGCGTGCGCCACCTCCCTCTCCCTTATTGTGTGAAACTTGCTGCAGCCAGAAGCAGGCGGTCGAGCTGTTGAGCAGGCCAAGGAGCTGCAGGTATTCCTCTTCTGAGGCGTCCTTGCGTAGCTTGATTACTGGTGCGGTGCGGGTGAATGCCCTTCCATTGCGGTCAAGAACGAAGTGGTTGTGTGTCGCAACAAATGCGAAGTTCAGTGACCAGGCGTGGGCGGTTACATCCTTGGGGAGCTGATGCCATTCCCACCACGGGCGATGGTCGCTGAAGTATGTGCCTCCCGAGAAAGTAGCCCGTGACCCGAGTTCGGTCCGGTAGGGCCAAAGCCAGGTGGATAGTTGAGGGAAGGTGCTCAGGCCCTGCAGATTTCGATAGGAATCATAAGGGTGGAAGATGCTGTCGCCTTCGGCAAAGTTGAAGTCGCGCACTTCGTCACCCACGGTCAGGCGCTTAATAAACTCTTCCTCGGCATCGAGCCTGCTGAACACCCGATGAGGGGCTGTCATTGCGTCATCGGCAGCTGGGATTCCGTAGAATCCGATTCGTGAAACATCTCGACTCAATGGGGCTTGCTTGGACTTGGAGATACTCTCAAGCATCTCCAAGCCGCCGTCTGCGAGAACCCAAGGTTGCTTGCCGAAGTAGCGTTCGCGGTCCAGGTCGTCGACTGAGACCCAGGGGCCCGCGGAACGCGGCTGGTCGATCTGCTTGACAATGTCCTGCCAGACTTTTCCCTCTTCGGCAATTTCAGGGGCACCAGGTTCACCTTGGATACTCCGCACCGTGCGGATGGTCATGGAACGGCTGCCCCCACCGCGCTTCCTTCCAACGAGGATAACCGTCGGAGTCCCATGCCCGGGGATATAGGCCCCCGATGTGTCGATGACTTCAGTCAGCTCCACCTCGTGACCGAAGTAGGTCTCAATGAGTCGCGTTCCGAACTCGCGCTTCATGAACGAGTTAGCAGTGATCTGGCCAACCATGCCGTAACCGAAGCCGCTCTCGGGCTCCCCGGCCTTCGCCAGTTCGAAGAAACGCTGCGCAAAGGGAACTGACAAGGCGTACTTACCTGCACAGGCGTCGTACAGCCCCCTATAAAGCTCATTGAGCTTCCTGTCCTTCACCGTGATGTACGGCGGGTTTCCCACCACCACGTGGTACCGCCCCGGCCTCAGAATCTCCGGGTGCTCGTGCACGTCCTCCGTCTCGTACTTGAACTCGGCCAGCTCGTCCGAGTCCTCGCTCCCATCACCCTCGAACAGGCTCTCCTGCCGGTGCCGGTGCTTGATCAGCGAGTCCCCCACCGCCAGGTGGATCGGCCACTCATACCGACCCGCCTCCTCCAGCGTCCGAACCCCACTCGCCGCCATAGCCGCAACCAACAACCGGAACCGCGCAATAGCCACCGCGAACGGGTTCAGGTCCACCCCATGGACCGAGTCCAGCGCAGCCCGCACCCGCTCATGCAGGTCACGTCCCGGCTGGCCCTCCCCCCACAGCCGCACCAGCCGCCGAAACGCACCCAGCACAAAGTGCCCCGACCCGCACGTAGGGTCGATCATCTTCAGGCCCTCGTAGCCGAACTCCCGTACCGCGGGGTCCATCGTCCGGTCGAGGATGAACTCCTCCACGAACTCCGGGGTCTGCAGCAGCGCGTACGTCTTCCGGGCCGCCTCGCTCAGGTCCTGATACAGGTCACCCAGGAACCGGGTGTCCCACCCCTCCGTACCGTCCTCATTCAGCGCATCTGTGAAGTCGTGGACAAGAACACCCTCTTCATCCCGCTCCCGCCAGAAGTCCACCAGCTCCCGCGCCCCGTCGTGCGACAGCGGGATCTGGTACAGCGGGTTGTGCCGCCGGTCGAACAGCAGCCGGCCCGCCTGGCCGTTCCCCAACTCCTCGAAGGCGCGCTCCAGCCACCCCCGGTACGTCGGGTCTTCCGAGGTCGCCAGGTAGTCCTCGTACCTCGCCAGCGTCAGGTCCCGCCGATCGGCGCTCGGCGCCGTCAGGTACGGCTCCGGGATCAGGCCGTTGTCCTCGCAGAAGCGGACGAAGACAGAGCCAAGCACCCACGCGACCGCGACCTGCGTGATCCGCTCGTCCAGCCACGTGTTCCACGTCGCCGCCGTACGGCCCAACTTCCGCGCGCGGTCGTACTCGTCCTTCAGGCGTGCGCCCTCCGGGACGACCTTCACCTGCTTGCCCAGGTCGGTCTCGACCGCCTTGACCTGTTGCTTCAGGTCGTCCAACAGGGCTTTGCGGTCGATCACTTCTCGTCTCCCTTGATTTCGTGAAGACCCGACCGGTGGGCGTTCTTCACCCACGAGTCAGGCAAGTCGATCCATTCGCCCAGGCCCGCCTGGTACGGCACTGCTACAGGCCCCAGCTTCGGCTCCCGCGCCGGGTCCGGCTGCGGCACGAGCAGCCACAGGCCCCGCCCGCCCTGCCGGGCGGCCTCCGCGAGCCGGTCAAGGACGCCCATCGCGTCGTACCGGGCGAAGACGGCCGTCTCCGTCAGCAGCACTGGGCCCGCACCCGTCACCGGGTCGAGCAGCTCCCGCACCCGAGGCTCGACCGTGCCCCACGCCGTCCGCGCGTACTCGGCGAACTTCATCGCGCCCCGTGAGCCCGGCTCGGCCACGTCGGCCCGGAGCAGGGTCTCCCAGGTGGGCTTCGTACCCGGCGGGACCAAGCCGTGCATGGACTCCAGGAACAGCTCGGTCACGGACACCGGGCGCGCACCGATCCGGTCCGCGGCCAGCTCCCGTATCGCCTCCACCGTACGGCCGTGGTGCACGGTCAGGACCCGGTAGCCGTCCTGCCGTGCGGAGGCGAGGAGGCGCTCGTCCGTGCGGACCGCACCGGCGAGCAGCGGGTCGTCGGAGTACCGGGTCACCGCGCCCACATCGGTGGACTGGCGCCCGATGCCGCCGGTCAGGTAGCTGGAGGTGCCGTCCATCCGCGTGGGCAGATAGCGCAGGGTCTTCGTGTCCTCGCGCGTGGACAGCGTGAGCTCGAAGCCGGCGTCGAAGAGGGCCTTGGTCAGGCGGCTGCCGGTCGGCAGCTCGTGCGTGGCGGCGCCCTGCGCGTCGGTGACGACGAGTTCGGGGAAGCGGGCGCGGACCCGTTCGTGGATGTCCTCGCCGGTGAGGCCCGGCTGCCGGGCCTCCGGTACGCCGGGGATCATCGGGACCAGGCCGGCCTGGGTGAGCCGCAGGGCGCGGACCAGCGACAGGTCGCGCGGGTAGATCTCCAGACGCGGGGTGGCCGCGGCGTTCGGCGAGGCGGCGGCGGCCAGTTCGACGAGCCGGCGCTCGTCCCAGTCGACGAGACCGGGCGGCGGGGTGAGCGCGCCGAGCTCGCTGAGGACCGTTGTCGCCGTCGGGAGGGTCTCAAGGCGGCCGAGCCGGTCGGCGGTCTTGCCCAGGCGCATCGCGTAGTCGAGGAGACCGGGGGCCGTCGGCGTGTCCGGGGCGTCGCCCTCACGGACGTCGAGGGCGAGCAGGCCCGCGACAAGGGCGTCCTCAGTGGCCTTGCGGTTGGGCTGGTGCTGGAACTCGGCCTCGTCCGGCTCGAGCTGCTCCACCTCCACCACAGCCCGTACCGCTGCCAGGGCGAGTGCGCGCCGCTGCTCACGCTCGGCGAGCTGCGTGCCGCGTCGTACGGCGAGGGCGTCGGCGATCTCCAGGGCGGAGGCGACCCGGCCGAGGCCCGCGAGGAGGTCCATGATCTCCTCGCGCAGGGCCTGGACCGCCGGGTGCTTCTTCCAGCGCTTGCGCTCCTCCTTGAGCATCTGCGGGATGCGCCCCGCCGACAGGCCGAGGGTCTCCGCCACGTCCTTCTGCTTCGGCCAGACGCCGATGTCGGGCAGCTCGCCGCGCTCGTTCGGAAGACGCAGCAGCAGCCGCACCATTTCGATCTTGTTGCTGTTGGAGCGGTTGTTGTTGAGCTCCGGGACGAAGATCGTGGCGAGCGTGTCCAGGCTGACCGAGCGCAGCGCGGAGCCGGTGAGCCCGCCCGCGCCTTCGCTCGTGGCCAGGGTGCCGAGCACGGCCGATTCGGCGGCCGTGAGCTGGGCGAGCTCCTCCTTGGCCTCGGCGCGGCCCTTCGGCGTCAGCGGCGAGACGGGGGCCTCACGCAGCAACTTGCCCCACTGGCGCTGGCGGCGCTGGACCTCCGTGCGGGTCTTGGTGCCGAGACCAGGGGCGTTGAGCAGCTTGCTCCGGCTGTAGTCGAGCAGCCCGCCGACGGTCGTGACACCGAGACCGTAGAGGAAGGACTCGGCCGCCGGCGTCAGGCCCGCGGAGGACAGGTGGGTGTCCCGAGTGACAGCGGCGGCGAGTCGCTCGCGCTGCTCCTCGGCGGACAGCGGCTCGGCGTCGGCGATCGCGGGAGTGCCCGCCGCGGCGGACGGCTCGGCGACCGGCTCCGGGTGGCGCGTGCGATGGCTCGACGGCACCGCCTGCGCGGCGTCCAGGAAGATCTTCTTCCAGGCGTCCCGCATCGGCTTGAGCTCGGGGAACCGCTGCGCGGCATCACGGTGCAGAGCCTTACGGAAGAAGGCGAGCAGCCCGTCCCGTACAGCAGGCTCGAAGGCATCGGCGGCGACGACGGGGTACGGGAACTCGGCCGCGTCCGTCATCCGGGGTGGCAGCGAGCCGTCGCCCCACTTCGGGAGTTCGCCGGACGCCATCTGGTGCAGCGTGACGGCCACGGCGTACCGCTCGGCGTGCGAGTCGTACGCGGTGCGCGTGAGGGTGCCGATGAACGGGTCGAGGTAGCCCTCCGTACCGGCGTCATGGTCCGTCGCCGGATAGCCGGCGAGGGAGAAGTCGATCAGCACCAGTTCGCGGGTGCGGTTCGGGCGGATGCGGATGGCGATGTTGTCGGGCTTGATGTCGCGGTGCCAGACACTCTCGCCCTCCAGGAAGTCCACCGCGCCGAAGAGGTAGTCGCCGTATGCCTCCAGCTGGTCCATCTGGAGCCGGCCGCGCTCGCGGAGCTGGCGGGCGACGGTCTCCTCGCGGCGGCGGTGCCTGGTGCCCCCGCGAGGAGCGGCGCCGGCGGCCTCGGCCGACCCGCGCGCTCCGTCGGCAGCTCCGTCGTCCGTCTCGCGCTCGTCGCCGACATACTCCAGGGCGAGTACGGTCCGGCCGGCGATGCGCAGGGGCTCCGGTTCGACGAGCCGGATGATCCGGGAGTCGGGGCGCAGCCGGCCCATGACCTCGGCCTCGTGCACGAGGATCTCGCCCCGGCTGTCGGACAGAGCCACCTTCAGCACGGCCAGCGGGCGCGTCTTCCTGGCTTCAGCCTCCAGGTCGCGTACGAGGAACGCGCGACTGGTGGAGCCGGTGCCCAGGCGACGGCGGACCTCCCACCGGCCGCCGAGGACGTCGCCGGCGACGGCTTCCAGCGGGTCCTTCTCCGGAACGTCGACGGTTTCGGTCTCCGCAGCGGACGCCGGTGCCGTGAGACCGTCCTCGACCAGTTCCAGCATCTCCAGGAACTCGTCCACCGAGGACAGGCGCTGACCGGGGCGGTAGGCGGTGGCCGCCTGCACCAGATCGTCGATGTCCTCGGACAGGCCGTCCACGAGGGAACTGGGGCGCAGGCCCTCGCCGGCCTCCAGGCGGGCGAGCAGCTCGGCCTGGCTGGCGGCCGGGGCCTTGCCGGTGACAAGGAGGTACGTGAGGACACCGAGGCCATAGACGTCGAGGTAGACGGGGTCCGCACTGAGCGCGGTCAGCTCGGGCGCGAGATAGGGGTCCGAGCCTTCGGAGACGTGGGTCACCGAGAGGGCCGTGGGGGCGAAGCGGGTCATGCCCTGACCTGTGGCGCCGTCCGTGCCGGAGGCCCGCTGGGTGGCGATCTGCCAGTCCGAGATCTGCAGCCGGGGAGACAGCCAGGCGGCATCCTCCCCGATCGCCTTGCCCTCCCGGCCCCGGTTGCGCGGGATGACGTGGACCGAGCGTGCGGCCAGGGCGCGGTGGTGGATGCGGCTGGAGTGGGCGGACCGCATGGTCTCGGCGAGCTGGCGGACGAGCGCCATCCGGCCGAGGATGTCGAGCCGCTTGCCGTGCTGCAGCAGGTACTCGTCCAGCCGGAGGGTCTGCGGGTGGTAGTCGAAGATCAGCGCGGGGCCGGCGGAGTGCCCGGACGGGAAGTACTGCTTCAGCTGCACGACGCCGGGGTGACGGAACCGCTGGAGCACCGCTGCCTCGCGTCGGGCGGCGTTCTCCACCGAACGACGGATGGAGGCGTCGGAGCCACGCTCGCTCAAGTAGACGCGCACCCTGGCGACCTCGGGCAGTTCACTGTGGGTGGCCCGGTAGTCCGCCCACGTGGGGCCGGTGTCGAAAGACCTCCGCTCGAGCTGGTACGGGCCGACCTTGTAGGCGGCGTCACTGCGCCGGATGCCGATCCGGTCGAGAGCGGCCTTGATCTCGCGGGAGTCGATCGCGGTGATCCGGCGCCGCTCGTCCCGAGGCGGCTGCTTCAGCATGCTCACGAGCTCGGGGACGGTGTAGACACCGTTCTGGTCGTGGGCGGGGAGGCGGACCCGCAGATTACCGTCGGTGAAGCAGACCGCTTCGCCCACCCACACGCGCTTGCCGTTCTGGCCGAGGAGCGTGGCGAGCTCCTTCGCCTTCTTGTTGACCAGGTGGAGCGGGTTCCCGTGGGGGCGGCGGTGGCCTCCCGGGGTGGTCTGGACCCAGGTGCCGTTCTCGCTGGTCACAGAGCCGTGCCAGTCCTTCAGCTCAATCATGAACATGCCGCTGGGGGCGACGATGAGCAGATCGACCTCGCGGACGTGCCCGGTATTCGCGGTGAAGGTGAAGTTCGACCAGGCGCGCCACGGGTCGGCATCCGGCAACTGGGTGCGGATGGCCTCCAGGCCGCGGCGCTCATGGTCGAACTCGGAGTCGGCGACCGTCGTCCACCGGCCTTCCCGCATGCGCTGTCCCCGCCCGTCTTGTTTCCGTACCGACTGGTGGATGGCCCAGGGCTCCGGGGCATTGAGGCCGTCCCGACCAGGGCACATCCGTGAGAAATCCTAATGGCGGGCACTGACGGCTGGAGGCGTTCCCGGCATATGCGGTAGTTGCTGGACAGGGAAACAGAAGATCGTTTCATCCCGCTCGCGGTAGTTTCGGCCAGAGAGGCTGAATCGGCGTGGTTTCGCGCTCTGCCGGTCATACGGACCCTGGCTTACACGTCACCGGAGTCGGCAGAGCCGAGGGGGAATCCGTCGTGTCCGAGCTGTTGTACGTGCCCGTGCTCCAGGCTCGACCGTATGCGGTGGAGGCCTACGGCTGGCTGCCGGCAGCCGACCAGCGGCACATCGCGCCCCTGTGGAACCTGCCGCCGAGGCCAGGAACCGCCGCTCCGGCCCTTGCCGCAGTGCTTCGAAAGGACCTGCGCTCGGTGAGCCAAGTCCAGCGCCGTGGTGCCGCGTGGATCGATGCGCCCTTCGCGGACGAGGTGCAGGCAGAGGTGCTCGCCGACCTTCTGGACGAGTACTGCGTGTACGGGAGGCTCCAGCCGGTGACCGGACCGGACCGGTCCCCCCTTCAGCAGGGTGTGGCCTTCGCGGCGGCGGTTCGCGGTGGGTGCGGGATCGGGGTCCGTGTCCGCGTCACGGGGGAGTGGGACGCGGGGGCCGCAGAAGGCGTGCGCTCGCTGCTGGAACGGGCCGAACCCGAAGTCGGCGTGGATCTGCTCCTGGACATGGGGGGAGTGCGTGCAGACCGGCCCGACGCCAGCAAGGAGGCCGTGCGGGCCCTCGACGCGCTCTTCCCTCTGGCTCCCTGGCGGGACGTCTGTGTGCTGAGCGGCGGGTTTCCTCGGGTCACAGCGGAGATGCTGGAACAGGGCCTGTGCGAAGAACCGCGAGGTGACTGGGCGTTGTGGCGCGAAATAATGCAGAGCCGGCGGGCGTACGTACCCGTGCTGAGGTACGGCGACTACGGGACTCAGCACACGGACGCGATCGCTCAGGTGCCACGACCGCCCGACCGGAACGGGGGCCCGGATTGGGGCTTCCTTCGTTATACGACCGAGCAGATGTTCGTCATGTCGAAGGTTCTGCACAGGGGCAGAGAGAAGAGCGAGAAGATCGCGTTCAATCGGGCGTCGGCAGGCAGGATCGTCGATCTGCCCGACTTCCGCGGACCCACGGCCGGAGCAGGCGATGCCTGGCTCCGTGACCTCGCCCGCGGAAGCGGGAACACCGGCGCGTTCGCCACATGGCTGACGGTGGGCAACGCTCAGCACTTGGCCTACGTTGCCCACACACTGCTTCAGCGCTGAACGTCAGCGCACCACCGTGATGCGACCGGGAGAGCCGGTCAAGCGCTGATCCTGGTGGAGCCGCGCGATGTCGGAGACCAGCGTGGCGCGGATGTCGGAGCCCATCCGGCGCCAGCCGAAGAAGTCGCAGGCCTGCTTCATCAGCTCCTCGTCCGACATGCCGGGGCATTCGGCGGCCAGTTCCCACAGCGCGAGCCGGCGCTCGGCCGGGGCGATGTGCAGCACCTTGCGCGCGACCTCGTCGGCGCCCGGTGTGCGTGCCTTGAGCGTCGTGCGGTGCGCCACGTCGAAGAACGGACCGTCCGAGGAGACGGTCCTCGACCGGACGAGGGCCTGCGCCACCTGTACGACGGCGGTCCGGACACGACTGCCCGCCTTGGCGAGGCCCCAGGCCTCGCGAGCCCGCTGCACGAGCAGGTCCTCGTGGATCGGGCCTTCGGCCTCGACGATGGCGGTCACCACCCTGCGCAGGGCGGACTTGGCCTCCGGAGCGTGCAGCTCATGGGCCGAGCCTGCGCTGATCCACCGGGTCTCGTACGGGACGCTCCAGTCCCGCTCGACCCGCGTGTCCACCGGTACGCGCTCGTACTCGACATCGAGTTGCGGGGGAGCGGCGGCCTGCGATGCGGCCGACGGCACCCGAGCCGTACCGGTCTCACCCGCCGGGGCCACGTATGCCGGCTCCGGGCTGCCGGTGCCCTCGTCCACGGGGCCGGCCTGCCGGGGCAGCGACACAGGGGCCTCTCGGATCAGTGGCCCTTGGGCGATGGCGTGCTCGACCGCCTCGCGCAGACGCAGCTCGGCCGCGGCCCGGCCCCGGTACCAGTCGGTTCCCCAGATCCGGTACAGCCGCCATCCCAGCCCGGTCAGGACCTGCTCGCGCAGCCGGTCCCGGTCCCGGGCGGCCTTGGACGAGTGGTACATCGCGCCGTCGCACTCGATCCCGAGGGCATAGGCCCCGGGCAGGGTGGGGTGACGCAGACCGATGTCGATCCGGTAGCCCGCGACGCCGACCTGGGGCTGGACCGTGTAGCCCCAGCCGCGCAGCACCTCGAGCACCGACTCCTCGAAGGGGCTGTCGGGCTCGGCGTCCGACGGGAGCAGCTCCTGGGCGAGCACCGACGGGCCGGTCTCCGCGTACTCCAGGTACCGCTTCAGGTGGCGGACGCTCTCGTTCGTGCTGTCGGCGAGGTTGCCGCCGCGGAAGGAGGCGATGACCTCCATGCGATGACGGGCTCGGGTGACGGCGACGTTCAGACGACGCCACCCACCCTTCTTGTTGATCGGCCCGAAGTTCAGGCCCAGCTTGCCGTACTCGTCGGGGCCGTAGCCCACCGACATGATCATCACGTCGCGCTCGTCACCCTGGACCGACTCCAGGTTCTTGATGAAGAAGCCGTCGAGCCGGTCCTCGGTGAAGCAGTGCTCCAGATCGGGCCGGTCCAGCCGGGCCTGCTGCACGGCCAGGTCGATGGCGGAGGCCTGGGCCTGTGAGAGGGCGACGACGCCGAGCGTGAGACCGGGGCGCGTGTCGAAGTGGTGGAGGACCCGCTGGGCGACGAACGCGGCCTCGGCCTGGTTGTCGCGCCGGCCTCCGCGGTCGTAGACGCCGGCGGCCTGGAAGAAGGCGACGCCGACGTCGTTGCCCTCCTCCTGTGCACCGGGGAAGGTGATCATCGAGTTCCGGTAGAACTCACGGTTGCTGAAAGTGATCAGGTTCTCGTGGCGGCTGCGGTAGTGCCAGCGCAGGGGCAGCTCCCGCATGGCCCCGGCCTTGCAGGCGTGCAGCAGCGATTCGAACGAGTCGGGTACGTCCTCGGCGTACTCGTCCGAGTCGTCTTCGACGCCGGCATCGAAGAACGAGGTCGGCGGGAGCTGCTTCTCGTCCCCCGCCACGACGAGCGTTCGGCCGCGGTAGATGGAGTTGATCGCGTCCCCGGGCCGGACCTGGGAAGCCTCGTCGAAGATGACGACATCGAACTGGAAATCCGCGGGCAGCATCTGGCTGACGGTGAGCGGGCTCATCATGAAGCAGGGCTTGACCGCTTGGACGACCTCGCGGGTCCTGTCCAGCAGCTCACGCACCGCCAGGTGCCGGGTCTTCTTCTCCGCCTCGCGTGTGATCACCGCGCCGCCACCACTGCCGAAGCGGCGGGGGCGACGTGAGTTGCAGGCCTCGATGACGGCCTTGCCGGCCGCGGCGATCAGCCGCCGATCGGCCTCCTGGAAATCGGCGACGCGGGCGTCGAGGTCGTCGGCCCGCGTCATGCGGAGCCGGTCATCGGACGCGAGAACACCGTCCGCCCATGCCCGCAGCAGGGCCTGCTCGACGATGTCCGGGAGCTGCCGCGGGTCGAGGCTCCGCTCGGCCGCCGCCGCGACGAGGCCGTCCGCATGGTGCCGGGCGAGTACGGCGAGGCCGTCGCGGTAGGCCCACCACTCCTCCGGCCCGCGCGGGTCGTCGGCCAGCGTGTCGATCACCTCCCGGGCCTGCTCGAAGGAACCGATCAGGGACGGCGAGAGCTGGGCGGAGCGCGTCGCGTCGAAGAGGGCGAGCAGAGCGGCCGCGGCCGCCTCCCACCGGTCCGCGCGCTGCGCGGTGACGGCGCACCAGTCGCTCAGTGCACGGCGGACGTTGTCGGCGAGCATGGTGGCGAGCCGGTCCTGGTCCGCGTCATGGGCCAGCTGCAGCGCGGCGAGATCGGCCCGATCGGCGCCGCGCGTCAGTACGGCGATGCGATCGGCGTTGGTGAGTGCCGCGTCGAGAGCGGCGACCGCTTCATCCGTCCGCGGCGCGTAGGGGCCCAAGAGCGTGGAGTGCTGCTCGGCGAGGCGCTCCACCTCGGTGTGTGCGTCCCGCCAGGCGACGGCCTGGCCGAGCCGGGCAGCGACCGACTTGTCCCAGGTCTCACTGACAGTGAGCGCGGTCGCGGCGGCCCGGTCGGCCTTGAACTGCGCCGAGAACCGGGACAGCATGCCTCGGTGCTGTGTGGAGAAGCGGTCCGCCAGAGCATGGAGCTCCGCTTCACGCAGCACCTGGTCACCGAAGAGGTCCTCGGCCGTGGTCCGCGCCGCGGTCTCGGCGGCGACGGCCTCTCGCAGCTCTGCCGCCGCAGCATGCGCCTGCGCGAGAACGGGGGCGTCGAACCACCCACGGGGCGGCCGGAACTCGGCCGACGTCAGGTCGGCCAACTCGCACAGCGCGAAGGCCGCTTCCGGAGCGACGTCCCGAGGCATTCCGAAAAGGTCGGCGAGCTGATGCAGCTGAGGGCCGATGTCCTCAGGCAGCTGCCCGTCGGCGGGGGCCTGTGGTGCTGCAGGAAGGGCCGCGCGCAGCGTCCGTACGGTCTGCCTCAGCTCGCGCACCGACCCGGGCTCCTCCTGGGCCGCGGCGAAAGGCCGTCGATCCACGGCCGCACCCAGTGCGGCCAGGGCACCGGAGGCCTCGGAGACTTCGGTCTGCGCCGAGCGGTTCACGAGGCCTCGCCACGCGAACGCCGCCCCCTGCGCCGCGGGTCGCCAGGCCCGGCCGACAGACTGTGCAGCGTCGACGGCCTCCCTCAGGGAGCCGGCACCCAGGGTCCGGACGACCGTGTCGTTCTGCGCGGACAACGGCAGCTGCGGGACACCGGCCTGGTCCAGCCGGACCAGGCGTCCCAGAACCTGCTGGAGACCGAGCCCGAGCGGTTCGCGGGACACGTTCATGGCAGCGGCGTGTGCGGACAGGTCCGTACGCAACTGCCGGGCCTGCTCCAGCTCGTGCTGCGCGGCACCGGTGACCCGGGCCTCGGTCGTCAGGACGCGGGCGAGCTCGACGGCCACGGCCTTCTTGCTCGTGTCGCCGCTGTGCAGAGCCAGGACGAAGTCGCCGAGTCCGACACCTCGCAGACGGTTCCGTACGACGTCCAGCGCCGCGGCCTTCTCACTGACGAAGAGCACGCTCCGCCCGGCGTGCATGAGCGCGGCGATCATATTGGTGATCGTCTGGCTCTTGCCCGTGCCCGGAGGGCCGCTCATGACGAAGGAGCGCTTGTCGAGAACGGCCGCGATGCACTGCCGCTGCGAGGCGTCGGCGTCCATCACCATCGGGCTCGTCTCGGGGAGCTGGACCTCGTCGATGCGGTCCAGTTCCGGAGGCTCGAAGCCGACGACGTCGTCGGGCAGGCCGGCGTCCGGGCCGAGGGCGACGGCCCGTACCAGCGGATGAGCGAGGATCCGGGCCTCGTTCTGCAGGAGGTCCTGGTACATCGACTCCCGGTGGGAGGCGAAGAGGCCCAGCACCATGCGCTCGTCGACCGACCAGCCGTCCAGCCCCGCCGTGACCTTCCGCACCGCGGAGAGCACCGCGGGCAGGTCCGTGACGTCGGTGTCACCGACCGGGCTCCAGTCGACCCCCACCTGCTCCATCTTCACGGCGAGGGCCGGGTTGTGCAGGCGCTCCTGGCTGTCGGCGAGCCGCAGCCGATAGCTTCGGCTGCCCTCTTCCCGCCGGAGCTCGACAGGCACGAGGACCAGGGGAGCGGCGCTGCTCTCGTGCGCGCCTTCCTCGCACCAGTTGACCATGCCGATGCCGAGCCACAGGACCCACAGACCGTAGTCGTTGAACATCTGGCCGGCTCTGCTGCGCAGCTGGTACAAGGCGCTGTTGAGGCCGGCCTGAGTGGTCTTCTGGGTGACGAGGCCGGTGCTCTGGCTCTGGCGAGAGGGGCCGTCCGTGTCCTTGCGGAGGGTGACCGGGCCGCCCGTGCCCGCGTCATCCTCGGGCTCTTCGGCCCCTTCTGCGACCGGAGCGAAGGCCCACCCCTGCCCGAGGCCGGCCAGCAGCGTGTCGATGCCGGGAGACACCACTTCGAGGGTCGCGGTCCTGGTGTGCCTGAAGTTCAGCAGCCGGTTCCGTCCGCCCATGTCCAGAAGGGACTTGCGCCACTCTTCGAGGACGGCCTTCAAACGGTCGAGGCCGGGATCGCCGTCGTGGGCGGAGGGCGTGTGGTACGGGGCGGGCATGCGGTGAGTACCTCCTGAGCCGGCGCGCAGGGCATCGGTGCGATGCCCCCCGGAGGTAACTGAATATCATCTCATCGTCGGATGTGTGGGCGAGCTGCGACACACCGTCAGCTCCACCACGTGTCACGCCTCTCCTGACTACCGTGTGCGGGCCGGGAGAGGCGTGACGATACGACGTCAGGACAGGTCAGATGTCCCGGAAGATCTCGATCTGCGCGCCGATCGAGTTCAGGCGCTCCGCCAGGTCCTCGTAGCCGCGGTTGATGACGTACACGTTGCGGAGGACCGAGGTGCCCTCCGCCGCCATCATCGCGAGGAGGACGACGACCGCCGGGCGCAGGGCCGGGGGGCACATCATCTCGGCGGCGCGCCAGCGGGTGGGGCCTTCGACCAGGACGCGGTGGGGGTCCAGGAGCTGGAGGCGGCCGCCGAGGCGGTTGAGGTCGGTGAGGTAGATGGCGCGGTTGTCGTAGACCCAGTCGTGGATGAGGGTCTTGCCCTGGGCCGTCGCCGCGATCGCCGCGAAGAAGGGGACGTTGTCGATGTTCAGGCCCGGGAACGGCATCGGGTGGATCTTGTCGATCGGCGCCTCCAGCTTGGAGGGGCGGACCGTGAGGTCGACGAGGCGGGTGCGGCCGTTGTCCGCCGCGTACTCCGCGGAGCGGTCGTGGTCGAGGCCCATCTCCTCCAGGACCGCGAGCTCGATCTCCATGAACTCGATCGGGACCCGGCGGATCGTCAGTTCCGATTCCGTGACGACCGCCGCGGCCAGGAGGCTCATCGCCTCGACCGGGTCCTCGGAGGGGGAGTAGTCGACGTCCACGTCGATCTGCGGCACGCCGTGCACGGTCAGGGTGGTGGTGCCGATGCCGTCGACCCGGACGCCGAGGGCCTCCAGGAAGAAGCAGAGGTCCTGGACCATGTAGTTGGAGGAGGCGTTGCGGATGACGGTCACGCCGTCGTGGCGGGCGGCCGCGAGGAGGGCGTTCTCCGTCACGGTGTCGCCGCGCTCGGTCAGGACGATCGGGCGGTCGGGGGAGACCGAGCGCTCGACCTGGGCGTGGTAGATGCCCTCGGTGGCCGTGACCTCCAGGCCGAAGCGGCGCAGCGCGATCATGTGCGGCTCGATCGTGCGCGTACCGAGGTCGCAGCCGCCGGCGTACGGCAGCTTGAAGCGGTCCATGCGGTGCAGCAGCGGGCCGAGGAACATGATGATCGAGCGGGTGCGGATCGCGGCCTCGGAGTCGATGGACTCCATGTCGAGCTCGGCCGGCGGGACGATCTCCAGGTCCACGCCGTCGTTGATCCAGCGGGTGCGGACGCCGACGGAGTTGAGGACCTCCAGGAGCCGGAAGACCTCCTCGATGCGGGCGACGCGGCGCAGGACGGTGCGGCCCTTGTTGAGGAGCGAGGCGCAGAGCAGCGCGACACAGGCGTTCTTGCTCGTCTTGACGTCGATGGCGCCGGAGAGGCGCCGGCGGCCGACGACCCGGAGGTGCATGGGGCCGGCGTAGCCGAGGGAGACGATCTCGCTGTCGAGGGCTTCGCCGATACGGGCGATCATCTCAAGGCTGATGTTCTGGTTGCCGCGCTCGATCCGGTTGACGGCGCTCTGGCTCGTGGCCAGTGCTTCGGCGAGCTGCGTCTGCGTCCAGCCACGGTGCTGCCGGGCGTCACGGATGAGCTTGCCGATGCGTACGAGGTAGTCGTCTGCCATGGCGTCAACTTATCTCAGATATGAGATGCGACCTGTCATCGGGGTGGGCTATGGGGGTGAAGCGCCGTGCGCAGTCGGGTGACTTGGCTGGTAGAGCGGGAGTTCGGTGCCGCTCGGCAGTCGTACCGCGGCGAGCAGGCCCCAGGCCTGCTCGGTGATGGCCCGTGAGATCTCCGCGCCCCGGTCCTCCAGGTCTGTCAGGGTTTGGGTGAGGTCGTCGCACATGAGGTAGACCTCGTGCCTGGGCTCGTCCGTCGTGGGGTGCACCGCGATCTCGGCGGGCGGCAGCTTGAAGATGAGCCAGCCGCCCCCGGCGTCCACGTGCTCGAAGCCGACGACGTCCTTGAAGAAGGCCCGGTCGGCTTCGGCGTCCCGGGTGTAGAGAATCACGTGCGCGCCGCTGAACATGATCCGATCGTCGGCCGGGGGGTCGCCTGCGGCAATCGGGCCGCGTCCGTATGGGGCGGCTGGGCGGCTTCGCCGCATGCCAGGCATGACCGGGAGGCGGTGATGTACTAGAGTTATCTCGACATCGAGATATCTGCCGAGGCGCACCGCTGCCGCCACCCTGGTAAGGGATACCTAACTTAGCCTTACCTTAGCGGATCGACGACGCGTACGTGGCGGCAGGATGTGGTGGAACGCGCACATATATGAAGGAGACTGTCGTGTCGGCGAACAGCTTCGACGCCCGCAGCACGCTGCGCGTGGGCGACGAGTCGTACGAGATCTTCAAGCTGGACAAGGTCGAGGGCTCCGCGCGCCTCCCTTACAGCCTGAAGGTCCTCCTGGAGAACCTGCTCCGCACCGAGGACGGCGCGAACATCACCGCCGACCACATCCGGGCCCTCGGCAACTGGGACTCGCAGGCCCAGCCGAGCCAGGAGATCCAGTTCACGCCGGCGCGCGTGATCATGCAGGACTTCACCGGTGTCCCCTGTGTCGTCGACCTCGCCACCATGCGCGAGGCCGTCGCGGCGCTCGGCGGCGACCCGGCGAAGATCAACCCGCTCTCCCCGGCCGAGATGGTCATCGACCACTCCGTCATCGCCGACAAGTTCGGCACCAACTCCGCCTTCGCCGAGAACGTGGAGCTGGAGTACGGCCGCAACAAGGAGCGCTACCAGTTCCTGCGCTGGGGCCAGACCGCGTTCGACGACTTCAAGGTCGTCCCGCCGGGCACCGGCATCGTCCACCAGGTGAACATCGAGCACCTGGCCCGTACGGTCATGGTCCGCAACGGCCAGGCGTACCCCGACACCCTCGTCGGCACCGACTCGCACACCACCATGGTCAACGGCCTCGGTGTGCTCGGCTGGGGCGTCGGCGGCATCGAGGCCGAGGCCGCCATGCTCGGCCAGCCGGTCTCCATGCTCATCCCGCGCGTCGTCGGCTTCAAGCTGACCGGCGAGCTCCCCACCGGCACCACCGCCACCGACCTGGTGCTGACCATCACCGAGATGCTGCGCAAGCACGGTGTCGTCGGCAAGTTCGTCGAGTTCTACGGTGAGGGCGTCGCCGCCACCTCCCTCGCGAACCGCGCCACCATCGGCAACATGTCGCCGGAGTTCGGCTCCACCGCCGCGGTCTTCCCGATCGACGGCGAGACCCTGAACTACCTCAAGCTCACCGGCCGCTCCGCGCAGCAGGTCGCGCTCGTCGAGGCGTACGCCAAGGAGCAGGGCCTCTGGCTCGACCCGACCGCCGAGCCCGACTTCTCCGAGAAGCTCGAGCTCGACCTCTCCACGGTCGTCCCGTCCATCGCCGGCCCGAAGCGCCCGCAGGACCGCATCGTCCTCGCGAACGCCGCCGAGCAGTTCAAGAGCGACGTCCTCAACTACGTCGACACCGCCGACGAGGCCGAGCTGGAGTCCTTCCCGGCCTCCGACGCCCCGGCCAACCACCCGAACGGTGGCGCCCCGTCGAACCCGGTCCAGGTGACCGCCCCCGACGGCACCACGTACACCCTCGACCACGGTGCGGTGACGGTCGCGGCCATCACCTCCTGCACCAACACGTCGAACCCGTACGTGATGGTCGCCGCCGCGCTCGTCGCGAAGAAGGCCGTCGAGAAGGGCCTGACCCGCAAGCCGTGGGTCAAGACCACCCTCGCCCCGGGCTCGAAGGTCGTCACCGACTACTTCGACAAGGCGGGCCTCACCCCGTACCTCGACAAGGTCGGCTTCAACCTCGTCGGCTACGGCTGCACCACCTGCATCGGCAACTCCGGCCCGCTGCCGGAGGAGGTCTCCAAGGCCGTCAACGAGCACGACCTGGCCGTGACCTCGGTGCTCTCGGGCAACCGCAACTTCGAGGGTCGCATCAACCCCGACGTCAAGATGAACTACCTGGCCTCCCCGCCGCTGGTCGTCGCGTACGCCATCGCGGGCTCCATGAAGGTGGACATCACCAAGGACGCCCTCGGCGTCGACCAGGACGGCAAGCCCGTCTACCTGGCCGACATCTGGCCGTCGGAGGCCGAGGTCAACGACGTCGTCGCCAACGCCATCGGCGAGGACATGTTCTCCAAGTCCTACCAGGACGTCTTCGCGGGCGACGCCCAGTGGCAGGCGCTGTCCATCCCGACCGGCAACACCTTCGAGTGGGACGCCGAGTCCACCTACGTCCGGAAGCCCCCGTACTTCGAGGGCATGACGATGGAGACCACCCCGGTCACCGACATCACGGGCGCCCGCGTGCTCGCGAAGCTCGGCGACTCGGTCACCACCGACCACATCTCCCCGGCCGGCGCCATCAAGGCCGACACCCCGGCCGGCAAGTACCTCACCGAGCACGGTGTGGAGCGTCGTGACTTCAACTCCTACGGCTCGCGCCGAGGCAACCACGAGGTCATGATCCGCGGCACCTTCGCCAACATCCGCCTGCGCAACCAGATCGCGCCGGGCACCGAGGGCGGCTACACCCGCGACTTCACCCAGGCCGACGCGCCGGTGTCGTTCATCTACGACGCCTCGCAGAACTACCAGGCCGCCGGCACCCCGCTGGTCATCCTGGGCGGCAAGGAGTACGGCTCCGGCTCGTCCCGCGACTGGGCCGCCAAGGGCACCGCGCTCCTCGGCGTCAAGGCCGTCATCACCGAGTCGTACGAGCGCATCCACCGCTCGAACCTCATCGGCATGGGCGTCCTCCCGCTCCAGTTCCCGGCCGGCCAGTCGGCCGACTCGCTCGGCCTGACCGGCGAGGAGACCTTCTCCATCACCGGCATCACCGAGCTGAACGAGGGCACGACCCCGAGCACGGTCAAGGTCACCACCGACACGGGCGTCGAGTTCGACGCGGTCGTCCGCATCGACACCCCCGGTGAGGCGGACTACTACCGCAACGGCGGCATCATGCAGTACGTGCTCCGCAACCTGATCCGCGGCTGACACCACAGGATCCGGTAGACGGAAAGGGCCCCGCTCCTCGGAAGAGGAGCGGGGCCCTTGCGCTGGGCGGGAGCCCGATCAGAACAGCTCGCGGAAGCTGTTCCAGCCGGACGTGCCGATCTTCACGCGGGCGCTGAGCGGCGCCGAGGCGTTGCCGGTGCCCTTGTACAGCCAGAGTTCGCCGGCGCTGTTGCGGGCGACGATGTCGGCCTTGCCGTCGAAGTTCAGGTCACCGGAGGAGGCCAGGGTGTTGTACGTGTTCCAGCCGGCGCCGATGCGGGTGCGGGAGGTGAAGGGCGCCTTGTAGTTGCCGGTGCCCTTGTACAGCCACAGCACGCCCGAGCCGTCACGGGCGACGATGTCGGGACGGCCGTCGCCGGTCAGGTCGCCCTTGCCGGCGATCTGGTTGTAGGCGTTCCAGCCACCGCCGACCTTGTAACGCGTGGTCAGCGCGCCGTTGCCGTAGCCGAGGTAGTGCCACAGCACGCCGGAGGTGTCGCGCGCGAGGATGTCGTCGGCCGCGCCGCCGCCCGTGTTGGAGGCGGAGACGATCTTGTTGTAGATGTTCCAGCCGCCGCCGAGGTCGCGGGGCGCGCCGGTGTCGACGAAGTTCAGGCGGCCGTTGCGGATGGCGTACCAGCCGTCGGAGTGGCCGTCGCCGTCCAGGTCGGCCTGGGCGAACTTGCTGTGGTAGTTCCAGCCCGTGCCGGAGTTGTCCGCGAGGCGCTGGATGGTGCCGCCACCGACCGGCTCGTAGGCCCAGACGGTCCCGGCGCTGTTGACGCCGAGGAGGTAGTTGACCGGCGCCGCGGCGGCGGTGGTGGTGGCCGCGAAGGCGCTCGCGTTCGAGGTCCGAGCGATGCCGGAGGAGACGGGCTGCGGCGCCTCGGCGGCGACCGCCGCCGTCGTGGTGCCGACCAGGGCGGCCGTTATCGCCGCGACCGTGACACGGGACAGGACGCCCGTGCGGTTCAGGCCAGAAGAGTTGGCCACGTGTACTCCAGATCCGTATGGAATAAGGCAGGTCCCGCCACGCGCCCCCCTGCGGGAGGCAAGGGGTGGGCGGGGTCTCTATGATCCCGGATCCTTCTCATCGAATCTTCACCAGGCAACGGGTTTGTGACACAACTGTTTCGATGTTCGATCATTTGTCCTTTTCGTCGGTTCCCTCCCTCGTGTCCGGACGCGAGGGACGTGAATCCCGGCCCCATGCCGCGACACTGACGTCATGTCAAGGGTGTTGTGCGGCGAATGGTTGGACGAAACGCCGCAGATCCAGCGTGCTTATCCCGGAGGTCTCAACTCGGGAAAGATGGTCGTGGAAACCTGGTTTCGATCTTGCTCCCGTGAAGGGAAGTGGACTATACCTGTCGGCGTCCAGCCAGTCGGAGCAATCCGGCGACGGCCCGACGCGTGCACGACCCGGCTGCAAATGACCGCGGTGGCGGGGCCCTTCGCCTGTGGCGAGTGAGTACGGGCGACCGGTACACCGCCTGAGTCCTGAATGAAGGCGAGGACTTGAGCATGGGATCCACCTCCGCACACAACGGTGAGGGCCTCGGCCGTCGCGATCTGATCAAGCGTTCCGCCGCTATCGGTCTGATCTCCGTACCGACCATGGGCTTCCTGTCCGCCTGCGCGAGCAGCGGTGACGGTGGTAACGAGAAGGTCGAGAAGGGCACGAAGTCCGACAAGAACCCGCTCGGGGTGAATGCGTCGGCCCCGCTCGATTTCGTCCTCTTCGACGGCGGATTCGGACAGCAGTACGCCAAGGACGCGATCAAGGTCTACGAGACGAATTACCCCAAGGCGAGCGTCAAGTTCACGCCGACCCAGAAGATCACCACCACGCTGCAGCCGCGCTTCAACGGCGGCACCCCGCCGGACCTCATCGACAACTCGGGCGCCGAGCAGATGGACATGGGCGTCCTCGTCGGCCAGAAGCAGCTGGCGGACCTCACCCCGCTGCTCGACGCGCCGTCCATCGACGACCCGAGCAAGAAGGTCCGCGACACCCTGCGGCCCGGCATCGTCGAGATGGGCCAGTTCGACGGCGACCCGGTGTGGATCATGTACTACGCCTACACGGTCTACGGTGTCTGGTACTCGCAGAAGCTGCTCGACTCCCTCGACGCGAAGTACCCCGAGACCTGGGACGAGATGCTGGCCGTCTGCGAGAAGGCCAAGAAGAAGGGCATCGCCGGCTGGACGTACGCCGGCAAGTACCCGTACTACGTCCCCTTCTCGCTCTACCCGATGATCGGCAAGGTCGGCGGCCGCGAGGTCCTCGACGCGATCGACAACCTGGAGCCGAAGGCCTGGGAGCACCCCGCCGTCAAGACCTGTTTCGAGGCGTACTACGAGCTGGTCAAGAAGGGCTACATCCTCAAGGGCACCCCCGGCCTCGACCACATCCAGTCGCAGACCGCCTGGACCGAGGGCAAGGCGCTGTTCATCCCGAACGGCTCCTGGGTCGAGAACGAGGCCGCGAAGACCATGCCGGCCGACTTCAACCTGGCCGTCTCCGCCCCGACCGGCATCGACTCCTCCGACAAGATGCCCTTCGGCACCATCTGGGCCTCCGGCGGCGAGCCCTTCATCGTCCCGGCGAAGGCGAAGAACCTGGAGGGCGGCCTGGAGCAGCTGCGCATCATGCTCAGCGAGGCCTCCTCCAAGAACTTCACCCAGTCCGTGAAGTCGCTGACCGCCTTCAACGGCGGCACCGACGGCATCGAGCTGACCCCGGGCCTCAAGTCCGGCGTCGCCGCCCTGGAGAAGGCCGGCCAGAACGTGGTCAACCCGCGCCTCCAGGACTGGTACGTCGCCCTCCAGAAGGAGAAGATCGGTGTCGCCGGCCTCGGCGAGATGATGGCCGGCCGCGCGACGCCGGCCGAGACGATCAAGAAGATCCAGAAGTACGCCGACGAGGCGGCCAAGGACTCCTCGATCAAGCACTACAAGCACCAGTGAGCAGTGCCGGGGCCCCTTCCCGCCGACCGGGAGCGGGCCCCGGCCCCATGGCGCGCGGCAGCAGCGGCGCGTGGCACCAGCGGCGCGCGTCTCCGCGGGAAGATCGGGGTCGGTAGGAATGCAACACGGCAAGTACCGTTTCATCGTGGGGTTCCTGGCGGCCCCCCTCGCGCTCTACGTGCTGTTCGTCATCTGGCCGTTCATCCAGTCCATCTACTACTCGTTCACGGACTGGACCGGACTGAGTCCCGAATTCGGGATGGTCGGATTCGACAACTACAGCAGGATGCTGGACGACGAGGTCTTCTGGAAATCGCTCCAGCACAGTCTGACCTTCGCGGTGGTGCTGCCGCTGGTGACCGTGGGACTCGCGCTTTTCTTCGCCTTCATGCTCAATGTCGGCGGTCGGCGCCGCAGGGGCGCGGCGATCGCGGGCGTGCGCGGTTCCTCGTTCTACAAGATCGTCTATTTCTTCCCTCAGGTGCTGTCGATCGCGATCGTCGCGCTGCTCTTCCAGTTCGCGTACAACCCGAACAGCGGAGCCATCAATTCCGTATTGAAGGGCGTCGGCCTCGGCTCCGTCCAGCCGGACTGGCTCGGTGATCCGGACCTCGCCCTCATCTGCGTGATGGTCGTCCTCGTCTGGTCCACCGTCGGATTCTTCGTCGTCCTCTTCTCGGCCGGCATGGCGTCCATTCCGAGGGACTTCTACGAGGCGGCCCTGCTCGACGGCGCGAACCGCTTCACCACCTTCTTCAAGATCACCATGCCGCTGCTCTGGGACACCGTGCAGTCCGGCTGGATCTACATGGGCATCCTCGCGCTCGGCGCGGAATCCTTCGCCGTCGTCCAGATCATGACCGTCGGCCCCAACGGCGGCGGACCCGACTTCTCCACCGTCGTCCTTCCGCTGTACGTGTACCAGAAGGCGTTCCGGGACGGTCAGGCCGCCTACGCAACGACCATCGGTGTCGCGCTCCTCGTCGTCACGCTGGCCTTCGCGGCCGTCGTGATGAAGGTGGGCCGGCGCGAGCGGCTGGAGTTCTGATGAAGACGACCGACACTGCCACCACCGGCGTCGGGACCCCCGGCTCCCCGGCCGGCCCCGGCCCCACGGTCACCAAGATCGCGACGCCCGCCGCGCGCAGGACCGCCAAGGCCGAGGGCGCGACCCTCAACGTCTTCTCGCACGGCGTCCTGATCATCTGGGCGATCATGGTCGTCATGCCGCTGCTCTGGGCGGTCATGACCTCCTTCAAGGACGACAAGTCGATCTTCACCTCCCCGTGGTCGCTGCCCGACAAGCTGCACTTCGAGAACTGGTCGCGCGCCTGGACCCAGGCGCACATGAGCGACTACTTCCTGAACACCCTGCTGGTGGTCGGCGGCTCGCTCGTCGGCACGCTGCTCCTCGGCTCGATGGCGGCCTACGTCCTGGCCCGCTTCGACTTCCCGGGCAACCGCTTCATCTACTTCCTCTTCATCGGAGGGATGAGCTTCCCGGTCATCCTGGCGCTCGTGCCGCTCTTCTACGTGCTCCAGAACATGGCCCTGCTCAACACGCTGCACGGCCTGATCCTGGTCTACATCGCGTACTCGCTGCCGTTCACCGTCTTCTTCCTCACGGCCTTCTTCCGCACCCTGCCGACCTCGGTGGCGGAGGCGGCCTTCGTGGACGGGGCCTCGCACACCCGGACCTTCTTCCAGGTGATGCTGCCGATGGCCAGGCCCGGCCTCATCAGCGTCGGCATCTTCAACTTCCTCGGCCAGTGGAACCAGTACCTGCTGCCCACGGTGCTCAACACCGAGCCGGAGAAGAAGGTGCTCTCGCAGGGCCTCGTCCAGCTGGCCGTCAGCCAGGGCTACAAGGGTGACTGGTCCGGCCTCTTCGCCGGCCTCGTGATGGCGATGCTCCCGGTCCTCGCCGCGTACATCGTCTTCCAGCGGCAGGTGGTCGCGGGCCTCACCGCGGGCGCCGTGAAGTAGCCCCGCGGACCCTTCCTCCGGAGCCCCCGGCGCACCCGCGCCGGGGGCTCCGGACGTCGTGTGACACTCGCCGCCGGATACTCAAGGTCTTGACGGGGACCAAGCCGAAAGCGTCCCCTTAGAGTTCACATGTTGGAGAAAACGGTGGGAGTGAGAGAGTCGATGGAGACTCCGGGGTCGCAGACCTCTCTGCACAGGGCCAATCTCGAACGGGTCGTCCGGGCGGTACGCATGGCCGGCTCGCTCACCCAGGCGGAGATCGCCCGGGCGACGGGCCTCTCCGCCGCCACGGTCTCCAACATCGTCCGGGAGCTGAAGGACGGCGGCACCGTCGAGGTCACGCCCACCTCCGCGGGGGGCCGCAGGGCCCGCAGCGTCTCCCTCTCCGGCGACGCCGGCATCGTGATCGGCGTGGACTTCGGCCACACCCACCTCCGGGTCGCCGTCGGCAACCTCGCCCACCAGGTGCTCGCCGAGGAGGCCGAGCCGCTCGACGTGGACGCCTCCGCCGCCGAGGGCTTCGACCGCGCGGAACAGCTGGTCAAGCGGCTGATCCGGGCCACCGGCATCGGCTACGACAAGGTGATCGGCGTCGGCCTCGGCGTGCCGGGACCGATCGACGTCTCCTCCGGGACCCTCGGCTCGACCTCGATCCTGCCGGGCTGGAGCGGCATCAACCCGGCCGACGAGCTCTCCGGCCGGCTCGGCGTCCCCGTGCACGTCGACAACGACGCCAACCTCGGCGCGCTCGGCGAGCTCGTCTGGGGCAGCGGCCGGGGCGTCAAGGACCTGGCCTACATCAAGGTGGCCAGCGGCGTCGGCGCCGGACTCGTCATCGACGGGCGGGTCTACCGGGGGCCCGGAGGCACCGCCGGGGAGATCGGGCACATCACCCTGGACGAGTCCGGACCCGTCTGCCGCTGCGGCAACCGCGGCTGCCTCGAGACCTTCACCGCCGCGCGGTACGTGCTGCCGCTGCTCCAGCCGAGCCACGGCCCCGATCTGACGATGGAACGGGTCGTCCAGCTGGCCCGGGAGGGCGACCCCGGCTGCCGCCGGGTGATCGCCGACGTCGGACGGCACATCGGCAGCGGCATCGCCAACCTCTGCAACCTCCTCAACCCCAGCCGGGTGGTGCTCGGCGGCACCCTCGCCGAGGCCGGTGAGCTGGTCCTCGCGCCCATCAGGGACTCCGTCTCGCGGTACGCGATCCCCAGCGCCGCCCGGCAGCTCTCGCTGGCCCAGGGGGCCCTCGGCGGGCGCGCGGAGGTGCTCGGCGCCCTCGCTCTCGTGCTGAGCGAAATGGGCGATTCGACCCTGTTGGAGAGTGCGCTGCCCTCTGCGGCGCCGACCTCCCGTCTTGCCTTCACTTAGAGAACGAACACCACCGTTGTCATCTCGTTAAGAATTTACTTCTTGACGACAACGTTGCGGCCGAGTTGACTTCGTGGCACCTCGGCCGCACCGTCGCGGCCTCGTCAGGGAGGCAACCCCACATGAACGCAGTGACGCGTCGTGCCGTCATAGCCACGGCCGCGGTCTCGATGGCCCTCTCGCTCGCCGCCTGCGGCCAGGCCGGTGGCGACGACAGCGGTGACAAGGGCAGCTCGACCAAGATCGGCCTGCTCCTGCCGGAGAACAAGACCTCGCGCTACGAGGCCCTGGACAAGCCCCAGTTCGAGAAGGCCGTCAAGGCCGCCTGCTCCGACTGCGAGATCGTCTACAACAACGCCGTCTCCGACGTCGTGAAGCAGAAGCAGCAGTTCGACCAGCTCATCGCCGACGGCGTCAAGGTCATCGCGCTCGACCCGGTCGACGCCGCCAAGGCCGAGGGCTGGGTCAAGGACGCCAAGGCCAAGGGCGTCAAGGTCGTCGCGTACGACCGCGCCGTCCCGGGTGCCGACGCCTACGTCAGCCACGACAACAACAAGGTCGGCGAGCTCCAGGGCCAGGCCCTGCTGACCGCGCTCGGCGCGAAGGCCGCCACCGCCAACGTCGTGATGATCAACGGCGACGAGAAGGACCCGAACGCCGCCCTGTTCAAGAAGGGCGCCCACACCGCGCTCGACGGCAAGGTCGGCAAGATCGCCTACGAGGCCTCCGGCGAGTGGGACCCGAAGGTCGCGGGCGAGAAGATGTCCGCCGCGATCTCCTCGGTCGGCAAGGACAAGATCGGCGCCGTCTACTCGGCCAACGACGGCATGGCCGGCGGCATCATCACCTCCCTCGAGAACGCCGGCGTCAAGGGCATCCCGGTGGGCGGCCAGGACGCCGAGGTCGCGGGCGTCCAGCGCATCATCGCCGGCACCCAGACCTTCACCATCTACAAGTCGCCGCTCCAGCTGGCCCCCGAGGCCGCCAAGTTCGCGGTGAACCTGCTCAAGGGCAAGGACCTCGGCGCCCAGGGCGCGACCGACGGCGTCCCCTCCACGCTCTTCGCCCCGGTGGTGGTCGACAAGACCAACATCCAGACCACGGTCGTCAAGGACGGCATCTACAAGGTCGCCGACCTCTGCACGGCGGACCTCGCCGCCAAGTGCACCGCGCTGGGCATCAAGTAGCACCGCCCGAACCCGCCGGGCCCGTAGAGGCCCGGCGGCGCGGATCCGGCCCCAGCGCCCCCGAAGCGGGCGCCGCCGCCCCGAGTACAGAGGGTGAAGACCCCCGGTAACAAGGCGGCGTACGACGCCCGGATCCGTCCCCAGAGCCCGTCCGGCCCCCGGCCGACCCAGACCCCGCTGTCGGTCCGGGGGCCGGACGAGCCCAGCCCCCCTCGAAACTTCGGCGCCGCACGACGGCGCGACATGCCGTCGCCCCCCTCGGGCGGCGAAGGAGTTGGTTCACGTGTCCCAGACGCCCGTGCTGGCGTTGCGCGGGATCTTCAAGCGATTCGGAGCGGTCCAGGTCCTCTCCGGTGTCGATCTCGAAGTCCACGCAGGAGAGGTCGTCGCGCTCGTCGGCGACAACGGAGCGGGAAAGTCCACGCTGGTCAAGACGATCGCCGGCGTGCACCCCATCGACGAGGGCGTCATCGAGTGGGAGGGTGAGCGCGTCGAGATCCAGCGCCCGCACGACTCCCAGAACCTCGGTGTCGCGACCGTCTACCAGGATCTCGCGCTCTGCGACAACCTCGACGTCGTCGCCAACCTGTTCCTCGGCCGCGAGATCAAGAAGGGCGGCGTCCTCGACGAGGTCGCCATGGAGAAGCGGGCCAAGGACCTGCTCTCCACGCTCTCCATCCGCATCCCCAGCGTCCGCATCCCCGTCGCCGCCCTCTCCGGCGGTCAGCGGCAGGTCGTGGCCATCGCCCGCGCCCTGGTCGGCAACCCCAAGATCGTGATCCTGGACGAGCCCACCGCCGCGCTCGGCGTCGAGCAGACCGCGCAGGTCCTCGACCTGGTCGAGCGGCTGCGCGAGCAGGGCCTCGGCGTCATCCTCATCAGCCACAACATGGCCGACGTGAAGGCCGTCGCCGACACCGTGGCCGTGCTCCGCCTGGGCCGCAACAACGGCACCTTCCCGGTGGCCACCACCACGCACGAAGAGATCATCGCCGCGATCACCGGTGCCACGGACAACGCCGTGACCCGCCGTCAGGCCCGCAACGCGGAGGTAGCGAAGTGAGCACGACCCCCAGCACCTCCGAGGAGACCGTGCCCGAGCCCCGTACGGGCGAGGAGGCGCCGGCCGCCGCCGCGGTCCCCGCCGTCGACCCCCGCCTGCTCGTCCGCGAGCAGGGCTTCAAGGGGTACGTCGACGAGTTCAAGCGCAAGATCCGCTCGGGCGAGATCGGCTCGCTGCCCGTCGTCGTCGGCCTGATCGTCATCGGCATCGTCTTCCAGGCCCTCACCGGCAACTTCATCACCTCGTACAACCTCGACCAGATCACGCTGTACGCGGTCGGCCCCGGCATCATGGCCGTCGGCATCGTCTTCGTCCTGCTGCTCGGCGAGATCGACCTCGCCGTCGGCTCCGTGGCGGGTCTGGCCGGCTCGGTCTGGGGCGTGCTCGGCACCGACATGCCCGACGGCCTCGCCATCCTCCTCGGCATCCTGTCCGGCACCCTGATCGGCGCCTTCCACGGCGTGGTCTTCGCCAAGATCGGCGTGCCCGCCTTCGTCGTCACCCTCGCCGGCTTCCTCGGCTGGGCCGGACTGCAGACCTGGGTGATGGGCGACCGGTCGACCATCCCGACCCCGATCGGCAGCTTCGTCGAGGACCTCACCAAGTACTACTTCTCCGACGTCGCCGCCGCCTACGGCCTCGCCGTGGCCGTCATCGCCGGCTTCTACCTCGCCCAGCTGCGCGACTCCCGCCGCCGCAAGGCCGCCGAGCTGCCGCACCGCCCGCAGAGCGAGATCATCCTGCGCACCGCCGTCCTGGCGGTCCTCGTCCTCGTCGCCGCGTACGGCTTCAACCAGGAGAAGGGCCTGCCGCTCTCCCTGGTGATCTTCCTGGTGATCCTGCTCGCCACCGACTTCGTCCTGCGCCGCACCACGTACGGCCGCCAGGTCTTCGCGGTCGGCGGCGGCATCGAGGCCGCCCGCCGCGCCGGCATCAGCGTGGACTGGATCCGGATCTCGGTCTTCATGATCTCCGGCACGCTGGGCGCCGTCGGCGGTCTCTTCCTCGCCTCCGCGACCGGCGGCGCCGACCGCTCCCTCGGCGGCGGCAACCAGCTGATGATGTGCATCGCCGCCGCGGTCATCGGCGGCACGTCCCTGTTCGGCGGACGCGGCAAGGTCTGGTCGGCGCTCCTGGGCATCCTGGTCATCCAGTCGATCGTCCAGGGCCTCAACCAGATGAACCTGTCCTCGAACGCGATCCAGTACATGATCACCGGAGCGGTCCTGCTGATCGCCGTGATCATCGACTCGGTCTCCCGCCGCACGCAGAAGACCGCCGGCCGCGCGTAACACCCGTCACATCAGCCCGGCACCGGGAAACCGGTGCCGGGCTGCGGCGCGTCCGGAGCGGTACGCCCGACCAGCACGCGCACGCGTGCGGAGCCGTACAGATCAGCGGCTTGTCGGCCGTGCGGGTGACGCCTCACCCCATGGCCCGATGCCCACGATCCAAGACGGAACATTAGACTCGACAAATCGGCAAGCTCGACCAGCTCAAAGCAAGGAGGAACGGGTGGCTCTGCTGACCCGTATCAGGGGACCGCGAGATCTGGACCGGCTCTCCCCGGAGCAGCTGGACCAGCTGGCCGACGAGATCAGGACGTTCCTCGTGGACGCCGTCTCCAAGACCGGCGGGCACCTCGGCCCCAACCTCGGTGTGGTCGAGCTGACCATCGCCCTGCACCGGGTGTTCGACTCCCCGAAGGACAAGGTCCTCTGGGACACCGGCCACCAGAGCTACGTCCACAAGCTCCTCACCGGGCGCCAGGACTTCTCGAAGCTCAAGATGAAGGGCGGCCTGTCCGGCTACCCCTCGCAGGCCGAGTCCGAGCACGACGTCATCGAGAACTCGCACGCCTCCACCGTCCTCGGCTGGGCCGACGGCCTGGCCAAGGCGAACGAGGTCCTGAAGAAGGACGACCACGTCGTCGCGGTCATCGGCGACGGCGCCCTGACCGGCGGCATGGCCTGGGAGGCGCTGAACAACATCGCCGCCGCCAAGGACCGCCCGCTCGTCATCGTCGTCAACGACAACGAGCGCTCGTACGCGCCCACCATCGGCGGCCTCGCCAACCACCTGGCCACCCTGCGCACCACCGACGGCTACGAGCGCTTCCTCGCCCGCGGCAAGGACATCCTGGAGCGCACCCCGGTCGTCGGGAAGCCGCTCTACGAGACCCTGCACGGCGCCAAGAAGGGCCTCAAGGACTTCATCGCCCCACAGGGCATGTTCGAGGACCTCGGCCTGAAGTACGTCGGCCCCATCGACGGCCACGACATCGAGGCCCTGGAGTCCGCGCTCACGCGCGCCAAGCGCTTCGGCGGCCCGGTCATCGTCCACTGCCTCACCGAGAAGGGCCGCGGCTACCAGCCCGCCCTCCAGGACGAGGCGGACCGCTTCCACGCCGTCGGCAAGATCCACCCCGACACCGGCCTGCCCATCGCCTCCTCGGGCGCCGACTGGACCTCGGTCTTCGGCGAGGAGATGGTGGCGCTCGGCAAGGAGCGCGAGGACATCGTCGCCATCACGGCGGCCATGCTCCAGCCCGTCGGTCTCGACAAGTTCGCCAAGGCCTTCCCCGAGCGGGTCTTCGACGTCGGCATCGCCGAGCAGCACGGCGCGGTCTCCGCGGCCGGCCTCGCCACCGGCGGCCTCCACCCGGTCTTCGCGGTCTACGCGACCTTCCTCAACCGGGCCTTCGACCAGGTCCTGATGGACGTGGCCCTGCACAAGTGCGGCGTCACCTTCGTCCTGGACCGGGCCGGTGTCACCGGCACCGACGGCGCCTCCCACAACGGCATGTGGGACATGTCGATCCTCCAGGTCGTGCCCGGCCTGCGGCTCGCCGCCCCGCGCGACGCCGACCAGGTCCGCGCCCAGCTGCGCGAGGCCGTCGAGGTGACCGACGCCCCCACCGTGGTCCGCTTCTCCAAGGGCGCGGTCGGCCCCGCCGTCCCGGCCCTGCGCCGGGTCGGTGGCATGGACGTGCTCCGCGAGGCCGGCAGCGACGAGCCGGACGTCCTCCTGGTCTCCGTGGGCGCCCTGGCGCCCATGTGCCTGGAGATCGCCGACCTCCTGGACCGGCAGGGCATCTCCACCACGGTCGTCGACCCCCGCTGGGTCAAGCCCGTCGACGAGGCCCTCGCCCCGCTCGCCGAGCAGCACCGGGTCGTCGTCACCGTCGAGGACAACAGCCGCGTCGGCGGTGTCGGCTCCGCGGTCTCCCAGGCGCTGCGCGACGCCGGTGTGGACGTGCCGCTGCGTGACTTCGGCATCCCGCCGCGCTTCCTCGACCACGCCTCCCGCGGCGAGGTCCTGGCCGAGATCGGGCTGACCGCCCCGGACATCGCGCGCCAGGTCACCGGCCTGGTCTCGCGGCTCGACGGACGGTTCGAGAGCAGCGCCAAGGCCGTGGAGCCCGTGCGCGACTGACGGACCGCCGTCACCCGGCGTCACCTTTGGGCCGGTCGGCTCACTCTTCGGAGTGCCGACCGGCCCTTTCGCGTGCATTCTGACCCTATGGCGGGCAGCCCCATGGCAGGGCAGACGCCAGCGAGACGGCAGGGAGGTGGACGTGAGTACGGACCAGCAGCCACGCGCCAATACCGGAATGTTCCGTACCAAATCGGTCGAGCAGTCGATCCGTGACACGGAGGAGCCGGAGCACGCGCTCAAGAAGTCCCTGTCGGCCTGGGACCTGACGGTGTTCGGTGTCGGCGTCATCATCGGCACCGGCATCTTCGTCCTCACCGGCAAGGTGGCCAAGGAGAACGCGGGCCCGGCCACCGCCCTCGCCTTCGTCGCGGCCGGCATCGTCTGCGCCCTCGCCGCCCTGTGCTACGCCGAGTTCGCCTCGACGGTGCCGGTGGCGGGATCGGCGTACACCTTCGCGTACGCCTCGATCGGCGAGCTGCCCGCCTGGATCATCGGCTGGGACCTGGTCCTGGAGTTCGCCCTCGGCACGGCGGTGGTCGCCGTCGGCTGGTCCGGGTACGTCAGATCCCTGATGGACAACATCGGCTGGCACCTGCCGGCCTCGCTCGAAGGCCCGGACGCCGCGGGCGGCACCTTCGACATCCTGGCGTTCCTCCTCGTCCTCGTGCTGACCGCGGTCCTCGTCCTCGGCATGAAGCTCTCCGCGCGGATCACCGCGGTCGTCGTCGCGATCAAGGTGACCGTGGTGATGATCGTGATCGTCGCCGGTCTGTTCTTCATCGTCGGCGACAACTACCACCCCTTCATCCCGCCGGCCGTCACCCCGCCCGGCGGCGGCTCCGGCTGGACCGAGCCGATGGTCCAGTTGATCTTCGGCTACGAGCCGACGAACTTCGGCGTCATGGGCATCTTCACCGCCGCCTCCGTCGTCTTCTTCGCCTTCATCGGCTTCGACGTGGTGGCCACCGCCGCCGAGGAGACCAAGCTGCCGCAGCGGGACATGCCCCGGGGCATCCTCGGCTCGCTCTTCATCTGCACCGTGCTGTACGTGGCCGTCGCCCTCGTCGTCACCGGCATGCAGAAGTACACCGAGCTGTCCACCAGCGCCCCGCTCGCCGACGCCTTCAAGGCGGCGGGACACCCGTGGTACGCGGGCGTGATCAGCTTCGGCGCCGCCGTCGGCCTCACCACGGTCTGTCTGATCCTGCTCCTCGGCCAGACCCGCGTCTTCTTCGCGATGAGCCGCGACGGCCTGCTGCCGCGCTTCTTCTCCATCACGCACCCGAAGTTCAAGACCCCGTACCGGCCGACCATCCTGCTCGGCGGGATCATCGCCGTCGTCGCCGGCTTCACCAGCATCAACGAGCTCGCGACCCTGGTGAACATCGGTACCCTCTTCGCCTTCGTCATGGTCGCCATCGGCGTCATCATCCTCCGCCGCACCCGCCCCGACCTGCACCGGTCCTTCCGTACCCCCTGGGTGCCGGTCCTCCCGATCATCTCCGTCGCGGCCTCGGTCTGGCTCATGCTCAACCTGCCCGGGGAGACCTGGTTCCGGTTCGCCGTCTGGATGGTGATCGGCTTCTTCGTGTACTTCCTGTACGGGCGCCGTCACAGCCGGCTCGGACAGGTGGGACGGGACGCCCGGTACTGATCCCCGGGGGTCGGAGACCGTCCGGGAGGGCGACTAAAGTCGGTTCGTACCCGAACTCCTCCCGACGACCGGAGTGCTGGATCCCCCCATGGCGAATCGATCCCAGGCCACCGACGACCGTTCCCACGGACCCGCCGCCCCCGTGCTCCAGGGCGGCTGGCTGACCAGAGGGGAGGAGGGCCGGTTCAGCGCCTACCTGCCCCGGGACGGCGAGGTGGTGCGCTGGACCGAGGAGCCCCGCGGCGGATGGAGCGGCCCCGTCTCCCTCGGCGGCGACGGACTGACCTCCTTCCTCGCGGTCGGCCAGGGCGCCGACCGCTACGTCCACCTCGTCGGACTGCGGCCCACGGGCGGCGACGAGGGGCACGTCGAGCTGGTGCACGCCGTCCAGTTCCAGACGGGCCGCCCTGCGGCCCCCTGGCGCTCCCTGGGGCACTCCAACGGCAAGGGGCCCTGGATGGGCAACCCCGCGGTCGCCGTGGACGCCCAGGGCCGCGTCTACGCCTTCGTACGGAACGGGGGCGGCGGCATCAGCTGCCGCGCCCAGAAGGACGCGGGCGGCTGGCACCCCTGGTGGGACCTGAAGGGTTCGAGGACCGACCCCTCGCCGGTCGCCGTCACCAACGGCGTGGGCATGGTCGAGCTGTACACCTCGCACGCCACCGGCCTCGCCCGCTACGTGCAGCGCGAGGCGGGGGCGAAGCCGGTCCGCGAGGAGATCCTGCCCGCCTCCGTGACCATGGGCACCCTCGCGGCCGTGACCGGTCCCTCCGGGCACGTGACGCTCTTCTACCTCGACCAGGAGGGCCAGGTCACCGCCTGGTCGCCGGAGCGCTCCCTGGAGCCGACGCCGCTGGGCAAGGCGGCCGGCACCGGCCGACCGTCCGTCACCCGCTGCCTCATCGACGGCTTCGACTGCACGGTCCTCGCCCAGCAGTCCGAGGACGGCCGGCTCGCCCTCGCCGCCTATCCCAGCGAGCAGGAGTCGGCAGGCCTGAACTGGTCGGAGACGGGGGAGCGGCACGGCAGCCTGAACGCCGTGCTGACCCGCGGCCTCGACGGCGGCCTGGTCGCGATGACGGTGGCCGACGGGCGCACGCCGGTCACCACCCGTCAGAAGGTGGGCGCCGAAGGGCTGCTGCTCGAAGGATGGCGCTCCATAGGCTGAGGCCGGCCCGGCCCGGCCCGGCACGTGGGCGAAAGGCCTTGTCGCGGACGCGAAAGGCCTCGCCACGTACACGAGAAGGCCCCGGCACCTGGGAAGGTGCCGGGGCCTTTCGCATGAGGCGTTACGCCGGGACGCTCGCCACGCCCTGGGCGAGGAAACGCTTGCCGTTGACGCGCTCGGAGACGCCCTCACGGTCCAGGTACGGCGTGATGCCGCCCAGGTGGAAGGGCCAGCCCGCACCGGTGATCAGGCAGAGGTCGATGTCCTGCGCCTCGGCGACGACACCCTCCTCCAGCATCAGGCCGATCTCCTGCGCCACCGCGTCCAGGACGCGGTCGCGGGCCTGCTCCTCGGTCAGGACGACGTCGCCCTGCTTCAGGAGCGCGGCGACCTCGGGGTCGAGCTCCGGCTTGAAGCCGTTCTCCGCGTTGTAGACGTAGAAGCCGCGCTTGCCGGCCTCGACGACGGCCTTCAGGTTGGGGGAGACCTTGAAGCGCTCGGGGAAGGAGCGGTTCAGGGTCTCGGAGACGTGCAGACCGATGGCCGGGCCGACGAGCTCCAGGAGGACCAGCGGCGACATCGGCAGGCCGAGCGGCTCGACCGCCTTCTCCGCCACGGCCACCGGGGTGCCCTCGTCGATGATGTTCTGGATCTCGCCCATGAAGCGGGTGAGGATGCGGTTCACGACGAACGCCGGGGCGTCCTTGGTGAGGACCGCGGTCTTCTTCAGCTTCTTGGCGACACCGAACGCGGTGGCCAGCGAGGCGTCGTCCGTCTTCTCGCCGCGGACGATCTCCAGGAGCGGGAGGATCGCGACCGGGTTGAAGAAGTGGAAGCCGACCACGCGCTCCGGGTGCTGGAGCTTGGAGGCCATCTCCGAGACGGACAGCGAGGAGGTGTTGGTGGCGAGGATCGCGTGCGCCGGGGCGACCGCCTCGACCTCCGCGAACACCTTCTGCTTGACGGACATCTCCTCGAACACGGCCTCGATGATGAAGTCCGCGTCCGCGAAGCCGGCGGCCTTGTCCAGGACACCGGAGACCAGGCCCTTGAGACGGTTGGCCTTGTCCTGGTTGATCCGGCCCTTGCCGAGCAGCTTCTCGATCTCGGCGTGGACGTAGCCCACACCCTTGTCGACGCGCTCCTGGTCGATGTCGGTCAGGACGACCGGCACCTCGAGGCGGCGCAGGAAGAGCAGGGCCAGCTGGGAGGCCATCAGACCGGCGCCGACGACACCGACCTTGGTGACCGGGCGGGCCAGCGACTTGTCCGGGGCGCCGGCGGGGCGCTTGCCGCGCTTCTGCACCAGGTTGAAGGCGTAGATGCCGGAGCGCAGCTCGCCGCCCATGATCAGGTCGGCGAGGGCCTGGTCCTCGGCGTCGAAGCCCTTCTGCAGGTCGCCGTCCTTGGCGGCCTCGATGATGTCGAGGGCGCGGTAGGCGGCGGGGGCGGCGCCGTGCACCTTGGAGTCGGCGACGAGACGGCCCTTGGCGACGGCCTGGTCCCAGGCCTCGCCGCGGTCGACCTCGGGACGCTCGACGGTCACGGAGCCGTTCAGGACGGACGCCGTCCAGATCAGCGACTGCTCCAGGAAGTCCGCGCCCTCGAAGATCGCGTCGGCGATGCCGAGCTCGAAGACCTGCTTGCCCTTGAGCTGACGGTTCTGGTTCAGCGAGTTCTCGATGATGACCGAGACGGCCTTCTCGGCGCCGATCAGGTTCGGCAGGATCGCGCAGCCGCCCCAGCCCGGGACGAGACCGAGGAAGACCTCGGGCAGCGAGAAGGCCGGGAGGGCCTTCGACACGGTGCGGTAGGTGCAGTGCAGACCGACCTCGACGCCGCCGCCCATGGCCGCGCCGTTGTAGTACGCGAAGGTCGGCACGGCGAGCGCGGACAGACGCTTGAAGACGTCGTGGCCGCCCTTGCCGATGGCGAGCGCCTCGTCGTGCTTCTTCAGCAGCTCGACGCCCTTGAGGTCGGCGCCGACGGCGAAGATGAACGGCTTGCCGGTGATGCCGACGCCGACGATCTCACCGTTCGCGGCCTCGGCCTCGACCTGGTCGATCGCCGTGTTCAGGTTGGCGAGGGACTGCGGGCCGAAGGTGGTCGGCTTGGTGTGGTCGAAGCCGTTGTCCAGCGTGATCAGCGCGAACCGGCCCGCACCCGCGGGGAGTTCGAAGTGCCGTACGTGGGCCGAGGTGACGACCTCGTCCGGGAAGAGCTCGGCGGCGCCCTTCAGAAGCTCGGCGGTGGTGCTCACTTGCCCTCCCAGTGGGGGTTTTCCCAGATGACCGTCGCGCCCATGCCGAAGCCGACGCACATCGTGTTGAGGCCGTAGCGGACCTGCGGGTTCTCCTCGAACTGGCGGGCCAGCTGCGTCATCAGACGGACGCCGGAGGAGGCGAGCGGGTGGCCGTACGCGATCGCGCCGCCGTACTGGTTGACGCGGGCGTCGTCGTCGGCGATGCCGTAGTGCTCCAGGAACGCGAGGACCTGGACCGCGAAGGCCTCGTTGATCTCGAAGAGGCCGATGTCCTCGATGGACAGGCCGGCCTGGGCGAGGGCCTTCTCGGTGGCCGGGATCGGGCCGTAGCCCATGACCTCCGGCTCGACGCCGGCGAAGGCGTACGAGACGAGGCGCATCTTGACCGGGAGGTTGTTCTCGCGGGCGAAGTCCTCGGAGGCGATGATCGAGGCGGTGGCGCCGTCGTTCAGGCCGGCCGCGTTGCCCGCGGTGACGTTGCCGTGGACGCGGAACGGCGTCTTCAGGTTCGCCAGCGACTCCAGGGTGGTGCCCGGGCGCATCGGCTCGTCGGCGGTGACCAGGCCCCAGCCGGTCTCGCCGGTGGAGGCGTCGGTGCGGCGGACCGAGATCGGCACCAGGTCCTGCTGGATCTTGCCGTCGGCGTACGCCTTGGCGGCCTTCTCCTGCGAGCGCACGGCGTACTCGTCGGCGCGCTGCTTGGTGATGCTCGGGTAGCGGTCGTGCAGGTTCTCGGCGGTCATGCCCATGAAGAGGGCGGACTCGTCGACCAGCTTCTCGCTGACGAACCGCGGGTTCGGGTCGACGCCCTCGCCCATGGGGTGGCGGCCCATGTGCTCGACGCCACCGGCGATGACGGCGTCGTACGCGCCGAAGGCGATCGAACCGGCCGTCGTCGTCACGGCGGTCAGCGCGCCGGCGCACATACGGTCGATGGAGTAGCCCGGGACCGACTGCGGCAGGCCGGCGAGGATGCCCGCCGTGCGGCCGAGGGTCAGGCCCTGGTCGCCGATCTGCGTGGTCGCGGCGATGGCGACCTCGTCGATCTTCGCCGGGTCGAGGGCCGGGTTGCGGCGCAGCAGCTCCCGGATGGCCTTCACGACGAGGTCGTCGGCGCGGGTCTCGTGGTAGATGCCCTTCGGGCCCGCCTTGCCGAACGGGGTGCGGACGCCGTCGACGAAGACGACGTCCCTGACGGTACGAGGCACGATGGCTCTCCTCCAGGGTGCGGGATGGCACTGCTGCTGCGGCCCACGCCTAAGCGCGCGCTTGCTCCCCCCATGCTACTTGCGGGTAACCAAGCTGCCCACCCCCTGAGGGCCAAGCGGTGAAGGTCACATCCCGCACCACCGCGCGCGCCCCCTCCGCGCGCCCCTCCGTTGGGACGGACCCGCAACCCGATGGGCCCAGGGCGGCGGCCCTGCCGTGGCGCCCGGCACCCGCCCGGAACACGCTGGCCGGGCCGGGGCCGCGCGGCCCCGGACCCCCACACGGAAAGGATTCCCATGGCGAAGGTCATCACCACCGATCACTGGGTCTGGCACACGTCCACCGTCCCCGCGAACAAGGACGAGGAGGTCGAGCTCTTCGTACGGGAGCGCAACGGCACGCCCCCCGGACAGAAGCGCAAGCCGGTCCTCATGCTCCACGGCCGGAGCGTCCCGGTGCTCCCGGGCTTCGACCTCCGGTACAAGGACTACAGCTGGGCCGGGGCGCTGGCGCAGGCCGGCTACGACGTCTTCATGATGGACCTCCAGGGCTCCGGCCTCTCGGCGCGACCCCAGATGGACGACCCCCGCAACGTCAACCCCGCCCAGCAGAATCTGCTGACGCCGAGGCCGCCGGGATTCGTCCCGGGCCCGCCGCACTACCCGTACCAGCTGAACGACTCGTACAGCGACTGGGGCGAGCTGCACACCGTCGTGGAGTTCATCCGCGAGCTGTGCGAGGCGGACAAGGTCGCCTTCATCGGCTGGTCCGCCGCCGCGTTCTGGATGGGGCCGTACGCGGTCAAGAACCCCGGCAAGGTCGAGAGCCTTTTCCTGCTGGCGCCGATCTTCCCGCCCAAGGGCAGCTCGACTCCGCCGGCCACGCTGCCGGTGCCGGGATTCCCGACCAACCTCAGCACGAAGGCCGGACTGTCTTCCCCGGGCGGCTGGGGCGGCGAACTGCACTGCGAGGGTCAGCGCGAGGACGGCATCGTCGACGTGGTCTGGGACGCGCTGCTGAAGAGCGACCCGGTCGGCAGCGTCTGGGGAGGCATCGACGGGCTCAGCCGCTTCAGGAGCTTCACCCGATGGGGGTGGAACGAGACCACCGCGAAGCAGGACGGGGTGCTCGGCGGAAGCGTGCCCGTACTGATCGTCTACGGGGAGTACGACAAGCAGGCGAACACGACCAGCACCAACCCGGAACTCGACTTCTCCGTCCCCGAGCTCTACAAGGCGGTCACGGGCTCCCACAAGCTGATGGTCAAGCTGGCCTGCGCGGGGCATTCCGTGCCGTGGGAGATGCAGCACGGGAACGTGCACGAGCTCTCGAAGCACTGGCTGAAGCACCTCAAGGTCGACGGCAAGACCAACGGGGTCTTCGACATGGACACCGCCGGCAACCTCAGCCCGGCGCCCTAGCGAAGAGCCCCCGGCGCCCCGAGGGGCGCCGGGGGCTCTTCCCGTCCGGTCACGCCTTCGCCGACAGCGCCTTCACGAGCAGCGGGGTCACCAGGTCGACCTGCCACGGACGGGCGCCGTAGCCGCTCAGCGCGGCCGCGACCACGTCCGGGGTGCCCGGGGCCGGCGGCTCCCAGCAGATCCGGCGCACGGTGTCCGGCGTGATCAGGTTCTCCTGGGGGAGGTGCAGCTCCTCCGCGCGCGCCGAGACCGCCGTGCGGGCCGCCGCGAGGCGGGCCGCGGCGACCGGGTCCTTGTCCGCCCAGGCGCGCGGCGGGGGCGGGCCCGCGACCTGCTGGCCCGGCTGGGGAAGCTCGCTCTCCGGGAGGGCCCTGGCGCGGTCCACCGCGGCCTGCCACTGCTCCAGCTGGCGGCGGCCCATGCGGTTGCCGAAACCGGGCAGCGCGGTGAGCGCGCCCACGTTCAGGGGGACCGCGAGCGCCGCCTCCACGATCGCCGCGTCGCTCAGCACCTTGCCGGGGGAGACGTCGCGCCGCTGGGCGACCTTGTCACGGGCCGTCCACAGCTCCCGTACGACCGCCATCTGACGGCGGCGGCGCACCTTGTGCATGCCGGAGGTGCGGCGCCACGGGTCCTTGCGCGGCGGGGCCGGCGGGGCCGAGGCGATCGCGTCGAACTCCTGGTGGGCCCACTCCAGCTTGCCCTGCCGGTCGAGCTCCTTCTCCAGCGCGTCGCGCAGGTCGACGAGGAGCTCCACGTCGAGCGCCGCGTACCGCAGCCACGGATCGGGCAGCGGGCGGGTCGACCAGTCCACCGCGGAGTGGCCCTTCTCCAGGGCGTAGCCGAGGACGGACTCGACCATCGCGCCGAGGCCGACCCGCGGGAAGCCCGCGAGGCGACCGGCCAGCTCGGTGTCGAAGAGCGAGGTGGGGAGCATGCCTATGTCGCGCAGGCACGGGAGGTCCTGGGTCGCGGCGTGCAGGATCCACTCGGTCCCGGTGAGCGCCTCGCCGAGCCCCGACAGGTCGGGACAGCCGACGGGGTCGATGAGCGCGGAGCCCGCGCCCTCGCGGCGGAGCTGGACGAGGTAGGCGCGCTGGCCGTAGCGGTAGCCGGAGGCGCGCTCGGCGTCCACGGCCACGGGACCGCTTCCGGCGGCGAACGCGGCGATCACCGCGGCGAGGGCCTCGTCGGTCTCGACGACGGGCGGAATCCCCTCGCGGGGCTCCAGCAACGGGATCGGAAGCCCATTCGCAGGGACATCGTCGTCCGGGGGGCCGCCCCCGGTGGTGCGCAGTGCTGTGTCTGCTGCGGTCTCTTGGGCGTCGGTCACGTGTCAAGGGTATCGGTCGACGGCAAGCGCCTGCCGACGGAACGTTCCGTCGGCAGGCGCGGGCCCGTGTCCACCGGCCGTCAGTGGATGATCCCCGTCCGCAGGGCGACCGCGACCATGCCGGCGCGGTCCCCGGTGCCCAGCTTGCGGGCGATGCGGGCGAGGTGGCTCTTGACGGTGAGGGCGGACAGCCCCATGGAGACGCCGATCGCCTTGTTCGACTGGCCCTCCGCGACGAGCCGCAGCACCTCGACCTCACGGCCGGAGAGCTCGCGGTAGCCGCCCGGGTGGCTCGGGGCACCCGGGGGGCGGCGGTGGCCGAGGCGGGCCGCCGAGGAGCCGATGGGGGCGGCGCCGGGGCGGGTCGGGTGACCGATGTTGGTCCGGGTGCCGGTGACGACGTAGCCCTTCACGCCGCCCGCCAGGGCGTTGCGTACGGCGCCGATGTCGTCGGCGGCCGAGAGGGCGAGGCCGTTGGGCCAGCCCGCGGCGCGGGTCTCGGACAGCAGGGTCAGGCCGCTGCCGTCGGGCAGGTGGACGTCGGCAACGCAGATGTCGCGCGGGTTGCCGACGCGGGGACGGGCCTCCGCGATGGACGACGCCTCGATCACGTCGCGCACTCCGAGGGCCCACAGGTGGCGGGTGACGGTGGAGCGGACGCGTGGGTCGGCCACGACGACCATGGCCGTCGGCTTGTTCGGGCGGTAGGCGACCAGGCTTGCGGGCTGCTCGAGGAGAACGGACACCAGGCCTCCTGGGGGGAAGGGTGCGGGACGGAGCCGGCTCGGGGAAGAAGCCGGGGGCGAACCCGTGCTGTGAAGGGGTCACTGACTCCTTCGGCAGCTGGGCCGCCCGCCTTTAGGGAAAGATCACGATTTGGTGAGTAATAATTAGGGCAATTCGGACGCGTGATCGATCATCCTACGAGCGGCCTCGCCCCATCACCCCCACGAGGGACGCGAAGGAGCCCCGCTCACGGGCCCCCTGCGGGGCCTCGTCCGGCTCGTCCTTCCAGGCCCCCACGAGGCCCCGTCCGGCTCGTCCTCGAGCCCCCGCGGCCTCGTCGAGCTCGTGCCTCAGGCCCCCTGCGGCCCCCGGCGCTGGGGCAGTGAGACGACCCCCGCGCCCGTCACCGTGCCCGCCCCCGGATCCGCCGGCGCGGGAGGCAGTCCAGCGATCTGGCAGAGCAGGTCGCACCAGGCCGCCAGGTGCGCCCCCGTGTCCGGCACCCCGCCCAGGCCCTCGCGCGGGGTCCAGGACGCCCGGATCTCGATCTGCGTCGCCGGCCTGCGGTCCGCGAGACCGCCGAAGTAGTGCGAGCCCGCCATCGTCACGGTCCCGCTCGCCTCCCCGTACGCGAGGCCCCGCGCCTCCATCGCCCCGGTCAGCCAGGACCAGCACACCTCGGGCAGCAGGGGGTCCGCCGCCATCTCCGGCTCCAGCTCCGCCCGGATCAGGGTCACCAGGCGGAACGTGCCCTTCCAGGCCTCGTGCCCGTCCGGGTCGTGCAGCAGGACGAGCCGCCCGTCCGCCAGGTCCTCCTCGCCCTCGACGACGGCCGCCTCCACCGCGTACGCGTACGGGGCGAGCCGCTGCGGCGGCCTGGTCGGGTCGATCTCGATCTCGGACCGCAGCCTCGCCGACCGCAAGGCCTCCACCGCCCGCCGGAACGCGGGCGGAACCCGGTTCGCCTCCGTACTGTCCGCCGTCTCGTCCTTCCCTCGGTCGCCGTCGGAATGATCGGAAAAATGTCCCTGAGCCGCAGCCATGCGGGGAAGAGTAGGCGGAACGGGGCCTCCGTGCAGGGAGGACACCCGGCCCGGACGAGCGGCTTCCCGCCACATGCGAAGATTCTGGGCGTGAGTGCCATGGACAGCCCGCAGGGCCAGCAGAAGAAGCAGCAGTCGCGGACGTACGACTCCGCGTTTCTCAAGGCGTGCCGGCGCGAGCCGGTGCCCCACACCCCCGTCTGGTTCATGCGACAGGCCGGGCGCTCCCTCCCCGAGTACCTGAAGGTCCGCGAGGGCATCCCGATGCTCGAGTCGTGCATGCGGCCCGAGCTCGTCACCGAGATCACGCTCCAGCCGGTACGCCGCCACAAGGTCGACGCCGCGATCTACTTCAGCGACATCGTCGTCCCGCTCAAGGCCATCGGCATCGACCTCGACATCAAGCCCGGCGTCGGTCCGGTCGTCGCCGACCCGATCCGCACCCGCGCCGACCTGGCCCGGCTGCGCGACCTCACCCCCGAGGACGTCCACTACGTCACCGAGGCCATCGGCATGCTCACCGCCGAGCTGGGCGACACCCCGCTCATCGGCTTCGCCGGCGCGCCTTTCACCCTCGCGAGCTACCTCGTCGAGGGCGGCCCGTCGCGCAGCCACGAGCACACCAAGGCGCTCATGTACGGCGACCCGCAGCTCTGGGCGGACCTGCTCGACCGCCTCGCCGAGATCACCTCGACCTTCCTCAAGGTCCAGATCGAGGCCGGCGCCTCCGCCGTGCAGCTCTTCGACTCCTGGGTCGGCGCCCTCGCCCCGGCCGACTACCGCCGCTCGGTGATGCCGGCCTCCACCAAGGTCTTCGACGCGGTCGCCGGCTACGGCGTCCCGCGCATCCACTTCGGCGTGGGTACGGGCGAGCTGCTCGGCCTCATGGGCGAGGCCGGCGCGGACGTCGTCGGCGTCGACTGGCGCGTCCCGCTCGACGAGGCCGCCCGCCGCGTCGGCCCCGGCAAGGCCCTCCAGGGCAACCTGGACCCGGCCGTGCTGTTCGCCTCGACCGACGTGGTGGAGGCGAAGACCGACGAGGTCCTGGCCGCCGCCGAGGGCCTGGAGGGGCACGTCTTCAACCTGGGCCACGGCGTCATGCCGGCGATGGACCCCGACGCCCTGTCCCGCCTCGTCGAGTACGTGCACACGCGGACGGCCCGCTGACCGGTGCCCGCACGCCGCTGTGCGCCGCCGGACATCCGGCGGCGCACAGGGCGACGGGCGTCAGGCCTCGCAGCCGACGGGCGGGCTGCCGGAGGCCACCCGGCACACGTCGAGCCCGGTGCCGCCGTTGACGGAGCCCGCGTCGTGGTCGCGGCCGGTGCCGCCCCGCACGGTGGCGCCGCCGCCGTCGACGACACGTTCGGTCATGCGCCGCTCAGGTCATTCCGCCGCCCGAACAGCCGCCACCGCCTTGCGCGCCGCGACCAGGACCGGGTCCCACACCGGCGAGAACGGCGGCGCGTACCCCAGGTCCAGGGCCGTCATCCCCTCCACCGTCATCCCCGCCGTGAGCGCCACCGCCGCGATGTCCACCCGCTTCGCCGCCCCCTCCCGGCCCACGATCTGCACCCCGAGCAGCCGTCCCGTGCGCCGCTCGGCCAGCATCTTCACCGTCATCGGCGCGGCCCCCGGGTAGTAGCCCGCCCGGCTCGTCGACTCGACCGTCACCGTCACGAACCGCAGGCCCACCTCCCGGGCGTCCCGCTCCCGCAGACCCGTCCGCGCGATCTCCAGGTCGCACACCTTCGACACCGCCGTGCCCACCACGCCCGGGAAGGTCGCGTAGCCGCCGCCCACGTTCGCGCCGATGACCTGGCCGTGCTTGTTCGCGTGCGTGCCGAGCGGCACGTGCCGCTCCCGGCCCGAGACCAGGTCCAGGACCTCCACGCAGTCACCGCCGGCCCAGATGTTCCCGTGGCCCCGGACCCGCATCGCCAGATCGGTGAGCAGCCCTCCGTACTCCCCGAGCGGCAGCCCCGCCGTCCGCGCGAGCGAGGTCTCCGGCACCACGCCCGTGCCGAGCACCACCACGTCCGCCGGGTACTCGTCGGCGTCCGTCGCCACCGCCCGCACCCTGCCGTCCTCACCCGTCAGGATCTTCGTCACCGGCGCCGAGACGACCGTCCTGATCCCGAGACCGTCCATCGCCCGGTGCACGAGCCGCCCCATGTCCGGATCGAGGGTCGCCATCGGCTGCTCGCCCCGGGTCAGCACCGTCACCTCGTAGCCCCGGTTCAGCAGGGCCTCGGCCATCTCCACCCCGATGTACCCGGCACCGACGACGACCGCCCGCCGCCCCGGCGTACCGGACAGCGAGTCGAGCAGCGCCTGGCCGTCGTCGAGGGTCTGCACCCCGTGCACCCCGGGCGCGTCGATCCCCGGCAGCGGCGGGCGCAGCGGCCGGGCGCCGGTCGCGATCACCAGCTTGTCGAAGCCCGTCCACGCCTCCGTGCCGGTCTCCAGGTCCCGTGCGCGGACCCGCTGCCCCGGGACGTCGATCTCCGTCACCTCGGTCCGCGTCCGCAGGTCGATGTCACGGGCCCGGTGCTCCTCGGGGGAGCGCGCGATCAGCTCCCCGCGCTCGGCGACGTCACCGCCGACCCAGTACGGGATGCCGCAGGCCGAGTACGAGGAGAAGTGCCCGCGCTCGAAGGCGACGATCTCCAGCTCCCCGGGGGACCTGAGCCTGCGCGCCTGCGACGCGGCGGACATGCCCGCCGCGTCGCCGCCGATGACCACCAGTCGTTCGCTCATGAGACTCATGGGACTCATGATGGGACGTCAGGGGGACGCCGGGGGACCTCGGGGGCACGAGGCTACTTCTCGGGGGTCTCCCGGGGGTGAGGCATCGTCGGCGCCCCGGCCGCGTTCCGCGGGGTGCCCGGCAGGACGGGGCCGGGCGCGGGGACCGCCGCCCTGGTGCGGGTCGCCAGACGGGGGCGGACCAGACGGCGCCACAGGACGAAGCCGACCAGCGCCACCGCGAGCCACGGGGCGAGCGCGCTCAGGACGACCCCGATCCAGGCCGCCGCGCCCACCAGCGCGTTCCAGCCGCCGCTCAGGGCCTCCCCGAAGCCGGGACGGCCCTCCTCCGGCTTCTCCTCCACCGGCTTCTCCTTCTCGGAGAGCCGGAGGGTGATCGTCGCCATCGTCGTCCGGTCCTTCAGCGAGGCCTGCTGGGCGAGGAGCGCCTCCAGGTCCGCCTGGCGGCGGCTCAGCTCGCTCTCCAGGCTCACGACGTCGGACAGCTTCTCCGCCCGGTCCATGAGCGCCCGCACCCGGGCCACGCTCGCCCGCTGGGTGGCGATCCGGCTCTCCACGTCCACGACCTGGTCGGTGACGTCCTTGGCGTCCGCCTTGCGGTCGAGCAGCTTCCCGGCGCCCGAGAGCTCGCCGAGGACGGAGTCGTACCGCTCCTGCGGCACCCGCAGCACGATCTGCGAGGCCAGGTGCGTGTCGTCGACCCGCTCGGTCGACTCGTTCTCCACGTGCCCGCCCGCGTCCGCCGCCACCCGGCGGGCCGTGGCCAGGGCCTTCGCCGCGTCCTTCACCTCGACGGAGAGCGAGGCCGTACGGATGACGTGCTGCCGGACCTGCGCCTTCGGCGCGGGCTTCCCGGCGGCCCCCGCGCTGCCGTCCGCGGCGCCCCCGCCCTCGGCCGCCCCGTCGGCGGGCTTCGCCGCCGCCATGCCCTGCTTGCCGTCGGAGGCCGTGTCCGTGGCGCCCGCGCCGCAGCCGGTCAGGACCAGTGAGGCCGTCAACAGGACCGCGGCCGTCGTTCTCGTTCTCGCTGCCCGCACGAGGATCCCCCCAGGTGGTGGTGAGTGATGCCCTTTGGATGAGTGATGTCCTTTGGACGTACGAGCCTCGGGCACGGGTTGCCCTCCGGCGGTAGCGATGCGGTCACGGTCCGGCCTCGGAACGGGAGCGCGCGGGCGATTTGAGAGAGTGGTGCCATGAACGCGGACATCACGGGACAGCACGCCGGGCCTCATGTCGTCGTCGCCGGAGGCGGGATCGCCGGTCTCGCGGCCGCCCACCGGCTGGCCCTCGCCGGCCACCGGGTGACCCTCCTCGAAGCGGACGGCCGGCTCGGCGGCAAGCTCCTCGCCGGGGAGATCGCGGGCGCGCCCGTCGACCTCGGCGCCGAGTCCCTGCTCGCCCGCCGACCCGAGGCCGTCGCCCTCGCCCGGGCCGTCGGCCTCGGCGACCGGCTCCAGGCCCCCGCGACGACCACCGCGTCCGTCTGGTCCCGGGGCGAGCTCGTCCCCATGCCCAAGGGCCACGTCATGGGCGTCCCCGGCGACCCCGCCGCCGTCGGGGGCCTGCTCTCCGCGGAGGGCGTGCGCCGCATCGGCGGCGACCTGGAGCTGCCGCCCACCGAGATCGGCGAGGACATCGCCATCGGCGCGTACGTCGCCGCGCGCATGGGCCACGAGGTCGTGGACCGGCTCGTCGAGCCCCTCCTCGGCGGGGTGTACGCCGGCGACGCCCACCGCATCTCGATGAAGGCCGCCGTCCCCGCCCTCTTCGAGGCCGCCCGCGTCCACCCCACGCTCACCGCCGCCGTCCACGCCGTCCAGCGGGCCGGCGCCGCCACCCCCGCCGACGCTGCGGGCGCCGCCACCGGCCTCGGAGGCTCCGCCTTCCTCGGCATCGACGGCGGCATCGGCACCCTCCCCGGCGCGGTCGCCGACGCGATCCGCGCCGCCGGCGGCGAGATCGTCACCGGCACCCCCGTGACCCTCCTCAGCCGCACCGGCGCCACCGGCTGGCGGGTCGTGACCCGGGACCGGACCTTCGACGCCGACGCCGTGGTCCTCGCCACCCCCGCCGGCGTCGCCGCCGGCCTCCTCGGCGGCCACGCCCCGGACGCCGCCGCCGAGCTCGACGCGATCGACTACGCCTCCATGGCCCTCATCACCCTCGCCTTCCGCCGCGCCGACATGCCCGCCCTGGAAGGGTCCGGGTTCCTGGTCCCGCCCGTCGACGGCCACACCATCAAGGCCTCCACCTTCTCCGCCCGGAAGTGGCAGTGGGTCGCCGACGGCGCCCCCGACCTGTTCGTGCTGCGCACCTCCGTCGGTCGCCACGGCGAGGAGGAGCAGGTCCACCGCGAGGACTCCGACCTCGTCGACGCCTCCCTCAAGGACCTCGCCGCCGCCACCGGCCTCTCCGCGCGTCCCGTCGCGAGCACGGTGACCCGCTGGATCGGCGGCCTGCCCCAGTACCCGGTCGGCCATCTCGCCCGTGTCGCCCGCGTCCGCGCGGCCGTCGCAGCCCTCCCCGGACTGCGCCTCGCGGGCGCCGCGTACGACGGCGTCGGCATCCCCGCCTGCGTCGCCTCGGCCCACCGCGCGGCCGACGAGATCATCGCCACGTCGAAAAGGACCGACCCCGGTGCGGGGCACTCCCTGTGACGGGCGAGAATAGGCGTATGAGTGCGCCCGAAAAGATCCCGAACGCCGGTAAGAAGGCGAAGGACCTCAACGAGGTCATCCGCTACACCCTGTGGTCTGTGTTCAAGCTGCGCGACGTTCTGCCCGAGGACCGCGCCGGCTACGCCGACGAGGTCCAGGAGCTGTTCGACCAGCTCGCCGCCAAGGACATCACGATCCGTGGCACGTACGACCTGTCCGGTCTGCGCGCCGACGCCGACGTCATGATCTGGTGGCACGCCGAGACGAGCGACGAGCTCCAGGAGGCGTACAGCCTCTTCCGCCGCACCAAGCTGGGCCGCGCCCTGGAGCCGGTCTGGTCGAACATGGCGCTGCACCGCCCCGCCGAGTTCAACAAGTCGCACATCCCGGCCTTCCTGGCCGACGAGAACCCGCGCGACTACGTCTCGGTGTACCCCTTCGTGCGCTCCTACGACTGGTACCTGCTGCCGGACGAGGACCGCCGCCGCATGCTCGCCGACCACGGCAAGATGGCCCGCGGCTACCCCGACGTCCGCGCCAACACGGTCGCCTCCTTCTCCCTCGGCGACTACGAGTGGATCCTCGCCTTCGAGGCCGACGAGCTGCACCGCATCGTCGACCTCATGCGCCACCTGCGCGCCTCCGAGGCCCGGATGCACGTCCGCGAAGAGGTCCCGTTCTACACCGGCCGCCGCAAGAGCGTCGCCGACCTGGTGGCGGGCCTGGCCTGACGGCCCTGCGAAACCTGGTGGCGCGCCCGGCTCCCGGCCGGGCGCGCCACCCCTTGACCCGGAAGATCAGACGGCGGGCGGCACCATTGCCCGCCGCTCCAGCGACACCGGGTCCGGCTCCGGGTGCGGCGCGCGTCACGCGCGCCGCACCGGCGTCATTTCCGGGACCTTTTTCTTCGAGGCGGCTCTCAGCCGCGCAGGGCCGCGCGGAGCTCCGGCTCCAGGACGGCGGGACCCCGCGTCGCGAGGGCGGTCAGCGGATCGGCCGACGACAGCCCGGACAGCAGCCGCTGCCCGGCCGGTGAGGCCCAGCGGGTGTACGGATACACCTCGACCCGCCCGATCAGCAGGCAGAGCCCCGACCCCACCAGCGGCAGCGCGAAGGCGGCGACGACCAGGCCCCGCTCCTCCGCCGGCACGAGCAGCGCCGCGACCGCCCCGAGCACCAGCGTCAGCAGGAACCCCGCCCGTACCGCCCGCATCCCGGCCGCGACCTCCCGGCGGCCCTCCTCGGACACGGCGAGCCCCCGCTCCACGAGTCCCTCCGCGAGGAGACGTACGGACTCGGCGGCGGCGACCACCGGACGCACGGCGGGAATCGGCGACTGTCCGCCCGGCCCGATCGCGCCGAGCACCGCACGCTCCAGCTCGTCCCCGCCGCCGGAGGCGTCCACGACCGTCGCCCAGCCGGTGTGGGCGAGCAGCAGCCGCCGCGCCCGGTGCATCGACACCAGGGTCAGGTCCGTCACCCGGAGCGGTCCGCCGGCCAGATAGGCCGCCTCGCACACGGTGAGATCGTCCGCACCGCCCGGCGTGGCGTGGGGGCCGGCGGCGAGCGAGGCACGGCAGACCCGCACACAGCCGACACCGGCCACGACGTACGCCACGAGGAGGAGCGGAACCCAGACCATGCCCCGGTTCTACGGGACGACGGGCAGGCCCGCCACCCGAATGGCCGCTCAGCTGCTGGAGCTGGAACACGAGCTGGAACTCGAACTCGAACACGAGCTGGAACTGGAACACGAACCGGAGCTTCCGCAGCTCGACCCGCCGCCGGAGCAGGAGCCGGAGGAACAGGACCCGGAGGAGCAGGAACTCCCACCCGAGCAGGAACTCCCGCCGCCTCCTCCGCCTCCGCAGGAGCTGTTGGTCGCACACCACTCGGTCGCCACGCCGAGGGCGACGGCGTCCGAGGACGAGAAGTGCGACGGCGAAGGCCGCCGCCCGCCGCGCCCGTTGCGGCGGGGCGGCCCGTAGAACCGGGCGGCGGCGACGAGCTGCTCCCGGAGCACCGGGTCCGGCACGGCCCGCAGCCCGTGCAGGGCCACGGGAAGGCCGGCGTCGGCGAGATGGCCGTGCTCCCTCCCGTACGCGAAGACCGCCCGCCGGCCCGCCGAGGTGACCTGCTTCGCGGCGATCGAGGCGCAGACGATCGCGGTGATCCCGGCCGCGAACAGCATCGGCAGCACCTTGATGATGAACGGGAGCCGGAAGTCCGGGTCGGCGGCGAAGTCGACCACCGTGAGGACGATCGACAGGGGGAAGAGCGCGAACGCCGTCACCCCGAGGACGCCGCACCAGCGGCCCGTGGTCCGCCGCGTCGCCGGCTCGACCACCAGCCCGCGCGCCGCGAGACCGTTGCCGATCTCCTGGACCGCCGGGTGCCGCATCACACCGAGCCGCAGATGGTGCAGGGCCCCGTGCGGGGCGGCCGCGAGCTCCTGGAGGACGGCGCGCTCCACCGGGTCGTACGCGGTGGGGCGGACGACCGCGACGATGCCGGGCCCGCCGATGGCGATCCTGCCGTCCGCCTGGAGGGCGGCGAGGGCGGTGTCCACGACCCTGGCCGGGCCGCCGTTGAGGAAGGCGACCTCGTACCGGTCGTGGACGGGCCCGCCGGGGCCGCCGCGCGTCCGGACGACCCGGGCGATGACGAGGGCGATGCCGACGGCGCCCGCGAGGTAGACGAGAACGACGAGCATGTTCACGGGGTCATCTCCGTACGAGGGCGTGGCGGGCGGCCCGGACGAGCCGGGTGGCACGGCCCGGCGGGCGGCTGCCGGAACGGTCCTGCCACCACTCGGTGAGCTGTTGCCGCGCCGCCGGATCCTCCGGGCGCCCCGCGAGCAGCAGGTGCTCGGCGAAGTCGAGCGCGTCACGGCGGTAGCCGCCGGTCATGGGACGGGACCTGGCGTACGCGAGGAACGCGGGCCGGAAGTCCTTCCCGAGGATCTCCGGCAGCTCCGGCGCGACCTTCGCGACGACCCCGGCCCGCTTGGCCGCGAGGGCACGGCTCTGGACCCCGACACGACGGGTGTCGAAGCCCTCGGGGACGGGGGTGCCGGCGACGAGCGCGGAGAGGAGGGAGGCCTGGGTGACGGCGAGGTGCTGGCGGGCGGCGTCCGCCGGCGCGGGGTCCGCGACGACGGCCCCCGGCATGACACCGCCCGAGACGCGCGCCCCGGCGCCGATCAGGAGCGGGGCCCGTCGAGGTGCGGGAGTCAGCGGAAGGGCGCCGTGCCGGTGGGTGGTGCCCACATGGTCCGCCCTTGCGGAACGTACGCCCACAGCGGTGGTGATCGCCCCCAACTCCCGCGCCAGCTCCTCCGCCGGCGGGAAGTCGTCGTCCCTCTCCAGCAGCACGCCCGGCGGGGTCACCCGCGAAGTGAGGTCCGCCAGGATGTCGAGGACCGCGGGCGGGACCGGGTGGGCGTGGGTGTCGTGCCAGACGCCGTCGCGTTCGACGCCGCCCGCCACGTGCACGTACGCGATGGCCTCGACCGGCAGTTCGGACAGGGCCCTGGCCGGGTCCTCGCCCCGGTTGACGTGGTTGGTGTGCAGGTTGGCGACGTCGACGAGGAGCCGTACCCCCGTACGCTCCACCAGCTCCGCCAGGAACTGCCCCTCCGTCATCTCCTCGTCCGGCCAGGCGATCAGGGCCGCGATGTTCTCCAGGGCGAGCGGCACGGGCAGCGCGTCCTGCGCGATGCGCACGTTCTCGCAGAGCACGTCGAGCGCGTCCCGCGTCCGGGGCACCGGCAGCAGGTGCCCCGCCTCGAGCAGCGGGGTCGCGGTGAGCGGTCCCCCGGCCCGTACGAACGCGATGTGCTCCGTGACCAGCGGCGCCCCCAGGGCCACCGCCTTCTCGCCGAGCGCCGCGAGCCGCGCCGGGTCCGGCCGGTCCGCGCCGCCGAGCCCGAGCGAGACGCCGTGCGGGACGACCGTCACGCCGCGCTCGCGCAGCCGGGTCAGCGAGTCGGGCAGGTGGTCGGCGCAGATGTTCTCCGCGACGACCTCCACCCAGTCGACTCCGGACAGCGCCTCCACCGCCTCCGCGATCTCGGGACGCCAGCCGATGCCGATGCCGAGTTCCGTCATGTCCCCCTCCTTCGGTCCTCAGTCCCTCACCTGATGGCCCAGGCGGCGTCAACCGAACCCCACGAGGCCGAGGTTCAGAGCTTCATTTGAGCTTCGGCCGACGTGATCGCCCCCGTCCCGGCGGTCACCGACCGGCAGCCACCCAGACGTGCAGGGCGTCGCCGGACTCGGACGGCGTCGCCCAGGCGCCGTTCCCGAGTGCGGTCGGCTGGCCGGAAGGCTGGGCGGGGTAGGTGATCGGCCGGAGTCCGTGCGTGCCCGTGGTGTCGAGCAGCCAGTGCCGGACCTCACCCCACTCGTCGTCGCTCTCGACGGTCGAGACGACGAGGGTCGACTCGTCCACGAAGCCGCCGGCCCAGTCCCAGTAGACGGGTTCTTCGTCCTCGTCCTCCGACGGGGCGTCAGGATGCGGTGGGAGCACCGACTCCGCGTCCCATTCGAGGCCGTCGAGCAGGATGCCGTGGAGGTCCCGGACGGAGAGCTCGTTCTGGTCGTGGGAGACCGTCATGAGCCGTTCGCCCGACGGGCTCATGTTCATCAGGCAGAGGTCGCCCTCCACGTACGTCACGTCCAGTCGTTCTCCGTCCCAGCCGCCCAGGCGCAGGGGTGCTCCGTCCTGGCCCTCACCGATGCTGAGGCCCATCCGGCGGGGATCGGCCGGGTGCGGGACGTGGAGGCTGCCGGCCGCTGCGGACTCGGCGTTCGCGCGGGCGAGCACACGACCGGTCCCGGTGTCGATCACCAGCCACTCGTCGACCGTGTCCGGGCTCAGCTCGCCGTCGGGCAACGGGCCGCGTACGTGGGCCCAGACGAGTGCTCCGTCCGCCGAGAAGCCGACCGACCCTCCGTCCGGGTAACGGTGGCCCGGGTCCTCCGCGTACTCCCCGTACGACTCGTGCATCGTCCGGCACGCGCCGTACCAGCATCCGTGCCGGACTTCCCAGCGCGTCGCACCCGACGGCTCCACGGCGCGCACCGCGTGCACCCCGGCGAAGACGGTCAGGCTCGCGTCCGGCGACACCTCCCACGTCCCGCGGCTGCGCGGCCACGGCGCGGGGAAACGGACCTCCGCCCCCGGGACCGCGGCGAAGGCGTCGTCCAGCGGCTGCGCCACGATCTCCTCGTCGCTCCGCTGGACGAGCATCCTGCGCCCGGGCGGCCCCGCGATCTCCGGCGGACCGGCCTGCGGTGAGGACATGAGCGACGGGACGGTGGCGTGGAGCCGGGCGTGAACGGACATGGAGAACTCCTCGAGGTGCAAGACCCGACGCACGCTACGGCACGGGTCCGACACCCGCGGCTCGCCCGCCGGGGCGGGGCGTCGTCACGCCCGGGGGAGACGCAGCTGCGGGGCGAAGCGAGCGCTGCCCTCGGACACCACCGTGCACGAGCCCGGGGCGATCTCCGTGAAGCCCGCGTCGCGGACGACCGGGAGGCCGCTCGACGTCAGGCGCGGCCAGTCCTCGGCCGCCGCCGTCCGGACCGCGAGCGGGAAGCCCGCCTCGTGCCAGGCCTTCCGGTCGGCCTCCGGCATCGCCCACCACAGGAGCTGCGCCCCGTGTCCGGCCTGGGCCATCGCCTTGCCGGCCGACATGTCGAGCTCCGGGTTGAGCCAGAGGACCGCCGCCCCCTCCGGTACGGGACCGGGCGCGGACGGGTCGTCGAGGTCGGTGCCCGAGACCTGGAGCTTGGCGAGGTCCTTGGGCCAGCCGTCGAGCGGGACGGGCGGGAAGACCCGTACCTCCGCCTCCGTGCCGTCGACCGTGATCCCCGGCAGCGTGCCCGCGCGGCGCCACTCCGCGCCGCGCGCCCGGCGCACCACCTTGCGGATCCGGGCGTCCTGCCAGTCGGTGACGGCCTGTGCCCACTCGCCGTCGCCGAGGGAGCGGTCGTCGGTCAGGATCTCCAGGACGGCCCGCGCCGCGGTCTCCAGGGCGTCGGTACGGCTCGGGGGCGCGTCGCGCTCGATCCTGACGACCAGGGGGAGGACGAACTGGGGCTTCTCATCGCGGAGATCGGTCTCGTTGCTGCTCACCCGGCAAGTCTGCCACCGCGGCGAGGCCTGATTCTTGTGGGAATCATCGCTTCCGGGACAGGATGCCCCTCATGAAGAGTGATCTTTTTGCAGGCGAGCACCTCGCCGAGGCGGCGACGTTTCCGGGGATGACCCTCCAGAACGCCAAGTCGGTCAAGTACACCGTGAACGGGGAGATGCACGCCCGCCAGGGTTCGATGGTCGCTTTCCGCGGCGACCTCCAGTTCGAGCGCAAGGGCCAGGGCATCGGCGGCCTCCTCAAGCGTGCCGTGACCGGCGAGGGCCTGGCGCTGATGGCCGTACGCGGCCAGGGCGAGGCCTGGTTCGCGCACGAGGCGCAGAACTGCTTCATCGTCGAGATCGAGCAGGGCGAGGCCTTCACCGTCAACGGCCGCAACGTGCTCTGCTTCGACTCCACCCTCCACTACGACATCAGGACCGTGAAGGGCGCAGGCATGACCGGCGGCGGCCTCTTCAACTCCGTCTTCTCCGGCTACGGCAAGATCGCCCTGATGTGCGAGGGCAACCCGATCGTCATCCCCGTCACCCCGCAGGCCCCGGTGTACGTCGACACCGACGCCGTCGTCGGCTGGAGCGAGCAGCTCCACACCTCCCTGCACCGCTCGCAGTCCCTCGGCTCGATGATCCGCGGCGGCTCGGGCGAGGCGGTGCAGCTCAAGCTGGAGGGCCAGGGCTTCGTCGTGGTCCGGCCGAGCGAGCTCACCCCGCAGAAGACCGCGAACTGAGGTTCTCGCATTGAGGCTGGAGCACGTCGGGCGGCGGCACGGCCTGCGCGGGCCGTGGGTGTTGCGGGGGGTCTCGCTCGACCTCCCGTCCGCCGCCCTCGTCCGGGTCGTCGGCACCAACGGCACCGGCAAGTCCACGCTCCTCCGGCTCCTCGCCGGCATCGACGCGCCCACCGAGGGCCGCGTCACCGGCCGGCCCGCCCGCACGGCGTACGTCCCCGAGCGCTTCCCGGTCGCCCTCCCCTTCACGGCCCTCGACTACCTGGTCCACCTCGGACGCGTCCAGGGCCTCGGCCGGGCGGCGGCCCGGGCCCGCGCGGGGGAGTGGCTGGAGCGTTTCGGGGCCGCCGAGCACGCCGGGACCGGGCTCGCGGAACTCTCCAAGGGCACCGGCCAGAAGGTCGCCGTCGCCCAGGCCCTCCTCGCCGACCCGGCCCTCCTCGTCCTCGACGAGGCCTGGACGGGCCTCGACGCCGGCGCCCGCGCCGAACTGGACACCGCCGTCCGCGAGCGCCTCGCGACGGGCGCGACGGTCGTCTTCGTCGACCACGACCCGCGCCGCCTGGAGGGGGAGTCGGCGGTGGTGTACGGGGTGGAGGCAGGCGGGGTACGGGAGATGAGGCCGGTGCTTGCGTCGACAGGGCCCGAGTCCGTGGCGACGGGCGTGGGGCTTCGGGGGGCTCGGTCCGGGCCCGGGACGGGGGCGGGCGGTCTTTCCGGGGGCAGGACCGGGCCCGGGCCCGACGTACGCCTGCCGGGGGCCGCTCCCGGCGTCCCCGGGGCCCGCGTCCGTATCGTCGTCTCCGGGGGATCGTCGCTCCCCGGGCGGCTGCCCGGCGGTCCGGCGGTCGTGGTCGGCGACGGCGGCACCACCGTCCTCACCGTGGACGCGGCGTACTCCGACGCCCTTCTCGGCGCGCTGCTCGCCGCGTCCTGGCACATCCACCATCTCGGCACCGAAGGCGTACGGGTATGACGGCGCTGCTGCGCTACCAGTCGGGTCTGCTGCTCCGCTCCCAGCGCTGGCTGGCGCCGCTGCTGCTGTACGCGGCCTTCATCGGCGTCGGCGTCCAGGCGGGCGAACCGGTGCTCGGCGCGCTCGGGTTCAGCGCGGCCGCGCTGCTCCCGGTGGCCGCCTGGTCGGTGCGGATCTGCCTCACGCAGGAGCCGCCCGCCGCCCGGAGCGTGGTCGCGGCGGCCGCCGGCCGGGGCCGTGCGCATCTCGCGGCGCTGGTCACCGGGACCGCGTGGCCGGTCCTCGTCGGTACGGTCGCGGTCCTCGCGGTGACGGCGATCGGCGACCGGCGCGGGGTCGGCGGGCTCGCCGCCGCGTCTGCCGGGCTGCTCGCGGCGTCGGCCTGCGCGTTGACGGGAGCGGTCGTCGGCGCGCTGAGCTCCCGCCCGTTCCTGAAGGCCCCCGGCTGGTCGCTCACCGCGCTCGTCCTGGGCTCCCTCCTCACGCTCGTGACGACGGGTTCCCCGGCGAAGTACGCCATGACCGCCCTGGTCACCGGGGCCCGCACGGCGACGGCCGACCCGCCGTGGCTCGCCTGCGGCGAAGCGCTGCTCCTCGCGGCGGCGACGGCGGCGCTCGCGTGCAGGGCCACGGCACGCCTGGAGTGAGGCGCGCGCCGGGTCAGCGGCGCATGAGCTCCGAGACCTTCACGAAGCGGTAGCCGCGGGCCCGGAGCTCGGGGACGATCCGGCGGATCGCCTGCTCGGTCACGGGGGCGGCGCTGCGGGTGCAGTGCATGACGACGAGCGAGCCGGGCTTCACGCCGTCGAGGACCTGGTCGGCGACGGCGTCGGGGTCCTTGGCGAAGGCGTCGCCGCTGACGACGTCCCACTGGACGGCGGTGACCCCGGCGGGCGCGAGGGCGCGCAGGGCGGCGTCGTCGTAGCAGCCGCCGGGGAAGCGGAAGTACGGGACGACGTTGACGGCCCCGGCGTCCCGGAAGGCGTCGAAGGCGCGCTGCACGTCGGACGCCTGGTCGGGTCCGGCGACGGTCGGCAGGCCGTAGCAGGGGGTCGCGAAGGCGTAGTGGCTGTAGGAGTGGTTGGCGATCTCGAAGCGCGGGTCGCCGCCGATGGACTTGGCCTGGGCGGGGTACTCCTCCGCCCAGCGGCCGGTCATGAACACGGTCGCGTCCACCTTGAGCCGGCGCAGGGTCGCGATGAGCTCGGGGTTGTCGAAGTGCTCGCCGCGCGCGGCCCGGGGTCCCTGATCGGCCGTCATGTCGGCGTCGAAGGTGAGCGCGACGACCTTCTCGGCGCTCTTCGCGCGGTGCGTGTAGACGGGGGTGAGGCCGCCCGGGCCGGGCGCCATGGTGGGCGGGGCGGCGGGGACGCGCGCGGGCTTGGGGCCGGGTGCGGCCGCGCTCGCCTTGGGCGAGGGACTCGCGACGACGGCCGCCTTCGCCTTCGGCTTGGGCGCGGGTGCGTCGGCCGCGCCGGTGCCGCAGCCGGCGAGGGCGGCACCCAGCAGACCGAGCGCCGCCATTCTTCGTACAGAAGTGTTCACGATCGGAAGTTAACCGATCAAAGTGATGATCGGATGACGGCTCGACGTTCACCCGCCGGATCGGCCTACGAGGCGAGCAGCCGCGCCCGGCACTCCTCCACGTCGAAGTCCCCCGGCGGGTACTTCGGATCCAGCGCCTCCAGGTGTTCGAGGAGCAGCTTGCTGATCGCCCAGTTGCGGTACCACTTGCGGTCCGCCGGGACCAGGTACCACGGTGCCTCGTCCGTCGAGCAGCGTTCGAGGGCCAGTTCGTAGGCCTGCTGGTACGCCGGCCACAGGGACCGCTCCTCGACGTCGCCCGGGTTGAACTTCCAGTGCTTGTCGGGGTTGTCCAGGCGTTCGAGGAGGCGGGCGCGCTGTTCCTCGTACGAGAGGTGGAGGAAGACCTTGACCACGGTCACCCCGTCGTCGGCGAGCGTCTTCTCGAAGCGGTTGATCTGGCCGTAGCGGCGGCCGAGCAGACGCCGGGGGACCAGTTCCCGGACCCGGGCGATGAGGACGTCCTCGTAGTGCGAGCGGTCGAAGATGCCGATCTCGCCCGGTTGGGGGAGCGCCCGCATGATCCGCCACAGGAAGGGATGGTTCCGCTCCTCCTGCGTCGGCGCCTTGAAGGCGTGGATGCGGCAGCCGGACGGGTTGAAGAGGCCGATGACGTGCTTGACCGTGCCGCCCTTGCCACTGGTGTCCATGCCCTGGAGCACGAGGAGCAGCCGCCGGCGGTCGCCGGCGGTGCTCGCCGCGTACAGGCGCTCCTGGAGCGAGGCGAGGCGCGGCCCCAGAGCGGCGGTGGCGGCGAGCCCCGCCGCCTTGTCGGCGGGGCCGGCCGGGGTCGCCCTCGCGTCGTACCCGGCGAGGTCGATCCGCTCGCCCTCGGGGATGCGCAGGACGTCGCGCAGGACGGGTTCCGGAGCGTTCCGTTTCTTCCCGTTGTTCTTCGCCATCCGTCGTCCCTTCCGTCGTCCCGCTCGACCTCTCCCGATCGATCCTGCGACGGATCCCGCGCGCCCGCTAGCTCAGCACCACGGCCCCGTCACCGCGAACGTCGTGCCGGGCGTGTAGCAGTTGACGTACATCGTCGAGCCGTCCGGGGAGAAGGTGACGCCCGCGAACTCGCCCCACTCCGGGGCCTCGGGGGTGCCGATGTTCTGTGCTCCCCGCGCGACCGCGTACACCTCGCCGTCCGCGCTCAGCCCGAAGACGTGCTGCGCCCCGTCGCCGTCCTCGCAGACCATCAGGCCTCCGGTCGGTGCGAGGCAGATGTTGTCGGGGGACTCGCCGGGGAGCCGGACGTCGGTGTCCGGGCCGAAGACCACCACCAGGGTCAGCCTGCGCCTGTGCGGCTCGTACTTCCACACCTGGCCGAAGTGCGTGGCCGCCGAGCCGTCCTTCGCCCGGGCGAAGGAGGACACGAAGTAGACGGCCCGCCCGCCCCAGTAGCAGCCCTCCAGCTTCTGGGCGTGGGTGATGCCCCGGGGGCCGAAGTCCTGGTGCCGGATCGGGGTCGCCGTGGCCAGGGGGTCCGGTACGGGGACCCATTCGACGCCCTCGAAGCGGGTGCCGGTCTCCTGGACCACGGACAGGTCGGGTACGCCCGGTACCCGCATGGCCTCCAGGGTGCCGCCCGCGCGCAGCGAGCCCGTGCCGCCCAGCGGCTTCTCCGGAAGGAAGCGGTAGAAGAGGCCGAAGGGGCGTTCGAAGGCGTCCTCCGTCTCGTAGACGATGCCGTTCGAAGGGTCGACGGCGATCGCCTCGTGCTGGAAGCGGCCCATCGCGGCGAGCGGGACGGCTCCCGTGCGGCGGGGGTCGGCGCCGTCGACCTCGAAGATGAAGCCGTGGTCCTTGGTGTAGCCGTTGGTGCCGGCCCGGTCCTCGGTCTCCTCGCAGGTCAGCCAGGTGTTCCAGGGGGTCGGGCCGCCCGCGCAGTTGACGGCCGTGCCGGCGATGGCGACCCGTTCGCCGAGGACGTTGTTCCGGCCGTCGAGTTCCAGGACCGTACAGCCGCCCTTGCCGGCCGGGTCGTACGTGAGCCCGGGGACGGTGGGGACGGCGATCTTGCCGGTGACCCGGTTCTCGTGGTTGCGGACGAGGTGCACCCGGCCGCGGCGGCCGGCGAAGGCGCCCATGCCGTCGTGGTTGCCGGGGACGAGGCCCTCGCCGGAGCGGAGCGGGTCGCCCTGCCGGGAGAGGACCCGGTAGCGGAAGCCGGCCGGGAGGTCGAGGAGGCCGTCCGGGTCGGGTACGAGGGGGCCGTAGCCGGCCGTGCGGGGCGCGGCGCTCGCGCTGCCGGCGAAGAGTTCGGAGAGAGCGCCCGTGAAGGCGATACCGGCGACGGACGCGCCGGTGCGGGAGAGGATCTGACGTCGCGTTGCGGACATGAGGCAACCCACTTTTCCTGTTCGGGGGTCTCCCCAGGCCGCAGGGCCCAGGGGGAGGACAGGTGTGTGATGTGACGTGTGACCCGCATGTGTGTATCACGCACTCTCGTGGCGCGTGAACTATGCGGGCCACAACTGCCTCGTGTGGCGCCCGTTCCGACCTGATGTCAGGCCAGTTCGGCGGTCAGCGTGATCGTCGTGCCCGTGAGCGCCTGGCTGACCGGGCAGTTCTTCTTGGCGTCCTCGGCCAGCGCCTGGAACTCGTCCGCGTCCAGGCCCGAGACCGTGCCGCGCACGGTCAGGTGGATGCCGGTGATGCCCTCGCCCGGCTGGAAGGTGACGTCGGCCTTCGTCTCCAGGCGCTCGGGCGCGTGGCCCGCCTTCGCCAGGCCGTTCGAGAAGGCCATGGAGAAGCAGGAGGAGTGCGCCGCGGCGATGAGCTCCTCGGGGCTCGTCTTCCCGTTGGGCTCCTCCGACCGGGCCGGCCAGGAGACGTCGTACGAGCCGAGACCGGAGGAGTCGAGAGTGACGACGCCGGAGCCCTTGAGGAGGTCGCCCTGCCAGATGGTGTGGGCGTGACGCACGGTGGCCATGTGAATCCCTTTCGATCGGGTACGGCCCCCAAGCTACTGCGCCACGAGCCCCTTCGCGTCGCGGGCGAGCGCGGTGAGCCGGGAGATCGCCCGGAAGTACTTCTTGCGGTAGCCGCCGTTCAGCATCTCGTCGCTGAAGAGCTTGTCGAAGGGGAGACCGGAGGCGAGCACGGGTATCTCGCGGTCGTAGAGCCGGTCGGCGAGGACGACGAGCCGCAGCGCCGTGGACTGGTCCGGGACCGGCTGGACGTCGGTGAGGCAGACGGCGCTGAGGTCGTCGGTGAGGGCGCCGTACCGGCTCGGGTGAACCCTGGCCAGGTGTTCGAGCAGGTGCGGGAAGTCGTCGAGGGAGGCGCCCGGCGTCGCGTACGCGGTCTGGGTGACGACCTGGTCGGAGTACGGGGACGGGGCCTCGGGCAGACCGCGGTGGCGGTAGTCCTCGCCGTCGATCCGCAGCGGCCGGAAGTGGGCGGAGAGGCCCTGGATCTCGCGGAGGAAGTCGGCGGCGGCGAAGCGGCCCTCGCCGAGCTTGCCCGGCAGCGTGTTCGAGGTGGCGGCGAGGGCGACGCCCGACTCGACGAGCTTGCCGAGGAGGCTGGAGACGAGGACGGTGTCGCCCGGGTCGTCGAGCTCGAACTCGTCGATGCAGAGGAGACGGTGTCCGCTCAGCGTCTGCACCGTCTGCTGGAAGCCGAGCGCACCGACCAGGTTGGTCAGCTCGACGAACGTGCCGAACGCCTTCAGCGCGGGCTCCGCGGGGGTCGCGTGCCACAGCGAGGCGAGCAGGTGGGTCTTGCCGACGCCGTACCCGCCGTCCAGGTAGACCCCGCGCGGGCCGCTGGGGGCGGCGGGCTTCTTCGCGAACCAGCGGCGCTTCCCGGCGCCGGTGGCGTGCGCCCCGCCGAGGCCCTCGGCGAAGGTGCTCAGCGTCTTGACGGCGTCCGTCTGGCTCGGCTGGTTCGGGTCGGGGAGGTACGTGTCGAAGCGGACGGAGTCGAAGCGCGGCGGCGGCACCATCTCCGCGACGAGGCGGTCGGCGGGGACGTGGGGCTCTCGGGAGCAGAGCGAGAGCGGGGCCGCTTCCTGGGAAGCCGCTTCGGTGAGGGCACGGGTCGACACAGTTCCCCACTGTAAGCGCCGTGTCAGACTTCGATCATGCGCCAGCTCTTCCCTGTGACGGACATGACAGCCTTCAGCGCCGCCTCCGACCGGGAGTGGTCGCTCGACGGCCTCGCCGACGCCTACGCGTATCCGGAAGGAGACGGTCCGTGGCTGCGGGCCAACATGGTCTCCTCGCTCGACGGCGCCGGTCAGCACGAGGGGCGCTCCCAGCCGCTCTCCTCCGAGACCGACATGCGGATCTTCGGCATCCTGCGCGGGCTCGCCGACGTGGTCGTGGTGGGTGCGGAGACGGTACGCCTGGAGGGCTACCGCCCGGCCCGCGCGCGGGAGGCCTTCGCGGACCGCCGCGCCGCCGCCGGCCAGGGCCCGGCGCCCGTGATCGCCGTGGTCAGCGCCTCCCTGAACCTCGACTTCTCGCTGCCGCTCTTCACCGAGCCGCTGCTGCCGACCCTGGTCCTCACGGGGGCCGCCGCGCCCGCCGAGCGGGTCGCGGCCGCCCGGGAGGCGGGCGCCGAGGTGCTGATCGCGGGCGACGGGGCCGGGGTGGACCCGGCCCGCGCGGTCGAGGTGCTCGCGGAGCGCGGGCTGCGCCGCCAGCTGACCGAGGGCGGGCCCCGGCTGCTCGGCCAGTTCGTGGGGGCGGGCGTCCTCGACGAGCTGTGTTTGACGATCTCCCCGACGATGACGGCGGGGGACGCCCAGCGCATCGCCGGAGGCCCCGCGGTGGCCGTCCCGACACGCTTCCGGATGGCTTCCGTGCTGGAGCAGGACGGCTTCCTCTTCACCCGATACCGTCGGATCTGACAATCGTCGGAATTTGCCGTTCCGCTTAGCGTCCGCTGGGCACACTTACTGTCGCAGACCCCGTGCGGGCACGGGGAAGGATGGTTTCCGCAGAAGGGCTCCTGAGGTGTTCACAAGCGTTCTGATGATCGAGAAGCCCCTCACGTCCGTCGACGTGGAATTCGTCACCACCCTGCACGGCGACGAGGGCATGTCCTTCATCGTTCTCATGCAGCCGCGTGGTGACCAGGCCGATGTACTGCTGCGTGCCATCGACGACGTCGCCATGGGCGAACTGAAGGATGCCGCCCACGAGGGCGACGAACCGGAGGGCAAGGAGGCCCGGCCGCTGGCCGAGAAGGCCCTGGAGGTCTCGCTCCAGGCCCTGAGGAACGCCGGCTGCGAGGCGGTCGGCCAGGTCGTCGAGGACCACCCGCTCGACAAGATGAAGGCGGTGGTCGACGAGTCGGAGGCGGACGAGGTGATCGTCCTCACCGCCCCGCACTACGTGGAGGAGTTCTTCCACCGTGACTGGGCCTCCCGGGCCCGCCACAAGGTCGGCGTCCCCGTCCTGAAGCTCTTCGCCCACAGCGAGTAGCGGGAAGGCCGGGTCCGCGCCCCGTGCAGGGGGCGCGGACCCGGGCCCGCTCCGCCGCGCCCCGCCGGGCACGCGCCTGGCGAGCCACTAGGCTGGGGGCTTCCAGATGCTTACCCGCTGCGCGCGCGGCAGGCAGTCACGAGACACCCCGGGGAGAGATCCGCATGGCACCCGCCATTCCCGCCGCCATGGAACGGCCGCACTTCATCGGCATCGGCGGTGCCGGAATGTCGGGCATCGCGAAGATCCTCGCCCAGCGCGGCGCCAAGGTCGCCGGCAGCGACGCCAAGGACTCCGCGACCGCCGAGTCGCTGCGCGCCCTCGGCGCCACCGTGCACATCGGCCACGCCGCCGAGCACCTCGCCGACGACGCCTCCGCCGTCGTCGTCTCCAGCGCCATCCGCGCCGACAACCCCGAGCTGGCCCGCGCCGCCGAGCTCGGCATCCCCGTCGTCCACCGCTCCGACGCGCTCGCCTCCCTCATGGACGGCCTGCGCGCGATCGCCGTCGCCGGTACGCACGGCAAGACGACCACCACCTCCATGCTGGCCGTCGCCCTCACCGAGCTCGGCCTCGACCCCTCGTACGCGATCGGCGGCGACCTGCACGGTCCCGGCACGAACGCCCGGCACGGCGCCGGCGAGGTCTTCGTCGCCGAGGCCGACGAGAGCGACCGCAGCTTCCAGAAGTACGACCCCGAGGTCGCGATCGTCCTCAACGTCGAGCTGGACCACCACGCGAACTACGCCTCCATGGACGAGATCTACGAGTCCTTCGAGGCCTTCACCGCGAAGATCCGCCCCGGCGGCACCCTGGTCGTCGGCGAGCACGCGGGCGCCCGCGAGCTGGCCCGCCGCGTCGCGGACCGCGAGGGCCTCTCCGTGATCACCGTCGGCGAGTCCGAGGACTCCGACGCCCGCATCCTGAAGATCGTCCCGAACGGCATGAAGAGCGAGGTGACGGTCCTCCTCGACGGCGTCGAGCACGCCTTCACCGTCTCCGTCCCCGGCCGCCACTACGCGCACAACGCCGCCGCGGCCCTCGCCGCCGGCGCCCGCGTCGGCATCGACCCGGCCGAGCTCGCCCAGGCCCTCACCGCCTACACCGGCGTCGGCCGCCGCCTCCAGCTCAAGGGCGAGGCCAAGGGCGTGCAGGTCATCGACTCGTACGCGCACCACCCCACCGAGATGACCGCCGACCTGGAGGCCATGCGCGGCGCCGCAGGGGCCTCCCGCCTCCTCGTCGTCTTCCAGCCGCACCTCTTCTCCCGCACCCAGGAGCTGGGCAAGGAGATGGGCGACGCGCTGGCCCTCGCCGACGCCTCCGTCGTCCTCGACATCTACCCGGCCCGCGAGGACCCGATCCCCGGCGTCACCAGCGAGCTGATCATCACGGCTGCCCGCGCCGCCGGTGCCGACGTCACGCCCGTCCAGGACAAGACCACCGTCCCGGACGTGATCGCGGGAATGGCCGCCCCCGGCGACCTCGTTCTCACGATGGGCGCGGGCGACGTCACGGACCTGGGTCCGCAGATCCTCGCCCGCCTGTCGAACTGAGGGAGTGGACGAACGATGGCGTACGAGGTCGAGAAGCCGGACGAGGAGTGGCAGGCGCAGCTGACCCCGTCGGAGTACCAGGTGCTCCGGCTGGCCGGCACGGAACCCGCGTTCCGCGGTGAGTACACCGACACGAAGACGAAGGGCGTCTACTCCTGCCGCGCCTGCGGGGCGGAGCTCTTCACGTCGAACGAGAAGTTCGAGTCGCACTGCGGCTGGCCGTCCTTCTACGACCCGAAGGAAAGCGAGGCCGTCGAGCTCGTCGCGGACACCTCGCACGGCATGATCCGCACCGAGGTCCGCTGCGCCCGCTGCGGCTCCCACCTGGGCCACGTCTTCGAGGGCGAGGGCTACCCGACCCCGACGGACCAGCGGTACTGCATCAACTCGATCTCGCTGCGGCTGGAGCCCACGGAGTGACCGAACGCCCCTAGGCCTGCGGGCGGGTCTTCGGCTGGGCGCGGAAGGAGAACGCCTCCGTCAGGGGGCGGTGCCTGGTCTTCTGGACGGCGGCGATGCGCCAGTCGCCGCCGTCCGTGCGGACCAGGGTGTACGTGGCGAGCTTGCCGAGGCGGCGGGGGCGGCGCGCGCCCTTGTGGACCTCGCCCCGGGTGACGGCGATGGCGGTGCCGGGCGCGGGGAAGCGCAGGTCGACGATGTCGACGACGAGCTTCGTGCCCTTGAGGAAGCTGTCGAAGAGCGCCTGGTGGGCGCTGCCGATCTCCGTGGCGCCGCGGTAGACGGTGCCGACGAAGGTGACGTCGGTGGCGTCCTCGGTGAAGAGAGCCCCGTAGGCGGCGCCGTCGCCGCGGCCCCATGCTTCGGCGCTGGAGCGGAGGAGCGCGTGGATCGCGGCGGTGTCGGTCTCGGTGCCGGGGGCGGTGGTGCGGGCGTGGGTGTGCATGGTGGTGCTCCCTTCCGTGGTATCTTCCGCAAGGAAGTAACTTCTTAGAGGAAGTCTCTTCCTTCGTAATTTCTCTTCTCTTAGGAAGAGATTAGGGAGTGGGGAGCCCCGATGTCAACGTCCGAGATGCCGTCCGACGCGAGCGCGATCTACCGCCGTTATCTGAGCGCCGTCCTGCTGCACGGCCACGCCGGCGCGCGCGCCGTCGGGCTCGGCGCCACCGACCTGTACGCGCTCAACATCCTCGACCTGGCCGGGCCCATGACCCCCGGCGAGCTCGGCGAGCGCACCGGTCTGACCACCGGGCCCACCACACGGCTCGTCGACCGCCTGGAGAAGGCCGGCTACGTCCGCCGCGCCGCCGACCCCCACGACCGGCGCAAGGTCATCGTCGAGCCCCTCGACCGGCCCGCCGGTCTCGACGGGGCCCTCGACCCGGCCCGCCGCCGGATCGGCGAGATCCTCGGCGGCTACACGCCCGAGCAGCTGTCCGTCCTCTTCGACTACTTCACCCGCGCCGCCGAGGCCTACCGAGAGGCGGCCGAAGAGCTCTGACCCGCGGCCGGAGTCGTCGCTAGTGGACGGAGAACCCGCCGTCCACGAAGAGGGACTGGCCCGTCACGTACGCCGAGGAGGTGCTCGCCAGGAAGACGGCCGCGCCCGCGAAGTCCTCGGCCAGGCCGTTGCGGCCGACCATCGTGCGGGCCGCCAGGGCGGCGACCTTCTCCGGGTCGGAGGAGAGGCGCCGGTTGAGCGGGGTCATCACGAAGCCGGGAACCAGGGTGTTCGCGGTGACGCCGTACGGGGACCAGGCCTCGGCCTGTGAGCGGGCCAGCGACTCCAGGGCGCCCTTGGACACCCCGTACGCCCCGCTCTGCACGAACGCGCGGTGCGCCTGCTGCGAGGTGATGTGGATGATCCGGCCGAAGCCCCGCTCGGCCATCCCGGGCCCGAAGCGCCGGCCGAGCAGGAACGGCGCCTCCAGGTTCACTGTCATCGTCGTGTCCCACACCTCGTCGCCCAACTCGCCGAACGGCGGACGCAGGTTGATGCCGGCCGAGTTCACCAGGATGTCCGGCTCCCCGAACACGGCCGCGGCGGCCTCCGCCCCCGCCTTGATGCCCTCCCGCGTGCTCAGGTCCGCGGTCACCCAGGCCGCCCGGCAGCCGTCGGCCGTCAGCTCGTCGACGGTCGCGACGAGCTCGGCCTCCTTGCGCGCCAGGATCACCACACGCGCCCCCGCCCGGGCCAGTGCCCCGGCGATGGCCTTGCCGATGCCGGAACTGCCGCCGGTGACCAGGGCGTTGCGCCCTTCCAGCGAGAACAGTCCGGAGAGGTAGCCGGCGGGGGTGCTCATGGAGGTCGCTCCTCGTGTCGTACGGTGCCGGCCGCACGTGTGCGGTGAGCGGCCGGTCCCCGCATCCTGACACACGGGTCTCGACGTCACCGGGCCTTGAAGACGAACCTCTCGACCTCGCTGCGGTCCAGGTTCCAGAACGTGACCGAGGGGTTCCGGCCCACGTTGACGAACTGGACCTCGTCGGAGAACGCGACGTCGATCGGTGACCCGTCCTCGGTGCTGCTCGGGTCCGCGTACGCGATGCCGAACGACTTGTAGGCGTCCGTCTTCTCGCCCCCCAGGAACAGCTTCACACCCGCGTACGCCTTCCCCTTCGGCCCGATCGTGGCGATCGCCTTCGCCGGGGACTCCATCGGGGTGAGCGGGCTGTCGGCGTCCTGACCGAAGGTGATGAACGGGTAGTTGTAGAGGGTGCACGGCTTGTCCGTGACGTTGGTGGCCGTGATCAGGAGGTGCTGGCCCGAGTCGTGCGCCCAGTACGACGTGCCGATCGAGACGTCCTTGTCGCCGCAGGCCGGGGCCTTGCCCGATCCCGTGGCGGACGGGCTCGCGGACGGGCTCGTGGAGGTGGTCGCGCTGGGCTGCGGTGCTTCGGTGGACGGGCTCGGGCTGGGGTCGGCGGGCCGGGTGGTCGCGCTCGCGGTCGGCGTACCGGAAGGGGCCTGGCTCGCGGCCCCGTCCTCGGTACCGCCGTCCGGCCCGCACGCCGTGGACGAGAGGAGCGCGGCGACGGCCGCGGCTCCCAGGGCGTACGTCTTCCAGCTCCTGCGGGCAGCGCGCATGGTGATCCCCCGTGTCATTCGCATGGCTCGACGAGCAGATTCTGCACCGGCTCGGCTGCCGTATTCCGGTGCAGGACTGCTCGTTACGAACCACGGACATGGAGGTGATGCTTCCTCAGCCGAGCTGGTCGAGGAACTCCGTCCAGGTGCCGGGGGAGAGGGTCAGCCGGGGGCCGGTGGGGTTCTTGGAGTCGCGGACGTGGACGGTGGTGGGGTCGGTGGCCACCTCGACGCAGTTGTCGCCGCTTCCGCTGCTGTAGCTGCTCTTGAACCAGGCCAGTTCAGTCGTGCTCATAGTGCTCCTCGGATCTCCCGCAGCAGGCTCGCGGATGCTTCTACGGACAGAGCCTGTGTCCGCATCCTGGCATATCGCTGTTGGAGGATGCTGACCACTTTGGGCTCGGAGATGAGCTGGCCGGTCTCCTGGCCCTCGCAGTACGCGTACCAGGTGTTCTCCTCGGTCTCCAGGAGGCACAAGGGGCCGCCGAGACCCGCGTGGTACCCGCGCGATTGCGACATCACCTGGATGTCGATGTTGCGCCGCTCGCAGAGATCGAGGATGTGGTCGATCTGCTCGCGCATGACGTCCGGGCCGCCCATCCGGCGGCGTAGTACGTGCTCCTCGATGATGAAGCTGAAGATCGTCTCCGGGCGTTCCGTGAGGATGCTCGCCCGCTCCATGCGGGCCACCAGGTTCGAGGCGATCTTGTCGTCGCTCATCGCCGGGATCTGCTCCTCGAAGAGTGTCCGGGCGTACGCCGGGGTCTGGAACAGGCCCGGCACGAGTCGGTTCTCGTATGTGTACAGCGTCACCGCCAGCGGCTCCAGCTCCGCCCACGCCGCGAACCACTTCGCAAGCCCCGCCCTCCGCGTCAGGTGCTTCGCCGCCGCCTTGATGACGCCGAACGCCTCCAGCACCTCCTCCGCGCGGTCCACGAACTCCTTCGACGGCAGTCGCCTTCCCTGTTCGATCGAGGCGATCATCGGCACCGAGTACCCCACCAGCGGGGCGAACTGTTCCTGTGTCAGGCCCGCTCGCCTGCGGAAGACCTTGACCACTTCCCCGAAAGCCCTCAGGCTCTCCGACGTCTCCGGTTCGCTGCCCTTCGGGACCTCGTCCGTCACCCCGCCACCTCCCGTACCGATGTGCTCGCGCTGAACGCATCAAGGTTCACCGATAGTCACCGGTACAGTCCAGGGAGTGAACCCGTACGCTGTGCAGCGTACGAGTTTCTGAGCTGGTAACTCGCCCCGGGCGACGTCACATTGGCCCCATGACCTCCCCCGTGACCCGCGAACCCGCCGTCACCGTACGTGTGTTCACCCAGCGCTTCAGCTCGACCCCGCGCGGCGCCCGCCTCGCCCGCCGGCTGGCCCTCCATCAGCTGGACCGTTGGCGGCTTCCGTACGGCTCCGAGACCTCCGACGCCGTCGGGCTGCTCGTCGCCGAGCTCGCCGCCAACGCCGTGACGCACGGCCGGGTGCCCGGGCGCGACTTCGAGCTGACGCTCTCGTACACCCCGGAGCTGCGGCTTCGGATCGACGTCTCCGACACCCGGGGGGAGCGCCGCCCCGCGCCCGTCGCCCCGGGGCCCCTCGACGAGGGCGGCCGTGGCCTGCTCCTCGTCGAGGCGCTGGCCACGCGGTGGGCGGTGCTCGACCGCGTACCGGTCGGGAAGACCGTACGGGCCGAGCTGGACCTCGCCGCTCGGCGGGCCGTTCGCGACGTGCCTTGACCTCAAGTCTGCTTGAGGTCCTACGTTCGCGTCATGACCACCACCGATCCTTACTCCCAGGAGCAGCTCGCCGCCCAGCCCATCGGTTACTGGAGCCGCGCTGCAGCGGACCGCGTGATCGGCGGCCTCCGCGCCGCCCTCGCCGAGGAGGACCTCACCCAGCCGCACTGGTGGACCCTCAACCACGTCGCCGGCGCCCCGGGCGAATGGACCCGCCCCGCCCTCACCGCGAAGCTCTCCCCCTACGACGACCAGCGCACCGACTTCGACGCCGTCTACGACGACCTGACGGCCCGCGGCTGGCTGACCGAGGCCGCCGGCCGTCTGACCCTCACGGAGTCGGGCGAAGCCGGCCGTCTTCGGGCCCGCGGCCGCAATGCCGAGGTCCACGCCCGCATGCGGGTCGGCATCGACGACGCCGAGTACGCCGCGACGATCGACGCCCTCCGCCGCATCGTCGCCAACCTCGGCGGCGACGGCACCCTGCCGTGACACCCGGCGGTGGGCCCGCACCGGCCTGCGGGCCCACCGTGTCCTTCCGGTGGTGCTACGGCGCCGGGGCGTACCCCGCAGGACGGGTGGTGAAGGTGCCCCGGCCCTGGGTGCGGCCGCGGAGGCGGGACGCGTAGCCGAACAGTTCGGCCAGCGGGACCGTCGCCGAGACCACCGCCGTGCCGGAGCGGGTCGTCTGGTCCGTGACCCGGCCCCGGCGGGCCGCGAGGTCGCCGAGGACCGAACCGACCGACTCGGCGGGGACGGTGACCGTCACCTCGGCCACCGGCTCCAGGAGCGTCATCACGCTCGCGCGGAGCGCCTCGCGCAGGGCGAACCTGCCTGCCGCGCGGAACGCCATCTCCGAGGAGTCCTTCGGATGCGTGGCGCCGTCCGTGAGCGTGACCCGGACACCCGTCACCGGGTGGCCGCCGAGGGGGCCCTCGACGAGGGCGTCCCGGCAGCCGGCCTCGACCGCGCGGACGTACTCCTGCGGGACGCGGCCGCCCGTGACCGTCGAGCGGAACGCGAACTCCTCCTCGTCGCCGGCCGGTTCGACGTCGATGACGACGTGGGCGAACTGGCCCGCCCCGCCGTCCTGTTTGACGTGGCGGTGGAGCAGACCCGTGACGCCCTTCGTCACCGTCTCCCGGTACGCGACCTGCGGACGGCCGACCGTGACCTCGAGGCCCCGGTCGCGCCGCAGCTTCTCCACCGCGACCTCCAGGTGCAGTTCGCCGAGACCCGACAGGACGGTCTGGCCCGTCTCCGGGTCGGACCGCACCACGAGCGACGGGTCCTCCTCCGTCATCCGGGCGAGGGCCGTCGCGAGCCGGCCCGTGTCCGTGCTGCGGCGCGCCTCGACGGCGACCGAGACCACCGGGTCGGCGGTCGTCGGCGGTTCGAGGACGACCGGTGCGTCCGGCGCGCACAGCGTCGCACCGGCGCGGGCGGACTTCGGCCCGACGACGGCGACGATGTCGCCGGCGCGCGCCTGGTCCACCTCGGTCGCCCGGTCGGCCTGGACGCGCAGGATGCGGGAGATCCGCTCCGTGCGCCCGGCGGCGGTGTCGAGCACGGTGTCCCCCTTCCCGATCGTGCCCGCGTAGACGCGGAGGTAGGTCATACGGCCGGTGGCGGTCGCGTTCACCTTGAACGCGAGCGCGGTGAACGGCGCCTCCGGGTCCGCCGGGACCTCGCCGCGCACCGGCGGCATGTCCGAGGGGGCCGGGAGGTACGCGACGACGGCGTCGAGCAGCGGCTCGATGCCCCGGTTGCGGTACGCCGAGCCGCACAGCACGACGACGGCCTCGCCGGAGAGGGTGAGGTCGCGCAGGGCGCCCGTGAGGGTCCCGGCGGAGAGCGCCCCGTCCGCGCAGAACTCCTCCAGGGCTCCCGGGTGCAGTTCCGCCACCGTCTCCTCCAGGACTCGCCTGCGCCGCCGCGCCTCGTCCGCGAGCTCGTCGGGGACCGGCAGGTCGGCGAAGGTGTCGGCGCCGTCGGCCCACACGTACGCCCGCATCCCGACCAGGTCCACGACTCCCGTGAAGCCGTCCTCGCGCCCGATGGGGAGCTGGACGGGGAGCGGGACGGTGCCCAGGCGCGTACGGATCGACTCGACGGCGTTGTCGAGCTCCGCGCCCGCGCGGTCCAGCTTGTTGACGAACGCGAGGCGCGGGACGCCGTGCCGGTCGGCCTGGCGCCACACCGACTCGCTCTGCGGCTCGACGCCCGCGACGGCGTCGAAGACGGCGACGGCGCCGTCGAGGACGCGCAGCGAGCGTTCGACCTCGTCGGAGAAGTCGACGTGACCGGGCGTGTCGATCAGGTTGATCCGGTGGTCCGCCCAGTCGCAGCTGACGGCCGCGGCGAAGATGGTGATGCCCCGGTCCCGCTCCTGCGGGTCGAAGTCCGTGACGGTCGTGCCGTCGTGGACCTCGCCGCGCTTGTGGGTGGCACCGGTCAGGAAGAGGAACCGCTCGGTGACGGTGGTCTTGCCGGCGTCGACGTGGGCGAGGATGCCGAGGTTGCGGATACGCATGGGGTCGTGCCTTTCGCTGCTGCGTGGAGAACGGGCAGCGCGATTCCCGGACGGATCGCCGGCGGATCAGTACGTCACGGGTCGGCGATGGCGGGCGCGCAGCCGCCATCGGCCGGAGCGAGAGGCGAGGATCACGTCGAAGCGGCGCGTACGCACGGTCGGCTCTCCTCGGTGGACACTCTCGCGGCACGGCGCACCGGTCGGTGTGCCGTGCCGCGAGTGTAGGGAGCGCCGCCGCGCGGGCGACACCGAATTATTCGGCGGGCTGCAGAAGGTCCCAGCGGTTGCCGTAGAGGTCCTCGAAGACGGCGACCGAGCCGTACGGCTCGTGGCGCGGCTCCTCCAGGAACTTCACCCCGGCGGCCGTCATGCGCTCGTGGTCGCCGGCGAAGTCCTCGGTGTGGAGGAAGAAGCCGACGCGGCCGCCCGTCTGGTTGCCGACGGAGGCCTCCTGCTCCTCGTTCTTCGCGCGTGCAAGGAGCAGCCCGGCGTTGCCGAGGCCGCCGACACCGGCCGCGCCGCGCGGTCGGACGACGACCCAGCGGCTTCCGTCGCCGCGGTCGGTGTCCTCGACCAGCTCGAAGCCGACGGCGTCGGTGTAGAAGGCGATGGCCTCGTCGTAATCACGGACGACGAGGGTGACGAGTGCGATGGACGGCATTTCCTCAACGTAATACGCGGAGGGGGAGGAACCCACCCGCGTCGACCCGCGTCGTGGCGGGGGATGACCCTTGTGGAAGGGAGGGTAGGAACGAGGGTGGGGAGAGGGTCGGGGGAGGGGTGGTGGAAGCGGTCGTCCCCTACGGGTTCTCGGGCGTGCGCGCCCACGCCGCCCTGCGGCGGGTCTCGCTCTCCTGGGCCATACGACGCAGCAGGGCCAGGACCGGTTCCAGGAGGAGGACGACGACGGCGGCGTGCTCGGCGAGCTTGAGCCGGTCCTCGGAGTCGTCGAGCTCCTCGACCCGGTCGACGTCGAGCTTCGCGGCGGCCGCCGCCAGTTCGGCGTACGGCAGGAGGTCCCCGGTGCCGTACTCGACGCCGAGGCGGCTGAGGTCCATGAGGCTCGCGGCGAGGGCGCGGCGGTGCGGGGAGTCGGGGGAGACGTCCCAGCCCATGGCGCGTACGAGCTCGTCGACCCGGGGGGCCTGCTCGTCCACCGCGTCCGTCTCGGCGGCGTCGACGGGCGTCGGCAGCGCGTAGTGCACGACGCCGAGCGTCGCGAGCGGGTCGAGCGGCTCGTCGATCGCCGTGAGGACGTCACGGGTGGCGGCGATGGACAGGCCGCCGCGGGCGGTCAGGGCGCGGATCAGGCGCAGGCGCTGGACGTGCTCGTCGCCGTACAGGGTCAGCGTCGCCCCGAGCGGGCGGCCGGGCGGCAGCAGGCCTTCCCGCAGGTAGTACTTGATCGTTCCGACCGGCGTTCCGGACAGACGGCTCAGGTCAGAGATCTTCATGCGCACTCTCGCTCGACGCTCTTCGGGTGTGATCAGTCTCCCAGGCCCACGAATGGACAGCTTCTCTGGATAGTGCCACTCTCTAGCTAGAGAGTGAAGGTTTCTAGTGTCATCGCTGAGCAGCGACGACGCCCCATCGAAGCGGGAGCCCCCTGTTATGCCCGAACCCACCCACCCGCTGCGCGTGAGCGCCCGCGGGCTGCTGCGCCGGCGCGGCGTGTGGCTGCCCTCGGCGGTGATCCTCGGCCTGCTGTCGTTCGTCCTGTCGCTGCTCTACCTGGGCGCCAACAACGACCCGGCCGGCTACACGAAGGACCTGCCCATCGCCCTGGTCGACACGGACGAGGGCACCCGGGTCGCCGGGAAGGAGATCGACCTGGGCGCACAGATCACCGCGAAGATCACCGGGTCGGCCGACCTCAAGGAGAAGGTCGACTGGAAGCAGGTCGACCGCCGCACCGCCGACGACCTCCTGGCCCGCGGCAAGGTGTTCGGCGCCCTCGTCATCCCCGACGACTTCTCCGCATCCGTGGCCGCCCTCGCCGGGCCCGCGCAGCGCACACCGCACCCGCCGACCATGACGGTCCTCACCAACCCCGCCGCGGGAAGCTTCGGGTCCGCCATGGCCACGGAGATCAACCGCAAGGTCGTCGCGACCACCTCCGCGGAGGTGGGCAAGCAGCTGAGCCAGGCCGCCGCGCACCAGGCGGCGCAGGCCGCCAAGGCGCACCCCGCCCCCGGGCACGCCGCCTCCGCTCAGGCCGCCGCGCCGGGCGCCGCCGCGCAGCTGATGATCGCCGACCCGGTCCACATCTCCGTCCAGGAGGGCCACCCCCTCGGACAGCACAGCGGCCTCGGCCTCAGCGCCTTCTTCTACGCGCTGATCCTCGTCCTCGGCGGCATGCTCGGCGCCAACGTCATCCACATGCAGGTGGACACCGACCTCGGCTACGTCGCCAGCGACAAGGGCCCGTTCCGTGCCCTCAGGCCCGTCCAGCACGCCACCCGGGTGCACCACTTCCTGGTCTGCTCGGTGCTCATGGTCGTGCTGTCGATGCTGACCTCCGCGCTCGCCATGATCGCGGCCGTCGACGTCGTCGGCATCGACGCCTCCCACCGGCCGATGCTGTGGTTCTTCGGCACCTGCGCCACGGCCGCCATGGGCATCACCGCGCTCGCCCTGCTCGCCGTCTTCGGCACCCCCGGCCCCATCGTCTCGATGCTGGTCCTGATCGGCCTCGCCATCCCGTCGGCCGGCGCCACCATCCCGATCCAGGCGCTCCCGGACTTCTACCGCTTCCTGGCCGAATTCGAACCGTTCCGGCAGGTCGTCGACGGCGTCCGGTCCATCCTCTACTTCGACGCACAGGTCGACGCAGGACTCGGCCGCGCCTGGACCATGGTCGGCATCGGCTTCGCCGTGTCGCTCGTCCTCGGCCTCGCCTTCACCTGGTTCTACGACCGCCGGGGCCTGCACCGCTCGACGCCCCACCTGGCACAGCCGGTTCCCGTCGGCTGAGAGGGGCCGGGGTCGCGGCGGCGGTGCGAGAATGCCCCGCATGGACGTGCAGGAGTTCGACCGGCTCGCCGCCCGAGCGCGAGGACTCGCCTCGCCCGGGCGGCGGCGGATCCTCGGGATCGCCGGGGCGCCCGGGGCCGGGAAGTCGACGCTCGCCGAGCGGCTCGTCGCCCGGCTCGACGGGCTCGCCGTCCTCGTCCCGATGGACGGGTTCCACCTGGCGCAGGCCGAGCTGGAGCGGCTCGGACGGGCCGGCAGGAAGGGCGCGCCGGACACCTTCGACGCCGCCGGGTACACCGCGCTCCTCACCCGGCTGCGCGCCCCCGTCCCCGGCGTCACCGTCTACGCCCCGGCGTTCGACCGCTCCCTGGAGGAGCCCGTCGCCGGGGCGATACCCGTCGCGCCCGAGGTTCCCCTCGTCGTCACCGAGGGGAACTACCTGCTGCACGACGAGGGCGCCTGGGCCGGGGTCCTGCCCCTCCTCGACGAGGCCTGGTACCTCGACCTGGACGCCCGCCGCCGCGTCCCCCGGCTCGTCGGGCGGCACGTCCGCTTCGGCAAGGACCGGGCGCACGCCGAGCGCTGGGTCCGGGACTCCGACGAACCCAACGCCCGCCTGGTCGCCCGCGGCCGCGACCGCGCCCACCTCGTCGTACCGATGGACTGATCCGGCCCGATCCGCATGTCCCGACCGGGCCCGACGCGGTCTGATCCGGAAGACCGGGCCTACGCGGCCTGCTGCGCCGCCACGCGCGACGCGTGTTCCGTCGCCGCCACCGCCAGCGCCCGGACGATCGGGTGCGGGCGGGTCCCGTCGCCCGCCAGTTCCGGCTGGAAGAGGGTCGCCAGGAAGAAGGGGTGCGAGGGGAGTTCGGCGATGCGGATGCCGCCCTCCTCGTCCGCGCCCGAGAAGCGCAGGCCGTGGGCCCGCAGGGTGTCCAGGTGGCGGCTGTCGGCGCCGTAGTTGCAGTGGTAGCGCTCCGTCGTCCGCTCCGCGCCGAGCGCCTTCTCGGCGAGCGTGCCCGGGGTGACGCGTACGACGCCCTCGTGGCCCACCAGCGAGCAGGCGAGCGGTGCGATCAGCAGGTCGCCCGGGTCGGCCTCCGGGTCGTTCTCGGCGTGCGCCGCCCGCTCCAGGCCGCAGACGTCCCGCGCGTACTCGATCAGGGCGTGCTGGAAGCCGGCGCAGGTGCCGAGGAAGGGGATGCCGTCCTCGCGGGCCGTACGGATCGCCGCGAGCGCCCCCGCCTCGCTCGCGTACGGGCTGCCCGGCAGCACCCACACCGCGTCGAAGCCCTTCACCGCGCCCGGGGCCTCCGCGTCGCCCGTCGGGATCCAGTACGCGTCGAGCGCGAGCCCGTCCCGCTCGGCGAGGGCGTCCAGGAGGACCGGGACGCGGACGTGCGAGCGGACGTGCGGGGAGCGGTCGCCGACCAGGGCGATACGGGGGGTGTGCGTGTTCGTGTTCATGTCCCTCATGCTCGGCCGCGCCCCTCGTTCACGTCCAACGATGATTCATGGACTCGCCATCACGGATGCTTATGTCGCTCCCGTTAGGGTGGCCGCATGACGAACGATCACGACTGGGAGACCCGCGTCGCCGCCCTCTGGGCGCGCCTCGACGACCTGGAGCCCGCCGACTTCCGCGCGCAGGTCGCCGCCCTCGCCGCCGAGCGCTCCGACGACGCGGCCGCCGTCTTCGAGCAGGGCGCCGCCCACGACTCCACCGGCATGCCCGAGGAGGCCGTCGTCCACTACCAGCGGGCCCTCGGCCTCGGCCTCACCGGGCTGCGCCGCCGCCGCGCCGTCATCCAGCTCGCCAGCAGCCTGCGCAACCTCGGCCGTCCCGACCGCAGCGTCGAACTCCTCACCGCCGAACGGGAGATCCCCGCCGACCGGCTCGACGCCGACGAGCAGGCCCTCTCCGGCGCCGTCGACGCCTTCCTCGCCCTCGCCCTCGCCGACACCGGCCGCGACCGCGAGGCCGCCTCCCTCGCCCTCGGTGCCCTCGCGCCCCTGCTGCCCCGCTACAACCGCTCCCTCGCGTACTACGCCAAGGACCTGTTGAAGACTCCCTTCGGGTCCTGATCCGTGGACCCGCACCTCCTCCGCACGTACGTCACCGTCGCCCGCCTCGCCTCCTTCTCCGAGGCCGCGCGCGACCTCGGCTACACCCAGTCCGCCGTCTCCCAGCACATCGCCGCCCTGGAGTCCGACCTCGGGCTCCCCCTGCTCACCCGGCGGCCGGTCGCCCCCACCCCGGCGGGGGAGCGGCTCCTCGAACACGCCGGGGCGCTGCTGCTCCGCCTCGACGCGGCCCGCGCCGACCTCGAACGGTTCACCGCCGCGTCCCGCACGACCCTGGGCGTCGCCGCCTCCCCGCTCGCCCTGACCGCCCGTATCGTCGCCGCCCTGCCCGCCACCGGCGTCACCCTGCACGCCCTGCCCCGCGAGCGGGTGCCCGTCGCCGTCGCCACCGGCGAGGCCGACGCCGGGCTCGTCGACGGCATCGCCGCCCCCAGCGACCCGCTGCGGCTCCCCGACGTCGCCCCGCTGTCCGCGACGCCCGTCGCCGAGGAACCGCTCGCCGTCGTCCTGCCCGACCACCACCCCCTCGCCGGACGTCCCGGGCTCCGCCTCGACGACCTCGTCGACGCCCGCTGGCTGGACGCCCCCGCCGCCGGCATCCCCCTCGACCGGCTCCGGGCCGTGCACGGCGGGCCCGCCGGTCGCGGCTTCCGCCCCGGCCTGCGCTACGACGGCACCGACACCCGCACCCTCGCCGTCCTGGCCGCCGCCGGGCACGGTCTGGCCCTGCTGCCGCTGTCCGCCGCGCAGGGCGCCACGGCCGTCCCCCTGGTCGCGCCCCGGCTCGTGCACCGCACCGAACTCCTCGTCCCGGCCGGCGCGCACCCCGAAGCCACGGGACCGGTGGCCGAGTTCACCGGACGGCTCAAGCGCTGACACCCGCAGTCGCTACCCTGTGCCCAACGGCGACGGAAGGCGGACGGGCGTGGGGTGGCTGCGACGAGGACCCAGGCGGGACGGCGACGACGCACCGAGGGACCCCGAGTTCGCGTACTTCTCCCAGCGCGAGGCCGCGGTCTTCCGCGGCCGCGTCCGCGAGACCTTCGCCGAACTCGGCCTGGAGGTCACCGTCTACGCCGGCCACGTCGTCGACGACAAGGGCCGCCGCTTCGGCCTCGGCAACCTCGCCGCCGTCTGCCACCAGGACCCGCGCGGCCCCCGCGTCTGGCCCGGCATGATCCAGCGCCACGTCGGCCTCGTCGTCCGCGCCATGGACGGACCCTCCGCGCTCGACACCCTGCCGCCCGAGCAGATCCGCGCCCAGCTCTATCCCCGGGTCGTCAGCGGCGACGGCATCGACGCCGGCGCCTTCGGCTACGCCAGGACCGTCGCCCCCGGCCTCTACGAGGTCCTCGCCCTCGACCTGCCCGAGAGCGTCATGATGCTCACCGACGAGGCCCTCGAACGGCTCGGGGACCACGCGCAGCTGCGCGACCGGGCCCTGCGCAACCTGCGGGGACTGCCCGTCGAGGAGCACGAGACCGTCCGCGACGCCGACGGCATGTGCTTCGAGATCATCCTCGGCGACTCCTTCTACACCGCGAGCCGCGTCCTCGACCTCGACGGCGTCGTCCGGCGCGTCACCGGCCTCCCGCTCGGCGAGCACGGTGCCCTCGTCGCCCTGCCCTTCCGGCACCAGCTCGCCTTCCACCCCATCCGGGACACCTCGATCATCCCGGCCCTCGGCGCGATGGCCTCCTTCGCCGCCGCCGGGTACGAGGACGTGCCGGGCGCCATCAGCCCGTACGTCTTCTGGTGGCGGGACGGCACGCTCACCCAGCTCAGCGAGCACGACGAGGAGCGGGGCGACCTGCGGATCGTCGTCGGCGACGACTTCCAGGAACTCCTGGAACGGCTCATCGCCCAGGGCCCCGACCGCCGCTGACCCCGGCCCGGTCCCGGCCCGGCCCGAGCCGCCCTCCATCCGGTCGCGTCCCGCGCCCCCGCCCGGCAGGATGCTGTACGACGACGATGTCGAACAGCCGAGGAGAAGTCCCATGCCGCGCACGGAAGCCCCCGAAGACGTCGTGCCCTTCACCGCGGACGACTACCGGGCCCGGATGGCCCGGGCCGCCGAGTCCGCCGCCGAGGCCGGACTCGCGGGCGTGCTCGTCGCCCCCGGACCCGACCTGGTCTACCTCACCGGCTACCAGCCGACCGCGATCACCGAGCGGCTCACCGTCCTCGTCCTCGCCGCCGGGCAGGAACCGGTGCTCGTCGTCCCGACCCTGGAGGCGCCCGACGCCGAGAAGGCCACCGGCGCCGCCGCGCTCACCCTGCGGGACTGGACCGACGGCAAGGACCCGTACGCCGTCACCGCCCCGCTCCTCGACGCCGACGGCCGCTTCGGCGTCAGCGACAACGCCTGGGCCATGCACCTCCTCGGCCTCCAGGCAGCCCTGCCCGGCACCTCGTACGTCTCCCTCACCGAGGCCCTGCCGATGCTCCGCGGCGTCAAGGACGCCCACGAGCTGGCCCGGATCGCGGCCGCCGGGGCCGCCGCCGACCAGGCGTACGGCGAGATCCTCAAGGTCCGCTTCGCCGGCCGCAAGGAGACCGACGTCGCCGCCGACCTCGCCCGGCTCCTCATGGAGTTCGGACACTCCCAGGTCGACTTCACCGTCGTCGGATCGGGACCCAACGGCGCCAACCCGCACCACGAGGCCGGCGACCGGACCATCGAGCGCGGCGACATGGTCGTCCTCGACTTCGGCGGCCTCAAGCACGGCTACGGCTCCGACACCACCCGCACCGTCCACGTCGGCGAGCCCACCGACGAGGAGCAGCGCGTCCACGACCTCGTCCGCGAGGCCCAGCAGGCCGGCTTCGAGGCCGTACGCCCCGGGGTCGCCTGCCAGGAGGTCGACCGGGCGGCCCGCAAGGTCATCACGGACGCCGGCTACGGCGAGTACTTCATCCACCGCACCGGCCACGGCATCGGCGTCACCACCCACGAGCCGCCGTACATGATCGAGGGCGAGGAGCTCCCCATCGTCCCCGGCATGTGCTTCTCCATCGAGCCCGGCGTCTACCTCCCGGGCCGCTTCGGCGTCCGCATCGAGGACATCGTCACGGCGACGGAGGACGGGGCGGGGCGCCGCTTCAACAACACCCCGCACGAGATGGCGATCGTGGAGTAGTGCGTATCAGCCGTCCGTGAGGACGATCGCCGACTCGCCGGGCAGGCGGAGGATGCCGTCCGCCGCCGGGGACTCGACCGGGTCCCAGGCGGCCAGGACGCGGTCGCGGCCGTTGGAGCCGAGCGGGATCACCGCCGGCTCCTTGCCCAGGTTCACCGCCACCCGCAGGACGCCGCGCCGGAAGACCAGCCAGCGGGCCTCCTCGTCGAAGGCCGCCTTCACCCCCGCCAGGTCCGGGTCCGTCAGGTCGGGCAGCGTGCGGCGCAGGGCGATGAGCTGGCGGTGCCAGGCGAGGAGCCGCTTGTGCGGGTCCCGCTCGCGCTCGGTCCGGTCGAGGACCGAGCGGTCGCGGGTGGCCGGCTCCTGCGGGTCGGGGACCTCGTCCTCGGACCAGCCGTGCGCGGCGAACTCCCGCTTGCGGCCCCGCCGTACGGCCTCCGCGAGCTCCGGGTCGGTGTGGTCGGTGAAGTACATCCAGGGCGTGCTCGCGCCCCACTCCTCGCCCATGAAAAGCATCGGCACCGAGGGGCCGGTGAGGACGAGCGTCGCCGCGCAGGCGAGCAGGCCGGGGGAGAGGGAGGCGGAGAGGCGGTCGCCGAGCGCCCGGTTGCCGATCTGGTCGTGCGTCTGCGCGTACCCCAGGAAGCGGTGGGCGGGGGTGCGCTCCCGGTCCACCGGCCGCCCGTGGTGGCGGCCGCGGAAGCCGGAGTACGTGCCGTCGTGGAAGAAGACCCGGGTGAGGGTCTTGGCGAGCGCCGCCATCGGGGCGCGCGCGAAGTCGGCGTAGTAGCCCTGGGATTCGCCCGTCAGGGCGGTGTGCAGGGCGTGGTGGAAGTCGTCGTTCCACTGGGCGTGCACACCGAGACCGCCGAGCGTGCGCGGGGTGGTCGTGCGCGGGTCGGCGAGGTCGGACTCGGCGATCAGGAAGTGCTGGCGGCCCTGTTCCTTCGCCAACACGTCCACGGCGGCGGAGAGTTCCTCCAGGAAGGTCAGGGCCCGCGTGTCGGCGAGGGCGTGCACGGCGTCGAGCCGCAGCCCGTCGATCCGGTAGTCCCGCAGCCAGGCGAGCGCGCTCCCCAGGAAGTACGCCCGGACCTCGTCCGAACCCGGCGCGTCCAGGTTCACCGCCGCGCCCCACGGCGTGTGGTGGGTGTCCGTGAAGTACGGCCCGAAGGACGGGAGATGGTTCCCGGACGGGCCCAGGTGGTTGTGCACCACGTCGAGGACGACGCCCATGCCGAGGCCGTGCGCCGCGTCCGTGAACCGCTTCAGCGCCTCGGGACCGCCGTACGGCTCGTGGACCGCCCACGGCGCCACCCCGTCGTACCCCCAGCCCCGCACCCCGGGGAACGGGCACAGCGGCATCAGCTCCACATGGGTGATGCCGAGGCCCGCGAGCTCCCCGAGCCGCGCGGCCGCCGCGTCGAGCGTGCCCTCCGGGGTGAAGGTGCCGACGTGCAGCTCGTACAGGACGGCGCCGCGCAGCCGCAGCCGCGGGGACTCGTGGCTCCAGGTGTACGCCGAGTGGTCGACGACCGCGCTCAGGCCGTCGGGCCCGTCGGGCTGCCGGCGGGAGCGCGGGTCGGGCAGCACGGGCCCGCCGTCGAGCGAGAAGCCGTACCGGTCGCCGTCCGCGGCGGGCACCACGCCCGACCACCAGCCGTCCCGCTCGGCGTCCCGGTCCAGGGGATGGTCGGAGCCGTTCAGCTCCAGCGCCACCCGGTCACGGGCGCTCGGCGCCCACACCTCGAAGAGCACGGGGATCCCCTCGTCGACGGTCAACCAACGGCTACCGCGACCATCCTGGCAGTCAGGAACCCGACTCGCCCGGCGCGTCCCACACGTAGTTGATCGCATGCTCGAATGCGACGTACCCCGCGCGGGCGAACGACGCCGCCATCGGCACGTTCCCCAGGTCCGTCGCCGCCCGGATCCGGGGCACCTCGGCGGCGGCCAGGATCCGGGTCCCCTCCGCCAGGATGTCGTCGACGTACCCGTGCCCGCGCCGGGCGGGCAGCACACCGATGTACGCGATCGTGTGGTGGTAGTTGTTCCGCGCGGGCACGACGAAGCCGACCGGCTCGCCGCTCCCCGGCAGCTCGGCGATCCGCCACCACTCGCGCGGCGAGGAGTAGTTCGCCAGCTCCTCGTCGAAGTGGAGCTCGGCCGCCTCGCGCACCGAAAGGCCCGAGGCCAGATCGGCCTGGCCGTGCGCGTCGAGCGTGCCCTCCATCACCGGCGTCATCAGCGCGAGGAGGTCCTCGCGGTCCCGCACCGGACGGAACTCCAGACGGCCCTTCGGTTCCGGTACGGGGGTGCCGGGGCGCCATTCCAGGCGCAGCCGCTCCACCAGCGGGCGGGCGCCCGTGCGTTCCAGGACCGAGAACACGGACTCCAGGACGGAGCGGGTCTCCGGGACCTCGCGCCAGTCCGCCGGGATGAACCGCCCGAACTCGGGGCGGGACGCGCCCGCCGGGATCACCGCGGCCGTCGCCGTCTCCAGGAGCCGCAGGCCGACCTCGGCGCGCTCCTCGGCGGACAGCTCGGGGGAGAGGTCGAAGAAGTCGAGCGCCTGCGGGTCGACGCCCGCCGTGTGCGTCCACCAGGACAGCCGGCCGAGGAGCCGGTCGCCGTCGAGCGCCACCCACATCCACGCGGGGAGACGGAGGCCGGTGGCGAGGTCGTCGGCGAGCTCGTGGTCGAGCGAGTACGTGAGGCGGAGGAAGAGATCGAGTTCCTCCGGCCCGGCGAGCGGGCGGATGACGAGGTCGGTGGCGGACGGTGCGGAAGACGTGGTCACGTCGTGGTTCCCCCGGGGGATCATGTGGTTGGCGAGCCCACGGACCGTAACAGCGATGTCGCCGTATCGGTACGGAATTTCCAGGTCAGCGGCCCTTCTGGACACGTCGGGGCCGACCGACGGACAATCAGTTGCGTGACGACCCCTTTCGAGCTTCCCGCGAACTCCCCTCGGCTGACCGACGCCGAACGGGACCGCGCGCTGGGGCTGCTCCGTGAGGGTGCCGCCCAGGGCCGCCTCTCGCACGACACCTTCCTCTTCCGGATGGAGCGCGCGCTCCAGGCCCGCCGGCCCGACGAACTCGCCCTGCTCACCGCCGACCTGCGGACCGAGGGCACCTGGACCCGGCGGGTGGTCGGCGCGGTCGAGCGGATGTCCGCGTTCACGGCGCGGATCGGGCGGGCCTGGAGCGCGGAGCGGCTGCCGAAGCTGCTGCTGCCGCTGCCCGGCCCGCATCCGCTGCGGATCGGGCGCGACCCGGTCAACGGGCTGCGGCTCAGCCACGAGACGGCCTCCCGGCTGCACGCCGAACTCTCGCTCCAGGGCGGGCTGTGGGTGCTGCGGGACCTCGGCTCGACCAACGGCACCACGGTCAACGGGCGGCGGGTCACCGGCGCCGTGGTGGTGCGGGCGGGGGACGTCGTCGGCTTCGGCCAGATGTCGTTCCGGCTGTCGCACGACTGAGCCCGGCCTTCACCCGTTCGGCGGTACGCGGCGGGCGGTGCGGTCCGTGCGGTGATGGGCTGGGCAGCACGCGCGCCACGATCTCCGGCCGCGCCACCCACCCGCCGATCGACAGGGGGCGAGATGAGCGACGCGCCGAACCACGAGCCGGACCGGGGCATACGGAGCGCAGGGCCGGAGGGCGAGCCTGACCGGGGCGTGCGGAGCGCACGGCCGATCCACGAGCCTGGTCGGGCCGTACGGAGCGCGGGACCGGAGGAGTCCGGGGATCCCTGGACCCGTCTGCCGTCCATGGCTCCGGCTGCGCCGTCGGGCCCGGCTTCCAGCCCCGGTCGTGTACGGCCCCTGGCCGGTGCGGTCGCCGCCGGGACCGTCCCGCCGAGCGGGCGGACCGTCGCGCCCAGCCCCCTCGACCCCGGCGCCACGCTGAACCCGCACGGGATCCACCGGACCCTGCGCGAGGAGTTCCCGCTCACGTACGACCCGCTGCTGCGCGCCTGGGTCCTCAGCCGGTACGCGGACGTGGCCACCGCGCTCACCGACGGGCGCTTCACGCACGGGCACCGGCCCGGCGACCCGCCGTGCGCGCGGGCCCACGTCGACGTCGACGCCGAGGCCCTGCGTGCGGTCACCGAACGGACGGCCTACGTCCTGGCCCGCCGGATCGCCGAGCGGCCCCAGGCCGACCTGGTCGCCGACTTCTGCCACTGGCTGCCCGCCGGCACCGTCGCCGCGGCCGTCGGCGTGCCCTACCGCGACATGATGCGGCTCGTCCGCGGCCGGGCGGCGGGCGCGCTCGCGGGGGAGTGCGGCGGCCAGATCGCCGTAAGGGAGAAGGCGCTCGCCTCCTTCCTCGGCAACGTCCTGTCCGACCCCGACCTGGTCGCCGCCCTCCGCGACGCGCCCGCGGGTCTCGTCGCCCGCGCCTGGACCGAGTCGCTGCGCCGGGACCCGCCCGTGCAGATCGCGGTGCGCCGCACCAGCGCCGAGGTGCCGGTGAGCGGCGGTGTCGTCCCGGCGGGCGCGTCCGTCGCCCTGCTCGTCGGCTCGGCGGGCCGCGACCCGGAACGCTTCCGCGAGCCCGACCGTTTCGATCCCTTTCGCAACGACCCGGGCCAGCTCACCTACGGCCCCGGCTTCTGCCCGGCCGTCCTCCTCGCCGGTCTCGAGGCGGAGTACGCCCTGCGCGCGCTGTTCACCGCGATGCCCCGGCTGCGGCTCGCCGACGGCTTCCGCCCCACGTCCACGGGCCTCATCACCCGCGCTCCCCGCAGTCTCATCGTCCGGCCGGGCGGCTGAGCGGCCCCTTCACCGCTGTTAGGGTGACGTGCGCCCGTCAACCGGACGCTCGAACCACCACTTTCCACGGGGATTCACATATGAATATGCGCCATGTTCGCGCCATCGCCGTCTTCGGCATCGCGGTCGTCGCCCTGACCGGCGCCCGCGGCTCGCACGGCGGCAGCTGCGGCGGCGGCCACAGCTCCGGCAGCCACAGCAGCAGCAACCACAGCGACGACCACGACGACACCTCGGGCAGCAGCTCCAGCGGCTCCGTGACGGGTGGGTCGAGCAGCGCGAGCAGGGCCGTGAAGGACGTGACCATCGACTCGTGCAAGTACGACCCGGCGACCAAGAACCTCGTCGCCCGGATCACCGTGAACAACGGCGGCGCCTTCGACTACGACTACAGCCTCACGATGAAGTTCAACGGCGAGGAGGGCTCCGGCGTCGTCCCGGTCACCGCGACGAAGACCGTCACCAAGGTCGCGGCGGGCGGCTCCGCGAGCGCCGAGCTGTCCGCCCCGTACCCCGGATCCGGCGACGCCTCCGAGTACACCGAGTGCTGGGTCACGCAGGCGTCCCGCTCCTGACCTCGGACGCCGCTGCGGCCGGGGTCGTACGGCCCGGCCGCAGCACCGAGGCGAGCAGCAGGGCGCCGGGGAGGACTCCGGCGACGGCCCGGATCGCGGCGACCGGGGCGTCGAGCCCCGCGAGGACCAGGCCCGCCGCGCCGCAGGCCGCGATCGACGCTCCCAGCACATGGAGCGCGGGCCTGCGCCAGGCGACCGCGAGGCCGGAGAAGTGCACGCCGACGACGAAGGCGATCCAGCCCACGGACGCCTGCGGGGTGTGCAGCACCTGGGCGATCACCACGAGGCCGGCCGCGAGCCCGGCGACCTCGGCCGCCACCACGTACCAGTAGCGCCGGCCGAACCGGGTGCCGGAGGGCGCCCCGGCCGGTGGGGCCGCCGCCCGGCCGCGCCGCCCGAGGACGGCCACCCAGAGGAACGCGGCGAGGGACAGCAGGCGCAGCGGCACGGCGACCGCCGTCGGCAGGGTGGCTGCGTTGGCCTGGATGAACACGAGCCCGAACGCGGCGCCGATGATCCGTCCGGTCTGATCTTTCGTCATGATCATCAGCTTGTCATGGCCGTGGCATCAACCCCTTCCCAGGTTCACTCCACCCGGGCGAGCAGCGCCACCGGCCGCTCCGCGAACAGTTCCGCCAGCTTCACCTCCGTCGCCGGTCCGCCCGTGAACTCCCGTACGCCGTCGAGCACGTCGGCCCAGCGCCCCTCCGGCAGCACCAGCTCCGTGTCCTGCCAGCCGCCCGCCTGCGCGAGCCGCAGCGAGAGCCGGGTCACGGCCGTCACCACCCGGCCGGAGCGGGCGAAGGCCAGGCAGTGCGCTGCCGCCGGACCCTCCGCCGGCAGCGGGACGTACGTGCCGGCCGCCCCGAAGGCCTCCGGGTGCGCCCGCCGCAGCCGCAGCGCCGCCCGGACGAGCGCGGTCCGCTCGTCCTCCGGGCCGACCGCGAACGGCGCCCGGTTGTCCGGGTCGACGAGCGCCCGGTACTCCCGCTCCGTGTTCTGGTACAGCTCCGGCACCCCCGGCATCGTCAGCTGCGCGAGCGCGGCGCCCAGCGCGTGCGCCCGGATGTGCGGCTCCAGGGCGAAGGCCGCCTCCGAGGCCGCCCGGAGCGGGATCCGGCCGGGCCCGGCCGCCGCGAACTCCGCCACCGCCCGCTCGTACGCGACGTCCGGCTCGGTCCAGCTGGTCCGGAGCCCCGCCTCCCGCACGGACTTGAGGATCGCGGGTACCAGCCGGTCCGGGTCCGGCGTGCCGAAGCCGAAGGCAGTCTGCCAGGCGGTCCACGCCACGTGCGCGTCGGGCGCGGGCACCCCGGCGACCTCCGCGAGGAGGTCCGCCCACACCTCCGGGCACTGCGCGAGCACCGCGATCGCCGCCCGGACGTCCGCGCTGCGCTTGGTGTCGTGCGTGGAGAGCACGGTGCCGGTGTCCGGCCAGTCCCGGGCGATCCGCAGGCAGTACGCGTGGAACTCGTCCACCGGCACGGCCGGACGCCCCGCGTCGCCGCCGACCTCGTTCGCCGAGAGCAGCGGCGCGTACCGGTAGAAGGCGGTGTCCTCCACGGACTTGGCCCGCAGCGCGGACGAGGTCTGAGCGAACCGCGCCCGGAACGCCCGGTGTTCGGGCCCGTCGCCGCGCGCCCCGAGCGCCAGGTCCCGTACGAGGTCGACCGCCGCCGCCTCCTCCGGCACCGCGAACGCGGCCTTCGCGCCGCGCGCCGCCTCCGGGGTCAGCACCTCCTCGCCGCCGGTCCGGTAGGGGCGGTAGACGGGGACCCGCACGAGCAGCTCCCGGATCGCGGTGCGCAGCGCCCAGGGGGCGTGGTCCCGCAGCGCGGGGTCGGCGGCGCAGATCCGGCCGGCGATCCGGGTCAGCGCGGCCGTCTCGGCGGCGAGGTCATGGCCGACCACCTCGTACGCGGCGCGGCGCGCGGTCGCCTCCCAGTGCCCGCCGCGGTCCGCGGCCTTCCCGACGGACTCCCGGTAGACGTCGGCGAGTTCGTCGGCGCCCACCGGGTCGGTGAACACGCCGTCGAGCTGCCGGAGCGCGTCGTACCCGGTGGTGCCCGCCACCGGCCAGCCGGCCGGCAGCGTCTCCCGGCCGGTGAGGATCTTCTCGACGACCGTCCAGCAGCGCCCGCCGGTCGCCGCCGCCAGGTCCTCCAGATAGCCCTGCGGGTCGGCGAGCCCGTCCGGATGGTCGATGCGCAGCCCCTCGACCACCCCGTCCGCGACCAGCTCCACGATCTTCGCGTGGCTCGCCGCGAACACCTCGGGGTCCTCCACCCGCACCCCGATCAGGTCCGAGATCGTGAAGAAGCGGCGGTAGTCCAGCTCGGTGCGGGCCAGCCGCCACCAGCCGAGCCGGTACCACTGGGCGTCGAGCAGCTCGTCGAGCGGCAGCCCCTCGGTGCCCGCGCGGAGCGGGAACTCCTGGCCGTCCAGGTGCAGGGACCCGCCGGAGACCCGGAACCGGTCCCGCACCTCCGGGAGCCGCGCGGGCAGCACGGGGAGCAGCACCCGGCCGTCCCCGGCCCGCCAGTCGATGTCGAACCAGCGGGCGTACGGCGAGTCCGGGCCCTCGCGGAGCACGGCGCGCAGCGCGTGGTTGTGGCGCGGGGAGGCCGCCATGTGGTTGGGCACCAGGTCCACGACGAGCCCGAGGCCGTGCGCCCGCGCGGTGGCCGCCAGGGCCCGCAGCCCCTCCTCGCCGCCCAGCTCGCCCCGTACGGACCGGTGGTCGGTGACGTCGTAGCCGTGGGTCGAGCCGGGCACCGCCTCCAGGACGGGGGAGAGGTGCAGGTGCGAGACCCCGAGACCGGCCAGGTACGGCACGGCGCGCTCGGCGGCCGAGAACGGGAACTCCGGCTGGAGCTGCAGCCGGTAGGTCGAGGTGGGTGGAATGGGCGTCATGCGAACGTACGTACCCCGTCGGAGGGCTTCTGTGTCATCGCCCCATGCACCCGTTCGAGTGCATCGCGTTACGTTCGCGTGATGCTCCGGATGTATCGCGACACGCTGTCCCTGCTCGGACCGGCCCTGCCGGTCGTCTCCTTCCTCGGCCGGCTGCCCACCGCCATGTGCCAGCTCGGCAGCCTGCTCCTGGTCGCCGAGACGAGCGGCTCGCTCGCCACCGCGGGCCTCACGGGCGGCGCGCTCGCCGCCGGACAGACGGTCGCCGGACCCCTCATCGGCCGGCTCGCCGACCGGCACGGCCAGCGTGGGATCGTCCTCGCGGCCTCCCTCGCCAACGCGGTCGCCGTCACCGCCCTGGTCCTCGCCGCCCTCGCCGACGCGGCCACCGGCGCGCTCATGGTGCTCGGCGCGCTCGCCGGGGCCACCGTCCCGCAGGTCGGACCGCTCGCCCGGACCCGTTCCGTGGCCCTCGCCCGCCGCTCCGGCGCGGACGACCGGCTCGTCGGCGCGGTGCTGTCCTTCGAGGGCACCCTCGACGAGGTCTCCTTCGTCCTCGGCCCGGCCCTCGTCGGCCTCGCCGCCGCCCTCGCGCACCCCGCCGCCGCGCTCCTCCTGGCGGCGCTCCTGCTCGCCGGCTGCGGGACGGCCTTCGCGCTCCACCCGACGGCCCGCGCCCTCGCGCCCGCCGTGACCACCCGTACGAGTGCCGCCGAACGGATGCGGCTGCCGGGATCCGCGTACGCCCTGCGCGGCACGATGGTCCTCCAGGGAGCCATGTTCGGCGCCTCGCAGGCCGGGATCACCGCCCTCACCGAGCAGCTGGGCGCGCCCGCCCAGGCCGGGCTCGTGTACGCGGCGATGGGCGTCATGAGCGCCGCCGTCGGCCTCTCCACGGCCGCCGTGCCCGCCCGCGTCGGGCTCACGACCCGCTGGCGGGCCGCCACCGCAGGGCTCGTCGTCCTCTCGGCGCCGCTGCTCCTGGTCGACTCCCTGGGCGCGCTGTACGCGGTCGTCGTCGTGCTCGGCGCCGCCTATGCCCCGCACCTGATCACCGTCTTCGGGCTCACCGAGCGGACCGTGCCGGCCGCCCGGCTCGCCGAGTCGATGGCCTTCCTCACCAGCGGGATCGTCGGCGGCCAGGCCCTCGCCCTCGCCGTCTCGGGCCGGCTCGCCGAGGGCCACGGCGCCCCCGCCGCCTTCGCGGTGGCGGTGGGAGCGGCCGTGGCCTGCGCGGTGCTGTCCTGGACGGTCCGGGTCGTGTCTCCCGTATCTCCCGTACGGGAAGAACTCAGGCCGGCCTCCGCAGCACCGTCAGGCTGAGCGGTGCGAGCGTCACCCGCTCGCCGGCCGCGATCTCCGGGCCCTCCTGCGGCGGCATGCCCTCCGGGTCCGAGGTGTCCACCACCATCCGCCAGCAGCGCCCGTGGCTGTCCGGGACCGCGAACTCCAGGTTCTTCGACGAGGCGTTGAACATCAGCAGGAAGGAGTCGTCGGCGATCCGCTCGCCCTGGGTGCCCGGCTCAGAGATGGCGTTGCCGTTGAGGAAGACGGTCAGCGCCTGGGCGTGCGCCGCCTGCCAGTCGCGGGAGGTCATCTCCTCGCCCTCGGGCGTGAACCAGGCGATGTCCGTCAGCTCGTCGTGCGTGCCCTCCACCGGCCTGCCGTGGAAGAAGCGGCGGCGCCGGAAGACGGGGTGGTCACGGCGCAGCCGGACCATCGCGCGCGTGAACCGCAGGAGCGTCGCCTCCGTCTCGCTGTTCTCCTTCGGCCAGCGCACCCAGGAGACCTCGTTGTCCTGGCAGTACGCGTTGTTGTTGCCGCCCTGCGTCCGCCCGAACTCGTCGCCGTGGCTGAGCATCGGCACGCCCTGCGAGAGCATCAGCGTGGCGAGGAAGTTGCGCATCTGGCGGGCGCGCAGCTCGGCGATCCCGACGTCCTCGGTCTCGCCCTCCACCCCGCAGTTCCAGGAGCGGTTGTAGCCCTCGCCGTCCCGGTTGCCCTCGCCGTTCGCCTCGTTGTGCTTGTCGTTGTACGAGACGAGGTCGCGCAGGGTGAAACCGTCGTGGCAGGTCACGAAGTTGACCGAGGCGAGCGGGCGCCGGCCGTCGTCCTGGTAGAGATCGGAGGATCCGGTCAGCCGGGAGGCGAACTCGGCGAGCGTGCGCGGCTCGCCCCGCCACAGGTCCCGCACGCAGTCCCGGTACTTGCCGTTCCACTCGGTCCACAGCGGCGGGAAGTTCCCCACCTGGTAGCCGCCCTCGCCCACGTCCCAGGGCTCGGCGATCAGCTTCACCTGGCTCACCACCGGGTCCTGCTGGACCAGGTCGAAGAACGAGGACAGCCGGTCCACCTCGTGGAACTGGCGGGCCAGGGTGGCCGCCAGGTCGAAGCGGAAACCGTCCACGTGCATCTCGGTCACCCAGTACCGCAGGCTGTCCATGATCAGCTGGAGCACGTGCGGGGAGCGCATGAGCAGCGAGTTCCCGGTGCCGGTGGTGTCCGTGTAGTACCGGCGGTCGTTCGACAGCCGGTAGTACGAGGGGTTGTCCAGGCCTCGGAAGGAGAGCGTCGGGCCCAGGTGGTTGCCCTCGGCGGTGTGGTTGTAGACCACGTCGAGGATGACCTCGATGCCCGCCTGGTGCAGCGCCCGGACCGCCGACTTGAACTCCAGGACCTGCTGGCCCCGGTCGCCCCAGGAGGCGTAGGCGTTGTGCGGGGCGAAGAAGCCGATCGTGTTGTAGCCCCAGTAGTTGGAGAGACCCGCGTCCACGAGCCGGTGGTCGTTCACGAACTGGTGAACGGGCATCAGTTCGAGCGCGGTGACGCCCAGTTCCTTCAGATGGCCGATGACCGAGGGGTGCGCGAGCCCCGCGTACGTCCCGCGCAGCTCCTCCGGAAGGTCCGGGTGCAGCATCGTCAGGCCCTTCACATGGGCCTCGTAGATCACCGTGTGGTGGTACTCGGTGCGCGGGCGCCGGTCGTCGCCCCAGTCGAAGTACGGATTGACCACGACCGAGGTCATCGTGTGCGGGCCCGAGTCGAGGTCGTTGCGCGCGTCCGGCCGCCCGAACGGGTAGCCGTACACCGCCTCGCCCCACTTCACCTGCCCCGACACCGCGCGCGCGTACGGGTCGAGCAGCAGTTTCGCCGCGTTGCAGCGCAGGCCGCGCTCCGGCGCGTACGGGCCGTGCACCCGGAACCCGTACCGCTGACCCGGCATCACGCCCGGCAGATAGGCGTGCCGCACGAACGCGTCGGTCTCGCGCAGCTCCACCGCCGTCTCCGAGCCGTCGTCGTGCAGCAGACACAGCTCGATCCTGTGGGCGGCCTCCGAGAAGACCGCGAAGTTGGTGCCCGCTCCGTCGTAGGTGGCGCCCAGGGGGTACGCCTGTCCCGGCCAGACCTGCATGGATATGACTCTTCCTCTTCTGTCCGGGTTTCATCCTCGTTCTTCGGCCAGATCCTGCCCGAAAGAGGCGCAACCTCCTAGGACTTCACCCCGTCCTACCGGGTGACCGCAGGACCAAGAGGGGGATAGAGGGGGAAGTGTGTACGAAATAGCGCGCCGCCACCTGGGGAAGGTGGTGGCCGGAGCGGCCATGGCGGTGACGGGAACCGCCGTCGCGGTCGCGGTCACCCTGCCGGGTTCGGCAGGGGCGAACGACACGCCGGGGGACCGCGGCACGGTCGCGGCGGGCGCCTCCGCGGGGGCCGGAGCGGACGGTACGGGCGGTACGGGCGGAGGGGGCGGGGGACAGGCCCAGGGGTCCGCGCCGCAGCCCGCCACCGTGGTCCCGCCGCCCGCAGAGGGGAAGAAGGGCGTCGGAAGCGATCCGCTCACCGACGACGAGCTCGCCCGTGCCGAGGCACTGGCGCTGACCCCGCCCGCCGCCTCCGCCCAACAGGACGTCACCGGCGGCCGGGGCCCGCAGCGCCTCGGCACCCGGCTCGCCGACCCGCTGCCGGGCGACGCGTCCCGCCGCGCCGAGGTCCGGCTCTACGACTACGCGCGCGACGAGCTCGTCACCAAGACCGTCAACCTCGACACCGGCAAGGTCGAGAAGTCCGGGGCGCAGCGCGGAGTCCAGCCCTCCGCCCATCCCGAGGAGCTGCGCGAGGCCCTGGAACTGATCCTCGCGAGCCCGCTCGGCAAGGGCGTCAAGGAGGACTACAAGGACGCCACCGGCAAGGAGCTGACCTCCAGCAGGCAGCTGTGGTTCAACGGCGACGTCTACCGCACCTACCGCGAGGCCGACGTGCCCGCGCAGCTCGCCCGTTGCGGGGAGCACCGGTGCGTCCGGCTCGTCACCAAGGTCCTCAACGGGGCCTGGATCGACACCCGGAACCTGATCGTCGACCTCTCCGCGAGGACCGTCACCCGCGTCGGCTGACCACCGGCCCGGCCACTCCACAGCCTCACGACACGTACGAGGGAGTACGTCCCCATGTCCACCACGCGCAACCAGAACCGGCGCACCCGCAAGCGGGGCGCCGTCCTGACCGCAGCCGCCCTGCTCGGCACCGCCACGGCCGCCGCCGGACCCGCGACCGGAGCGGTCGCCGTCCCGAGCCCGCCGTCCCCGACGCGGGCGGCGCCCGCGCAGAACACGCCCGACTGCTCGGCCGCGTACCGCATCACGCAGAAGCTCGACGGCGGCACCACCTGGCGCATGTGCTGGCGCTACGACACCGACGCCGGGCTCACGCTCGACCGGGTCACCTACCAGCCGCCCGGCGCCGCCGCGCCCATCCGCGTCCTCAACAGCGCCCGGCTCGCGCAGATCCACGTGCCGTACGACGACGGCGGCGCCGAGTACGACGACCTCACCGGCGCCGGTTTCGGCTGGGGCCTGCAGAACCTCAAGCCGGCCGAGTGCCCCGGCGGCACCCTCACCACGATCAAGGTGGCCGAGGTCGGCGACGTCAAGGGCCTGTGCACCACCACGCGGGCACGCGGGCACGCGTACCGCATGGCCAGCGACAACGGCTCCAAGGTGTGGGCGGCGCAGGCCAAGGACCTGCTCGTCTACACCGTCAACAAGGTCGGCTGGTACGAGTACATCACCGAGTGGCGCTTCACCGCCGACGGCACCATCGGCGCCAACGTCGGGGCCACCGGCAGCCTCTCGCCCGTCGACTACAACGCCACCGACGGACGCGGCTGGCCCCTCGGCAAGGGCGCCCGCGGCTACGCCACCAGCCACGCCCACAACGTCTTCTGGAAGCTCGACTTCGGCCTCGACGGCTCCACCAAGGACCGGATCGAGCAGTTCGACTCCACCGTCACCGCGGCCCCGGCCGCCGGCGGCGGACCCAAGGTGAAGACGACGCGCACGACCGTCACCAAGGAACTCGCGGGCGACGCGAAGAACATGCGCTGGTGGCGGGTGGTCAGCGGCACCGGCAAGAACGCCGACGGCCACGCCCGCTCGTACGAGATCGTGCCCGGCCACACCGACACCCACGCCGGCCGGCCCTTCACCAAGCACGACGTCTACTTCACCCAGGCGCGCGCCTGCGAGAAGTTCGCCAGCAACAACACCGGCGACTGCGCGGCGGGTGCCGGTGACAGCGTCGACAAGTGGGTCAACGGCGAGACCCTGACCAATCCGTCCGTGTGGGTCAACATCGGGTTCCACCACATCGCCCGGGACGAGGACCAGCAGCCGATGCCGGTCCACTGGCAGGGCTTCCAGCTCGTGCCCAGGGACGTAACCGCTATGAATCCGCTCACTCCGGCCGATCTCGCCTCCCAGAACGGGCAGCCGGATCTGGGGAGTTGAGGAAGCAGCCTGACGATCCTGCTGCACCGCCTCCCGCTCGCGGAGTACCCTTCCTTGATCGTTGTCACATGGTCATCCTGTCCGCCGGAACGGGTGTCCGGGAGCAGAAGGCGGTGCGCGGGTGAGCTCGGGAGGTCTGGAGCTGCCCCCAGGTGACGCGGGTCACGAGGGGGGCCCGGCCGACCCCGCAGAGGCGCCGCCCGGTGCGGCCGCGCCGCCGGGCGCGGCCGTCCCTCCGGGCGTGGTCCTGCCGCCGGGGACGGTCGTGCCGCCCGGCACGGTCACCGTCGGACGGCCGGTGGAGATCGGGGCGGAGCTCGACTGGGGCGCCGAGGCCTGGAGCGAGGTCCGCACCCGGGCCCAGCGCGCCGGCCGCGCCTACATCTGGCTGAACCTCGTCGAGCAGCGGCTGCGGGCCGTGGTCGCCGCCGTCCTGCGGCCCGTGTACGAACCGGTGCACGGCGAGGAGTGGGTGGTGGCCGCGGCCGGACCGGCCGGCCAGGAGTGGGTCCAGCGGGCCGTCGCCGTCCGCGAGGTCTCCCGGCGCAAGGGGTACCTCCTCGACCCGGCCGACGACAACGTGCTGAGCTTCCTCACGCTGCCGCAGCTGCGCGAGCTGATGGTGCAGCACTGGCCGTGCTTCGAGCCCTACTTCGACGACCGGCGCGAGGTCGAACTCGCCCTCGACGAGCTGGAGGTCACGCGGAACGTGGTCTCCCGCAACCGGGCCCTCTCGCTGACCGTCCTCGCCCAGTCCGAGCGAGCCTCCGCCCGCATCCTGGAGATCCTCGGCAGCGGCGCCGGGGTGCCCTCCGCCGACCGGCTGCCCGTGGACGCGGTCGAGGACCTCGTCGGCGACCGGTACGCGGACGTCGTCTCCGTCCATCCCGACCGCGTCCGGCTCCAGCGGCAGCTGCCCGCCGAGGACCTCTTCGGCGGGGCGCGCCGCCTCGACGCCACCGGCATAGGCCTCAACCTGCTCGTGCAGAACTTCTCCGGCCGCCGCATGGTCCGGCTCGCCGAGTCCGGCTGCCGGACCCGGCTCCTCTTCCTCAACCCCGCGAGCAGCGCCGTCAAGCGCCGCGAGCGCGAACTCGGCCTGAAGAAGGGCGAGCTGAGCCGCTCGGTCGAGATGAACATCCTGCACATGCGCCGGGTCCGCTCGAAGCTGCGCGACCCAGGGGCCTTCCAGATCCACGTCTTCGACGAGACCCCCCGCTTCACCGCGTACCTGGTGGACGGCGACGGGCCGGACGGTGTCGGCGTCGTCCAGTCCTATCTGCGCCGGGCCCGGGGCATGGAGGCCCCGGTCCTCGTCCTGCGCGGCGGCGGCCGGAACGTCGTCCGGCACGGACAGTCCGCACGTGACGGAGATCACGGACTTTTCGAGACGTACCGGGAGGAATTCGAGTCCGTCTGGCTCGACTCCCGGCCCGTCTCCTGACCCCTCGCCGGGGGCGGCCGGGGGCGTTGTCAGTGGTGCGTGCGAGGGTGTTCAGCACCACGGGGGAGATCACGTAAGGAGGACCCGATGGCTTGGCACGGCTCGACCCTTGTCGGCTTCGATCTGGAGACGACCGGCACCGAACCGCTGGAGGCCCGTATCGTCACGGCCTCGATCATCGAGGTCGACGGCGGCGGACAGGTCAGGAACCGGCGGGACTGGCTCGCCGACCCGGGCATCCGCATCCCGGAGCAGGCCTCCGCGATCCACGGCATCAGCACCGAGCGCGCGGCCGCCGAGGGCCGGCCGGTGCGGGAGGTCGCCGACGAGATCGCCGAGACCCTGACCGGCTACTGGAAGCAGGGCGTGCCCGTCGTCGCGTACAACGCCTCCTTCGACCTCACGCTCCTCGCCGCCGAGCTGCGCCGCCACGGGCTGCCCTCCCTGGAGGAGCGGCTCGGCGGGACGGCCATCGGCCCGGTCGTCGACCCGTACACCATCGACCGGGCCGTCGACCGCTACCGGCGCGGCAAGCGGACACTGGAGGCGGTCTGCGGGGAGTACGGCGTGGTCCTCGAAGCCGCCCACCAGGCCGCGGCCGACGCGCTCGCCGCCGTCCGGGTCGCCGTCGCGATAGCCGAGCGGCACCCGCAGGTCGCCGCCCTCGACCCGGCCGAGCTGCACGAGCGCCAGATCGCCTGGTACCGCGTGTGGGCCGAGGACTTCCAGGCCTTCCTGCGCCGCAAGGGCGACGCGGAGGCGGTCGTCGACTCCACGTGGCCCTTGCGCGGGACGGTCGCGGCGACGGTCTAGCCGTCAGGCGGTCGTCAGCCCAGCGGCAGCTTCAGGTGGGCGGCCCCGCCGTCGACGGACGTGATGGTGGTCGTGCCGCTGTCGGCCCCGGCGTCGGTGAGGGCGTCGGAGTAGAGCTGGTCCTTGCTGTTGACCACGAGCATGAGGCGGTGGCCCGCGGCCAGGTCGTAGCCCGCCGCCTGGAGCCTCCAGGTGGCCGTCCGGTCCTCGCCGGGAGTCAGGTCCGTCAGGGTGAGGGGCTCGTGGGTGATGATGCGCGCGGTGTCGTCGGCGCTGACGTCGAAGAGGTAGGCCACGAGCGTCGCCGAGGCGGCGCTGCTGCGGACTCCGAGCGTGAGCTCGGGGACGCCCCGGATGCGTCGGGCGGTCCCGTTCGTGTCGGCGTCGAGCGGGGCGCTGGTCCAGACGGCGAGGTGCCGGCGGTCGAACTTGTCCGTGGGGTAGGTCTTCGGGGTGCCCTTCCACTCGGCCTGGCCGGTGGTGACGAGGGCGTCGACCGCGGTGGCGTCCGTGAGCTCCCCGGCGGTGAACTCCTGCTTCCAGCCGGTCTCCGCCTCCCCGGCGAGGCCGCCGTCACGGCTGTCGGAGCCGACGGAGGTCAGGTACCAGGACTCGGTGGAGGTGGTGACCTCCGCCCAGGAGGACTTGGGCTCGCGGACGGCGGGCTCGGTGATGACGGTCTTCCCGGTCTCCGGGTCGGTCCGCGTCTGGTAGGTGAACATGATCTGGTTGTTCACCACGGGCCACTCGGGCACGCCGTTGGCGGCGCCGAGCACATGGTGGTCGAGCCAGGCGAAGGCCTCCTCGACGGGAAGGTTCGGCCCGCTGAACGGGATGGTCAGCCCGGCACCCTCAGGCGCGGCATGGTCGCCGATCCACAGGCTGAGGTGCTTGGGCACGGTCAGCTGCTCGAAGTGGTCGACGACCTGGTTGGCCGGGAACAGCGTCTCGTGCCACGTGTTGGAGAAGAACGTCGGGACGTTCCGGGCGTTGGTTTCGGTGAGGTAATGGGCCGGCGCGCGCTCCGTGGCCCAGTCCACCACCTTCTCCATGTTCGTTCCGGCCTCGAAGTCCTCCAGGAGCTTCAGGGTGGGGGCGTCGAACTTCCGCTCCTTGGGACCGCCGGTGAGCTTGACCAGGGCGTCCACGGCCTTCAGGTGCCGGGTGCCGTTGTCGTAGAGGCTGGTGGAGAGGTTGCCCCAGGTGCTCAGGGCGACGACCGCGTCGACGCGGTCGTCCGGGTCGTGCGCCGCGACGAGCTGGCTGATGCCCGAGCCGTACGACTCGCCGAGGAACGCGATCTTGCTCGGCTCGAAGTACTGCCGCGCGTAGTCGATGACGGTGGAGCCGTCGTACCAGTCGTTCGGCCCGGCGACGTCGATCGTGCCGCCGGAGGTGAAGAACGCGTCGACGTAACCGCCGCCGGGGAGGGGGAACGTCTGCCCGATGCCGCGCGGGGTGTACGCGAGGACGTGGTAGCCGCGCATGGCCAGCTGGAGGTACGCGTACGCGAAGATGGTCCAGCCGAGCGGCGTCCAGCCTGCCGGCACGATCACGACCGGGCGGGGCTCGTCGCCGTTCAGCTTGATCGTGAACGCCGACAGGCGCACTCCGTCATGCGCCTGGATCCTCGGGAGGTCGATCGTCGCCCTGGCCTGTACCTGCTCCACCAACTGCTGGAGCTCGGGCGTGAGCAGGGTCCGCTCCGCCGTGCCGCTCAGCGTGGCGACCAGCGCCTGGGCCAGGTTGGCGGCGGCCGGGTCGAGCTCGGTGGCGGAGGCGTAGATGCCGTGGTCGGCGATCCGCGCCACCTGGGCCGCGGTGACCGCGGTGATCTCGTTGTCGTCGTCCTGCGTGCTGCTCACGATGCCGTCCTCTCGCTGGGGCCGGCCCGGCGGATGCCGCGCGGGCCGGCGCATACGGGGTGCCTGGACGTCCCCACCGGGGCCCTGACCTTCCGGCCCGCGGGGCGGAGACGTCGGCATCGTTCCAGCTCAGACGGCATGGCAGCGCGGAAAGTGGCCACGGCCCCGGCTGCCCGTGCCGGCGGCGGACTCACTCTCCTGGAGGGTTTGAAACCGCCCCCGCCGACCCCGCCCACGGAAACGGTCACCATCCGCCGACCTTCCGACGGAAGCGATCACCCGAGATCAGCGGTGATCGACCGGAACCGGTCCTTCAGGAGTTCTCCTTGAGGAAGGACAGCAGCAGCTCGTTCACCTTCTCCGGCTGGTCCAGCTGGAGCCAGTGGCCCGCGTCCTCGACCCGCTCGTAGCGCCACGAGCCGGCGACGTACTCGCCCGTCCCGGACATCGAGCGCTCGGTGAGGAAACGGTCGCCGGTCGACCACACACCCATCACCGGGACCGTCTCCGGCAGCGGCACCGCCGGCGGTTCGGGGCCGAACTGGACCTCCGCCGACAGGCCCGCGCGGTAGATGTTCAGCGCGGCCGTCAGCGCGCCCGGCGCCCGCAGCGACTCGATCACGGCCTCCGCGTCCGGGTGCTCGCCCAGCATGTCCCGCAGGTGGGCGTGGTCGTCCCGCGCCAGCCAGTCCTCGGCGACCCCGGCCAGCTGGAACAGCAGCATGTACCAGGAGCGCTGCTTCTGCTCCCAGCCCGCCGACCGGATCGACGCCAGATGGCCCACGGACAGGATGCTCAGGCTCCGCACCCGGTCCGGGAAGAACTGGGTCACGGCCTGCGCGACGCCCGAACCCCAGTCGTGGCCCACCAGATGGACCCGGTCGAGGTCGAGCTGCGCCAGGAGCTCGATCAGGTCGCCGACGTGCTTGCCCGGGTGGTACGCCTCCACGCCGCCCTCGGGACGCTCCGAGGCACCGAAGCCGCGCAGCGTGGGGGCGACGGTGCTGAAGCCGGCCGCGTTCAGCGCCGCGACCTGGTGCCGCCACAGGTGGTGGCTGTCGGGGAAGCCGTGCACGAGCAGCACGGCCGGTCCCTCCCCGCTCACCTCGACGTCGAGGGTCACCTCGGACAGTTCGACACGCATCTCAACACCCCGTTCGTCACCGGCCGGTTCGACCGGCACCATGATGTCAGAACGGGTACCAGCGCACCTCGGGGTCGCCGTCCCGCAGCGAGGCCACCCGCCGCTCGAACTCGGCGAGCGCCTTCGGGTTCGACGGCGCGTGCTGCGCCACCCACGCGCAGCTCGCGGTCTCCCGCGCCCCGCGCAGCACCGCGCACCCCTCCCACTCCCGGACGTCCCAGCCGTACGCCTCGGTGAAGGCCCCGTACGCCGCCGGGTCCAGGCCGTACCGGTCCCGGGAGAGGGCCAGGACCACCAGGTCGTGCTCGCGCAGGTCCGAGGAGAAGGTCTCCAGGTCCACCAGGACCGGCCCTTCGGGGCCGACGTGGACGTTCCGGGGGAGGGCGTCGCCGTGGATCGGGCCCGGGGCCAGGTGCGGGGTGAGCGCGGCCGCCGCCGGGGCGAAGGAGTCGCGCCGCTCCCGCAGGAACGCCGCGTCCGCCGGGTCGATCGCGTCCCCCGCGAGCCGCAGCCACCGCTCGACCCCGCCGAGCAGCTCACGCCGGGGGAGCGTGAACCCCGTCGGCTCCGGCAGCGCGTGCACGGCCCGGAGCAGCGGGGCCAGGTCGCGGGGCTCCGTCGCCCGTACCGCGTCCGGCAGCCGGTGCCACAGGGTGACCGGATGCCCGTCCACGAGCCGCGGCTTCTCCTCGGCGGCCCGGACCGCCGGGACACCGGCCGATTCCAGCCAGGTCGCCAGCGCGAGCTCCCGCTCGGCCCGCTCGAACAGCTCCGCGTCCCGGCCGACCTTCACCACCAGATCGCCCACCGCGAAGACCGCGTTCTCGCCGAGGGCGAGCAGCCGCGCCTCCGCGACCGGCAGCTCCGCCCCGGCCAGGATCTCCCGTGCCCGCGCCTCGTCCATCGACCTCTCCCTCACCTGTGCGTTCGAGCCAAAGTCTCCCATCCGCGCAGCTCGTCCCGCGGAGCGCCTTGACGGTCCCCCGGCCGGTCAGGACCATGACTGGGTTCCCACGACGGCGTCATCAGACAACAGACGGGGGTCCGATCGTGAGCTCCGTGACCGCGACGAAGCGGCCCGGCAGAGCGCGCGCACCGCGCGCCGCCGCCCCCGGGGCACGACCGCGCGGCCCCGACCCCGGTGCCTGGTTCCTGGTGCTCCCGGCCCTCCTGCCGATCCTCGTCCTCAGCGTCGGCCCGCTCCTCTACGGCATCGCGCTCGCCTTCACCGACGCCCAGTCCGGCCGTGTCCAGGCCACCCGCTGGGTGGGCACCCTCAACTTCCAGGACCTGCTGCACGACACCCTCTTCTGGGAGTCCTTCCGCATCGGCGCGGTCTGGGCCGTCGGGGTCACCGTCCCGCAGTTCCTGCTCGCCCTCGGCCTGGCCCTGCTGCTCGACCAGGACCTCCGCCTTCGCCGGCTCGCCCGGGCCCTCGCCATCGTCCCCTGGGCGATGCCGGAGGTCGTCGTCGGCATCATGTGGCGGCTCGTCTACAACCCCGACGCCGGCATCCTCAACGAGACCCTCCGGAACCTGGGCCTCGGCGAGGGCCACGACTGGCTCTCCGGGCTCGCCACCGCCCTGCCCGCCGTCATCGTCGTCGGCGTCTGGGCCGGCATGCCGCAGACCACCGTCGCCCTGCTCGCCGGACTCCAGAACACCCCGCGCGAACTCCACGAGGCCGCCGCCCTCGACGGCGCCGGCGCCTGGCGCCGCTTCCGCACCGTCACCTGGCCCGCGCTCCGGCCCGTGGCCCTCGCCATCACCGCCCTCAACCTCATCTGGAACTTCAACTCCTTCGCCCTGGTCTACGTCCTGACCAACGGTGGACCGGGCGGCCGCACCCGGCTCCCCATGCTCTTCGCCTACGAAGAGGCCTTCCGCTACGGGCAGTTCGGCTACGCGGCCGCCATGGGCTGCGTGATGGTCGCCGCCGTCTCCGTGCTCATCGCCCTCTCCCTCGTGCGCCGTCTGAAAGGGGACCAGGACCGGTGAGCGCCCTCCGGACGAGCGGGCCCGCGCGCGGGGGGCAGTACCTGGCCCTCCTCGCGTACCTGGTCTTCCTCGCCTTCCCCTTCCTCTGGCTGCTCTCCACGGCCTTCAAGCCCGCCCCCGAGCTGTCCTCGCTGCACCCCACCTGGATCCCGAAGGACCCCACCCTCGACAACTTCCGGCAGGCCTTCGACGAGCAGCCGCTGCTCGGGGCCGCCGCGAACAGCCTGCTCGCCGCCGTCTGCGCCGCCTTGATCGCGGTGGCCGTCGCCACCCCGCTCGCCTATGTGACGGCCCGCCACCGGGGCCGGCTCGCCGGGGCCGCCACCGGCTGGGTGGTGATCAGCCAGGCCTTCCCCTTCGTCCTCGTGATCATCCCGCTCTTCCTCGTCCTCAAGAACCTGCACCTGATCGACAGCGTTGCCGGCCTCGTCCTGGTGTACGTGGTCTGGTCGCTGCCCTTCGCCCTCTGGATGCTCATGGGGTACGTGCGGGCCGTCCCGGCCGAGCTGGAGGAGGCCGCGGCCGTCGACGGCGCCGGCCGGATCCGTACCCTCGTCTCGGTCACCGCCCCGCTGCTCGGCCCGGGCATCGTCGCCACCGCGCTCTTCGCCTTCGTCACCGCCTGGAACGAGTTCTTCTTCGCCCTCGTCCTGCTCAAGACCCCCGAGAAGCAGACCCTGCCGGTCGTCCTCACCCACTTCCTCGGCGCCGAGGGCGTCGCCGACCTCGGCCCGCTCGCGGCCGCGGCCTTCCTCGCGACCCTGCCGTCCCTCCTCGTCTTCGCCCTCCTCCAGAAACGGATCGCGGGCGGCACGCTCGCCGGGGCGGTGAAGTCATGAGACGGCTCCTCGGCCTCGTCGCCTCCCTCGCCCTGCTCCTCACCGGCTGCGCCGCCGGCGACGACGGTCCCGACGACGGTGTCGTACGGCTCCGATTCCAGTCCCTGGCCTGGCAGAAGGAGTCCGTCGACGCCAACCGGCAACTGGTGGACGAGTGGAACGCCGGCCACCCCGGCGTCCAGGTCGACTACGTCCAGGGCAGCTGGGACTCCGTCCACGACCAGCTCCTCACCTCCTTCGAGGGCGGCGAGGCGCCCGACATCATCCACGACGCCTCCGACGACCTGGCCGACTTCGCCTACGGCGGCCGACTCGCCGACCTCCGCCCGCTGCTGCCCGAGCGGCTGCGCGCCGACATCCCCGCCCGCAGCTGGGAGACCACCACCTTCGGCGAGGGCGTCTACGGAGTGCCCTTCCTCCAGGAACCACGCGTCCTCATCGCCAACCGGAAGATCCTGGAGTCCTCCGGAGTCCGCGTCCCCACCCCGGAGAAGCCCTGGAGCTGGAGCGAGTTCCGGCAGATCGCCCAGGACCTCACCCGCACCATGGGCCCCGGCCGGTACGCGGTCGCCTGGCCCCTCAAGGAACCCGTCTCCGTCAGCCTCAACCTCGGCGTCTCCGCGGGCGGCCGGCTCTTCCACCGGGACCCCGACGGCCGGGTCACCGTCGACTTCACCGAGGCCGACGGCATCGTCCCCGGTACCGTCCACGACCAGGTCGCCACCGACCGGAGCGCCCCGCGCACGACGCTCGGCAGCGGCGGCTCCGACACCCTCCCCGGCTTCTTCGCCGGCAAGTACGCCATGGTCCCGCTGGGCTTCGCCTACCGGCAGCAGATCGCACAGCAGGCACCCGAGGGCTTCGAGTGGACCGTGCTGCCCGCGCCCGCCGGCGACGAGGGGCTCGCCCAGGGCGTCTCCCCGCAGACCCTGTCGATCGCCGAGGACAGCCCCCACAAGAAGGAGGCCGCGCAGTTCCTCGACTTCTTCCTGCGCCCGGCGAACATGGTGCGGCTCGCACGCGGCGACTGGATGCTGCCCACCGGCGCGGCCGCGCTCGCCGACCCCTCCCTGCACACCGCACGCGACGGCTGGGCGACCGGGGCGGCGGTGGCGCGGCACCTGCGGCCCGCGCCCGCCCAGTCCGTGCGCGGCTATCCCGAGTGGAAGGACAAGGTGGCGACCCCGGCCTTCCAGGAGTACTACAGCGGCGCCATCGACCAGGCCGAGCTGCGCAGACGCCTGGTCGAGGACGGCAACCGGGTCCTCGCCCGCTATCAGCGCAGATGACGGATTCGTCATTACGAAACATTGTTGAATAAGTCACAGATGGGTGAAGGGTCTTCTCCGCGCCCCCGTCATCGGACAGTGTTCGAACCGGCCATCGTGCCGCCCCCCACGAGGCGCGGTGGCCATACATTGAGGTCCATGACGAAGACGTACGCGGCCCTGCTCCGCGGCATCAACGTGAGCGGCCACCGCAAGGTCCCCATGGCGGAGCTCCGGAGCCTCCTCGAAGGGCTCGGGCACACGGACGTCCGCACCTACCTCCAGAGCGGCAACGCCGTCTTCACCACCGACACCGGCGCCGGCGAGGACGAGTTGCGGGCCGCCCTCGAAGACGCCATCGAGGAGCGCTTCGGCTTCCGGGTCGACACGCTCGTCCGCGACGGCGACTACCTCGCCGCGGTCGCCGCCGCCTGCCCCTTCCCGGCCGCCGAACTGCAGGGCAAGCAGCTCCACGCCATCTACTACTCCGGTCCCGCCGACCCCGAGCGCTTCGCCGCGATCGACCGCGAGGCCTTCCTGCCCGAGGACTTCGCCCTCGGCGACCGCGTGCTCTACCTCTACGCGCCCGAGGGCCTCGGGAAGTCCAAGCTGGGCGAGGTGGTCTCCCGCCCGTCCGTCGTGAAGGGGCTCGTCGCCACCGGCCGGAACTGGAACACGGTGCTCAAGCTCATCGAGATGACGCACGAGGACTAACCTCGAATTGGCCCAGTGGAACGATCGTCCAATGGCCCGTGGAACCGGGCCATCTCCGGACTAGATTCATGGTCATGACGAACACCGAGACCAAGAACCGTCCGACCGTCGACTTCTACTTCGACCCCGCCTGCCCCTTCGCCTGGATCACCTCCCGCTGGATGCTCGAGGTCGAAGCCCACCGGGACATCGACCTCCGCTTCAAGGTCATGAGCCTGTACTTCCACAACGAGGGCAACACCCTGCCCGACTGGTACCGCGAGCTCGTCGACGCCTCCATCGGCCCCGTCCGGGTGGCGGCCGCCGCCGCCGAACAGCACGGCGAGGAGATCCTGCGCCCGCTCTACACCGCGTACGGCACCCGCATCCACGAGAAGAAGCAGAAGGACTTCGACGCCGTCATCGCCGAATCCCTCAACGAGCTCGGGCTCGCCCCCGAACTCGCGGCCGCCGCGCACGACCCCTCCTACGACGAGCTGGTCCGCCGCAGCCACGACGCGGGCAAGGAGTCCGAGGAGGAGGGGTACGTCGGCACCCCGACGATCCACGTCGACGGCACCGTCTGGTTCGGCCCGGTCCTGCGCGCCATCCCGCGCGGCGAGGACGCCGCCGAACTCTTCGACAGCTTCCGCGTCCTGGCCGGCCACCCGGACCTCTTCGAGCTCAAGCGCACCCGCACCGGCGGCCTGGACTTCAGCTAGACCGCCCCGTCCGGGCAGGTCGGGAAGCCGGAAGCCCCGTACTCCAGGCAGCCGTCACGGGTTGATCCGACCGGTCGGATCTTCCGGTGGGTCGCGCCGTGAGGCTCCGGGCGACGGCCGGGCCGAGGTTATGCATATGTCGCCGGACCATTCGTCTCCGGACCGTCCATGAGCATCGACCTCAGGAGCCCCACCATGCGCCCCATCAGAGCAGTCCGCCTCGGCACGGCCACCGCGCTCGCCGCCCTCATCGCCTGCGCCCCCGTCACCTCCGCCGCGGCGGACGCCGGTTCCGCCCACGGCAAGAGCCACGGCAAGGGCCAGGGCCGGGTCATCACCCTCATCGGCAGGCTCGCGGAGCAGACCCGCTACCCCGTCAACCCCGGCGGCGTCCCCGCCGCCCAGGGCGACCGCACCGTCGTCCGCTCCGACCTCTACGACCTGGACGACAACCTGGTCGGCGAGACCGGCGGTCACTGCACCACCACCCGGGTCGCGAACGGCGGAGCGGAGGAGTGCGTCGTCACCTACACCCTCCCCGGCGGCCAGATCACCGTGCAGGGCATGCTCTTCGGCTTCCTCAACCCGGGCCCGGCCCCCTCGTTCGACAACGCGATCACCGGCGGCACCGGGGAGTTCGACCGGGCCCGCGGCTCGGTCCACGCCGACACGATCGGCGTGGGCGTGCGGCGCTTCACGATCACCCTCCGCTGACCGGCTGTCGCGAAAGTTCAAGACCGGGCGGCCGGGCGGCCCGTAGCGTCGGGGCATGAACGAGATGCACACCCACCTCACCGTCTGCGCCGCCGAGGCGCGCCGCGTCGCCCGCGCCGTCACCGTCGAGCAGCTCGGCGAACCCTCCGTCTGCACCGACTGGACCGTGCGCGAACTCGCCAACCACCTGGTCCTCTACTCCGCGCACGGCCTCGAACACCGGGCCCTGCGCACCCAGCTCCCCGAGGAGACCGTCCAGCGGGACTTCGCCGGAGAGGACGGCTGGGCCGAGGCGTACGCGGCCCAGCTCGACCGGGCCCTGGCCGCGTGGGAGCGGCCGGAGGCCTGGGAGGGGGAGGTCGACATGGGCGGCAGCGCCATGCCGGCCGGGGAGATCGCCGCCATGCTCGTCGAGGAACTCGCCCTGCACGGCTGGGACCTGGCCCGCTCCACCGGGCAGGACTTCACCCTGCCGGAGGAGACGGCGGTCTTCCTGCTCGGCGTGGTCGAGCGGTACGCGGAGATGTACCGCCAGTACGAGGGCTTCGCCGCGGTCGTCGACGTCCCCGACGACGCACCGGCCCTCGACCGCGCCCTGGCGATCAGCGGCCGGAACCCGAAGATCTGAGCCGACCCGGTGATCAGCGGCCGGAACCCGAAGGCCTAAGCCGTCCTGGCGACCGCGCCGTCCACCGCGTGGGCCCCGTCGTACCGCTCCAGGAGCAGGCGGGCCAGTTCGGGGGAGGGGCCCAGGACGTCCGCCAGGACGTCGGCCCCGGCCGCGCCCGCCGCGATGCGGTCCGGGAGGCGGCCCGGGGCGATCACGTACGGGGCGACCGCCACCCGCCGGACACCCGGCTCCGTGCGCAGGGCCCGGACGGCGTCCTCCGTACGGGGGAGAGATGCGGAGGCGAACGCGGGCCGCACGGAGCACCAACCGGTGCGCCGCAGCTCCCGCGCCGTTTCTGCGATCACCGCGATCGCCTCCGGGTCTGTGGAGCCCGCCGAGGCCAGGACGACCCCGGTCGCGCTCTTGTCGGCGGGCGTGAGGCCCGCCTCATACAGCCGCCGCTCCACCGCCGTCATCAGCAGCGGCGACGGGCCGAGGACCTCCGCCTGGCGGATGCTCAGGGAGGGGGGCGCCTGGCGCAGTACGGCGGGGATGTCGGCCTTCGCGTGGAAGGCCCGGGTCAGGAGGAGCGGCAGGGCCACGACCTCCCGTACCCCGTCGGCGGCGAGGCGGTCCAGGACCCCCGGCACCGACGGCAGGTTGAAGTCCAGGAACGCCGTCTCCACGCGCAGCCCCGGCCGCAGCGCACCGGCCCGGCGCACGAGCGCCTGGACGGTCGCCGCGTGCCGCGGGTCGCGGCTGCCGTGGGCGATCACGAGGAGGACAGGGCGGTTCATGGTCCGGTTCAGCCCTTCGCGAGCAGGCCGCGGCGGCGCAGGACCGCGCGCTCCAGCGGGCTGAAGACGAGCAGGTCGATGGCGATGCCGACGGTCAGGATCAGGATGATCGCCAGGAAGATCCCGGCCATGTCGATGTTGTTGCGGCCGTTCTCCAGGAGCTGGCCGAGGCCGAGGCCCAGGTCCGGCGAGGAGGCGATGATCTCCGCGGCCATCAGCGAGCGCCAGGAGAACGCCCAGCCCTGCTTGAGGCCGGCCAGGTAGCCGGGGAGCGCGGCCGGCATCACGATGTACCAGGCGCCCTTGACGCCCGTCGCGCCGAGCGTCTGCCCGGCCCGCAGGAAGAGCGGCGGGACCTGGTCGACGCCGGCGACGAGGCCGTTGGCGATCGACGGGACCGCGCCGAGCAGGATCACCGCGTACATCATGCTGTCGTTGAGGCCGAGCCACAGGACGGCCGGCGCCACCCAGGCCACCGAGGGCAGCGACTGGAGGCCCGCGAGGATCGGGCCGATCGCCGCGCGCACGAACTTCACGCGGGAGACGAGCAGGCCCAGCGGGGTGCCGATCGCGAGCGCCAGGACGAAGCCGTACAGGGCCCGGGACACGCTGGTCCACAGGACGCTGAACAGCGTTCCCTCCCGCCACATCACGGTCAGGCTGTCCCACACGGCGGACGGCGCCGGAAGCTTGTACTCGTCGGTGACCTTGAAGGACACCAGGAGCTGCCACACCACCAGGACGAGCACGACGGCGACGACCGGCGGGAGCACCTTCTTGACCAGCACCTGGCGGACCGGGGTCCGGTCGACGTTCACGGTGTCGAGGGCGTCCAGACCGGCTTCGAGACCGGCGAGGTCGTCCGTGTTCGGACTGATGTCAGTGCTGGCCATGACGGCGGATCTCCCCACGCAGGTGCTCGGTGATCTCGAGGGACAGCTCCGCGACGGCGGAGTCCTCGATGCGGCGCGGCTGAGGGATGTCGATGGTCCACTCGTGCGCGATCCGGCCGGGCCGGGACGAGAGGAGGACGACGCGCTCGGCCAGCCGCACGGCCTCGCGCACGTTGTGCGTGACGAAGAGCACCGACAGCTTCGTCTCCCGCCAGATCCGGGTCAGCTCGTCGTGCAGCACGTCCCGGGTGATGGCGTCGAGCGCGGCGAACGGCTCGTCCATCAGCAGCAGGTCGCTGTCCTGGGCGAGCGCGCGGGCCAGCGCGACGCGCTGCCGCATGCCGCCGGACAGCTCGTGGACCCGCTTGTCGTACGAGCCGCCGAGCCGGACGAGGGTGAGCAGCCGCTCGGCCTCGTCGCGGCGCTCGGCCTTGGGCACCCCGCGCAGCCGCAGGGCCAGTTCGATGTTCTTGCCCGCGGTGAGCCACGGGAAGAGGGCGTGCTCCTGGAACATCAGGGCCGGCCGGCCGCCGGGGGTCTCGATGGACCCCGCGGACGGCCGGTCGAGCCCGGCGACCAGGTTGAGCAGCGTGGACTTTCCGCAGCCCGAGGCGCCCAGGAGGGTGACGAACTCGCCGGGGGCGACATCGAGCGAGATGTCGTCGAGGACGAGCTGCCCGCCGGCGGGTCCGCCGAAGGACTTGGAGACATGCTCGATGCGGGCGGCATGGGTCACCGCCGCACGGTCCTCGGCCTTGGCGAGCGTCGCGGTCGTGGCCATGGTCGTCACCTCCTGGGGATCAGCTGCGGGCTGTTACTTCGCGCCGAGACCGGCGTCGGAGACCTCGGGCTGACCCGCGGCCTTCAGGACCTTGTTGAGCGGCTTCAGGTCGTAGATGCCGGACAGCTCGGGCTTCTCCAGGAGACCGGCCTTCACCGCGTGGTCGGCCTGGGCCTGCAGGGTGGCCGCCAGCGGGTCGTTGGTGAACTGGATGGACGGCCACGCGGCGTCGATCACCTTCGCGCCCAGCGCCTTGCCCGAGAGCTCCTTCAGCTTGGCGTTGGCGGAGGCCTTCGCCTTGTCCTGGTTGGCGTTGATCCACTCGTTGGTCTTCACCGAGCCGCGCAGGAACGCCTCGACGACGTCCGGGTGCTCCTTGAGGAACTTCTGCGACACGATGATGTTCGTGATGACGAACTTCTTGTCGGGCCACAGGTCGGACTCGTCGAGCAGCACCTTCGCCCCGTCGGCGACCAGCTTGGACGCCGTCGGCTCGGGCACCCAGGCGCCGTCGACGGCACCGGAGGCGTAGGCGTTCGGGGTGACCTTGTTGTCCGTGCGGACCACGGAGACGTCGCCCTTGCCGCTCTGGGCGTCGACCTTCCAGCCCTTCTCGGAGATCCAGTTGAGGAAGGCCACGTCCTGCGTGTTGCCGAGCTGCGGGGTGGCGATCTTCTTGCCCTTGAGATCGTCCAGGGTCTTGATCTTCGCCGGGTTGACCACGAGCTTCACGCCACCGGAGGCGGCGCCGCCGACGATGCGGAGGTTGGTGCCCTTGGTCTTGACGTAGCCGTTGATGGACGGCGAGGGGCCGATGAAGCCGATGTCGATCGATCCGGCGTTCAGCGCCTCGATCTCGGACGGGCCCGCGTTGAAGGTGGTGGGGACCAGCTTGGTGCCGCCCAGCTCCTTCTGGAGGATGCCCTCCTGGTCACCGACGAGCGCGGTGGCGTGGGTCAGATTGGGGAAGTACCCGAGCCGTACGGTGTCGGCGGAGAGCTTCTCGCCCTCGGCGGCCACCTTCTTCTCGTCGTTCTTGGCCTCGGAGCCGTAGCCGCAGGAGGCGAGGACGCCGATCAGCAGCGGCAGGGCGGCGGCGGCCAGGCCGCGGCGCAGGGTGGTACGGGTGGTGGCAGGCACGGGTGGTCCCCTCGGTTCAACTTCTCAGCGAAGTCTGCGTTTATGTCGTTCGGGGTGGAGCGGGTGGAGCCGTGTCGCACCGCCGGCGCGGCGCATCGAGGTCAGCACGCACATCGCGCGACACCTCCCATGCCCGAACCGAGGGCGCCGGAGCCGATCCGGCCGCCCTCCTTCGCGAAGGTGGCCCAGAAGTTCTGACCCGTCATCAGAAGTCCCACCCTTCTTCCTCGTCCACCGCGGCGACGGCCTTGGTCGTGGCGAAGGACTCGCCCGCCATGCCGGCTGCGAGCGTGGTGCCGTCCGCCGGGTCGATCAGCAGGAACGAACCCGTACGGCGGGAGTCGGCGTACGCGTCGAGCGCGAGCGGCTCGGCGGTGCGGACCACGACCCGGCCGATGTCGTTGGCGACCAGCTGCCCGGGGTTCGGGTGCTGGGAGAGGTCGTCGAGGGTCAGCCGCGAGGGGATGTCCTTGACGATCGCCTTGACCGTGCGCGTGGTGTGCTTGAGCAGGACCCGCTGGCCGACGGCGAGCGGCTGGTCCGCCACGTGGCAGACCGTCGCCTCGACGTCCTGGCTGGTGGCCGGGGCGTCGGCGCTCGGCGCGAGCAGGTCGCCGCGCGAGATGTCGATGTCGTCGGCGAGCCGGATCGTCACCGACTGCGGCGCCCAGGCGATGTCCACGGACTCTCCGAGCGCGTCGATCGCGGCGATCTTCGACTTCTTCCCCGACGGCAGGACGGTGATCTCCTCGCCGACCCGGAAGGCACCGGCCGCGATCTGACCGGCGTAGCCCCGGTAGTCGGGGTGCTCGGCGGTCTGCGGGCGGATCACGTACTGCACCGGGAAGCGGGCGTGGCAGGCCGTCAGGTCGTGGCTGACCGGGACGGTCTCCAGGTGCTCCAGGACGGTCGGGCCGCCGTACCAGTCCATGTTCGCGGACGGCTCCACGACGTTGTCGCCGGCGAGCGCCGAGATCGGGATCGCGGTGATCTCCGGGACGCCGAGCTCGGAGGCGTACGTCGTGAACTCCTCGGCGATCGCGGCGAAGACGGACTCCTGGTAGTCGACCAGGTCCATCTTGTTCACGGCGAGGACCACGTGCGGGACGCGGAGCAGCGCGGCGACGGCGGCGTGCCGGCGGGTCTGCTCGACGACGCCGTTGCGGGCGTCGACCAGGACCACGGCCAGCTCGGCGGTGGAGGCGCCGGTGACCATGTTCCGGGTGTACTGCACGTGCCCGGGGGTGTCGGCGAGGATGAACCGGCGGCGGGGCGTCGCGAAGTAGCGGTACGCCACGTCGATCGTGATGCCCTGCTCGCGCTCGGCCCGCAGACCGTCGGTGAGGAGCGCCAGGTCGGGCGCCTCCTGGCCGCGGGAGCGCGAGGCGTGCTCCACGGCCTCCAGCTGGTCGGCGAGGACCGACTTGGAGTCGTGGAGCAGCCGGCCCACCAGGGTGGACTTGCCGTCGTCGACGGAGCCGGCGGTGGCGAAACGCAGCAGGGTGGTGGCCGCCAGCTGGTCGGACAGCTGCTCGGTGGACGTGCTCATTAGAAGTACCCTTCGCGCTTGCGGTCTTCCATCGCGGCCTCGGACAGCTTGTCGTCGGCCCGGGTGGCACCCCGCTCGGTGAGGCGGGAGGCGGCGATCTCGGCGATGACGGCGTCCAGCGTGGTGGCGTCGGAGTCGACGGCGCCGGTGCAGGACATGTCGCCGACGGTGCGGTAGCGGATCAGCCGCTTCTCGACCGTCTCCGACTCCTTCGGGCCGCCCCACTCGCCGGCCGTGAGCCACATGCCGTTGCGGGCGAACACCTCGCGCTCGTGGGCGAAGTAGATCTCGGGGAGCTCGATCTTCTCCCGCTGGATGTACTGCCAGACGTCCAGCTCGGTCCAGTTGGAGAGCGGGAAGACCCGGACGTGCTCGCCGGGGGCGTGCCGGCCGTTGTAGAGCTGCCACAGCTCGGGGCGCTGGCGGCGCGGGTCCCACTGCGAGAACTCGTCGCGCAGGGAGAACACCCGCTCCTTGGCGCGGGCCTTCTCCTCGTCGCGGCGGCCGCCGCCGAAGACGGCGTCGAAGCGGTGCTGCTGGATCGCCTCGGTCAGCGGGACGGTCTGCAGCGGGTTGCGGGTGCCGTCGGGGCGCTCGCGGAGCTTGCCGGCGTCGATGTACTCCTGCACGGAGGCCACGTGCAGGCGCAGCCCGTGCTGGGCGACGACCCGGTCGCGGTACTCGATGACCTCGGGGAAGTTGTGCCCCGTGTCGACGTGGAGCAGCGTGAAGGGGACCGGCGCCGGGGCGAAGGCCTTCAGCGCCAGGTGCAGCATGACGATGGAGTCCTTGCCGCCGGAGAAGAGGATCACCGGCCGCTCGAACTCGCCCGCCACCTCACGGAAGATGTGGACGGCCTCGGACTCCAGGGAGTCGAGGTGCGACAGCGCGAACGGACTGTCCGTGGTGTCGTGAGCATGGGCAACGGTGGTCACAGCAGACCCCTCTCGGTGAGCAGCGCGTGGAGCTGCGCCGCGGACTCCTGCACGGTCTGGTTCTGGGACTCGATCCGCAGATCGGGGTTCTCGGGCGCCTCGTACGGGTCGTCGACGCCGGTGAGGCCGCTGATCTCGCCCGCGGCCTGCTTGGCGTAGAGGCCCTTCACGTCGCGGACGGAGCAGACCTCGACCGGGGTGGCCACGTGGACCTCGACGAAGGCGGTGCCCTCGGTCTGGTGGCGCTTGCGGACCGCCTCGCGGCTGTCGTTGTACGGGGCGATGACCGGGACCAGGACCTTCACGCCGTGCGAGGCGAGCAGCTCGGCGACGAAGCCGATCCGCTGCACGTTCGTGTGGCGGTCCTCGCGGCTGAAGCCGAGGCCCGCGGAGAGGAACTCGCGGATCTCGTCGCCGTCGAGGATCTCGACGCGGTGGCCCTCGTCGCGGAGGCGGCCGGCCAGCTCGTACGCGATGGTGGTCTTTCCGGCGCTCGGCAGGCCGGTGAGCCAGATGGTGGCACCGGTCACGTGGTTCTCCTGGGAGGTGTGGGAGGTCTGAGGGGTGGGGGTCATCAGCCGTGCAGTCCGCATTCGGTCTTGGTGCGGCCCGCCCAGCGTCCGGCGCGGGCGTCCTCGCCCTCCAGGACGCGGCGGGTGCAAGGGGCGCAGCCGACGGAGGCGTACCCGTCCATGAGGAGCGGGTTGGTGAGGACACCGTGTTCCGTGACGTAGGCGTCGACGTCGTCCTGCGTCCAGCGGGCTATGGGGGAGACCTTCACCTTCTGCCGCTTCTCGTCCCAGCCGACGACCGGGGTGTTCGCCCGGGTCGGGGACTCGTCGCGGCGCAGGCCGGTGGCCCACGCGCCGTACGCGGTGAGGCCCTCCTCCAGCGGCTTGACCTTGCGCAGCGCGCAGCACAGGTCGGGGTCGCGGTCGTGGAGCTTCGGACCGTACTCGGCGTCCTGCTCGGCCACGGTCTGACGCGGGGTCAGGGTGATGACGTCGACGTCCATGACGGCGTCCACGGCGTCCCGGGTGCCGATGGTCTCCTCGAAGTGGTAGCCCGTGTCGAGGAAGACGACGTCCACACCGGGCTTCACGCGCGAGGCGAGGTGGGCGACGACGGCGTCCTCCATGGAGGAGGTCACGCAGAAGCGGTCGCCGAAGGTGTCCACGGCCCAGCGGAGGATCTCCAGGGCGGAGGCGTCCTCCAGGTCGCGGCCGGCCTGCTCGGCGAGTGCCTTGAGGTCGGCCGCGGTCGCGTCCTTCAGCTGATCGTTCGTCATATGCCTTCCCTCCCGGTGGAGTTGCCCGGAGTCGCCGGGGCGAGGAGCCCCAGGAACTTCAGCTGGAAGGCTCGACTGCACGCGGCGCACTCCCATGCGCCGTGACCCTGCTCGTTGGGACGCAGGTCCTCGTCCCCGCAGTAGGGGCAGAAGAAGGGGGCCGCACGCTCGCTCATGAGAGGGCCTCCTCCGAAGCGCGGGCCGCCCAGGTCGCGAAGCGCTCGCCGGTCTCGCGCTCCGCCTGGAAGCGCTTGAGGACCCGCTCCACGTAGTCCGGCAGCTCGGCCGCCGTGACCTTGAGGCCGCGGACCTTGCGGCCGAAGCCGGCCTCGAGGCCGAGCGCGCCGCCCAGGTGCACCTGGTAGCCCTCGACGCGGTTGCCCTCGTCGTCCAGGACCAGCTGGCCCTTGAGGCCGATGTCCGCGACCTGGATGCGGGCGCAGGCGTTCGGGCAGCCGTTGATGTTGATCGTCAGCGGCTCGTCGAACTCCGGGATGCGGCGCTCCAGTTCGTCGATGAGCGAGGAGCCGCGGCCCTTCGTCTCGACGATCGCGAGCTTGCAGAACTCGATGCCGGTGCAGGCCATCGTGCCGCGTCGGAACGGCGAGGGGGTGACCCGCAGATCCAGCGCCTCCAGGGCGGAGACGATGGACTCGACCTGCGCCTCCTCGACGTCGAGGACGAGCATCTTCTGCTCGGCGGTGGTCCGGACCCGGCCGGAGCCGTGCGCCTCGGCGACCGCGGCGATCTTCGTCAGGGTGGCGCCGTCGACCCGGCCGACACGCGGCGCGAAGCCGACGTAGAACTTGCCGTCCTTCTGCTTGTGGACGCCGACGTGGTCGCGCCAGCGGCCGGCGGGCTCCGCGGGGGCGGGGCCGTCGGTCAGCTTGCGCTTGAGGTACTCCTCCTCCAGGACCTGGCGGAACTTCTCCGGGCCCCAGTCGGCGACGAGGAACTTCAGGCGGGCGCGGTTGCGCAGCCGGCGGTAGCCGTAGTCGCGGAAGATCGAGATGACGCCCTCGTAGACGTCGGGGACCTCGTCGAGGGAGACCCAGGTGCCGAGGCGGACGCCGAGCTTGGGGTTGGTGGACAGACCGCCGCCGACCCACACGTCGAAGCCGGGGCCGTGCTCCGGGTGCTCCACGCCGACGAAGGCGATGTCGTTGATCTCGTGCGCCACGTCGAGCAGCGGCGAGCCGGAGACCGCGGACTTGAACTTGCGGGGCAGGTTGGAGAAGTCCTTGTTGCCGACGATCCGGCGCTGGATCTCGTCGATGGCGGGGGTGCCGTCGATGATCTCGTCGGCGGCGATGCCGGCCACGGGAGAGCCGAGGATGACACGCGGGGTGTCACCGCAGGCCTCGGTGGTCGACAGGCCGACCGCCTCCAGGCGGTTCCAGATCTCGGGGACGTCCTCGATGCGGATCCAGTGGTACTGGACGTTCTGCCGGTCCGTGATGTCGGCCGTGCCGCGGGCGAACTCCTCGGAGATCTCGCCGATGACCCGGAGCTGCTCGGTGGTCAGCCGGCCGCCGTCGATGCGGACCCGGAGCATGAAGTACTCGTCGTCCAGCTCCTCCGGCTCCAGCACGCCCGTCTTGGTGCCGTCCAGACCCTGCTTGCGCTGGGTGTAGAGGCCCCACCAGCGCATGCGTCCGCGCAGGTCGTTGGGGTCGATGGAGTCGAAGCCGCGCTTCGAATAGACCGTCTCAATACGTGTCCGCACATTGAGACCGTCGTCATCCTTCTTGAACTGCTCATTGCCGTTCAGGGGGGTGAAGTGCCCCACCGCCCACTGACCCTCGCCACGGTGGCGCCCGGCCTTGCGGCGGGCGGCGGCGGGAGTGGGGTTTTCCGGGGTGGCGGCCATGGCGTTTTGTCCTTCGGGACTGCGAGAGGGCGGCTCTGACCTGCACACTCGCGCTCAGGTCAGAGGGTGGCGCGTCAGTGCGCAGCAGGGTGGGGCAGAGTCGGGCTATCAGGAGATCGCGGCGGTGCTGGTTCTCTCAGCGCGCCGAACAGATGGCGCTGGACATGCGGCCGAGGTCGACGTGCCGCCGACTCACCAAGGCAATTCCAGTTCCAGACATGACGGAAGCGTGTCACGGGACTTTGGACCCAGTCCAGCATCGTCCATTATGCGGACGTAGTCGTCTCGCACGTCGAGACGGTGTGCTCCAGGTCACGCGAAAGGGGCCCTGTTCAGGGCCCCTTCGGCGGATCGGTGGGTACGGCTCAGGCGTACGCGCCCGGCCAGGGACCCGGGGTCTCCGACTCCTCGGCCTCCTCCACCTTGGTGTCGAACAGCCGGAAGCCGCGCCGCTCGTAGTTGGCCATGGCGTGCGGCCCGTCGAGCGAGCAGGTGTGCAGCCAGACGCGCTTCGTGGGCTCACGGTCCGGCCAGCGCTCGGCCAGGTCCCAGGCGCGCGCCGCCCCGTAGGAGAGGAGGTGGCCGCCGATCCGGCGCCCCCGGAAGGCCGGGATCAGGCCGAAGTAGACGATCTCCACCACGCCGTCGTCCTGCGGGTCGAGCTCCACGTACCCCGCCGGCGTCCCCTTGTCGTACGCCACCCAGATCTCGGCGCCCGGCTTCTCCACGATCTCCTGCCACTGCTTGTACGTCAGCGACAGCCGGTCGGACCAGCGGATGTCGCCGCCGACCGCCGTGTAGAGGAAGCGGCTGAACTCCGCCGAGGGCACCTCGGCGCGCCGGATCGCCACGTCGTCGCCCTCCGGCGGGGTGGCGGGCCGGAGGTCGGACGGCGAGGTCTGTTCGAGGGACCAGGTGGTGAGAGTGATGCTCATGGGGTCATCGCATCATGCGGAGCGCCGGATTCCCACCCTGTTCGGTACCGGCGGACAGGCTGTCCGCCATGCGGACAGACGGTGTCGCCCCGTGCCGCCTCCCGGCATGACCTCGCCATGACCTCAGAGGTAATCGACCCCCGCACCGCCCTCCCGGCAGGGTGAGCGCACCGGGACGGCACACGGCCGCACCCGGCGGTGAACGACACGAGGGATACGACATGGGTACGGGTCGACGTGGTCTGGTGGGCATCGCGATGGCGACGGCGATCGTCGCGGGAGCGGCGGTCACCGTGACGACGGCCGAGGCGCGGCCGGGCGGCACGGCCGCGGCGGGGCGGGGCGACTGCCCGGCGGCGCGGGAGAAGGTGGACCGGCTCGAAGGCCGCATCACCCCGAACGCCTGCGCCTTCATGGAGAGGCAGATCACGTTCGGCGAGATGCCGACCGGCACGCCGCCCGCGCCCGGCGACCTGACCCACCCCCGGGTCCGCGCCTACCTCGACATCTTCGACCCCGAGGCCACCCTCTGGGAGGCCGGCAGCGACCCGCAGCGCGGCCTCACCACGATCGGCACCTCCATCACCGGCTCCCTGCGCCTCGCACCCGGCCTCGCCTACCGGGGCACGGACGTGGTCGCCGACGGCAGCACCGTGATGTTCGGGCAGTGGAACGAGGTCACCCTCAAGGGCCACACCATCGCCTATCCGCAGATCGCGCGGAACGTCCTCGGCGACGAGGGCCGCACCCTCCAGGCCCGCCGCTACTACGACCGGGCCGTCCTCTTCCAGGACACCCTGCCGGAGGCGGCGCCGGCCCCGCTCTTCGCGGGGATCAAGGACGCGGGTTCACCCGGGGAGGCGGACGACGCGCAGCCCGCGGCCGGCTTCCGACCCGGCGAGATGCCGGAGCGTCTCGCCGCCTGGAAGGCCGAGGACGCCGACGCACTCCTCGCCCGCACCCGCGGCGCGCGGCTCAGCGGCCCCGGGCTCGCCGCCCCGCTCGCCACCGAGGCCGGCAAGCGCGCCTACCTGGAGCGCCTCTTCGCCACCGCCGACCTCCACCTCAAGGCCGGCCAGGTCGCCGCCGGCGAGACCACCACCTATGTGGAGTGGTACGGGACCGTCGACGTACGCGACGGCGACGTGACCCGTACCGGCATCCCCTTCGGCATCGTGGAGCGCTTCGGCCCGGGCGGGGAGTGGGAGCTGTACTTCGACACCCTGCCGCTGGTCGCGGACCAGCGTGAGATCGGCACCCTCTTCCAGAAGCTCCTCTCGTAGGGCGGAAGCTCCTCCCGGAGGGCCGATCGCGCCGATCAGGCCGGGCTCGCCGCGCGGACGGCGGGGGCGGTGGAGTGCGGCAGGAGGTCCGCGGGACGCTCCGGGCGCAGGACCTCCACCGCGACCTCCTCCCGGAAGCGGTACGGGCGGTGCGCCAGGACCCCCGCCAGGTTCCGCCGCACCCGGGACATCTCCGCCCGCACGGTCACCGTCCTCGTACGGTCGCCGAAGACGTCGTCGGCGAGCTCCGCCGCCGTCCGGCCGTCGCGGTGCAGCGCCAGTACGTAGAGGAGCTCCGCGTGCCGGGGGCTGAGCTCCTGCTGCCAGCTGCCCGCCGCCCCGGACACGGCCACCGTCCAGCGCCGCGGCCGGCTCAGGTCCAGGACCACCCGGCTCGCCGCCGCCTCGGAGCCGGGCTCCTCGGGCCGGGACTCCTCCTCCACCCGCAGCAGCCAGCCGCCCGGCAGCGGCTCCACCGCGCACACCCCGAGCGAGGGCAGCCAGACCCGGCCGACCCGGAACGACTTCGGCAGCGGGATCCGGTCCACCGGCGCGAGCCCGGTCACCGCCGCCGTCCAGCCGTGGTCGTCCACCGCGACGGCCCGGCCGCCCACCCGGCACAGGATCGGGGCCGCCACCGCCCGCAGCCGTTCGATCGACCGGCGGTGCCGCTCCCGCATCTCGGCCTCGGCGAGCTGCGCGACCGAACCGACCAGGGCCAGCATCGCCGGATGGAAGCTGGACGCGGGACCGGACACGTCCAGGATCCCGAGCAGCCGCTGGTCGCGCGGATCGTGCACGGGCGCGGCGGCGCAGGTCCAGTTGTGCAGCGTCTGCACGTAGTGCTCGGCGGAGTGCACCTGCACGGCACGGCCCAGGGCGAGGGCCGTGCCGACCGCGTTCGTCCCGGTGGCGTGCTCGGCCCAGGCCGCGCCCTCCTCCAGGCAGATGCCGTTCGCCTGCCGCAGGACGGCGAGGTTGCCCTGGCGCCACAGCACCCGGCCGTGCTCGTCGGTGACCACCATGATCTGGAGGGAGGCGTCGGCGATGCCGGCGATGCCGCCGCTCAGCGTCTGCATCACCTCGGAGAGGAGCGTGGTCCTGCGCCGCTTCTCCAGCTCGTCCCGCTGGAGCAGGACGGTGCTGGTGCTCTGGTCCGGGTCGAGGCCGAGCCGGGCCATCCGCTGCCAGGACGCGTCGATCACCGGGCGGGGCGCGATCGGGGGCGTGCGGCCGGCGAGGGTCTCCTCGCGCACCCGGTGCAGCAGCCGGCTGGCCTGGGCGGCGTCCATGGCGGCGAGCCGCTTCATGTCGAGCTGCGTGTTCTTCATCGGTCTCTCCCAGCCACCCGGGTGCTGTATCGGTTCTGCACGGGGCAGATGTCCGGAGTGTCGGTGCCCATCGTGCCGTCCGGGACCACCCGGCGAGGCCCGGTTCGGGTAATCCTGCAACCCTTTGCAACTCTGGCGAACGACCGGCCTTCTGAGTGAGGGTGGTGCGAGCGGCGGGTGGTGCCGTGTCGGCGCAGCACCACCCCCGCTTTTCCGCGCGTACCGACCTGACCGAGCACGACACCCCGTCAGGTCCACCCCTGGTACGCGCGGCACAGCACTCCCGTACGACCCCTCACACCACGGCGCGCGCCCGCTCCACCACCGCCCGCAGGTCCAGCGTGTGCGGGAGCGTCCCGAACGCCGCGCCGCCGTCCCCGCCGAGCCGCGTCGCGCAGAACGCGTCCGCCACCTCCGGCGGAGCCCACCGCACGAGCAGCGCCCCCTGGAGCACGAGCGCGAGCCGCTCCGTGAGCCGCCGGGCCCGCGCCTCGATCCCCTCCAGGTCCGCCAGTTCGACGAGCAGCCCCCGGATCGCCCGGTCGAGCCGGTGGTCGGCGCCCCGCGCGGCCCCCACCTCCCGCAGCAGCGCGTCCAGGGCGGCGGGCTCGGTCCGCAGCGCCCGCACCACGTCGAGCGCCTGCACGTTCCCCGAGCCCTCCCAGATGGAGTTGAGCGGCGACTCCCGCAGCAGCCGGGGCATCCCCGACTCCTCCACGTACCCGTTGCCGCCGAGGCATTCGAGGGCCTCCGCGACGAGGGGCGTACACCGCTTGGTCACCCAGTACTTGGCCGCCGGCACGGCGATACGGAGGAGGGCCAGCTCCTCCGGAGTCCCGGCGTCGTAGGCCGCTGCGAGACGCATGCCGAGGACTGTCGCCGCCTCGGACTCGATCGCGAGATCGGCGAGTACGTTCCGCATCAGCGGCTTGTCGACGAGCGGCCCGCCGAAGGCCGAGCGGTACGAGGCGTGGTGCACGGCCTGCGCCACCGCCTGCCGCATCAGCGCCGCCGAGCCGAGGACGCAGTCGAGCCGGGTCGCCGCGACCATGCCCATGATCGTCCGGATCCCGCGCCCCTCCTCGCCGACCCGGTGCGCCCAGGTCGTCCCGTCGAACTCCACCTCGGCGGAGGCGTTCGACCGGTTGCCCAGCTTGTCCTTGAGCCGCTGGAGGGCGAACGCGTTGCGCGAGCCGTCCGCGAGCACCCGGGGCACCAGGAAGCAGGTCAGCCCCGCCGGGGCCTGCGCCAGCACCAGGAACGCGTCCGACATCGGCGCCGAACAGAACCACTTGTGCCCCGTCAGGACGTACTCGCCGTCGGCCGCGAGCGGCCGGGCCTCCGTCGTGTTCGCCCGGACGTCGCTGCCGCCCTGCTTCTCCGTCATCGCCATCCCGAGCAGCACGCCCGGCTTCTCCGCGACCGGACGCAGCTCCCGCTCGTACACGTGCGAGAGCGCCGCCGGCTCCCACACCGCCGCGAGCTCCGGCTCGGCGCGCAGCGCGGGCACCGCGGCGTGCGTCATCGACACCGGGCAGCCGTGCCCCGCCTCCGCCTGCGACACCACCAGGAACCCGGCGGCTCGCCGCACATGACCACCCGGACGGCCCCACGCGTCCGTGAGCCCGGCCGAGACCGACCGCCCCAGGAGCCGGTGCCAGGCCGGATGGAACTCGACCTCGTCGATCCGCCGCCCGTACCGGTCATGCGTCCGCAGCCGCGGCGGATCCCCGTTCGCCTGCTCCCCCCACTCCCGCACCTGCGCCGAACCGCTCGCCCGGCCCAGCAGGCTCAGCTCCTCCCGCGCCTCCGCGAGGAGGCCCGGATCGAGATGCCGCTCGACCGCCTCCGCCAGCGCCGGGTCGCTCGTGAAGACGTCGTACCCCACCAGGGGCGGAGCCTGGTTGGTCACGGTGTGGGTGCTCGGTGCCATGCCGATACGGTAAGCAGGTGCAGGCAGCAAGAGAAACACCCGATCGGCCCGAGCGGCGGCCCTGGAGCAGGCTCCACCGTGCGCGCGTCCTCTACCGCAACGTCTCGAAGCGGAAGATGGCCTGGCTGCTCCTCAAGGACACCGTCAACTCGTGCATCGAGTACCGGATCCTCGGTCTCGCCGCCGAGGCCGCGTTCTTCACGCTGCTGTCGCTGCCGCCCCTGCTGCTCGGTCTGATCGCCGTCCTCGGCTACGCCGACGACTGGACCAACACCGACACCGTCGCCAGCATCCGGGAGAACATCCTCCACGCTGCCGCCACGGTCCTCTCCGACCGGGGCGTCCACGAGATCGCCGAGCCGCTCCTCGACGACATCACCCAGGGCAAACGGCCCGAGCTGATCTCCCTCGGCTTCGCCATCGCCCTCTGGTCGGGCTCGCGCGCGGTGAACGTGTTCATCGACACCATCACCGTCATGTACGGACTCGACGGGCGCCGCGGCATCGTCAAGACCCGGCTCCTCGCCCTGCTCCTCTACATCGTGGCGCTGCTCATCGGAGCCGTCGTGCTGCCCCTCGCGGTGGTCGGCCCGGACCGGGTCGTCGAACTCGTCCCCTGGGGCACCGAGGTCGTCGCCGTCCTCTACTGGCCGGCCGTCATCCTGCTCTCCATCGCCTTCCTCACCACGCTCTACCACGTCTCCGTGCCCGTCAGATCGCCGTGGATCGAGGACATCCCCGGCGCCCTCGTCGCGCTCGGGATGTGGGTCCTCGGCAGCTTCCTGCTGCGCGTCTACCTGACCAGCCAGGTCGAGGGCCCGACGATCTACGGCTCGCTCGCCGCGCCCATCGCCGTCCTCCTCTGGATCGGCGTCTCGGCCTTCGCGGTCCTCGTCGGCGCCGCCGTGAACGCCGCCATCGACCGCGTCTGGCCCTCCGTCGCCACCGCCGCCGCCCGCGAGGCCAACGAACGGGCCCGCGCCGTCCAGGCCGCCGAACTCGTCGCCCGGGTGCGGGCCGAGGCGGAGGACGTCGACGAGGACGACCCGGACATGCCGTCCGAGTTCCCCGAGCGCTGGTCCAAGTTCCTCCCCCCGGACGACGTGAAGTCCCGCCTCCACTCGGGCCGGGAGAAGGACTGACCCTAGGCTGGAGGGATGTACGAGGAGCGCCCCGCCCTGCTCGACGGGGCCGTGCTGTGGACCCGGACCGCCACCGGGCCCACGGCGGAGCGGCCCGTCCTGCCCGACGGCTGCATGGACCTGATCTGGGCCGACGGCAGCCTCCTGGTCGCCGGACCCGACACCCACGCGTACGTTCCGGGCGAGTTCGCCGCGCGGTACGCGGGCATCCGCTTCGCCCCCGGCGACGCCCCCGGTCTCCTCGGCGTCCCCGCCCATGAACTCCGCGACCGGCGGGTCGCCCTCGGCACGCTGTGGGGCGAGGCGGCCGCACGCCGGCTCGGCGAGCGGATCACCCAGGCCCCCGACCCGGCCGCGGCCCTGGAGGAGCTCGTCCTGCGCCGGGCCGCCGAGGTCCCGGGACCCGACCCGCTGCTCCGTGCCGTCGTGGCGCGCCTCGCGGCGGGCCGGCCGGTCGCCGAGACGGCCGAGGCGGTCGGGCTCGGCGCCCGGCAGCTGCACCGGCGCTCCCTCGACGCCTTCGGCTACGGGCCCAAGACCCTCGCCCGCGTCCTGCGCCTCCAGCGCGCACTCGCCCTGGTCCGGGCCGGGGTGCCGTACGCGGAGGCCGCCCTGCGCGCGGGCTGCGCCGACCAGGCCCACCTCGCCCGGGAGACCCGGGCGCTCGCGGGGACGACCCTGAGCGCCTACACGGCCTCGGTGTCCGCGAAGAGCGAGACGCCGCTGCCGTCCGGGTCGAGGACCACCGCGTAGCGCTGCCCCCACACGGCGTCCCAGGGCTTCAGGTGCCCTCGATGCCCGGCGGCGACCAGCTCCTCGTACACCGCGTCCACGTCCGCGGGCTCGGCGCACCGGAAGGCGAGCTCGACCCGGTTGCCGCCCGCCGGGCGCGTCCAGCCGGGATCGAAGGAACGGACGACGTCCTCCGTGTCCCAGGCGATCCGCAGCCCGCCGGGCAGCGCCGCCTCCACGTGCGGGGCGGACTCGGCCCCGGCCGGGATGTCCAGGCCGAGGCGCCGGTAGAAGGCGAGCGAGGCGGCCATGTCCGAGACGACGAGGCCGACGAGGTCGAAACGGGGAGTGATACGGGGTGCGGTGTCCATGAGGGCACGGTAGGCAGGGCGTGCGCGGCCGGTCTTGTACGAATCGGACGCGGGCCCCGGGGGCCTCCCGCACGGTCCGACCCGGCGGCTACTGCCGGGCCATGAGCACGCGCGTACGGACGGAGGTCCTGGCCCCGGGCCTGCGGTCCTCGACGCCGGGCACTCCGGCCCTGCTGCTCACCGGAGTGTTCACGGCGGTCCTCCTGGCCCTGCTCGCCGCGGCCCGGGACGGGAGCCCCGCCGGGCGCCCGCCCACGAGGGGGGACGCCCGGCGGGGCCTCGGGATCAGCGGACGTCGTAGGCGCGGGTGACCGTCTGGCGGACGGAGTTGCCGTTCGCGTCGGTCAGTTCGGCCCGCAGGGTGACCTGCCTGCCGGAGGCGGCCGAGTGGTCCACGGTCGCGGTCCACACGCCGTCGCGCTGGGCGACCGGGGCCTCGGTCCAGGTCGTCCCACCGTCGTACGAGTACGACAGCGTGGCGGAGACGAGAGCCGCGGGGGTGTAACCGCCGTGGCCGGTCGCGGTCAGGGTGATCTTCTGGCCGGCCTCGGCGGCGAGGGTCTTGGCGCCGTCCTCGGGCAGTTCGTACCGGGGGAAGAGGAGCGGGACGGCCTGGGAGTAGACGTTCTCGTCGCGTGCGGAGCGGAACCGCCAGACGGTGTCGACCGCGGTCGACCGCTGCCAGACCTTGGCCGGCGCACTGATCTTCTGGATGAACTGCTCCAGTTCGTACGAGCCCTCCTCCGCCGGGACGTCGAAGACCCCGTAGGGGTAGACGGACCGGCCGATCTCCTGCCCGTCCCGGCGCAGACGGAGGTTGCCGATGTCACCGAACGATCCGGCCTCGCCGTAGTGGGCGCCGTCGCCCCACATCGCGGTGGAGACGCCGATCAGGTCGCCCTGGCGTTCGGCGGCCAGGCGCGGAGCGCCGGAGGGGTCGATCGGGGCGCGCGGGGCGACGACGCCGTCGTACCAGGCTTCCTCGCGCCGCTCTCCCGCCGTGTACGCGTGCGGTGCGGCGACCATGGCCTCGCCCCAGGGGAAGCTGCTGGAGAGGTAGCGCTGCCAGGTGGTGTCGCCGGGGGTGAGGAAGTCGGTCCGGGTGCCGGGCACCGCGACGCTGTCGAAGGGCATCAGCACCCGCGAGCCGTCCGGTCGGCCGGCCAGCACGGCGTCGATGTAGTCGGTGGCGACGCCCATGGAGTGGTACGTCGACGTGTTCCGGCCGAGGCGGTCGTCGTCGACGCGGTACGCACGGTCCTCGTCGATCTCGCCGCGCTGCGGGAAGGCGAGGGTGTACGTGTACGGGCTCTTCGCGGTGGCCTTCCAGCGGAGCGTGACCCCACCGGTCGCCAGCCGCTCCAGCAGGGCCCCGGCCTCGGCGGACTCGACGGCGAGGACCGGGAATTCGGTGGCGGTGCCGATGGCGGGCAGCCAGCGGCCGGGGGCGGTGCGGTAGGCGAGGACGGCCTTGGCACCCGCGGCCTTGGCGTTGCGGGCCTGCAGGGCGACGCTCGTCGTGCCGTCCGGGATCCGGACCAGGGCGATCCGGCCCTGGACACCGGCGGCCGCGAGCTCCTCGACCGTGCCGGACTTGGCGTCGACGAGGGGCGCCTCGCCCGTTCCGTCGAGGTTGACCGAGCCCGTCGAGGCGGTGACGGGATGCAGGCTCTCGCCCCCGGCGACGGCGAACTCGGAGATCTGCGGCGCCGCGGCCCGCCAGTAGCTGGTGAACTCGAAGTCCCCGTCGCTCGCCTCGCCCTCGACGGAGGCGTAGTAGCCGCGGACGGTCCGGCCGCCGGAGAGGGTCCCGGAGTGCCCCCAGGTGTCGTCCCAGGACCGTGCGAAGCCCAGCATCCCGCTGCGCACCTCGGTCGGGCGGTCGGTGCGCAGCCGCAGCCGGTGGGCCTGGCGGGCGTCGAGGACGACGGTGGTGTCCTTCGTCAGCTCGATCTGCGGGCGGCCCAGGTACGTGATCGAGTCGACGAGCCCGGCACCCTCGCCGGCGTCGGGGGTGACGACGTAGCCGGACAGGAAGTAGCTGCCGGCGCGCAGCCGGTACGTCTGCTCCGCCGCGCCGCCGTTGTAGCGGCGCTCGCCGTTGGCGGTGTCGGTGCTGACGACGTCCAGCGAGGAGGCGCCCGTGGCCGGCTTGCCGAGTCGGTCCACGGTCTTGACCCGCAGGGTGACGGTCTCGGGCTCCACGTACAGGGAGAACGGGGTGGAGACGTGGATGCCGCCCGGGCCGGTGGCGACGACGCGGCCGG
>NZ_JBIARL010000014.1:0-146934 GCF_042889835.1 Streptomyces sp. NPDC002463
GGGGGGGGTTTGGGGGGGGGGGGGGGGGGGGGGGGGGGGGGGGTGGGGTGTGGGGGGGGGGGGGGGGGGGGGGTGGGTGCCGGCGGGGGGGGGGGGGGGGGGGGGGGGGGGGGGGGGGGCGGGCGGGGGGGGGGGCGGGGGGGCCCCCCCCCCCACCGCCGGTGCTAGCCCTTCGCGCGCAGGACCTTCAGGAATTCGCGCATCCAGGTGGGGTGGTCCGGCCAGGCCCGGGAGGAGACCAGGAGGCCGTCGACCACGGCCGCGCTGTCCTGGAAGGTCGCACCCGCCGCCTGCATGTCGAGTTCCAGGGCCGGGTAGGCCGTGACGCGGCGGCCCTCCAGGCTGCCGACCGCCGCCGTCAGGAGCGGGCCGTGGCAGATCTGGGCCACCGGCTTGTCCGCGTCGAAGAAGGCCTTGAGGATCTTGCGGAGCTCGGGGTCGTTGCGCAGGTACTCCGGCGCCCGGCCGCCCGGGATCACCACCGCCACGTACGCGCCCGGGTCGACCTCCGAGAAGGCCAGGTCGGCCGGCCAGGTGTAGCCCGGCTTCTCCGTGTACGTGTCGTACCCCGGCTCGAAGTCGTGGACGACGAAGCGGAGCGTCTTGCGGGCCGGGGCCGCGATGTCGACCTCGTAGCCCTCCTCCAGAAGCCGCTGGTAGGGGTACATCACCTCCAGCGACTCCGCCGCGTCCCCGGTCACGATCAGGATCTTCGCCATGGCTCTCCCAGATCACAGATGGTCGGTCCGTCGTGCTGCGCCCATGCTCGCGTACACCGTGCCGCCGGCGGGGCGCTTTACCAAGAGGTCATGTGTCGCTGTCCAAAGCGTCAAACTTCCCCCGCTCTTTTGTACGCATACGGCTCATGACGGTTCGGGGGTCGGGGGCGATAGGCTTTTCCCGTGATCAGCGCGATACGCCGTGGGGGCAGCGAAGCCCCCGGCTGCCGCCCGGTCCGCGACAGCGGCCGGGTCGACCGTGCGTTCGATCCTCTCCGTCCGGGCGTGCCACGCTCCGTGGCCGATAACGTCCTGGGCATCTCTCATCCGGGCATAACGTCGACTTCGACCGGAATCACCGCGTCGTGGCGTTGTGTCCTTTCTTCCACCGACGTCACGCAACGGCGCGCGACAGGAGTCAGAGGACATGCAGACCAAGCTGGACGAAGCAAAGGCCGAGCTGCTCGAGAGGGCCGCCCGGGTAGCTGAGCACAGCCCTGTCGGAGGGCGACTTCCGACGGGCCCGGAAGGCGCCGGTGAGCGTCCGGACCGGGACACCGTGCTCGACTACCTCCAGCGCTACTACCTGCACACCGCGCCCGAGGACCTCACGGACCGCGACCCGGTCGACGTGTTCGGCGCCGCGCTCTCTCACTACCGGCTCGCGGAGAACCGCCCGCAGGGCACCGCGAACGTGCGCGTCCACACTCCGACGGTGGAGGAGAACGGCTGGACCAGCAGCCACTCCGTCGTCGAGGTCGTCACCGACGACATGCCCTTCCTCGTCGACTCCGTCACCAACGAGCTGTCCCGCCAGGGCCGCGGCATCCACGTCGTGATCCACCCGCAGGTCCTCGTCCGCCGTGACGTGGCCGGAAAGCTCATCGAGGTCCTCTCGACCCAGATCCACGGCGAGCTGCCGCACGACGCGCTCACCGAGTCCTGGATCCACGTCGAGATCGACCGCGAGACCGACAAGGCCGACCTCAAGCAGATCACCAACGACCTGCTGCGCGTCCTGTCCGACGTCCGCGAGACGGTCGAGGACTGGGAGAAGATGCGCGATGCCGCCCTGCGCATCGCCGACGGCCTGCCCGACGAGCCCACCGCCTCCGACCTGCGGCCGACCGAGGTGGAGGAGGCCCGCGAGCTGCTGCGCTGGCTCGCCGACGACCACTTCACCTTCCTCGGCTACCGCGAGTACGAGCTGGTCAACGGCGACGCCCTGTCCGCCATCCCCGGCACCGGCCTCGGCATCCTGCGCTCCGACCCGCAGCACGGCGCCGACGACCAGGGCCACCACGCCCACCCCGTCTCGCCCTCCTTCAGCCGGCTGCCCGCCGACGCCCGCGCCAAGGCGCGCGAGCACAAGCTGCTGATCCTGACGAAGGCCAACAGCCGGGCGACCGTCCACCGCCCCTCGTACCTCGACTACGTCGGTGTGAAGAAGTTCGACACCGACGGCAACGTCATCGGCGAGCGCCGCTTCCTCGGCCTCTTCTCGTCCGCGGCCTACACCGAGTCCGTCCGCCGCGTCCCCGTCGTCAAGCGCAAGGTCCAGGAGGTCCTGGACGGCGCCGGCTTCTCGCCCAACAGCCACGACGGCCGCGACCTGCTCCAGATCCTGGAGACCTACCCGCGCGACGAGCTCTTCCAGACCCCGGCCGACCAGCTGCAGTCCGTCGTCACCAGCGTCCTGTACCTCCAGGAGCGGCGCCGGCTGCGGCTCTACCTGCGCCAGGACGAGTACGGCCGCTACTACTCGGCCCTCGTCTACCTGCCGCGCGACCGCTACACGACCCGCGTCCGGCTGCGGATCATCGACATCCTGAAGGAGGAGCTCGACGGCACCAGCGTCGACTTCACCGCCTGGAACACCGAGTCGATCCTCTCCCGCCTGCACTTCGTCGTCCGCGTCCAGCCCGGCACCGAGCTGGCGAAGCTGACCGACGCCGATGTCGACCGCATCGAGAGCCGGCTCGTCGAGGCCACCCGCTCCTGGGCCGACGGCTTCGGCGAGGCGCTCAACGCCGAGCTGGGCGAGGAGCGCGCCGCCGAGCTGCTGCGCCGCTACGGCAACGCCTTCCCCGAGGGCTACAAGGCCGACCACTCGCCGCGCGCCGCCGTCGCCGACCTCTGCCACCTGGAGGCCCTCGCCGGCAGCGGCAAGGACTTCGCGCTCTCCCTGTACGAGCCGGTCGTCGCCGGCCCCGGCGAGCGCCGCTTCAAGATCTACAAGACGGGCGACCAGATCTCCCTGTCCGCCGTCCTGCCGGTCCTCAACCGGCTCGGCGTCGAGGTGACCGACGAGCGTCCGTACGAGCTGCGCTGCGCCGACCGCACCCACGCCTGGATCTACGACTTCGGTCTGCGGATGCCGGCCGCCACCGGGAACGGCGGCGACTACATCGGCGACGACGCCCGCGAGCGCTTCCAGGAGGCCTTCGCCGCCACCTGGACCGGCCAGGCCGAGAACGACAACTTCAACTCGCTCGTCCTCTCCGCCGGTCTCAACTGGCGCGAGGCGATGGTGCTGCGCGCCTACGCCAAGTACCTGCGCCAGGCCGGGGCGACGTTCAGCCAGGACTACATGGAGGACACCCTCCGCGACAACGTCCACACCACCCGGCTGCTCGTCAACCTCTTCGAGGCCCGCATGGCCCCGGAGCGGCAGCGCGCCGGCACCGAGCTGATCGACGCGCTCCTGGAAGAGCTGGACGCCGCCCTCGACCAGGTCGCGAGCCTGGACGAGGACCGGATCCTGCGGTCCTTCCTCACCGTCATCAAGGCCACGCTGCGGACCAACTTCTTCCAGAAGTCGGCGGACGGCGAGCCGCACTCCTACGTCTCCATGAAGTTCGACCCGCAGGCCATCCCGGACCTGCCGGCCCCGCGCCCGGCCTTCGAGATCTGGGTGTACTCCCCGCGCGTCGAGGGCGTCCACCTGCGCTTCGGCAAGGTCGCCCGAGGCGGTCTGCGCTGGTCCGACCGCCGTGAGGACTTCCGTACGGAGATCCTCGGCCTGGTCAAGGCGCAGATGGTGAAGAACACCGTCATCGTGCCGGTCGGCGCCAAGGGCGGCTTCGTCGCCAAGCAGCTCCCGGACCCGTCCGTGGACCGCGACGCCTGGCTGGCCGAGGGCATCGCCTCGTACAAGACCTTCATCTCGGCGCTCCTCGACATCACCGACAACCTGGTCGCGGGCGAGGTCGTGCCGCCGGTCGACGTGGTCCGCCACGACGAGGACGACACGTACCTCGTGGTCGCCGCCGACAAGGGCACCGCGACCTTCTCCGACATCGCCAACGGCGTCGCGGAGTCGTACGGCTTCTGGCTCGGCGACGCCTTCGCCTCCGGCGGCTCCGCCGGCTACGACCACAAGGGCATGGGCATCACCGCCCGCGGCGCCTGGGAGTCCGTCAAGCGGCACTTCCGCGAGCTGGGCCACGACACCCAGACCGAGGACTTCACCGTCGTCGGCGTCGGCGACATGTCCGGCGACGTCTTCGGCAACGGCATGCTGCTCTCCGAGCACATCCGCCTGGTCGCCGCCTTCGACCACCGCCACATCTTCATCGACCCGAACCCGGACGCGGCCGCCTCGTACGCCGAGCGCCGCCGGCTCTTCGACCTGCCGCGCTCCTCGTGGGCGGACTACGACACCTCGCTGCTCTCGGCGGGCGGCGGCGTCCACCCCCGCAGCGCCAAGTCCATCCCGGTCAACGCGCAGATGCGGGCCGCCCTCGGCATCGAGGCCGGCGTCACCAAGCTGACCCCGGCCGAGCTGATGAAGGCGATCCTCCAGTCGCCCGTCGACCTGCTGTGGAACGGCGGCATCGGCACGTACGTGAAGTCCTCGGCCGAGTCCAACGCCGACGTCGGCGACAAGGCCAACGACGCCATCCGCGTCGACGGCCAGGACGTCCGCGCCCAGGTCATCGGCGAGGGCGGCAACCTCGGCGCGACCCAGCTGGGCCGCATCGAGTTCGCCCGCACCGGCGGCCCCGAGGGCCAGGGCGGCAAGGTCAACACCGACGCCATCGACAACAGCGCCGGCGTCGACACCTCCGACCACGAGGTCAACATCAAGATCCTGCTCAACGGGCTCGTCGCCGAGGGCGACATGACCGTCAAGCAGCGCAACAAGATCCTCGCCGAGATGACGGACGAGGTCGGCGCGCTCGTCCTGCGCAACAACTACGCGCAGAACACCGCCCTGGCCAACGCCGTCGCCCAGTCGCCGTCCCTGCTCCACGCCCACCAGCGGTTCATGCGCCGCCTGGGCCGCGACGGGGCCCTCGACCGCTCCCTGGAGTTCCTGCCCAACGACCGGCAGATCCGCGACCTCCTCAACGGCGGCAAGGGCCTGAGCCAGCCCGAGCTCGCCGTCCTCCTCGCGTACACCAAGATCACGGTGGCCGACGAGCTGATCGGTACGGAGCTGCCGGACGACCCGTACCTGCGCGGGCTGCTCCACGCGTACTTCCCGACGCTGCTGCGCGAGAAGTTCGCCGAGGCCGTCGACAACCACGCGCTGCGCCGCGAGATCATCACGACGGTCCTGGTCAACGACACCGTCAACACCGGTGGCTCGACCTTCCTGCACCGCCTCCGCGAGGAGACCGGCGCGTCGATCGAGGAGATCGTCCGCGCGCAGACCGCAGCCCGGGTCGTCTTCCGCCTCGGCCAGGTCTGGGACGCCGTCGAGTCCCTCGACAACCGGGTGCCGGCCGAGATCCAGACCCAGATGCGACTGCACTCCCGCCGGCTCGTCGAGCGCGGCACGCGCTGGATGCTCAACAACCGGCCGCAGCCGCTCCAGCTCACGGAGACCATCGAGTTCTTCGCGGACCGGGTCGAGGAGGTCTGGACGCAGCTGCCGGGCCTGCTGCGCGGCTCGGACCTGGAGTGGTACCAGTCGATCCTGGACGAGCTGACCGAGGTCGGCGTGCCGGAGGAGCTCGCGCTGCGCGTCGCCGGCTTCTCCTCCGCCTTCCCGATCCTCGACGTCGTCGCGATCGCCGACCGGATGGGCAAGGAGCCGCTCGCGGTCGCCGAGGTCTACTACGACCTGGCCGACCGGCTGCGGATCACCGACCTGATGGACCGGATCATCGAGCTGCCGCGCAGCGACCGGTGGCAGTCGATGGCCCGCGCCTCGATCCGCGAGGACCTCTTCGCGGCGCACGCGGCGCTGACCGCCGACGTCCTGACGGTCGGCAACGGCACGACGAGCCCCGAGGAGCGGTTCAAGGCCTGGGAGGAGAAGAACGCGGCGATCCTGGGCCGCGCGCGGACGACCCTGGAGGAGATCCAGGGCTCGGACACCTTCGACCTGGCGAACCTGTCGGTCGCGATGCGGACGATGCGGACGCTGCTCCGCTCGCACAGCTAGTGCCGTAGACAGGACATGAGGAAGGGCCCCGCCGGTTTTCCGGCGGGGCCCTTCCTCATTCCTTCACGGGTGTCGCCGTCGAGGTCCACAGGCGGCGGGCGGCGAGCAGGGCCGCCGCGAGGAGCAGGCCGTTGCGGAGCAGCATGACGGCCACGCCGGTGGCGGTGCCGTAGAAGACCTCGTCGTAGAGGACGGGGTACGCGAGGGAGCTGAGGGCGGCCGCCGGGAGGAGCAGCAGGGCGACCGGCCGCATCACGGTGTGGCGGGAGGTCAGGCAGACGGCGGCGAGGCCGAGCAGCCAGATCATGTACTGGGGGCTGATCACCCGGCTGGTGACGGTGAAGAGCAGCACGGCGGCGAGAGCCGCGTCGAACGGGGTGGCGGGGGTCCAGCGGCGGGCCTGGAGCCGCCACAGGAGCAGCCAGGCGAAGGCGATGACGGTGAGCAGCAGGGCGAGGTGCCCGAGGCTGGAGACGTACGGGCCGACGTACTCGAAGGCGCCGTAGCGGAACTCGACCCTGCCCGGCCAGGCGCCGGCGGCGTGGGCCGTCGCGAGGGCCGTGCCCCACAGGGATTCGATCTGGATGCCGCGGCTGCCCTGCTGGCGCAGGAAGCCGAGGGACTCGGAGAAGAACAGCGCCAGGGTGGCGAGGAGTGCGAGGGCGGTGACGGCGGCGGCGGTCCAGGCCTCGCGGGTGGTACGGCCCCGGGGCGTGCCGATCAGGGCGAGCGCGGGCCACACCTTGACCATGGCGCCGATCCCGGCGAGCGCCCCGCCGAGCTGGTGGGCGGCGGTGCGGCGGGCGTTCAGGGCGAGCAGGGCGAGGACGGCGAGGGCGGTGGTCTGGACGTCGTACCGGGCGAGGGGGAGGTGGAGGAGGAGCGGGAGGCCGCAGACCCAGATCCAGGCGCCGTGGGTGAGGCGGGCGCTGTCGGCGCGGGCGAGGGCGAGCGTGACGACGGCGTCGGCGAGGAGGGTGAGGGTGACGAAGGCCTGGAAGTAGGTGAGCCAGGGGAGGATGCCCGGCGACATGATCACGAGTCCCGCGCCGGGCGGGTACTGCCAGGTGACGTCGCCGGGCGGGAAGGTGCCGGAGGCGAACTGTCCGTACCAGTGCTGGTAGAGGTCCACCTCGCGGGCCACCCCGCCGATGCCGAGGTTGTCGCGGGAGAGCAGCAGGAGCATGCCGGCCCGGCTGAGGAACCAGGCGGCGGCGAGGGCGAGGAGGGGGCCGCGGCCGACGGCGACGAAGGTGGCGGAGGTGAAGGTGTCCGAGTCGAAGGGGGACCCGGTGAGCGTGGGGGGTTCGCTTCCGGAGCGGGGCGGGGTGTCGCCCGTGGAGTCGCGGGGTGACTGGGGGTGATCGGTCGTCATCCCACCGCACTTTAGACCGCGATGTCCCTTTAATTCGGTTTCTTCGGCCCCGGCTTGGCCGTGAACTCCTCGTATGCCGCCACCACCTCCTTCGCCGGCCCGTCCATCAGCAGCGTCCCCGCCTCCAGCCACAGCGCCCGCTCGCAGGTCTCCGTGATGGTGGAGTTCGAGTGGCTGACCAGGAAGACCGTTCCGGCCTCCGCCCGCAGTTCGTCGATCCGCTGCCGGCTGCGGTGGCGGAAGCGCGCGTCGCCGGTCGACAGGGCCTCGTCGATGAGCAGCACGTCATGGCTCTTTGCGGCGGCGATGGAGAAGCGCAGCCGGGCGCCCATCCCGGAGGAGTACGTCCGCATCGGGCGGGAGATCGCGTCGTCCTTCTCGTTGATGCCGGAGAAGTCGACGATCCCGTCGTAGCGCTCGCGGATCTCCGTACGGCTCATGCCCATCGCGAGGCCGCCCAGGATCACGTTCCGCTCACCGGTCAGATCGCTCATCAGAGCCGCGTTCACGCCGAGGAGGGAGGGCTGGCCATGGGTGTAGATCCGGCCCCGGTCCACGGGCTGGACCCCCGCGACGGCCTTCAGGAGGGTGGATTTCCCAGATCCGTTCGAACCGATCAGGCCAATTGCCTCGCCCCGGTACGCGACGAAGCTGACGCCCTTCACGGCGTGCACCTCGCGGCCGGCCGGGGCCTTGCGCCGGTGCAGCATCCGGCCGAGGGCGGCGGTGGCGGCGCCCCGGCCGCCGGGGCGCCCGCCGTGGACGGTGTACGTGATGTGGACGCCGTCCGCCACGACGGTGGGCTTCCTCGTCGACTCAGCCACGGCCGTACGTCTCCTCCGCCTTCCAGAACCAGACGAAACCGCCCGCGAAGGCGAGCACGGCCCAGCCCGCCGCCAGCGCCCACACGTGCGGCGGCAGCTGCGCGGCGGTGAAGCTCTCGATCAGCGCGAAGCGCATGAGGTCGATGTAGAGCGCCGCCGGGTTGTACTGGAGCGCGATCACCACGGCCTCCGGGAAGCGCCCGCTGCCCGCCAGGTTCTGGATCGAGAACATGGCGCCCGAGGCGTACATCCAGGTGCGGAGCACGAACGGCATCAGCTGGCTGATGTCCGGGGTGCGGGCGGCGAGCCGGGCCAGCACGAGCGCCACGCCCGTGCTGAACAGCGACTGGAGGAACAGCGCCGGGACGGCGAGCAGCCAGCTCCAGGTGGGGAACTCGCCGAAGCAGGCCAGCATGACGACGAGTGCGGCGAGCGAGAAGAGCAGCTGCTGGAGCTGCTGGAACGCGAGCGAGATCGGCAGGCTCGCGCGGGGGAAGTGCAGGGCGCGGACCAGGCCCAGGTTGCCGCTGATCGCGCGGGTGCCGGCCTGGACCGTGTTGGCGGTGAAGGTCCACACGAAGATGCCCGTGATCAGGAAGGGCACGTAGTCGGGCACGCCGTTCTTCGCGTTCATCACGATGCCGAAGATCAGGTAGTACACGGCCGCATTGAGCAGCGGGGTCATCACCTGCCAGACCTGGCCGAGGCGCGCCTGGCTGAACTGGGAGGTGAGGCGGGCCGTCGCGAAGGCGGTGATGAAGTCGCGGCGGGACCAGAGCTCCCGCACGTAGACGGGGAGCGAGGGGCGGGCGCCGCTGACGCTCAGGCCGTGGCGGCGGGCGAGGGCGGCGAGGTCCTCGGCGGCGGGCGGAGCCTGCTGCTGGGGTACGGCGGGGGCCAGGGTCGTGGTCACGGGCGGGCGCTTTCGACGAGGGGTGCGGGGGCGCGTGCTGCCGTCGGCGATGGAACGGGTCCGTATCGTCGCTACGGGGAGGTTAGAGCCCTCGCACGACGGAACGCAACCGTATCGTCGCAACGACCCCGGGATATCGCGGTTGGTTAGGATGCCGTTCATGACCGATCCGACCCCCCGCCGCGCCCCCGCCGGAGCCGCCGTACTCCGCGAGGACGTGACCGAGGCCATCCGCGCCGCCGTCTTCGAGGAGCTTGCGGCCGTCGGCTACGCCCGGATGTCCATCGAGGGCATCGCGCGCCGCGCGGGAGTCGGCAAGACGGCCGTCTACCGACGCTGGAAGTCCAAGCTCTCCCTCGTCCTCGACCTCGTCGGCGCCTTCGCCGCCCAGGGCCTGCCGGCACCCGCCAGCGGCTCCCTCTACGGGGACGTGCGCGCCCTCCTCGAAGTCGCCTCGCACGCCCTGCGCCACCCGGTCGCCTCGCAGGTCATCCCGGACCTGCTCGTCGAGGCCGCCCGGCACCCCGAGATCGCCGAGACCGTCAAGGCCGTGCTGCTCGACGGGCAGCAGGGCGTCATGACCCAGATCGTCCGCGAGGCCGTCGCGCGCGGCGAACTCCCCGAGGGCGCCGACCCGGGCAAGGCCCTCGACCTGGCCGTCGGCCCGCTCTACTGGCGCCTCGTCGTCGTCCGCACGCCCCTGCCCAAGGGGTACCTGGACGAACTCGCGCGCTCGGCGGTCGCGGCGCTGCGCGCGTGACCCGGGCTACTTCACCGCGCCCGCCATCACGCCCGACGTGAACTGCCGCTGGAACGCGAAGAACACCACCAGCGGCACCACCATCGACACGAACGCCCCCGGCGCGAGCACGTCGACGTTGTTGCCGAACTGCCGGACCTGCTGCTGGAGCGCCACCGTGATCGGCGGCGACTGCGAGTCCGCGAAGATCAGCGCGATCAGCATGTCGTTCCACACCCACAGGAACTGGAAGATCCCCAGCGAGGCGATCGCCGGACCGCCGAGCGGCAGCACCACGCGCGTGAACAGCCGGATCTCACCCGCCCCGTCGAGCCGCGCCGCCTCCAGGAGCTCGCGCGGGATCTCCGCGAAGAAGTTCCGCAGCAGGAAGATCGCGAACGGCAGGCCGAACGCCGTGTGGAAGAGGACCACCCCCGCCGTCGTCTCGAACAGCCCCACCGCCCCGAACAGCTTCGACACCGGGACCAGGGCCACCTGCACCGGCACCACGAGCAGCGCCACCACGCCCAGGAACCACCAGTCCCGGCCCGGGAACTCCAGCCACGCGAAGGCGTAACCGGCGAGCGAGCCGATGAGGAGGACCAGGAGCGTGGCCGGGACGGTGATCAGGACCGTGGAGAGGAGCGAGCCCGTGATCGTGTCGTTCGCGAGGAGACGGGTGTAGTTCTCGGTGGTCAGCTGGGCCGGGGCCGTGAACACCCGCCACCAGCCGCTCGCCGCGATGTCGGACGGCGAGCGGAGCGAGGAGAGCAGCAGCCCGACCGTCGGCAGCAGCCAGAACAGGCCGGCGAGCAGGAGGAAGACCCGGACGGCGCCCCCGGCCGTACGGGCGGCGACGCGGGCGGCGAAGCCCTTCATCGGCGGGACTCCCTTCGGATGCGGCGGATGTTGACCACCATCACCGGCAGCACGAGAAGGAGCAGGACGACGGCGATGGCCGAACCGACCCCGAGATCCGCGTCCGTGCCGAAGGACGAGCGGTACAGCTGGAGCGCGAGCACGTTCGCGTCGTCCTGCGCGGAGCCCGGCGCGATGACGAAGACCAGGTCGAAGACCTTCAGCACGTTGATCATCAGGGTGACGAGGACGACCACGAGGACCGGCGCCAGGAGCGGCACCGTGATCCGCCGGAACACCTGCCACTCGTTCGCCCCGTCCACCCGCGCCGCCTCCAGGAGTTCGCGCGGCACGGCCGCGAGCCCCGCGCCGATCAGGACCATCGCGAACCCGGCCCACATCCACACGTACGCCCCGATCACGGCCGGGGTGACGAGCGAGGGGCCCAGCCACTCCACGCCGTCGTACTGCTCCCGGAAGTTGCTCGCGGGCAGCCGGAGTACGGCTCCGTCGGCGCGGTCGGCGGGCAGGGCGAAGCTGCCGTCGGCCGCCGCCGTGACCGCGGCGACCACCTTCCCGTCCCGTACGGCCTCGATCCGCAGCCCCTTCAGGCCGAGCTCCCCCGGATCGACGACGTTCGGCCTGCCGCCGCCGCCCCGGGTGAAGTCCAGCCAGGCGGTTCCGGTGATCTGCCCGTCTGCCGTCGCGGGGGCGTGCGCGGGGCGGGCGTCCTTCGGCATCCGCCCCGGCGCGACCCCGACCAGCGGGAGGAGTACGGGCACCCCGGCCCGTACCGGCGTCCTCGTCTCGTACGCGCCGCCGCCCGCCGCCTTCAGCGGGTGCACGGGCAGCGGCCGGGCCCGGGGGAAGCCGGAGGCCTCGGCGAAGGTGTCGTGGACCCCGACCCAGACCGCGTTGGCGACGCCACGGTCCGGGTCCTGCTCGTACACCAGCCGGAAGATGATCCCGGCGGCCAGCATCGAGATCGCCATCGGCATGAAGACGACGAGCTTGAACGCCGTCCCCCAGCGCACCCGTTCGGTGAGCACCGCGAAGATCAGACCGAGCGCGGTGGCGACCGCCGGGGCCACCACCAGCCAGACCAGGTTGTTGCGGACGGCGGTGCGGAGGGAGTCGTCGGTGGCGAGCGCGAGGTAGTTGTCGAGGCCGACGAAGGTGCCGCCGGAACGGTCGAAGAGCGAACGCCGGACGGAGTACCCGATCGGGTAGACGACGAGCGCGCCGAGCAGGAGCAGTGCGGGGAGCAGGAACCCCGCCGCGACCACCCTGCTCCTTCTGGTGATGCGTGGCATGGGGGCGTCAGCCCTTCGAGGAGGCCTTGTACGCCTTCGCCGCGTCGGCCTCCAGGCGCGCCTGGGTCCCGGCGATGTCCTTCGGGTTCTTCAGGAAGTCCTGGAGCGCCTTCCACTCGCCCTTGCCGGGCGTCCCGCCGAACGACTGCGGCATCTGGTCGGACATGTCGAAGCGGAAGTCGTCACCGGCGTCGATGAGCGCCTTGGCGATCTCGCGCTGGACGTCGTTCGGGTACGCCGCCGGGGCCAGGCTCTTGTTGGGGGAGAGGAACCCGCCCTCGGCCGCCCAGATCCTCGCCGCGTCCGGGGAGGCGAGGAAGGCGAGCAGCGCCTGCGCGCCCTTGGTGTCCTTCAGGGCCACGGCCGCGTCGCCCGCCGTCACCACCGGGGACGTGTCGCCCGCCTTGGGGAACGGGAAGACCTTCGCGTCCTTCCCGATCTCCGCCTTCGTCTGCGCGATGTTGACCGCGGCGAAGTCGCCCTCGAAGACCATCGCGCCCTTGGGCTGGTCGCCGCCGGTGAAGGTCTGCGTGACCGAGGCCGGGTACTCCGTCTGCAGCGCGCCGGCCGAACCGCCCGCGATCAGCGACGGCTTGCCGAAGAGCTCGGCGAGGGTCTTCAGGGCGGCGGCGACGGACGGGTCCGTCCACTTGATCTCGTGCTTCGCCAGCTGGTCGTACCTGGCCGGGCCCGCCTGGGAGAGGTAGACGTTCTCGAACCAGTCGGTGAGGGTCCAGCCGTCCGCGCCGCCGACCGAGACCGGGGTCACGCCGGAGGCCGAGACCGCCTCGGCGGTGGCGAGGAAGTCCTTCCAGGTCTTCGGCTCGGCGGCGCCCGCGTTGTCGAAGACGGCGGTGTTGTACCAGACCAGGGACTTGTTGGCGGCCTTGAAGTAGACCCCGTACTGGGTGCCGTCCACCGCGCCGAGGTCCTGCCAGCCGCGCGAGTAGTTCGCCGCGAGCGCCGCCTTGGCCTCCGGGCCGACCGGCTTCAGCCACTTCTGGGCGGCGGCCTGCTGGATCGCGCCCACCTGCGGGAGCATCGCCACGTCGGGCGGCGAACCGCCGGCGATCTTCGTACCGAGGAAGTTCACGATCGGGTCCTGCGCGGGCACGAAGGTGACGGTCGCGCCGGTGCGCTTCTCGAACTCCTTCAGGACCTTGACGAAGTTCTCCTGCTCGGGGCCCGTCCAGACGGCGGCGACCTCGATCTTCTCGCCCTTGAGGGAGAGGTCGGGTGTCGGCCCCTTCGTGGTGTCGCCGTCGTCTCCGCAGCCCGCGAGGGCGGTCAGCGCGGCTAACGCCGTCAGGGTCGCTGCGGCCTTGCGTGGACGAAGAGTTGTACGCATCGCTGCCCCGTCTCTTTCGTGCGCTTCGCTGTCCGTCCGACAGGTCTACGCCCGGGTGCGGGGCCCCGCAATACCGCCTTCGGCTTCAAGTGGGGGATCGTGATGCCCTTGTGACGTGTCGTCAGGCGTGCGGGGTGGGGGTCAGCGGGGCCACGGGTGTCGCCTCGACCGAGCGCGCCGCACGGTCGAGGGCGCTCGCCAGGAGGGCCAGGTCCGTCGGGCCGTTGCCCAGCTCGCGGACCGGGCGCCGGGTGGGCGGGTCGCCCATCCGCTCCCACTCCAGCGGGACGACCGTCGGGCGGAGCGTCGCCGTCCGGGGGATCCGGCCCGTGACGCGGCCCGCCTGGAACGGGGTCACCCGGCCGTCGGGATGCCCGAGACGGCCCCGCCCGGCCGCCGGCACGTCCGGGCCCGCCGCGACCGGGGGCGCGTCGAGCACGATCCGCAGCCGGGCGCCGTGGGCCAGCTCCGTGTCGGAGGTGCGGTCCGGGCGCGACGAGGTCGCCACGAGGTGCACCCCGAGCCGCTCCCCGTTCCGCGCGACGGCCTCCAGGGCCCGCACGACGGACCCGGCGGCGGGCCGCCCGGGGGCGCCGAGCGCGGGCGCGACCAGGGCGTCGTAGTCGTCGACGAGCACGACGAGCCGAGGCAACTGCCCCACACCACCGGCCCGCGCGGAAGCCTGCTCCCCGGAGGCGGGCCGAGGAATCCGCGCGACGGACTCCTCGGGGACGCGTCCGCCGGCGCGGCCGGTGAGGTCCTCGGCGCCGGGGTGCGGGATGCGTCCGCCGGCCCGTCCGGTGATGTCCTCGCTGCCGGGGTGGGGGATGCGGCCGCTCGTACGGCCGGTGACGTCGTCCGCGCCGGGGTAGGGCACGCGTCCGCTGGGTCGGCCCGTGACGTCGTCCGCGCCGGGGTACGGGAGGCGTCCGCTCGCCCGGCCGGTCACGTCGTCGGCCCCCGCGCGGCGGGTGCGGGCGCTCGGGTGGTCGGTGAGGTCGCCGTCGCCCGTGCGGAGGGTGCGGCTGCTCGGGCGGTCGTCGAGCGCCCCGCCCTCCCGGCGCGGCAGACGCCCACTGGGCGTGTCGGCCAGGAAGGCGTCCCCGCCGGACCGCGCCCGCGCGCTGGGACGCTCGTCGAGCGCGCCGTCCCCGGTGCGGGAGACGCGCCCGCTGGGCCGGTCGGCCAGATCACCGGCCCGGGGCACGCGCCCGCCGGCGCGGCTGCTGAGGTCCTCGCCGCCGGGGTACGGGACCCGTCCGCTGGGCCGTCCCGTGAGGTCCTCGCTGCCGGGGTGGGGGATGCGGCCGCTCGCACGTCCGGTGACGTCGTCCGCGCCCGGGTAGGGCACCCGTCCGCTGGGTCGGCCCGTGACGTCGTCCGCGCCGGGGTACGGGACCCGTCCGCTGGGCCGTCCCGTGATGTCCTCGCTGCTCGGGTGGGGGATGCGGCCGCTCGTACGGCCGGTGACGTCGTCCGCGCCGGGGTAGGGCACGCGGCCCTGCGTCTCGCCCGCGCCCGTGCGGAGGGTGCGGCCGCTCGGGCGGTCCGTGAGGTCGCCGGTGTCCGGGAGGCGGACGGTCGCGCGGGCGCCCTGCGGCACGGATTCCGCCGCGCTCGGGGCGCGCTGCCCGATCATCCGGTCGGCGGCGCGCGCCACCCCCCGGCGGTCCGCGAAGTGGCCGTCGCCCAGGAGCTCCGCCCGGCGCTTCAGCTCGGCGCCGAGCGCCTGCGCGAACTCCCGCATCCGTACCGGGTCCGAGGCGACCAGGTGCTCGGTGACGTGCGGCAGTTCCGTACAGACCGCGAGTCCTTCGCCGCGCTCGCCGCCCGCGCCGTCCACGAGGAGCAGGCCGAGGCGGTCCGGGCGGCCGCCCGCCGCGAGCGAGGCTGCGATCGAGCGGAGCAGTTCCGTGCGTCCGCTGCCGGCCGGGCCCTCGATCAGGAGGTGCGGGCCCTCCTTGGTGAGGTCCACGGCGAGCGGTCCGCGCGGGCCGGCGCCCAGGACGGCGGTGCCGTCCGCGGCGGAGGCCCAGCGGGCCATGAGGGAGGCGGGCGTGGCCCGGGCGAGCCCGAGCTCGTCGAGGAGGCGGGCCGACGGCGGCAGCGCGGCGGCCCGGGCACCCGGCGCCGCGGCCGTCTCGGGGCGCAGCGGGGCGAGGGCCCGGCCGAACCGTTCGGCCCAGGCGACGGAGACCGCGTCCACCACGCCGACCGTGCCGTGGCCCGCGAGCCGCCCGCCGGATGTACGCAGCAGCCGCAGCGCCGTCGCCACATCGCCGCTCAGGAGCGCGGCGGCCCCGCACTCGCGGAAGGCGAGGGACGCGGCGCACGCCGCCTCGTACGTGGCGGCGACCGGCGAGTCCGGGGTGGCGGACGGCGCCTCGGCGAGGCACAGGAGGTGGATGCCGGCCGCCGCGCCGACGCCCGCGAGCCGCGCGACCGTCTCGCGCAGGGCCGCGGAGCCGGGGTCGCCGTCGACGATGACGACGGTCGCCGGCCCGTCGTGGCGGGCGGCGGCCTCGGCGACGGAGGCGCGGTCGGCGCTGGGCCAGCCGGGGCCCAGCGGGCCGTCGTCGAGCCGCCGGGTCAGCTCGGCCGTACGGGCCTGGGCCTGCTCGCGGTCGTACGCCAGGAGGAGCCGGCAGTCCTGGCCGTGGGCGGGCCGGACGTGCGGGAGCCAGCCGAGCCAGCCCCAGGCCCGGCGCCGCTCCTCCAGGGAGCGGTTCCGGTCGGCGCTGATGAGCACGATCTCCAGGTCGGAGGGGGAGTGCAGGGCGGCGAGCTGGGCCACGACCGAGCGCGCGAGCCCGGTGAGCCGGTCGCCGGGGCCCGCGAGGCCCAGGGAGCCGGCCTCGCGCAGGCCGACGGTGACGGGGACGCCGGAGAGCTCGGCGCGGTCCGTCGTGCCGAGGCGGACGACGAGGGACTCGGGGTGGTCCTGGGCCCGCTCCCAGAGCCGGGGGCCGGGGCCGAGGGCGGTGAGGAGGACGGTGGCCGGGTCGGGCCAGGTGTCGGCGACGGGTGCGGGGACGGGGGCGCCGGCCCGCACGCCGGGGCCGGGGCGGGTGCCGGCGTGCGTGTCGGGGGAGGGGTGGTGGCCGGCGGCGGGGGCCGGGAGCTCCTCGCGGCCGCCCGCGAGGCGCCGGGCCCACGCGCCGAGCCCGCGCTTGGCGGGAGGCGTGGGTGCGGCGGCCGGGTCGGTCTGCCGGGTCCTGCCGTGCGGCTCGGCCCCGCCGTGGCCGTCGAGCGCGTCCCCCGCGTGCGCGTGGCCCCCGTCGTGGACCTCGCCGAACGCGATGCCGCGCGCCCCGCCGTGCGTGGTGTCGTCCGAGGGCGCCCCCCGGTCCGTCTCGTGGGCGACGCGCAGGTGGCCCTCGCCGTCCGGGGCGGTCGCCAGCGCGTCCGTACCGGCGGCGCCCGTCAGGCGCAGGGCGGACTCGCCGAGGCGCAGCAGCGCGCCCGGCCGGAGCGGGACCGGGCGGTCGCCGACGGGGGCGCCGTCGAGCGTCGTGCCGTTCGTGGAGCCGCGGTCGCAGACCGTGACCCGGCCGTCCTCGCCGACGGTCACCGTGCAGTGGGAGCGGGAGACGTCCGGGTCGTCCAGCGGCACGTCCGCGTCGACGGAACGGCCGATTCTGATCGCTCCGCCGTGCAGCAGGTGCACCCCGCCCGCGTCCGGCCCGGCGACCACGTGCAGTCGGGCGGAGGCCGTCTCGTCGGCCCGGTCGTCCGGGCCGGGGACCTGGAGGGAGAGCACCGCGCCGTCGACGAGCGGCGGCTCGCCGAGGACGCAGCGCCGGCCGTCGAGCCGCTCCGCGCCCGCGTAGAGCACGGTGCTGCCCGAGGCGGAGGTCTCGGGGCCGGTGACGGCGGCGGCGAGGTTCGAGGCCACGGCGGCCAGGGCCGTCCCGGCGGGGGCCGTGACGAGCACGTCGCAGGCGCGCCCGGCGCCGTGGCCGGCGTACGGCGCGAGGACGGTCAGCCGGATCTGCATCGCCGTCAGCGGTCCCTTCTGCGCGAGCCGGCTCGGCAGGGGGGAACCGCCCTGTGTCTCCCCCCACCCGGCACGGACGCATCGCCCGGTACAGGTCGGCACGGCGCGGGGGCTCCCGACCCCGTCGATGCGACGTGCTGTAGGCATCCTCGCACCTGCCACCGACAACACGCCCGCGGGTCGGCCACAAGTGATCTTGAATGGTCGGCCGAGGACGGGAAATAGCCTGGTTGGGCATGCCTTCGGAGCATGCCTGGCAACCGTCGCCCGCCCTGGAGCGTCTTCTTCCGGACAAGTTCCGTTCGCCCCGGCCCCGCGACGGGCCCCCGGCGAGCACCGGACACCGCAGCGGAATCGGCCTGTGGGCGACCGGTCTGTGACCCGTTCGGCGGCACTAAAGTGGGTCGGACGCCCGGACGGGTCACAACAGAGGACAGGGACCCCGGGGACACATCGGGAAACACCCCAGGACCACGATCAGCAGGGAGCGCGTGACGTGCGGCCTATCGGCAGCAAGTACCTGCTCGAGGAGCCGCTCGGCCGCGGCGCCACGGGCACCGTCTGGCGAGCCCGCCAGCGGGAGACGGCGGGCGCCGAGGCGGCCGTGCCCGGCGAGCCCGGCGAGACCGTCGCGATCAAGGTCCTCAAGGAGGAGCTGGCCAACGACGCGGACATCGTGATGCGCTTCCTGCGCGAGCGGTCCGTGCTGCTCCGGCTCACCCACCCGAACATCGTGCGCACCCGCGACCTGGTCGTCGAGGGCGATGTCCTCGCGCTCGTCATGGACCTCGTCGAGGGCCCCGACCTGCACCGGTACATCCGGGAGAGCGGCCCGCTCACCCCGGTCGCCGCCGCGCTCCTCACCGCCCAGATCGCCGACGCGCTCGCCGCCAGCCACGCCGACGGCGTCGTCCACCGCGACCTCAAGCCGGCCAACGTCCTGCTCGCCGAGCAGGGCGGCCAGATGCACCCGATGCTGACCGACTTCGGCATCGCGCGCCTCGCCGACTCCCCGGGCCTGACCCGCACCCACGAGTTCGTCGGCACGCCCGCGTACGTGGCGCCGGAGTCCGCCGAGGGCCGCCCGCAGACCTCCGCCGTCGACATCTACGGCGCGGGCATCCTCCTCTACGAGCTGGTCACCGGCCGGCCTCCGTTCGCGGGCGGCACCGCCCTCGAGGTCCTCCACCGGCACCTCAGCGAGGAGCCCCGCCGCCCCTCGACGGTGCCCGGACCGCTGTGGACGGTCATAGAGCGCTGCCTCAGCAAGAACCCCGACCAGCGGCCGAGCGCCGTGAACCTCGCCCGCGGCCTGCGCGCGGTCGCCGCCGGCATCGGCGTGCACGCCACGCCCGCCCAGATCGAGGCCGCGGAGGGCGTCGGCGCGCTCCTCGCCCCCGACCCGGCGCCCGCGCCGGTCCCGGGGACCCCGGAGACGCAGACCCCGGGCGCCGCCGACCCCACCCAGGTGCTGCCCACCGGCGCCGCCGGGGCCGCGGCCGCCGCCGGGATGCCCCCGCAGTACGACCCCGCCGCCGCGACCAGCGTCATGCCGACCAGCGGCCCCGCGGACGCCGCCGACCCGACGGCCGTCATGCCCCCCGTACCGCAGGGCCCTCCGGCGGAGGACCCGCACCCCTGGCAGAGCCAGCTGCGGCAGGTCCGCGACCGCAACGAGCAGACCCAGGTGCAGTACCTGGACCCGAGCGACGACCCGCTGCGCCGCCGCCCGCAGCGCCGGCCGCAGCAGCCCCAGCAGCCCGGTCCGTACGGGCAGCAGCACGGGCAGCAGCCGCCCCCGCCGTACCAGCAGCAGCGCCCGGCCCCGCAGCGCGCGCCCCAGCCGTACCAGCAGCAGCCGCAGCAGTACGCACCCCCGCCCCCGCCGCAGCAGTACGCCGCCCCGCCCCAGCAGCAGTACACGCCGCCGCAGCCGCCGCCCCAGGCCCCCGCGCCCCGCGAGCCGCGCCCGCCGCGCCAGCGCAGCGCGAACCCGGTGCACATCCCCGGTCTCGGCTGCCTCAAGGGCTGCCTGATCATGATCGTCCTGTTCGTGGTCGCCGGCTGGCTCGTCTGGGAGCTCACCCCGCTCCAGGACTGGGTCGCCCAGGGCAAGGGCTACTGGGAGGCCATCGGCGACGGCATCTCGACGGTCACCGACTGGTTCTCCTCGATCTTCGATTCCACCGGTTCCGGGGGTACTACCGGCGGTACGGGGCAGTAACACTGCCGATTTGTCGACTTCCGAGGGGTGATTTCCCCTCGGAGGTCGAGACCGGCGGCCGTGGACGCGTAGCTTTGTCGAGAACCGCAGCCGCTGAGGGAGCAGTCTTGGCACGGAACATCGGCAGCCGCTACACCGCCCACCAGATCCTCGGGCGGGGCAGCGCCGGAACGGTGTGGCTCGGCGAGGGACCCGAGGGGCCCGTCGCCGTCAAACTGCTGCGCGAGGACCTGGCGTCCGACCAGGAGCTCGTCGGCCGCTTCGTCCAGGAGCGGACCGCGCTCCTCGGCCTCGACCACCCCCGCGTGGTCAAGGTCCGCGACCTCGTCGTCGACGGCAACGACCTCGCCCTCGTCATGGACCTCGTCCGCGGCACCGACCTGCGCACCCGGCTCGACCGGGAGCGGCGCCTCGCGCCCGAGGCCGCCGTCGCGATCGTCAAGGACGTCGCCGAGGCCCTCGCCGTCGCCCACAAGGCCGGGATCGTCCACCGGGACGTCAAGCCGGAGAACATCCTGCTCGACATGGAGGGCCCGCTCGGCCCCGGCGGCGCCCACCCCGCCCTCCTCACCGACTTCGGCGTCGCCAAGCTGATCGACACCCCCGGCCGCACCAAGGCCACCCGGATCATCGGCACCCCCGACTACCTCGCCCCCGAGATCGTCGAAGGCCTCCCGCCGCGCGCCGCCGTCGACATCTACGCCCTCGCGACCGTCCTGTACGAGCTGCTCGCCGGCTTCACCCCGTTCGGCGGCGGCCACCCCGGCGCGGTCCTGCGCCGCCACGTCACCGAGACCGTCGTCCCGCTCCCCGGCATCCCCGAGGAGCTGTGGCAGCTGATCGTCCAGTGCCTCGCCAAGGCCCCCGCCTCCCGGCTGCGCGCCTCCGAGCTCGCCGCCCGCCTCGCGGACGTCCTGCCGCTGCTCAAGGGCATCCCGCCGCTGGACGTCGACGAGCCCGACGCCGAGCCGGCCCCGGAGCCGTACGAAGAGGACACCTACTCCACCAGCACGGGCGCGGGCGAGCCCGGCCCCCGCCGCGCCGCCGTCCCGCTCGTCCCCGGCGCCTCCGCCGACTCCAACCGCGACACCCACACCTCCATGCGGGTCCCGGCCCCCGACGAGCTCTCCGGGGGCCCCCTCGGCACCGCCCGCGCCCCGCGGCCCGCCGGCGCCCGCCGCCCCGGCTCGGCCCGCCACAAGGCCGGGGCGGTCCGCAAGAGACGGATCACCCTCGCCGTCGCGGCCGTCGTGATCGCGGGCGCGCTCGGCACCGGCGGCTACCTGGCGGCCTCCGGCGACGGGGACGCTCCGCCGCAGGACTCCAAGCAGTCCTCCCAGCCGTAGGTTCGGCTCCAGGCCCGGAGCCGTTACGCTGGACGCGTGGCAGTCGTCGATGTATCCGAAGAGCTGAAGTCCCTCTCCTCGACCATGGGGTCGATCGAGGCCGTCCTGGACCTCGAGAAGCTGAGGGCCGACATCGCCGTGCTCGAAGAGCAGGCCGCGGCCCCGTCCCTGTGGGACGACCCGGAGGCGGCGCAGAAGATCACGAGCAAGCTTTCGCACCTCCAGGCCGAGGTCCGCAAGGCCGAGACCCTGCGCGGCCGGATCGACGACCTCGGGGTGCTCTTCGAGCTCGCCGAGGAGATGGACGACCCGGACACCCTCGCCGAGGCCGAGACGGAGCTGGTCTCCGTCCGCAAGGCCCTCGACGAGATGGAGGTCCGCACCCTCCTCTCCGGCGAGTACGACGAGCGCGAGGCCCTGGTCAACATCCGGGCCGAGGCCGGCGGCGTCGACGCCTCCGACTTCGCCGAGCGGCTCCAGCGCATGTACCTGCGCTGGGCGGAGCGCCACGGCTACCCGACGGAGATCTACGAGACCTCGTACGCGGAAGAGGCGGGCATCAAGTCCACCACCTTCGTCGTGAAGGCCCCGTACGCCTACGGCACGCTCTCCGTCGAGCAGGGCACCCACCGGCTCGTCCGCATCTCGCCCTTCGACAACCAGGGCCGCCGCCAGACCTCCTTCGCCGGCGTCGAGGTCCTGCCGGTCGTCGAGTCCTCGGACCACGTCGAGATCGAGGAGTCGGACCTGCGCGTCGACGTGTACCGCGCCTCGGGCCCCGGCGGCCAGGGCGTCAACACGACCGACTCGGCCGTGCGCATCACGCACCTTCCGACCGGCATCGTCGTCTCCTGCCAGAACGAGCGCTCCCAGATCCAGAACAAGGCGAGCGCCATGAACGTCCTCCAGGCCAAGCTCCTCGAGCGCCAGCGCCAGGAGGAGCGGGCCAAGATGGACGCCCTCAAGGACAGCGGCAGCTCCTGGGGCAACCAGATGCGTTCGTACGTGCTCCACCCGTACCAGATGGTCAAGGACCTCCGTACGGAGTTCGAGGTCGGCAACCCGCAGTCCGTCCTGGACGGCGAGATCGACGGCTTCCTGGAGGCGGGCATCCGCTGGCGCAAGCAGTCGGAGAAGTAAGCCCCTCGCTCGTACGGGACCGGGCCCCGCACCTTTCGGTGCGGGGCCCGGTCCCGTTCCGTGGCCGTCCGCGGATTCGCTGACGCAAGCGGAAGCGGTGCTGTCGGGGCGCTTTGTCGACAAGGGAACTACCGCTGCCGGGCCCGGAGTTCCGGGTTTACGTCACAGTTGCATCGTCGCATGTCGGTCACCTGGTGATCTTTCGGGCATCGCACGCGCAACGACCTTGACGCTTCATCGGAAACTCGGAAGGGTGGCGTACTGGCATGCGCTTTCCTGGGACGCGTGTGAACGGGGGCCGGTCCAGTGATTCCGTCGCCCTTGCCGCGCGGGCCCGAGCGCTGCCCCATGACGAGATGAGCTACTGGGGGTAGCAGCCAGATGACCAACAAGACGCGAGTCCGCCTGGTGCGGGTCGCGGCCAGTGCCGTGATCATCGCCGGTGCGTCCCTGACGGCGGCCGGTGCCGCGCAGGCCGTCGGCGGGTTCGGAACCGACACCAACCAGACCCAGGACGCGGGTCTCGGTATCCAGTCCGAGGGCGAAGACGACGGCGGCAACGCGATCCTCGGCCAGATCTCCGGTGGCCAGGACACCACGGGTACCACGGGTACGACCGGTACGGACGGCTCCACGGGCTCGACGGGTACGGACGGCTCCACCGGTACCACGGGTACGACGGGTACGGACGGCTCCACGGGCTCGACCGGTACCGACGGTTCCACGGGCTCGACGGGTACGGACGGTTCCACCGGTACCACGGGTACGACCGGTACGGACGGCTCCACGGGCTCGACGGGCACGGACGGCTCCACCGGTACCACGGGCACGACGGGTACGGACGGCTCCACGGGCTCGACCGGTACCGACGGTTCCACGGGCTCGACGGGTACGGACGGCTCCACCGGTACCACGGGTACGACCGGTACCGACGGCTCCACCGGTTCCAACGGTACCGACGGCTCCAACGGCTCCGACAGCTCCACCGGCTCCAACGGCTCCAACGGCTCCAACGGGTCGAACGGCTCCAACGGGTCCAATGGCTCGAACGGCTCGAACGGCACCGACGGCTCCAACGGGTCGACCGGCACCAGCACGAGCAGCAGCGGCTCCAACGGCACCAGCGGGAACGGGTCCTCGACCAGCGGTTCCACCTCCACCACCGGTGGCAGCTCGACCACCGACGGTGGCGCCGGCACCTGCACCGTCGACCTCGACGGCGCCGAGTGCGTGGACACCCCGAACAACACCGACCCGAACCAGGGCGGCTCGCAGCCGGTGCAGCAGGGTGACGCGAAGGAGGAGCTCGCCGAGACCGGTGCGGCCGAGACCTCGTTCCTGATCATCGGCGCCGCGACCATGATCGCCGGCGGCATCGGCTTCCGTATGCTGCCGCGTCTCGTGGGCGGCGGTCGCGCCGCCGTCTGAGGCGCGTGACGCATGACGAAGGGCCGGGGAGTCGACTCCCCGGCCCTTCGTCATGGTTCCGGCTCGTGGGCGCCGCTCGCGCCCTCCGTCAGGCCGCCTGGATCGCGGCGAGCAGGGCGATCGCCGCGAGCAGCGCGACCGCCAGCGTCAGCAGCATCGCGGGCGACAGTCCCTGAGGGGTCAGGCGCTCCCGGTTCGCGCGGCAGACGGGGCAGCGGCCCTCGGCGACCGGGGCCGCGCAGTTGGCGCACACCAGTCGGTCGTAGGTCATGCGCTCTCCTCCTCCCGCACTGGGGTACACACCAGGACAACGTCCGGAGGGGTCCGGACGTTCCCCCTACCACTGTGCCAGCTCTGCGGCGTTTCGGCGCGCCCCACCGGTTCGCCCGGCTTCCGTCCGGAAGGGCGAAAAGGATAAACCGCGCAAGCCAGGACCGCGACTGCGCGGGCCGTGCCCGGTCGCGTAAGGTCACGCACACCTACTCCCGGCCGACCGTGGTGCATCCGTGATCCGATTCGACAACGTCTCCAAGTCCTATCCGAAGCAGAGCCGCCCCGCGCTCCGGGATGTCTCCCTGGAGATCGAGAAGGGGGAGTTCGTCTTCCTCGTCGGTTCCTCCGGCTCCGGAAAGTCGACTTTCCTGCGACTGCTCCTGCGTGAGGAGCGTGCCAGCCAGGGCCAGGTGCACGTCCTCGGCAAGGACCTGGCCAGGCTCTCCAACTGGAAGGTGCCGCAGATGCGGCGCCAGCTGGGCACCGTCTTCCAGGACTTCCGCCTGCTGCCGAACAAGACCGTCGCCGAGAACGTGGCCTTCGCGCAGGAGGTCATCGGCAAGCCGCGCGGCGAGATCCGCAAGGCCGTGCCGCAGGTGCTCGACCTGGTCGGACTCGGCGGCAAGGAGGACCGGATGCCGGGCGAGCTCTCCGGCGGTGAGCAGCAGCGCGTCGCCATCGCCCGGGCCTTCGTCAACCGGCCGATGCTGCTGATCGCCGACGAGCCCACCGGCAACCTCGACCCGCAGACCTCCGTCGGCATCATGAAGCTGCTCGACCGGATCAACAGGACAGGGACCACCGTCGTCATGGCGACCCACGACCAGAACATCGTCGACCAGATGCGCAAGCGCGTCATCGAGCTCGAAAAGGGCCGCCTCGTCCGTGACCAGGCGCGCGGCGTCTACGGCTACCAGCACTGACGGCGGGGGATCCAGAACACCATGCGCGCCCAGTTCGTGCTCTCGGAGATCGGTGTCGGTCTCCGTCGCAACCTGACGATGACCTTCGCCGTGATCGTCTCCGTCGCCCTGTCCCTCGCCCTCTTCGGTGGCGCCCTGCTCATGCGCGAGCAGGTCAGCACGATGAAGGACTACTGGTACGACAAGGTCAACGTCTCCATCTTCCTCTGCAACAAGGCGGACGCGGCCACGGCGGCCAAGTGCGCCAAGGGTGCCGTCACCCGCCAGCAGTGGGAGCAGATCGAGGCCGATCTGAAGAAGATGGACATCGTCGAGTCCGTCCATCACGAGACGGCCGACGAGGCGTTCGCCCACTACAAGCAGCAGTACGGCGACACCGCCATCGCCTCCGTGGTGACGCCGGACCAGATGCAGGAGTCGATCCGGGTCAAGCTCAAGGACCCGGAGAAGTACAAGGTCGTCGCCACGGCCTTCGCCGGCCGGGACGGCGTCGAGTCGGTCCAGGACCAGCGGAACATCCTGCAGAACCTGTTCGACCTGATGAACGGCATGAACATCGCCGCGCTCGGCGTCATGGGCCTGATGCTGGTCATCGCGCTCATGCTGATCGTCAACACCGTCCGCGTCTCGGCCTTCAGCCGACGCCGCGAGACCGGCATCATGCGGCTCGTCGGAGCGTCCAGCTTCTACATCCAGATGCCGTTCATCATGGAGGCCGCCTTCGCCGGCCTCCTCGGCGGCGGCGTCGCCTGCGTGCTGCTGCTCGTCGGCCGGTACTTCCTGATCGACCACGGCATCGCGCTCGCCGACAAGATGCAGCTGGTCAACTTCATCGGCTGGGACGCGGTCCTCGCGAAGCTCCCCCTGGTGATCGCCATCGGCCTCCTCATGCCGGCCGTGGCCGCCTTCATCGCGCTGCGCAAGTACCTGAAGGTGTGACAAGACACCTGTGACAACGGATGGCGTCGTACGGCCAAAGCCCGTGCGGCGCCATTGTCTTGTCCTAGAGTGGGCGCCATGCCGGCCGGCGGTGGCGATCTCTGTATCCGGCCCCGCGGAGTCGTCCGTGGGGCCGTTCTGACGTTGGTGTTCACCGGGGTTCTCGCCGCCGCTGCCGCCACCGGGTCGCTGCCCCGGCAGGACCCCGTGGGGGAGAGGCGGGCGGCGCCGGTTCGTGCGGTGGATGGGGCGACCGTCGACAGTGCCGCTCTCGCGCAGGCCGCCGCCGCGGCCATGGCCGACGGGAAGTCGGGGAAGAAGGCCGCCGAGGAGTTCGTCAGCCGCAGTGGCGACCGGTGGGGCGCGGTGTACGACAAGAAGGAGTACGCCGAGTTCGAGCAGGCCCTCGGCGGTGCCTACACCGGGGTCGGTCTGTCCGCGGGGCGCCTCGGCGCGAGCGGGGTGCGGGTGACGCGGGTGCAGGCCGGCGGGCCCGCCGGCAAGGCGGGGCTGCGGGTCGGTGACCGGCTCGTCTCCGTCGACGGGCGGCCGGTCGACGGGCTCTCCGTCTCCGAGGTGGTCTCGCTGCTGCGCGGTGACGGCGTTCCCGGCTCGTCCGTCGTCCTGGGCGTCGAGCGCGGCCGGGCCGCCTGGACGCAGCCGCTGCGCAGGGCCCGGCTCGCGACGGACCCGGTCACCGTCCGTCGCCTCGACGACGGGGCCGTGCTGATCCGGGTCGCCGCCTTCACCAAGGGCGCCGGCACGCGCGTGCGTGACGCGGTGCGGGCCGCCCCGGCCGGCGCCGGAGTCCTCCTGGACCTGCGGGGCAACTCGGGCGGCCTGGTCGCGGAGGCCGCCGTCGCCGCCTCCGCCTTCCTCGACGGCGGGCTCGTCGCCACGTACGACGTGGAGGGCGAGCAGCGGGCCGTGTACGCGGAGGGCGGCGGGGACACCGGCCGGCCCCTGGTGGCGCTGATCGACGGGGGCACGATGAGCGCGGCCGAGCTGCTCACCGGCGCCCTCCAGGACCGGGGCCGGGCGGTCACCGTCGGTTCGCGGACCTTCGGCAAGGGCTCGGTCCAGATGCCGAGCGCGCTGCCCGACGGCTCCGTCGCCGAGCTGACCGTCGGCCACTACCGCACCCCCGCGGGGCACGCCGTCGACGGCCGCGGCATCACGCCGGACCTGGCGGCGGAGGACGGGGCCGAGGAGCGGGCGAGAACGGTATTGAGTGGCCTCGGAGGGGGCTCGTAGTGCGAAAATGGCCGCACTATGGCAAAGGGACTCGTGAACGTGCAGGGCAAGCCTGCGAAGAAGGCATCGGACAAGGCGCCTGAGCGCAAGCTCATCGCGCAGAACAAGAAGGCGCGGCACGACTACCACATCATCGACACCTACGAGTGCGGTGTGGTGCTCATGGGCACCGAGGTGAAGTCGCTGCGCATGGGCCGGGCCTCGCTGGTCGACGGCTTCGTCCAGATCGACGGCCACGAGGCGTGGCTGCACAACATCCACGTGCCCGAGTACATGCAGGGCAGCTGGACCAACCACCACGCGAAGCGGAAGCGGAAGCTGCTGCTGCACCGGGCCGAGATCGACAAGCTGGAGTCGAAGTCGCAGGAGACGGGTCACACGATCGTGCCCCTCTCGCTGTACTTCCTGAACGGCCGGGTGAAGTGCGAGATCGCGCTGGCCAAGGGCAAGAAGGAGTACGACAAGCGCCAGACCCTGCGGGAGAAGCAGGACACGCGCGAGACGAACCGGGCGATCGCGTCGGCACGGCGCCGGCAGCGGGCGGCGCAGAGCGCGTAGGGTCCTGCGCCTCGCCCCGTTAATGCGCTGGCAACCGGGACCGTCGGTCACGTACGATGGGACCTGCACCCCACAGAGGGTGCGACCTTTGAAAAAACAACATGGGGATGATCGGTTTCGACAGCGGATGTCGAAGCAGTGGGAAGCGTGTCGAGGAAGCGGCAATGATCTCGTAAACCATATGTCGCAACCAATAATCGCCAACACCAAGAGCGATAACTCCCGCTTCGCCCTCGCTGCCTAATTTTAGGTAACGAACAGAAGCCTCTGTGAGGAGCGTCAGCCCGGGGGTGGTCCCGACCCGGATCCTGGCGTCATTTAGGGATCTAAACCTCCAGCCCCGGTCACGGGGGTTGGAGGGAAATCAAACAGTGGCTGAGCCCGTTCCGGACTTGTCTGGGTGATCCGGAGGGCTGAGAAACTCGTACCAGACTGCACACGGAGAAGCCCTGATTCCGCACCGTTGGACGCGGGTTCGATTCCCGCCATCTCCACTCATCCCATGTGGGCACAGGCCCGGTGGTCGCGCGAGCGACTGCCGGGCCTTTGTCATGCCGTGTCGTGGCGCCGGCCCTCTTGTGGGCTTGGTCTGGACCTGACACCCTGCGGGGCGCCGCCCCCCACGCCACGGCACTCCCGGAGGTACGTATGCGTCACAGACCCCTCGCGGTCCTGCTCATGCTCCTCGCCCTCCTCGTCCCCGCCACCCTGCCCGCCGGAGCCGCCGCGCCCGCGCCGGTGCAGGTCTACGGCGCCTGGCACTGCGGAGACGACTACTGCACCTGGTCCACCGTCCGCGACGTCGCCGAGTTCGACGCCAAGAACCACTGGCTGATCGACCGCGGCGACGGACGCCCCTCGGTCAACCTGGTCGTCCTCAGCTTCGTCGACCCGCTCAAGCTGCTGCACCGCACCACCGACGCGACCACCGCGAACGGCGTGCCGGTCGGCATGAGCCGCGGGATCGTCCAGTACTTCACCTCGCGCGGGATACGCGTGATGCTCTCCATCGGCGGGATCACGTACACCGACGCCTGGGACGCCGCCCTCGCCGAGAACGCCACGCAACTGGGGCTCGACGCCGCCTCGGTCGCCGCGGACCTCGGCGTCGGCATCGAGATCGACTACGAGCAGAACACCGCCCCGAACCTCGTCGGGCTCCAGGCCTTCGTCGACGCCTACCGGTCCGTCCACCCCTACGACGCCTCCGGTACGCGGCCGGCCGCGCGGCTCACCATCGACACCGCCGCAGGCGACCGCTGGCTCATCGACATCAACCGCAAGGCCACCGCCGACTGGCTGCGCACCGACAGCCCCGTGCTCGACTACGCGAACGCGATGGTGCCCGCCCGGCCCACCTCGGCGAGCTCGCACATCGCGAACTGGCAGGAACACCTCGACGGCAAGCCGCAGTTCTCGCCGCCGGTCGCCCCGCTCGCCCCCGCCAAGCTCACCGCGGGGCTCTACCTCGCGTACGGCCGCAGTCCGCTGCCGGAGTGCACCGACTTCGCGAACTCGCTGCAGAAGGCGACCGGTGACTGGGTGCGGAACGCGGCGCCCCACGGGGCCGGGACCACGCCGGGGCTGCTCGGCTACATGTTCTGGGCCGCCGAGAAGCCGTCCACCCGTGGGCTCGGCACCCAGGAGCCCGACGGCTGCGCGGGAGGCGCCGGAGCCGGGGCCACCGCGTACGGAGTGCCCGTACCGATGGGGCCGCTGCGGCAGGGCTAAGCCCCTTCCTGTGCACGGCGGCCCACACCCGTCGCCGTGCACAGGGCCAGGGCCAGGGCCGCCGCCGTCACCGGGATCAGGAAGCCGAAGGCGGCGAAGGGGGCGTGGTCGGCGGCCCAGCCGCCGGTGGCCGAGCCGGTGGCGATGCCCGCCAGGAGCGCGGTCACGGCGAGGGCCATGCCCTCGTTGAGCTGGGCCGCCGGGGCGAGGCGCTGGATCAGGCCCATGCCCGTCACCATCGTCGGGGCCGTCGCCATGCCCGCGAGGAGGAGGCCGGCGGCCAGGGCGAGCAGGGAGCCGGTCGAGGCGCCGAGCAGCGGCATCGCCATCAGGACGGTCATCGCGGCCAGGCAGGTGCGCAGGCGGGCGGTGCGCCGGGCGTGGCCGTAGAGGAGGCCCGCCGCGCAGGAGCCCGCGGCCTGGAGGGCGAGGACCGGTCCCGCGACGGGCCCGTCCACGTACGCCAGGGTCACGACCTCCATGGAGCCGAAGACCGCGCCCGTGGCGAGGAAGACCGCGAGCAGGGGCGCCATGCCCGGGACCCGTAGCGGAGAGCCCGCCGCCGTGCGCGGGGCGACCGGGGGCTCCGTGGAGCGCTGGGCGCTGAGGATCAGGACGCCGGAGAGGAAGAGGAGGGCCGCGGTGAGCGTGCCGGCCTCGGGGAAGAGCGCCGAGCACAGGACGGCGGCGAGCACCGGCCCGAGCATGTAGCAGAGCTCGTCGACGGCCTGTTCGAAGGCGTTGGCGGTGTGCAGCGCGTCCGGGTCGTCGCGGAAGAGGTGGGCCCAGCGGGCCCGGGACATGCCGCCCGTGTTCGGGGTGGTGGCGGTGACGGCGGTCGTGAGGAAGAGCGCCCAGGCGGGGGTCCGCTCGTGGACGCAGAGCAGGAGGACCAGGTGGCCCAGGACCGCGTAGGCGGTGGCCGGGACCGCGATCCTGGCCTGGCCGTACCGGTCGACGAGCCGGGCGATGAGCGGGCCGGTGACGGAGCCGACGGCGAGGCCGGTGGCGGCGACCGCGCCGGCGAGGGCGTAGGAGCCGTACGCCGCGGCGATCATGATCACGGCGCTGACGCCGAACATGCCCATGGGCAGTCGGGCGATCAGGCTGCCGACGGTGAAGGCGCGGGTGCCGGGGTGGGTGAAGAGGCGGAGGTAGGGGTTGCGGGGGAGCGCGCGGGGCGTTTCGCGGTAGCGGGGGGCGAGGGCCGGGCCCGCCGGGGTGAGGGTGAGGTCCGGTTGCGGCATGGATCAAGGGTCCGTTGGCATGGCCCTGCCGGTCCAACACCTACGCGGTGGTGATTCACGCACCTGTGTTGTTAGATGCGTGCATGCCCGCTCCCCGTGACGTCGAACCACGGCTCCTGCGCGCCTTCACCGCCGTCGCCGAGGAGCTCCACTTCACCCGTGCCGCCGCCCGCCTCTACCTCGCCCAGCAGGCCCTCAGCCGTGACATCCGGCGCCTGGAGCGGGAGTTGGGCACCGACCTGTTCGTGCGGACCACCCGGCAGGTCGCCCTCACCCCCGACGGCGAACGCCTCCTCCCGTACGCCCGCCGGGTGTTGGCCGCCCACGACGAGCTGACCGACGCCTTCCACGGCGCACCCCGGCCGCTCCTCGTCGACCTCAACAGCCCCGACCTCGTCCAGGAGCGCGTCCTCCTCCGGGCCCGTGAACTCGCCCCGGAGCAGGAGCTGATGGCCCGCTACGAGAGCGGACTCACCGGCGCCGTCCAGTCCATCCTCGCCGGCCGGCTCGACACCTCCTTCGGCCGGTACGGGGGACTCGACGCCCGGCTCAGGGCGCGGCTCGACTTCCAGTTCATGCGGTACGAGCCGATGGCCGTGATCCTCCCCGAGGACCACCCGCTCGCCGGCCTGCCCGAAGTCCCGCTCGCCCGGCTCGCCGGGGAGCGGATCTACGCCGGGGCCGGGAACGACCGCACCCCCGAGTGGACCGACCTCGCCGCCCGCCTCTTCGCAGGGCGCGGCATCGAGGTCGCCCCGCCCGCGCCGCTGGCGATCGGACGCGAGGAGTTCCGCCGGATCATGGCCAAGCACCGCCACCCGGTCCTCGCCGTCGTCGACTTCCCGCCCATGCCGAACTGCGTCACCCGGCCGCTCGTCGCCCCCGTCCCCCTGTCGCCCGTGAGCCTGGTGTGGCGCAAGGGACTCCGCCACCCCGGCCTCGACGCCCTGCGCCGGGCGGCCGCGGAGCTCGGCGCCCGGGAGGGCTGGCTCGTCCGGCCGCCCGGCGCCTGGCTGCCGGAGGGGGAGCCCGGGCCGCCCGCATAGGGCGGGGGCGCTCACCACGGGGGCGCTCACAGGGGGTGCGTACGCCGGGTGAGAGCAAGGTTCCGTCACCGTCACCTCACGGCACCGGACTGAAACGCGCCCTTCCTAGCGTCGGACGCATCAGGGATCCGACTCCGTGGAGGTGCGAGATGGGTGGCCGCTGGATCGAACGCTGGGAACCGGAGGACGAGACCTTCTGGCGCGAGAAGGGAGAGCGGATCGCCCGGCGGAACCTGCTCTTCTCCGTCCTCTCCGAACACATCGGCTTCTCCATCTGGAGCCTGTGGTCGGTCATGGTCCTCTTCATGGGCCCCCAGTACGGGGTCGACCCCGCCGGCAAGTTCTTCCTCATCGGCACCGCCACCTTCGTCGGCGCGCTGATCCGCATCCCGTACACCTTCGCCGTCGCCCGCTTCGGCGGCCGCAACTGGACGATCTTCAGCGCCCTGCTGCTCCTGCTGCCCACCGGCCTCGCCTTCGCGGTGATGCACCCCGGCACCCCGTACACCACCTTCGTCCTCGTCGCCGCCCTCACCGGCGTCGGCGGCGGCAACTTCGCCTCCTCGATGACCAACATCAACGCCTTCTTCCCGCTGCGGAAGAAGGGCTGGGCGCTGGGCCTCAACGCGGGCGGCGGCAACATCGGCGTCCCCGTCGTCCAGCTCGTCGGCCTCCTCGTCATCGGCACCGCCGGAGCGATGCACCCGAGGATCGTGCTCGGCGTCTACCTGCCGCTGATCGTCGCCGCCGCCGTCTGCTCCGCGCTCTTCATGGACAACCTCGCCCCCGTGAAGAACGACACCGGAGCCGTCAAGGAGGCCGTGACCGCCCGCCACACCTGGATCATGGCGTTCCTGTACGTCGGCACCTTCGGCTCCTTCATCGGCTACAGCTTCGCCTTCGGCCTCGTCCTCCAGACCCAGTTCGGCCGCACCCCGCTCCAGGCCGCCTCGCTCACCTTCATCGGTCCGCTGCTCGGCTCGCTCATCCGGCCCGTCGGCGGCTCCCTCGCCGACCGGCACGGCGGCGCCCGCATCACCCTGTGGACCTTCGCCGCGATGGCCGCCGCCACCGGCGTGGTGATCTACGCCTCCGTCGTCGAGTCCCTCGCCGTCTTCCTCGTCGGCTTCATCGGCCTCTTCGTCCTCAGCGGCCTCGGCAACGGCTCCACGTACAAGATGATCCCGGCGATCTTCCTCGCCCAGGGGCACCGCAAGGGCCTCGCGGGCGAGCCCGCAGAGGCCTACGGGCGGCGACTCTCCGGAGCCTCCATGGGCCTCATCGGCGCCGTCGGCGCGCTCGGCGGCCTCGGCATCAACCTCGCCTTCCGCCAGTCCTTCCAGACCGCCGGCACCGGCACCGCCGCCTTCGTCGCCTTCCTCGCCTTCTACGCGGCCTGCATGGCCGTCACCTGGGCGGTATACCTTCGGGCGCCCGGCGCCGTCCCCGAGACCCCCGAGGCGGTCACGGAGCCCGAGGCCCGGTCCGGCTACGCGCGGGTGTGACCCCCGGTGCCCGGCGCGTACCGTAACGACGAGGAAATACGGGCGAACCCCGACCGACACGCACCCCCGTCAGGCTCAGGCCCCATGGACGAGCAAGAACACGGCCCCCTCGCCGGCTTCACGATCGGCGTCACCGCGGCACGGCGCGCCGACGAGCTGATCGCGCTGTTGCGCCGGCGCGGCGCGGCCGTCGTCCACGGACCGGCCCTGCGGATCGTGCCCCTCGCGGACGACACCGAACTCCTCGCCGCCACCAAGGAGCTCATCGACCACGCCCCGGACGTCGTCGTCGCCACCACGGCGATCGGCTTCCGGGGCTGGGTCGAGGCCGCCGAGGGCTGGGGGCACGGGGACGAGCTCCTCGCCGTCCTGCGGGACGTCGAGCTCCTCGCCCGCGGGCCCAAGGTCAAGGGGGCGGTACGGGCCGCCGGGCTCACCGAGTCCTGGTCGCCCTCCTCCGAGTCCATGGCCGAGGTCCTCGACCGGCTCCTCGCGGAGGGCGTCGAGGGCCGGCGCATCGCGCTCCAGCTGCACGGGGAGCCGCTGCCCGGGTTCGTGGAGGCGCTCACCGCGGGTGGCGCCGAGGTCGTCGGCGTACCGGTCTACCGCTGGATGCCGCCCGAGGACCTCGGGCCGCTCGACCGGCTCGTCGACGCGACCCTCGCGCGCGGCCTCGACGCGGTCACCTTCACCAGCGCGCCCGCCGCCGCCTCGCTGTTCTCCCGGGCGGCGGAGCGGGGCGTACGGGACGAACTCCTCGCCGCCCTCCGGCACGACGTGCTCGCAGTGTGCGTGGGGCCCGTGACGGCGCTGCCGCTCCAGGCCGAGGGCATCGACACGTACCAGCCGGAGCGCTTCCGGCTCGGGCCGCTCGTCCAGCTCCTCTGCAAGGAGCTGCCCGCCCGCTCCCGGGTCCTGCCGGTCGCCGGGCACCGCGTCGAGGTCCGCGGGCACGCCGTCCTCGTCGACGGCGGCCTCCGGCCCGTCCCGCCCGCCGGCATGGCGCTCCTCGGCCTCCTCGCCCGCCGCCCCGGCTGGGTCGTCTCCCGCGCGGACCTCCTGCGGGCCCTGCCGGGCGCGGGCCGCGACGAACACGCCGTCGAGACGGCGATGGCCCGCCTGCGCACCGCCCTCGGCACGCCGAAGCTGATCCAGACCGTGGTGAAGCGGGGCTACCGGCTGGCGCTCGACCCGACGGCGGAGGAGAAGTACGACGGCTAGGGGCCTGTCTTTCGGATCATGCCGGGCCCGTGGGGCCCGGCATGATCCGAAAGACAGGCCCCTCACCCCCCGGCAGGCGCCCCGCGCCTGACACCAGGCCCCCCTGTGGCGTACGCTCGACGGCTGCCCAGTGCACGTGAGAAGGGGGCCTTAGGTGGCCGCGCAGGAAGCCGTGGACACGGTCAGAGACCGTGAGATCGGTGTCGAGCAGGAACATCTGGATCAGGTCTACCGCCGCCTCGAGGAGAAGATCCACGAGGCGGAGTTCCTGATGAACGACGCCGCCCAGCGGGGCCAGGTCGGCACGCCCGGCGCCCTCGCCGAGCGCGACGCCCAGGTCTTCCGGGCCGGCATCCACCTCAACCGGCTCAACAACGAGTTCGAGGACTTCCTCTTCGGTCGGATCGACCTGCTGTACGGCAAGGACGGGAAGAAGGGCCCGGACGGCGCCTACACGTCCGTCGAGCCCGCCGAGGACGCCGTACGGCCCGACAACACCGCCGAGATCGGCGAGACCCTCCACATCGGGCGGATCGGCGTCCTCGACTCCGACTACGCGCCGCTCGTCATCGACTGGCGCGCGCCCGCCGCCGCGCCGTTCTACCGGTCCACCCCCGTCGACCCCGGCCGCGTCGTGCGCCGTCGTGTCATCCGCTCCAAGGGCCGTCAGGTCCTCGGCGTCGAGGACGACCTCATGCGCCCCGAGCTGCGGGCCACCCTCGACGGGCGCGAGCTGCCCGTGATCGGCGACGGCGCCCTGATGGCCGCCCTCGGCCAGGCCCGCAGCCACACCATGCGGGACATCGTGTCCTCCATCCAGGCCGAGCAGGACCTCGTCATCCGGGCGCCCGCCGCCTCCGTGACGTACGTCGAGGGCGGGCCGGGCACCGGGAAGACGGCGGTCGCGCTGCACCGGGCCGCCTACCTGCTCTACCAGGACCGCCGGCGGTACGCGGGCGGCATCCTGATCGTCTCGCCGACCCCGCTCCTCGTCTCGTACACCGAGGGCGTCCTGCCCTCCCTCGGCGAGGAGGGCCAGGTCGCGATCCGCGCCGTCGGCTCGCTGGTCGACGGCGCCGAGGCCACCGCGTACGACGAACCGGCCGTCGCCCGCGTCAAGGGCTCCTCCCGCATGCTCCACGTGCTCCGCAAGGCCGCCCGCGGCGCCCTGGACAGCCCGGACGCCCCGCAGCTCCTGCGCGTCGTCGCCTTCGGGCGCCGGCTCGAACTCGAAGCCGACGAGCTGCGCCGCATCCGGCACAACGTCCTCGGCGGCACCGCCCCCGTCAACCTGCTCCGCCCGCGCGCCCGCCGGCTGCTCCTCGACGCGCTGTACGCCAAGTCCGGCGCCGCCGGCCGGCACAGCGACCCCGAGCTCGCCGCCGAGCTGCGCTCCTCCTTCGACGAGGACGTGTCGACCGAGGACTCCTTCCTCGGCTTCCTCGACGCGTGGTGGCCGGAACTCAGCCCCCGCCAGGTCCTCGACGCGATGACCGACGAGCGGCGGCTCGGCCGCTGGGCCCGCCGGATCCTCAACCCGGGCGAGGTGCGCCGGCTCGCGCGCTCGCTGCGCCGCCGGGAGCTCTCCGTCCACGACGTCGCCCTCCTCGACGAGCTGAACACCCTGCTCGGCGCCCCGGCCCGGCCCCGCAAGAAGCGGGAGTACGACCCGCTGGACCAGCTCACGGGCCTGGAGGAGCTGATGCCCGTACGGGAGGAGACCCAGCGGGAGCGGGCCGAGCGGCTCGCGGCGGAGCGCACCGAGTACGCGCACGTGATCGTCGACGAGGCCCAGGACCTGACGCCCATGCAGTGGCGGATGGTCGGGCGGCGCGGCCGGCACGCCACCTGGACGGTCGTCGGCGACCCGGCGCAGTCCTCCTGGTCGGACCCGGACGAGGCGGCGGAGTCCCGCGATGAGGCCCTCGGCACCCGGCCGCGGCGCCGCTTCGAGCTCACCGTGAACTACCGGAACCCGGCGGAGATCGCCGAGCTGGCCGCGAAGGTCCTCGCGCTCGCCATGCCGGGCAAGGAGTCGCCGCGCGCGGTCCGCTCGACGGGCGTCGAACCCCGCTTCGTCGCCCTCGGCGAGGCGGCGGATCTGGCCGAAACCGTACGTTTGGAGGCCGAGCGGCTGCTCGGCGAGGTGGACGGGACGGTCGGTGTCGTCGTCGCGATGAACCGGCGCGCGGAGGCCGCCGGCTGGCTCGCCGGGCTCGGCGACCGGGTCGTGGCGCTCGGCTCCCTGGAGGCGAAGGGCCTGGAGTACGACGCGACGGTGGTCGTCTCGCCCGCGGAGATCGCGGACGAGTCCCCGGCCGGCCTGCGGGTGCTCTACGTGGCGCTGACCCGGTCCACGCAGGCCCTGACGGTGCTCTCGGGCGACCGGGACATGCCGGACGAGGCCGGGGTCCCGGACCTGCTGCGGGACTGAGCGGCCGGGGTGCGGGGCGGGGTCCGCTCCGCCGCCCGGGGCTGATTTCAGGTCAACCTGCGGCGCTGGAATCACCAGGCAGGGTGGTTTGTTAGCCTTGTCGTGGCACCGGCTCGATCCAAGCCCCCGGGCCCAACCTTCGTCCCTCAGAGGGACCACTTGCCGCGAGGCGAGCATGGCGGGTCGGTGCCACTCAGATGTACGTACAAAGTTGAGGCCCCTGTCACCTCCGGGTGACGGGGGCCTCTTCTGTTTCCCCGCGACTTCTCGTATGGTGGAAACTACTTTCCGAAAACAAAATGACCGTATTACCTGCTACCGGCAGGTAGGTGCGACCATCGGAGGGCGCCGCCAGGCAACCAGCCGGGGCGGCGTAGCAACGAAGCTCAGGGAAAGCAGAGGAACTCGGCCATGGCAACGGCGCCCAGCGTCTCGTACTCGATGACGGTCCGGCTGGAGGTTCCCGCGAGCGGAACCGCGGTCTCCCAGCTCACCACGGCGGTGGAGTCCCACGGCGGATCCGTCACCGGCCTCGACGTGACCGCCTCCGGCCACGAGAAGCTCCGCATCGACGTCACCATCGCGGCCACCTCGACCGCGCACGCCGACGAGATCGTCGCGCAGCTGCGCACCATCGAGGGCGTCGTGCTCGGCAAGGTCTCCGACCGCACGTTCCTCATGCACCTCGGCGGCAAGATCGAGATGGCGTCGAAGCACCCCATCCGCAACCGTGACGACCTCTCGATGATCTACACCCCGGGCGTCGCCCGCGTGTGCATGGCGATCGCCGAGAACCCCGAGGACGCGCGCCGCCTCACCATCAAGCGCAACACCGTCGCGGTCGTCACCGACGGCTCCGCCGTCCTCGGCCTCGGCAACATCGGCCCGATGGCCGCCATGCCCGTCATGGAGGGCAAGGCGGCCCTGTTCAAGCGCTTCGCCGACATCGACGCCTGGCCGATCTGCCTCGACACCCAGGACACCGACGAGATCGTCGCGATCGTCAAGGCGATCGCCCCCGGCTTCGCGGGCATCAACCTGGAGGACATCTCCGCGCCCCGCTGCTTCGAGATCGAGGCCCGGCTGCGCGAGGCCCTCGACATCCCCGTCTTCCACGACGACCAGCACGGCACCGCCATCGTCGTCCTCGCCGCCCTCACCAACGCGCTGCGCGTGGTCGGCAAGGGCATCGGCGACGTACGGGTCGTCATGTCCGGTGCCGGCGCCGCCGGTACGGCCATCCTCAAGCTGCTGATCGCGGCGGGCGTGAAGCACGCCGTGGTCGCCGACATCCACGGTGTCGTGCACGCGGGCCGCGAGGACCTGGTCGACGCCGCCCCCGGAACCCCGCTGCGCTGGATCGCCGACAACACCAACCCCGAGGGCGTCACCGGCACCCTCAAGCAGGCCGTCGTCGGCGCGGACGTGTTCATCGGCGTCTCGGCCCCGAACCTGCTGGGCGCGGAGGACGTCGCCGCCATGGCCGAGGGCGCCATCGTGTTCGCGCTCGCGAACCCCGACCCGGAGGTCGACCCGGCCGCCGCCCGGCAGACGGCCGCCGTCGTCGCCACCGGCCGCTCGGACTTCCCGAACCAGATCAACAACGTGCTGGTCTTCCCGGGCGTGTTCCGCGGTCTGCTCGACGCCCAGTCCCGTACGGTCAACACCGAGATGATGCTCGCGGCGGCCTCCGCCCTCGCCGACGTGGTCACCGAGGACGAGCTGAACCCGAACTACATCATCCCGTCGGTCTTCAACGACAAGGTCGCCGGCGCGGTCGCCGGAGCCGTCCGGAACGCGGCGAAGGCCGCGGGCGCGGGCGCGGCGCCCGGCGGGCGCTGACGGCGCGTCGCGGGTCGCGGAGCCGTAAACCCGCCTTTAGGGTGGCGTTTCGGCTCCGCGCTGTTTCCGCGGCGTCGACCGAACGTCACCACCACGGGGCTCTGGCGCTTTTCGTGTGACCCGAGGGGGTGCCGGATTGGCGTTCCCGCCGCTGGTGGGGGCAGGATGCGTGTTTGGGCGCGCGGGTCTGTCATTTGACCCGGGTCCGGGGACTGTCCGAGGGCCCTGGCAGCATCGGCTTCGCTGTACCCAATCACGCGGCTTCCGCCGCGTGGCACGCCTCACAGGCAAGAAGAACACGGGAGTAACAACATGAACCGCAGTGAGCTGGTGGCCGCTCTGGCCGACCGTGCCGAGGTGACCCGCAAGGACGCCGACGCCGTGCTGGCCGCTCTCGCCGAGACCGTTGGTGAGGTCGTCGCCAAGGGCGACGAGAAGGTCACCATCCCCGGCTTCCTGACCTTCGAGCGCACCCACCGTGCCGCTCGCACCGCTCGTAACCCGCAGACCGGCGACCCGATCGACATCCCGGCCGGCTACAGCGTGAAGGTCTCCGCGGGCTCGAAGCTCAAGGAAGCCGCCAAGGGCAAGTAAGGCGGCCTAGAGGCGACGAAAGGGCGGCCACCCTGTCAGGGGGTGGCCGCCCTTTCGTATGAGCCCGTACGGGCCCTTGCGGGCCCTTGGCGCCTTACAGGGCCCCGGCCGGGGCCCTGTGCGGTACGTCAGACCAGCGCGCTGCCCGGCAGCTCGACCTTCGCGCCCAGCTCCACGAGCTTCTCCATGAAGTTCTCGTAGCCGCGGTTGATCAGGTCGATGCCGTGGACCCGGGAGGTGCCCTGGGCCGCGAGCGCCGCGATCAGGTACGAGAAGCCGCCGCGCAGGTCGGGGATGACCAGGTCGGCACCCTGGAGCTTCGTCGGGCCCGACACGACCGCGGAGTGCAGGAAGTTCCGCTGGCCGAAGCGGCAGTCGGAGCCGCCCAGGCACTCGCGGTACAGCTGGATGTGCGCGCCCATCTGGTTCAGCGCGGACGTGAAGCCGAGCCGGGACTCGTACACCGTCTCGTGGATGATGGAGAGGCCGGAGGCCTGCGTCAGGGCCACGACCAGCGGCTGCTGCCAGTCCGTCTGGAAGCCGGGGTGCACGTCCGTCTCCAGGTGGATCGCGTTGAGCGAGCCGCCCGGGTGCCAGAAGCGGATGCCCTCGTCGTCGATCTCGAAGGCGCCGCCGACCTTCCGGTACGTGTTGAGGAAGGTCATCATCGAGCGCTGCTGGGCGCCGCGCACGTAGATGTTGCCCTCGGTCGCCAGCGCCGCCGACGCCCAGGAGGCCGCCTCCAGGCGGTCCGGGAGCGCCCGGTGGGTGTAGCCGTCGAGGCGGTCGACACCGGTGATCCGGATGGTCCGGTCGGTGTCCATGGAGATGATCGCGCCCATCTTCTGCAGGACGCAGATCAGGTCCTCGATCTCGGGCTCCACGGCCGCGTTCGACAGCTCGGTGACGCCCTCCGCGAGGACCGCCGTGAGCAGCACCTGCTCGGTCGAGCCGACCGAGGGGTACGGGAGGCGGATCTTGCAACCGCGAAGGCGCTGCGGGGCCTCCAGGTACTGCCCGTCCGCCCGCTTCTCGATGGTGGCGCCGAACTGGCGCAGCACGTCGAAGTGGAAGTCGATGGGCCGGCCGCCGATGTCGCAGCCGCCCAGGCCCGGGATGAACGCGTGGCCGAGGCGGTGCAGCAGCGGGCCGCAGAAGAGGATCGGGATGCGCGACGAGCCGGCGTGGGCATCGATGTCAGCGACGTTCGCGGACTCGACGTGCGTCGGGTCGAGGACGAGCTCGCCGGGCTCCTCGCCCGGGCGGACCGTCACTCCGTGCAGCTGGAGCAGCCCGCGGACCACGCGGACGTCACGGATGTCTGGAACGTTGCGCAGGCGGCTGGGGCCGCTGCCGAGCAGGGCGGCGACCATCGCCTTGGGCACGAGGTTCTTCGCGCCGCGAACGCGGATCTCGCCCTCGAGCGGGGTTCCGCCGTGGACAAGCAGGACATCGTCTGTGCCGGTCATGTATCTCGCGTTCCGAAAGTGGGGTCCGACGGGTGGCCAGAGAAAAGGGTAAGGGTCCATGAGACCCCCTTCGGGTGCCTCGGGGGGCCTGCCAGATGTAATGAATTCGGCACAACACCCTCTGCTTCCGTGAACGTGCGGAGCGTCACCGTCCGCTTGTCTGTGCGGGGTGGCCCGACGCCGCCGTCCCGTCCCTCCTGAGCTGCGGTGGGCTCCGCCTTCCCGCCTTCGCGCCCGACAACCCTCCGCGAACGCCGAAGATGCGGGATCATGTGTCGCATGACCGAGGTGTCCTCGCTCACAGGACGGCTGCTCGTGGCCACCCCCGCGCTGGCGGATCCGAACTTCGACCGCGCGGTCGTCCTGCTGCTCGACCACGACGACGAGGGCTCCCTCGGCGTCGTCCTCAACCGGCCCACGCCGGTGACCGTCGGTGACATCCTCGCCCCCTGGGCCGCCCTCGCCGGCGAGCCCGGCGTCGTCTTCCAGGGCGGTCCCGTCTCGCTCGACGCGGCCCTCGGCGTTGCCGTGATCCCCGGCGACGAGGGCCCCCTCGGCTGGCGGCGGGTGTACGGCGCGATCGGCCTGGTCGACCTGGAGGCCCCGCCCGAGCTGCTCGGACCGGCCCTCGGCTCGCTGCGGATCTTCGCGGGGTACGCGGGCTGGGGCCCCGGCCAGCTGGAGTCCGAGCTCGGCGACGGCGCCTGGTACGTGGTCGAGTCGGAGCCCGGCGACGTCTCCTCGCCGCACCCCGAGACGCTCTGGCGGCAGGTGCTGCGACGGCAGCGCGGAGAGCTCGCGATGATCGCCACGTACCCCGACGACCCGTCCCTCAACTGACGTCCCGGGCTTTCAGTACCCTTGGCGGTTATGAGCACTCTCGAGCCCGAGCGCGGGGCAGGTACGGGAACCCTCGTCGAGCCGACGCCGCAGGTGTCCCACGGTGACGGCGACCACGAGCGCTACGCCCATTACGTCCAGAAGGACAAGATCATGGCGAGCGCCCTCGACGGCACGCCCGTCGTGGCGCTGTGCGGAAAGGTCTGGGTGCCGGGGCGCGACCCCAAGAAGTACCCGGTCTGTCCGATGTGCAAGGAGATCTACGACTCCATGGGCGCCGGCGGCGGCGACAAGGACAAGGGCGGCAAGGACAAGTAAGAGGTCCTGACGCCGGGGCGGCCCCCGTCGTGCGTACTTCGGTACGCACGGCGGGGGCCGTTTCGCGTTCTGCGGCGCGGTCCTCGGGGCGGGTCGATGTGGCCGATGTGGTCGAGACCTCTTGTCGGCCCGCCGGAGCCGCGCCTAACCTCACGCGTGTTGTGCAGCACGAAACGCTCATTGCATATGTTGCAACGCACGCATTCGGAGGGGACCTGCCGTGAAGTCCGTCGTGAAACCGCCCGCCCGCCTCATCTCCCCGGCCGCCGCACTCCTGCTCGCCGCCCTCACCGCCACCGCCTGCGCGCCCCAGACCTCCGGGGGCACCGCCACGGCCGACGACAAGAGCGGGACCCTGCGCGTCTGGCTCTTCCAGGAGGTGGGCAACAAGCCCAAGGAACAGGTCGTCCGGCAGGCCGTCGCCGCCTTCGAGAAGAGCCACCCGGGGGCGAAGGCCGAGGTCGAGTACATCCCCGTCGAGACCCGCGCCCAGCGCGTCAAGGCCGCCTTCAACGACCCCGCCTCCGCGCCCGACCTCATCGAGTACGGCAACACCGACACCGCCGGATACGTGAAGGACGGCGGACTCGCCGACATCAGCGCCGAGTTCGCCGCCTGGGACGAGGCGAAGGACACCGACCCCACCGCCCGGCAGTCCGTCACCGTCGGCGGCAAGGTCTACGGCGCCCCGCTCTTCGTCGGCGTCCGCGCCCTCTACTACCGCACCGACGTCTTCCGCGAACTCGGCCTCGGCGCCCCCAGGAGCCAGGCCGAACTCGTCTCCACGGCCCGGAAGATCCGCAAGGCGAAGCCCGAGCTCTACGGCATCGCCGTCGGCGGCGCCTACACCTACGGCGCCATGCCCTTCGTCTGGGCCGCCGGCGGCGAACTCGCCACCGCGCACGGCGACACGTACAAGGCCGCCGTCGACAGCGAGGCCGCCCGCGCGGGCATCAGCACGTACACCTCGCTCTTCGGCGACGACAACTGCCCCGCCGCCAAGTGCGCCCAGATGGGCGGCAACGCCACCGTCACCGCCTTCGCCTCCGGCAAGGCCGGCATGGCCATCGGCGGCGACTTCAGCCACGCCGCCGTCGAATCCGGCACCGTGAAGGGCAAATACGCCGTCGTCCCGCTCCCCGGCAAAACCCCCGGCTCCATCGCCCCCGCCTTCGCCGGCGGCAACAACATCGGCGTCCTCAGGAGCACCTCGCACCGCACCCTCGCCGTCGACCTCCTCAAGTCGCTGACCGGCAAGGAGACCCAGGGCAGGCTGTTCGACGCGATGGGCTTCCTGCCCACGTACACCGACGTCCGCGCGGACGCGGCCCGGCGGCAGCCCTTCGTGAAGCCCTTCATCGACACCCTCGGCGCCGGCACCAGGTTCGTCCCGGCGTCCCCCGGCTGGGGACGGATCGACGCCTCCCTCGTGCTGCCCACGATGTTCCAGGAGGTCGTCAGCGGCCGCAAGGACGTGAAGACGGCGTCCGGCGACGCCGCGAAGAAGATGGACGCGGCGTTCGCGGCCGCGGGCTGAACCCCATGACGACCCAGCTCACCCGGGCCGCCGGGCCGGTGGAGACCGAGCCGGTGAAGACCGCCTCGCCGCCCGCCCGCACCCCCCGGCGCACCGGCCCCTGGACCCCCTGGCTCTACCTGCTGCCCGCCCTCGCCGTCCTCGGCGGACTCCTCGTCTACCCCGTCTACCAGCTCGGCCTGATCTCCTTCCTGGAGTACACCCAGGCCCAGGTCAGCGGCGGCGAACCCACCTCCTTCCAGGGCCTCGGCAACTACACGGCGCTCTTCACCGACCCCCAGTTCCGGCAGGTCCTCCTCGCCACCGTCCTCTTCGCCGCCGCCTGCGTCGTCACCACCCTCGCCGTCGGCTGCTCCCTCGCCGTCCTCCTCACGCGCGTGCGTGCCCTGCCCCGGCTCCTCCTGATGCTCGCCGCGCTCGGTGCCTGGGCGACCCCCGCCGTCACCGGCTCCACCGTCTGGGTCTTCCTCTTCGACCCCGACTTCGGCCCCGTCAACCGGCTGCTCGGCCTCGGCGACTTCTCCTGGACGTACGGGCGCTACAGCGCCTTCGCGCTCGTGCTCCTCGAAGTCGTCTGGTGCTCGTTCCCGTTCGTGATGGTGACGGTCTACGCAGGCATCAGGGCCATCCCGTCCGAGATCCTGGAGGCCGCCGCCCTCGACGGCGCCTCGCAGTGGCGGATCTGGCGCTCGGTCATGGCCCCGGTGCTCCGGCCGGTCCTCGTCGTCGTCACGATCCAGTCGATCATCTGGGACTTCAAGCTCTTCACCCAGATCTACGTGATGACGAACGGCGGCGGCATCGCCGGCCAGAACCTCGTCCTCAACGTGTACGCCTACCAGAAGGCCTTCGCCTCCTCCCAGTACAGCCTGGGCTCGGCGATCGGCGTCGTCATGCTGCTGATCCTGCTGGCCGTGACGCTCGTGTACCTGCGGCTGCTGCGACGTCAGGGGGAAGAACCGTGAGCCCTTCGCAGATACGGTTCCGCTTCCGGCGTCCCGCCCGTCCCGGACGCCTCGCCGCCGAGACCGTCACCCTGCTCGTCGCGGCCGCCGTCGCCTTCCCGCTGTACTGGATGCTCCTCTCCGCCCTCAAGCCGGCCGGCGAGATCCAGTCCACGCGGCCGCGGCCGTGGACGCTCTCCCCGTCCCTCGACTCCTTCCGGCGCGTGTTCGAGCAGCAGGACTTCGGCCGGTACTTCGTCAACTCGCTGATCGTCGCCGGCACGGTCGTCCTCGCCTCCGCGCTGATCGCCTTCCTCGCGGCGACGGCCGTCACCCGGTTCCGCTTCCGGTTCCGCACGACGCTGCTCGTCATGTTCCTGATCGCCCAGATGGTGCCGGTCGAGGCCCTGGCCATCCCGCTGTTCTTCCTCATGCGGGACGCCGGCCTGCTCAACACCCTCGGCTCGCTGGTCCTGCCGCACCTCGCGTTCTCCCTGCCGTTCGCGATCTGGATGCTGCGCGGCTTCGTGAAGGCGGTCCCGGAGGCGCTGGAGGAGCAGGCACGGGTCGACGGCGCGAGCCGCAGCCGGTTCCTGTGGCAGATCCTCTTCCCGCTGGTCCTCCCCGGCCTCGTCGCGACCAGCGTCTTCTCGTTCATCTCGACCTGGAACGACTTCCTCTTCGCGAAGTCGTTCCTCATCAGCGACACCTCGCAGTCGACCCTCCCGATGGCGCTGCTCGTCTTCTTCAAGCCCGACGAGAACGACTGGGGAGGAATCATGGCCGGGTCGACCGTGATGACCGTCCCGGTGCTCGTCTTCTTCGTACTCGTACAGCGCCGCCTGGTCTCCGGACTCGGCGGGGCGGTGAAGGACTGACGTGATGATCCACCCCATGGACCTGATCCCGGCACCCGCGCGCGTGGAGGGGCCGTACCGCTGCGGCTTCGTCCTCGACCGCAGGACCACCCTGTACGCCGCCCCCGGCACCGAGACCACCGAACGCTGGCTGCGCACCACGATCGGCGCGGCCCTCGCGCTCCCGCTCCGGGAGACCGCCGACGAGAACGCCACCCACGGCATCCGGCTGCGCATCGACGAGACCCTCGCCCCCGAGGCGTACCGGCTCCACGTCGTGATCAACGAGGTGGTCGAGATCATCGGAGGCAGCTCCGCCGGCGTGTTCTGGGGCGCCCAGACCCTCCGCCAGCTCCTCGGCCCCGACGCCTTCCGCAAGGCGCCGGTGAAGAGCAGGCCGATCGCGGCCCTCGTCGCGCAGACCATCGAGGACGCTCCCCGTTTCGGCTGGCGCGGCCTCCTCCTCGACGTCTCCCGGCACTTCCTGCCCAAGGACGACGTCCTGCGGTACCTCGACCTGCTCGCCGCCCACAAGCTGAACGTCCTCCACCTCCACCTCACCGACGACCAGGGCTGGCGCATCGAGATCGAGCGCTACCCGAGGCTCACCGAGGTCGGCGCCTGGCGGGCCCGTACCAAGTGGGGACACCGGGCCTCGCCGCTCTGGACGGAGACCCCGCACGGCGGCTTCTACACCCAGGACGACATCCGCGAGATCGTCGCCTACGCCGCCGAGCGGCACATCACCGTCGTCCCCGAGATCGACCTCCCCGGCCACGCGCAGGCCGCCATCGCCGCATACCCCGAACTCGGCAACACCGACGTCGTCGACACCACGGCCCTCACCGTCTGGGACACCTGGGGCGTCAACCCGAACGTCCTCGCCCCCACCGAGGCCGTCCTGCGCTTCTACGAGGGCGTTCTCGAAGAGGTCCTCGGCCTCTTCCCGTCGACCTTCGTCCACATCGGCGGAGACGAGTGCCCCAAGGACCAGTGGAAGGCCTCCCCGGCCGCCCAGGCCCGCATCCAGGAGCTGGGGGTGGGCGACGAGGACGGACTGCAGTCCTGGTTCATCCGCCACTTCGACCGCTGGCTCGCCGCCCGGGGCCGCCGCCTGATCGGCTGGGACGAGATCCTGGAGGGCGGCCTCGCCGACGGAGCGGCCGTGTCGTCCTGGCGGGGATACGCGGGCGGGATCGCCGCCGCCGAGGCAGGCCACGACGTCGTCATGTGCCCCGAGCAGCACGTCTACCTGGACCACCGCCAGGCACCGGGCGACGAGGAGCCCATGCCCATCGGATACGTCCGCACCCTCGCCGACGTCTACCGCTTCGAGCCCGTCCCGCCCGGCCTCGCGCCGGAGGCCGCCGCCCACATCCTGGGAACCCAGGCCAACGTCTGGACCGAGGTCATGGAGAACCGCTCCCGCGTCGACTACCAGGTCTTCCCGCGCCTCGCCGCCTTCGCCGAGGTCGCCTGGTCCGCGCTGCCCGCGCCCGAGGCACGCGACCACGCCGGCTTCGAGCGCCGCATGCGCACCCACTACCTGCGCCTGGACGCCCTCGGCGTCGACTACCGCCCGCCCGCCGGACCCCGCCCCTGGCAGCAGCGCCCGGCCCCGGAAGGAATCGAATGCAGCCTCGGGAGGCCGCTGGAGGGCACACCCCCGAACGTGTGAGGGACCCGAAGCACCCCGTCACCCAAGCGCGGCGAATCGGAACCCACCGTCACAGCCCGGGCGTCCGGGACGGAACAGTCCTTCGCGGACCCTCGCGCTTGACTCCTCGGAAGATGTGCCAGAGTTGCCACGTCCGGCCTGTGAGCACGTACGGTACGCCCACACGCAGGCGCGTCGTACCGCCGCTCGCAGGCGCGACGGCCGGGCACAGTCGGGGACCACCGGGGACACCGGGAAGGGGCAGCGGGTTGACCACGCACGCACCACAGACGGCGCAGTCCGTGACGCTGCCCGCCTCGCTCGACGAGGCCGTGGCAGCCCTCACGGCCATGCCGGCCGCCGTGCCCGTCGCCGGTGGCACCGACCTCATGGCAGCCGTCAACAAAGGCCAGCTCCGCCCCGCCGGACTCGTCGGACTGAGCCGCATCAACGAGATCCGCGGCTGGCAGTACCAGGACGGCCACGCCCTCCTCGGCGCGGGCCTCACCCACGCCCGGATGGGCCGCCCCGACTTCGCCGCCCTCATCCCGGCCCTCGCCGCCGCCTCCCGCGCGGCCGGGCCGCCCCAGATCCGCAACGCCGGCACCCTCGGCGGCAACATCGTCACCGCCGCCCCCACGGGCGACTCGCTGCCCGTCCTCGCCGCCCTGGAGGCCGACCTCGTCGTCCTCGGCCCGCTCGGCAGCCGCGAGATCCCCGTCTCCCACCTCCTCGCGGGCCGCGACCTGCTCGCCCCCGGCGAGCTCGTCGGCTTCGTCCGCGTCCCGCTGCTCCACGCCCCCCAGGTCTTCCTCAAGGCCACCGGCCGCACCGGCCCGGCCCGCGCCACCGCCTCCGTCGCCGTCGTCCTCGACCCGGCCCGGCGCGGCGTGCGCTGCGCCGTCGGCGCCGTCGCGCCCATGCCGCTGCGCCCCCTGGAGGCCGAGCGCTGGATCGCCTCGCTGGTGGACTGGGACAACGACCGGGAGCTCGCCCCGGAGGCGCTCGCGGCGTTCGGCGAGTACGTCGCCGCCGCCTGCATCCCGGACCCGCCGGGCGACGAACAGTTGCCGCCGGCCGTACTGCACCTGCGGCGCACCGTCGCCGCTCTCGCCCGACGGGCACTGGGGAGGGCACTGGCATGAGCGACGCGCACAAGGGTCAGACGGGCGGCTGGGAGCCGATCCCGCAGAGCGAGGGGTACGACGGCGACGCGACCGCCTTCGTGCAGCTGCCGCCCGACTTCATGCTGGACGGCGTCCCCCTGGAGGCGCCGGGCCACGGCTACGTACCGCCGATGATCACCCCGCTCCAGCCGCTCACGCAGCCGGCGGCGACGGACCCGGCGGCGACGGGCACCTGGTCGGTGCACGTCCCGACGGAGGCGCAGCAGACGCAGTACTTCGAGGGATTCGAAGGCAGCGAGTACCGGGAGCAGGACGCCTCGTTCCAGGACGCCTCGTTCCAGGGGGTGGAGCACTTCCAGCCGCCGGCGTACGTGGAGAACGCGGTCGTCGAGGTGGCCGAGCACGTCGAGCCGGACCCGCACGCGACGGCCGAGTGGCGCTTCGAGGAGGCGGGGGCCACGGGCCAGTGGCAGATCCCCGCGGAGCCGGAGGCCCCGGTGGCCTCCGCCCCGTACGCCGAGGCCCCGGCGACGCTGCCGGGCGGCGCACCGGCGCCCTGGGCGCTCCCGGAGGAGCCGGCGGCGGAGGAGCCGGTGGCGGTTCCGGAGGCCGTATCGGACGTCGTGGAGGACGTCGCACCGGAACAGGAACCGGAACAGGAGCCGGAAGCGGCGCCCGCTCCGGCGCCCGCGGCCGAGGTCGTACCGGAACAGGCTCCGTCCGAGGAGGCCCCCGCGGCCCCGCTCCCGACCGACGCGCTCGACGTGTCCACGGACAGCGACGAGCACCCGCACACCTCGTACACCCTGCGGGTCAACGGCACCGACCGGCCCGTCACCGGCTCCTGGATCGGCGAGTCGCTGCTCTACGTGCTGCGCGAGCGCCTCGGCCTCGCGGGGGCCAAGGACGGCTGCTCGCAGGGCGAGTGCGGCGCGTGCAACGTGCAGGTCGACGGCCGGCTCGTGGCCTCCTGCCTGGTGCCCGCGGCGACCGCCGCCGGGAGCGAGGTGCGGACGGTCGAGGGCCTCGCGGTCGACGGCGAGCCCTCGGACGTGCAGCGGGCGATGGCCAGGTGCGGCACGGTCCAGTGCGGCTTCTGCATCCCCGGCATGTGCATGACCGTGCACGACCTCCTGGAGGGCAACCACGCTCCCACGGAGCTGGAGACCCGCCAGGCCCTCGCCGGCAACCTCTGCCGCTGCTCCGGCTACCGCGGTGTGCTCGAAGCCGTCCGGGACGTCGTCGCCGAGCGCGAGGCCGCCGCCGCGGCCGCCGCGCCCGAAGCGGCCGACGAGGTCCGTGTCCCGCACCAGATTCCCCACCCGCACGACGGAGGCATGGCGTGAGCAGCGACGCGACCACCGCGGCTCTGGACACCCCGGACCAGGAGGGGGTCGCGCGCGGAATCGGCGCCTCGCTCCCGCAGACCGATGCGCGGGCGAAGGCCGAGGGCACCTTCCCGTACGCCTCCGACCTGTGGGCCGAGGGGCTGCTCTGGGCCGCGATCCTGCGCTCGCCGCACCCGCACGCCCGGATCGTGTCGATCGACACCACGGCGGCGACGGCGATGCCGGGCGTACGGGCCGTGGTGACGGCCGCCGACGTGCCGGGCGCGGCGACGTACGGCCGCAGGGTCGCCGACCGGCCCGTCTTCGCCGCCGAGCTGGTCCGGCACCACGGCGAGGCCCTCGCGGCCGTCGCCGCCGACCACCCGGACACGGCGCGCCTGGCGGCGGCGGCGATCGCGGTCGAGTACGAGCTGCTCGACCCGGTGACGGACCCGGAGAAGGCCTTCGAGGCCGAGGCGCTGCACCCCGACGGAAACCTGATCCGGCACATCCCGCTCCGCTTCGGGGACCCCGAGGCGACGGGCGAGGTGGTGGTCGAGGGCCTGTACCGGATCGGCCGGCAGGACCCGGCGCCGATCGGCGCCGAGGCGGGCCTCGCCGTTCCCCGCCCCGACGGAGGCGTCGAGCTGTACACGGCCTCCACCGACCCGCACACCGACCGCGACCTGGCCGCCGCCTGCTTCGGGCTGCCGCCGGAGCAGGTCAAACTGGTCGTCACGGGAGTCCCCGGCGCCACCGGCGACCGCGAGGACCCGGGCTTCCAGATCCCGCTGGGCCTGCTCGCCCTCCGCACCGGCTGCCCGGTCAAGCTGACGGCCACGCGCGAGGAGTCCTTCCTCGGCCACGCCCACCGCCACCCCACCCTGCTGCGCTACCGCCACCACGCGGACGCGGAGGGCCGCCTGGTGAAGGTGGAGGCGCAGATCCTGCTGGACGCGGGCGCGTACGCGGACTCGTCGTCGGAGTCGCTCGCGGCGGCGGTGGCCTTCGCGTGCGGCCCGTACGTGGTGCCGCACGCCTTCGTGGAGGGCTGGGCGGTCCGTACGAACAACCCCCCGTCCGGCCATGTGCGGGGCGAGGGCGCGATGCAGGTGTGCGCGGCGTACGAGGCACAGATGGACAAGCTGGCGGCGAAGCTGGGCGTGGACCCGGCGGAGCTGCGCATGCGGAACGTCATGGCGACGGGCGACATCCTGCCGACGGGCCAGACGGTGACGTGCCCGGCCCCGGTGGCGGAACTCCTGGCGGCGGTAAGGGACTTCCCCCTGCCGCAGCTCCCCAAGGACACCCCGGAGGGCGACTGGCTGCTCCCCGGCGGCCCCGAGGGAGCGGGCGAACCCGGCGCGGTGCGACGGGGCGTGGGGTACGCGCTGGGCATGGTGCACATGCTGGGCGCGGAGGGCACGGACGAGGTCTCGACGGCGACCGTCCGGGTCATGGACGGGGTGGCGACGGTCATCTGCTCGGCCGTGGACACGGGCTCCGGCTTCGCGACCCTCGCCCGCCAGATCGTCCAGGAGACCCTGGGCATCGACGAGGTCCACGTGGCCCCGGTCGACACGGACCAGCCTCCGGCGGGCCCGGCGGCGCACGGCCGCCACACCTGGGTGTCGGGCGGGGCGGTGGAGCGCGCGGCGAAGATGGTCCGCACGCAGCTGCTCCAGCCGCTGGCCCACAAGTTCGGCATGTCGACCGAGCTGCTCCAGATCACCGACGGCAAGATCACCTCGTACGACGGAGTCCTGTCGACGACCGTCACGGAGGCGATGGACGGCAAGGAGCTCTGGGCCACCGCCCAGTGCCGCCCCCACCCCACCGAGCCCCTCGACGAATCCGGCCAGGGCGACGCGTTCGTCGGCCTCGCGTTCTGCGCGATCCGCGCGGTGGTGGACGTGGACATCGAACTCGGTGCGGTACGCGTGGTGGAGATGGCCGTCGCCCAGGACGTCGGCCGCATCCTCAACCCCGCCCAGCTGGCCGCCCGCATCGAGGCCGGCGTCACCCAGGGCGTCGGCGCGGCCCTCACGGAGAACCTCCGCACGGCCCGCGGTCTGGTCCGCCACCCCGACTTCACGGGCTACGCACTCCCGACATCCCTGGATGCCCCGGACATTCGCATCGTGAAACTCGTCGAAGAACGCGACGTGGTGGCCCCCTTCGGCGCCAAGGCCGCGAGCGCGATCCCCGTCGTCACCTCACCCGCCGCAGTGGCCTCAGCGGTACGCGCGGCAACGGGCCGCCCGGTCAACCGCCTCCCGATCCGCCCGCAGGCGGCGGTGGCCGTGCCCAATTCGTAACCATGTGATGTCCGTTGCTTGTGCAACCGGGAGGTGCGGACTGTCGTCGTTCCTGACTACAGTGGACTTCTTGACTGTGCGGTACACGGCATGGTGGTTCACCGGGGGAGGACGCGGACATGCGAGCAGAGTTGGAGGGCATGACGTCCGGGATGCGGACGCAGGCCGTCAAGTACAGCGCGGACTCCATGGCTGAGTTCAAGAAGGGGATCGACAGCCTCATCACCGAACTCGACGCGACGATGAAGCTGACAGCCGGCCCGAACAGCACCGTGTCGGTGATCGACCGGAGCAAGTTCGGTGGTGGCGGCGCCGCTTGGGCCGAGGCGCAGGGCGCCTACGCCGGGTACTCCAAGGTGCGCCAGAGCCTGGTGGACCTGTCCAAGCTCCTCAGGGACTGCCTGGAGGGGCTCGGCATCGCGGTCCTCGCCTCCCAGGACGGCATCGAGGCGATGGACGAGGACATCAAGCTGAAGATGCGCGGCATCTACGAACGCACGAAGGGTGCGCACGACAAGGCGCAGGCGCAGCAGCAGGCGACCACCCAGGGCAAGCCGGCGGACAACGGCAGCGAGGGCACGTCGGGCGGCGGCTCCTACCAGTAGGCGCGCACGACACACAGGGGACACGGGGAAGAGGCGAAGGATGATTCCGGCAGACGGCGGCGACGGCGGCGGCGGGTACAGCGGGACCAATTTCCGCGCCATGGATCACCAGACGATGCTGGCCTGGCTCGACGAGGCCAGTTCGTACTACGTCGGCGACGCGGCAGACGTGCTGCGCTCGACCGGCCAGAAGCTGACGGAGATGGCCGACCGACTCGTCAAGCGCATGAAGGACATGGACTGGGAGGGCGAGGCGGAGAAGGCGTTCTCCGAGTGGGCCCTCTCGGTGGCCAAGTCGACCTCGGACCTCGGCACGTACAGCGACGACGGCGCGTACTGGATGGACGGCAACGCCACGGCCATCGGCGCTGCTGCCAGCGCCATCCCCAGGTACACCTCGTACGCGAGCGCCAAGGCGAACCTGGAAGCCGCGATCAAGTACCACAACGACCCGGACGCGCAGACCGTGGCCCGCGAGGCGAAGAAGGCGAGCGACGATCTCGCGGCCATCGAGGGACAGCAGGAGGCGAACAGGCTGGCGGCCGCCGCCGAGATGGAGCGCCTCTCGTCCACGTACTCGTGGAACAGCCAGCAGATGTCGAACCAGCAGCCACCGACGTTCCCGCCGCCGCCGGGGGCGTTCGTTCCGCGGAGTGGGGACGGCCGGGGTGGCACCGAGTACATCGGTTACTCCCCTCAGAGTGAAAGCCGCTCCACGGGTACGGACTCGAGTGCGACGACGCAGCAGACGCGGTCATACCAGGACACGACGCGGACCACGCCCGACACGAACGTCGTGCTGCCGTCCCAGGACACGACCGGGCCGACGCATGTCATCCGCCCCGAGGTCCGGCCCGACGCGCCCGTGGACCTCGGCATCGACAGCACCGACACCCTCCCGCACACTCCGACCGCGCCGACGACGCAGACCCCGGGCGGCCCGCCGCCCATCACCAAGCCGGACGGCGGCACGCCCCCGTTCGTGACGACCGGCGTGCCTCCGCTGACCGTCAAGGGCGGCCCGGGCCCCCTCGGCCCGACCTCGCCCCTCACCGGCGGCACGGGCAACACCCGCAACCCGCTGACCGGCGGCCTCCGCACCACGACGCCCAACATGCCCCGCGAGGGCATCAGCGGCGGCCGTGCGGTCCCCAGCACCACGGGCCGCCCGCAGACCGGCATCCCGCGCAGCACCGTCATCGGCAACGAGCCCACCGGGCAGAACCGGACCGGCATGGGCCGGGCCATGGGCGGCGGGCACGGCATGGGCGGCCCCATGGGCGGCGCGGCCGGGCAGAACGGCATCAGCGGCGGCCGCCGTCTCGCCGGTGAGACCGGCGGTGTCGTCGGCGGCAGGGCACAGCGCGCCGGCGTCGCTGGTGCCGGGAAGCCCTTCACGGCCGGTGGCTCGGGCCTCGTACGTGGAAACGCCGCGAAGCCGGACGAGCGTGAGGAACAAAGCGGAGAGCGTCCCGACTACCTCGTCGAGGACGAGGAGACCTGGCAGCAGGGCCGCCGCGTGGCGCCGCCCGTCATCGACTGATCAGCGCGAGGAAGAAGATGCGTACCAGCAGTATTCGTCGGAGCCGTGCCCGAGTCACCGCCTCGGCCGCCTTGGGGATGCTGCTGGTGGGCATCGCATCCGTCCCCGCCCACGCGGAGAGCGTCCGGGCCAAGCAGTGGCATCTGGACGCCTTCGGTGCCGAGAAGATCTGGCAGCTCAGCACCGGCGAGGGCGTGACCGTCGCGGTGATCGACTCCGGTGTGGACAAAAGCATCCCGGACCTTCGTGGTCAGGTGCTGGAAGGCAAGGATTTCGCGTCGAGTGAAGAGTCGGGAGACGAGTTCACCGACTACGACGGTCACGGTACGGGACTTGCCGCCATGATTGCTGGTACCGGGGCGAGAGACGGCGGGAACGGAGCCTTCGGTCTGGCGCCGGGTGTCAAGATCCTCCCCGTCCGCGTTCCTGGCGTGTCCGGGGGCGACACCAACATGGTCGAGGGCGATGAGAGGTTCAACCGCATCACCCCTCAGGCGATCAGGTATGCGGCCGATGCCGGCGCCAAGGTCATCAACATCTCCCTTGGCACCACCACGGGTTCGCAGACACTCACCGATGCGGTGAAGTATGCCCTGGACAAGGGCTCCCTCGTCTTCGCCGCTGTAGGGAACAGCGGCGACAAGAGCAATGAAGTCGAATACCCGGGAGCCACCCCCGGCGTGGTTGGTGTCGGGGCCGTCGACAACAAGGGCAAGCGCATCCCGATGTCCGAATACGGCCCCCAGGTGGACGTTGTCGCCCCAGGCGTGGACATCGTGCACGCCTGCAGCGGAGGCACCGGCCTCTGCAAGTCCGTCGGCACCAGTGACGCCACCGCCCTCGCCTCCGCCTCTGCCGCGTTGCTCTGGTCGAAGCACCCCGACTGGACCAACAACCAGGTCCTGAAGGTCATGCTCAACACCATCGCCGGTCCCAGCGGGGGCGAGAAGCGCAGCAACCACGTCGGCTACGGGGCCCTTCGCCCTCTCCGTACGCTGAAGACGCCCGGCGACCCCGGCCCGGCCGACGTCCGGCCCATCGACGACCTCGCCGAGGCGTCGACGGCGTCCCCCACGCCCTCCGGCAAGGGCGACCTTCCGTCTGCCACTTCGGCTCCCGCCGACTCGTCCGTCGCCCCCGCCCCGGCCCCTCAGGCCGTTGCCACCGACGACGACGGCAACGCCACCCTCTGGATCGGCCTCGGGATCGGTGCCGCCGTGCTGCTCGGGGCCGCGATCGCTGTGCCCGTACTCCGTTCGCGGCGGGGCTGAGTCCCGCCCCCTGCCGTCGGCCGTCCGTAACTCACCCATGGGGAAGTAGATGTCGTTCGACGAGGAATGGAGCCAAGTCCGCAGCGAGACCGCGGCGATGAGGCTCAACAGCGTGCCCATGGTCGCCGGCGGCGGTAGCGGCGGTGGTGCCAGCGATTACAAGGTGACGTCCGCCGACCTGAAGGCCATCGGCAACGAGGCCCAGGAGCTGTTCCACTGGTTCGAGCGGGACGCCTTCCATGCGGGCGCCCAGACCGACACCGCGGCCAAGAGCCTCGACGGCGACGGGTTCCTGACCGGCTCGGCGATGTGGACGATGTGGGGCACCTGGCGAGACCAGGCCGAGGCGCTCCTCAGCGCCTGCGCGCACATCCACAACCACCTGGAAGACACCGTCATCAGCCACACCAACCATGAAGAAGTGCTGGTCACGAACTTCGCCATGTCAGAGATCGACAAGCACTTCAACTGAGCCGGACCGGCAACGGTGGCTGACGAGGTAAACAGATGCTGAAGTTCGACCAGGTCCTCCACGCTAGGCTCGGCAGCCTCAAGGAGGCCGTCACCGTCTGGTCGGAGACGGTGACCAAGCTGGAGAAGAGCAAGGAGAAGGCCGAGACCGGCCTCCAGCGCAAGGCCGACAAGGCCGACTGGAGGGGCGAGAACGCCGGCGTGACGCAGGCGTTCGTCCGGAAGACCGCCAAGGAGTTCGGTGACGCCCTCACCGAGGCGAGCAGCATCCGCAACATCCTGCGGGACGCGGAGAGCGAGTTCCAGGCCGCCAAGACCGAGCTGGAGAAGCTCGTGGCGGAGGCCCCGGGCAAGGGTATGCGCATCGACCAGGAAGGCGTCGTCAGCCATCTCATCCGGCCTGACAGCCGGTCCAAGGATTATGACGGCCCCAAGCCCCAGCCGGCCGACTTCGAAGCCATGAACGCGGCGATCAAGGCCGCGATCGACCGGGCGAACAACGCCGACGACGTCGCCTCCCGCGCCCTGCGCGGACTCGTCGGCAGCGACAAGATGAACTTCTCCGGCACGAATTACGACTCCCTCAAGGCCGCCTCGAAGGTGCAGGACGCCGAGGACGCGCACGCCGCCTACGAGCTGTACAAGAAGGGCGACGACGCCACCCCCGAGGAGATCGACAAGCTCAACGCCCTCTTCAAGGCCAACCGGAAGGACCCGTACTTCGCCGAGAAGTTCGCCCTGGAGGTCGGGCCGAAGGGCAGCATGGAGTACTGGGCCGACATGGGAGATCCGAGCGACGGCTCCCGGCTCGGCATCGACCACCGTGACAAGCTCAAGGAACTCCAGACGAACTGGAGTCTGACGCTTGCCACCGCGACCCATTCCACGAGCCCCGAGATGGAGCAGTGGAAGGCCGACGTCATCAAGGCCGGCAGCGAGCCGATCCAGACGCGCGGCACCAGCCCGTACGGCTTCCAGGTCATGAGCAACCTGATGCGGGTTGGCGACTACGAGGACAAGTTCCTGAAGGATTACGGCACCGGCCTCGTCATCACCGAGCGGAAGATGACGCACGACGGTCATCTGCCGCCCGACCGGGCCTGGCACGCGATGGGTGGCATGCCGAGCCACCTGAACTGGCAGGGCGGTGGCCTCGGCGACGATCCCATGATCGGCTTCATGGAAGGCCTCGGGCACAACCCCAAGGCGTCGACGGACTTCTTCAACGGCGACATCGACCTCACGCCCGAGAACAGTAAGGATGACAAGAAGCTCGATCCGTTCGACTACTTCACCAAGGACCGGAAGTGGCCCGACGAGGTCAACGACAAGGGTGACCTGTCGAAGGAACCGGGCTACGACGCGCTGGGTCACGCCCTGGAGTCCGCGACCACCGGCCATCCGTACGATGCCGATCCAGACGGTCTCAAGGACGCGCGGACCAAGGACAGCGCGGAGGTCATGCAGAAGGTCGTCGAGCGGTACGGCAGCGACCCCAAGTACATGCACGAGCAGCCGGGCATCGACGACAGCCTCGGCAAGATGGGCGCCGCGTACATCGACGAGCTGAACCGCTCTCTGGAGACGGACAGCGACACGACGATGGAAGAGAAGAGGGACTCCCCCTTCGGCTCCAACGACGCCAAGGGCAAGTCCCGGTTCGGCTCCGAATTCGACACGGGGCTGCTCTGGAACCGCGGCGACGCCATCAATTTCATGGGCATCGTGGCGCAGAGCGAGACCGGCCACTCGACACTCTCGGCAGCCGAGATGCTGTATACGACGAGCGTCCTCGACGAGGTGGGCCCGAAGCCCGGACCCACCTTCGACGAGCGGGACCTCACCGATGCGAAGACGACTGTGCGGATCGGGTCGGAGGCGCAGGGAATCATGGACGAGACGCGCATGGCGCAGATCGACGAGGATTACGCGAAGGACTCAGAGGAGCACAAGAAGGCCGTCGGCAAGACGACCGAATGGGTCAAGTTCGGGGTCGGCGCAGTCGCGGCGGGCGGTGTCGTCGCCGTGACCGGCGGTGCCGGTGGCGTACTCGTACCGCTGGCAGCCGAGACGGTGGGCGGCGCGGTGACGACCTTCATCGGTATGCAAGCCGACGATACGGCGGAGAAGTTCGAGGAGGACGAGCTGCTCAAGAAGAGCTCGGACGAGCTGAAGGCGAACGCACTGGAAACGGGCAAGCAGAACTCGCTCAGGCCGGGTACCGCCTACGCGACCGCCCCCGGCTGGAGCAGAGACGCAAGCAACGACCTCGACGAGCTACTGGTTAAGTACACCCTGGACTCCCGCTTGCACGGCCATGACAACAATCTCCCTGACCCGTACAAGAAGAAGTGACACGCATGCGCTCTGCGCTGGCACGAATCGGAACGGCCGTCGCCGTCGCCGTGGTCCTCACGAGCTGCTCCGGTGGCGACGCTACGGAGGAGCCGGAAGGCCTGGCAGCGAACGCGGTCTGCGGTGGCTTCGCCAAGGACGCCGAAGCCACGGCCGCGCTCGAGGCCGCCACGGGGAGTGAGCGCTTCGACGATGACCTGTCGAAGCCCCAGAAGGCCCTGGACGGACTGCGCGATGCGACCCGCGCACCACTCGCCGACTCCTACCGGCCGCTGCCGGTGCCGTACTGCTGGCTCCTGCCTGCCGAGGGCGGGGAGAAGACCCTCAAGGTGGATTTGAGCCCGACCAATATCAAAAAAGCCCCAGGGCTGACTCCCGGGCACGCCAAAAGGGTGACCTCCTACGCTTCGGGACTGCAGGCCTTCTCCTCCTCTGGGCTCGGCTTCCTCTATTTCCCCTGCGATCTCAAGGAGCCTGCCCACGACTTCGTCGTCGAAGTGCAAGTCTGGGGCCCCCCGGGGGTTCCTGAGACGGACCTGGCGCAGCGGACCCGGCTGATCACCCTCGCCAACGCAGCGGCCCGGAAGGTCTCGGCGGAGCTGAGCTGCCAGGGGGACGGTCTTGCCACCGGGGTACCAGTGGCCATCCCGAACCCGTCCTCGGCGCCCTGAGAAGCCACTCCATGCGCACACAGTTCACAGGTTCGTGCTTCCGGTCGCCGCCCTCGCGATGGCGGCGACCGGCTGTACGACGGGAACCGACGACGGCACCGCCGCCAAGGGGCAGACCGTCACGGAGGTCTGCGGTGGATTCGCAGAGGAGCCCGGTGTGGCCTCGGCTCTTGAGGCCGTCGCCGGCAAGGGCGTCCGGCTGACGAACGACCGGTCCGAGCCGGACAGGGTCGTCAGCGAGCTGTGGAAGACCGCGCGGACACCGCAGAGCGGAAAAGAGTGGATGGAGGGCATCCCGTTCTGCATGCTGGAGGCGGCGGAGGACGGGAAGAACATCCTGACCATCACCCTCCGGGAGGCTCTTGCCACCCCCGGCCGTGATGACGGCAAGGATCTCGTGACGTCCTACTCCACCGGCCGGCTGGCGACCTCGTCCGACCGCTTCGCCACGGTTTACTTCCCGTGCCGCCTCCAGGCCCCGGCGCACGAGATCGTCCTCGACGCCGAGCTGGAGCGCGCGGACGAGAACGGGGCCGACCACCCGGGCATCAGGGACGAGCAGATCACCCTGGCCAACGCGGCGGCCGCGCATGTGGCCGCCGAGCTCGGCTGTGCGGGCACGGGACTGGTCACGGGCGTACCGGCGAAGACGCGGCCCTGAGGCCACCGCACCGGTCGGCTACGCGCCGAGCACCGGCATCGCTCCGATCCGGCCGCCCCGGGCGATGAAGACGCGGTTGCCGCCGCTCGCCAGCTGGTAGGTGCCCTCGCGCTTCATCTCGATGACGAAGAGCTGCTCGTGGGTGTCCTTGTGGACGACCCGGACGTAGCTGCTGTCCGGGGAGTGGAGCCAGACCGTCGCGCCCGCCACGGCCGGCGGGTTGACGGTGCCGGGGCCGGTTCCGTCCAGGACCTCGTACCAGTCGGAGACGGGGAAGCGGACGCCCCGCATGGTGCTGTACCGGTAGGCGTTGTAGCTGTTGACCGCGAAGACGAGGTCGCCGTCGGCGGTGGGCGTGCCCCAGTCGCCCTGCAGACCGGTCTTCTCCTCCCACAGGAAGTCGCCGCGGTCGAGGCGGCGGGCCGTCAGCTTGCGGCCGCCGAAGTAGGCGATGTTGTTGTCGCCGAGTGCCGGGGCCTGGCCGTCGGTGCCCTGGCCCTTGATCTCCCAGTCCGTCTCGCCCGTCTCCGTGTACAGGGCGGCGCAGCGTCCGTCCCTGCCGTGGATGACCAGCCGCTTCCTGCCCACGGCCGCCTTCGCGGGGCCGTTCTGGGAGCGCGGGGACGGCATCGGGCGCGACCACGTGGTGGCGAGGGTCCAGGCGTCGACGGCGCACAGTTCGTCGTCCTTCGTCACCAGGTAGACGTGCGTGTCGTCCGCGGCGAGGACGTCGTCGACATCGGACCGCGTCTGCCAGACGGGGGCGCCGGTGGAGGCGACGAACGCGTTCAGGGCGCCCTTCTTGTCGACGCCGACGACGAGCCGGTCGGCGACGGACACGAAACCGGCGTCCGCGTCGATGTTCCGGGCCCGCCACCGCTCCTTGCCGTTCGTGACGGACAGCGCGAGCAGACCGCCCGTCTTCGCCTGCACGATCACCACGTCCCGTACGGGCAAAGGCAGTTCGCCCTCGGCGGCCACCACGTCGAGCGGTCCCCACAAGGCCTTCGGGGCCTCGCCCGGTTTCAGGTCGATGGACGAGACGAATGCGGCCTCGGGGGTCGCCACGGCGGGTGGCACGTCGGCAGTCGGCGAGTTCGATCCACCGTCCCGGCTCAGCCACCAAGCTCCCGCCCCGCCGCCCGCGCCGAGGACGGCCACGCTCACGGCGGCGCTGGTGAGGAAGCGGCGCCGGGACGGTGCCGCGGAGGGTACGGCGGTGTCCTCGGGCGCAGCCAGGCGCTTCGTGGCCGTCTCGCGCCGCTTGATGTCCTCGGCCAGCGGACCCTTGTGCCACGCCCGGTCGGCGCCCTTCGGCGGGGCGAAGGCCTCCGCGATCCGCGGGGGAGCCGGGCGGAACGCCGGGTCCTTCGCCAGGCACGGGCCGATCAGCTCCTGGAGCTCCGGCGGCACCAGGCTCAGGTCGGGCGTGCCGTGCACGACCTCGTACTGGACCGCTGCCACGTGCGCGCCGTCGAAGGCGCGCCGCCCGCCCGCCGCGTACGCGAGGACCGCGCCGAGCGAGAAGACGTCCGCCGCCGGCCCGACGCGCTGCCCGAGGACCTGCTCCGGCGCCCCGTAGCCGGGGGTGACCGGGATCTGGCCCGTGGTCGTGAGGGTCAGGCCGTGCTCGGGGCGGGCGATGCCGAAGTCGATGATCCGCGGGCCGTCCGAGGTGAGCACGATGTTCGCGGGCTTGAGGTCGCGGTGGACCAGACCCGCCGCATGGATGTCGTGCAGGGTGCGCGCGAGCCGGGCGGCGAGGGCGCGGACCGTCGGCACGTCCATCGGACCGTACGCGCGGACGGCCTCTGCGAGCGTCGGGCCGGCGAGGAACTCGGCCGCGATCCACGGCCGTCCGCCCTCCGTCTGCGCGGCGAGGATCCGCGCGACGCCCTTGCCGGTGACGGCCCGCGCCATGTCCGCCTCGCGGACGAACCGCTGCGCGAGGTGCTGGTCGTGGGCGAGTTCGGGGCGCAGGACCTTGACGGCGGCGGGCGCCCCGGAGCCGTCCCGGCCGATGTACACCTTGCCCATGCCGCCCTCTCCGAGGACGCCGAGGAGCCGGTACGGGCCGAGCCGGAGCGGGTCGCCGGCGGCGAGGGGCTGAGGGGTCACGAGGCTGCTTTCCGGGTCGGGGAGGGTCGAGCGGGCGGGGCGATGGGTGGGATCAGGCGAGAGGGACGGCCATGACGGAGGTCTTGCCGGCGCCGATGACGCGCGTCCGTTCCTTGTCGACGACCAACCGGCGGGCGTCCGTCGGGATCACCCAGGCCGAGCGCCTGGTGCCCACGTCGACGGCGTTCAGACCACCTCGTACGGGCGCGTACACGTGCCTCTCGCCGACCACGGGGGCCGCGAAGTAGTCGGGAGTCAGAGGTCGGTCGGTGGCGCCCTCCTTCCAGTACTCGATTCCGGTCTGAGTCTGGACGGCCACGATCCCCGGTTCGTACCGGTTCTCCTGCGCGTAGACGATGCCGTCCGCGACGGCCGGCACGCCGTACGAGGTGGCGGCGGAACCGTAGCCGTACTCCCAGGCGATCCGACCGTCGGTGAGGCGCAGGGCCCGGAGGCGGTCCCCGCCGAAGTACGCGTGCCGTTCGTCGATCGCGAGCTGGCCGGGGATGAAGTTCGCGGAGTCCTTCAGCGGCAGGCGGCGCTGCCACAGTCGGCGTCCGGTCCCCACCTCGCGGGCCTGGACGAGGAACGACTTCAGGTCGCCACTGTTCTTGCCCAGGATCAGCCGGCCGCCGGCGACCTGGGAGAGCCATGGGCGGACGCCGTCCCATGCGTACGGCTGCCGCCACGCCTCCTTGCCGGTGCGCAGGTCGACCGCGATCAGGTGCCAACCCTTCTCGTTCACGTCCGGGTCGATGCTGTGGTCGCCGCGCCGCGAGGCGGCGAACAGCAGCCCGCCGCCGACGGTGAGGAGTTGCGTACCCGAGCTCGTGCCGTCGAACCCCTTCAGCACGATCGTCCGGGCCGCCTCCTTGCCGGTGCGCGGGTCGAGCGTGTGGATCCTCAGGGCGCCCCTGCCGTCGTAGTCGCCGTCGGAGCGGTAGAAACGCGTGCCGTCGGTGGTGACCTGGTGCGGCTCCATGACCGCCTTGTCCGACCAGAGTTCGGTGCCGTCCTTCAGGTCCAGGACGCGGAACGAGACCGTCTCGGCGAAGCCGACCACGTCGCCGGCGAGGAGCGGAGTGGTCTTCTCCTCCCGGTCCAGCGACTCCCCCCGCCACAACGCCGCCGGCGCCCCGTCCGAGGCCGTGGTCGCCGGGATCGCGGTCGGGCCGGCGGTGGACGGGCTGCTGTCACCGCCGTCCCGGGAGCCCAGCCACGCCCATGCCCCCGCGCCCGCACCCGCGAGGCCCAGGAGGGACGCCGTGCCCAGGGTGAGGGCGCGGCGGCGGGAGAGGGGGGTGTCCGGGGCCGTCGGTGCCGTGGCCGAGGCCGCCGGGGCCGGGAGGCGACGGGGGGTGTGGAGCCAGACGTCGGTCGCGCGGCGGGCGATGTCGGCGAGGAGCAGGGGCGGCAGGTGGTCCGCGAAGTCGCCGTGGCCGTCGTGGAGGTGGTCCGTCAGCGTGCCCGTGGTGGGGCGGGCCGACGGGTCCTTCACGAGGCAGGCCGTCAGGAGGGGGAGGAGCGACTCCGGTACACCGGTGAGGTCGGGGTCGGCGTAGCGCACACGGTAGAGGAGGTCGGCGGGGGAGCCCGTACCGAACGGGCCGTGGCCGCTGGCGGCGAAGACGAGGACTCCCGCCAGGGCGAACACGTCGCCCGCCGGGGTGTGCTCCTCGCCGCTCGCCTGCTCCGGCGACATGAACGCGGGCGTGCCGGCCGCCGCCCCCGTGCGGGTGAGGTGGTCGTCGCCGGCCGCGCGGGCGATGCCGAAGTCGATGATCTTCGGGCCGTACGCGGTGACGAGGACGTTCGAGGGCTTCAGGTCGCGGTGGACCACGTCCGAGGAGTGCAACTGCGCGAGGGCCCCGGCGAGCGCCGCGCCGAGGGCGCGGACGGTCGGTTCGGGAAGCGGGCCGCCGAGCGCGACGGCCTCGTCGAGCGGCGGGCCGAGGACGTACTCGGTGGCCAGCCACGGGGTTTCGGCCAGCGGGTCGGCGTCGACGACGGCCGCGCCGTGCCGCGCGCCGATGATCCGCGCCGCGTCGGTCTCGAGGCGGAAGCGGCTGCGGAAGGCCGGATCGGTCGAGAGACGGGCGTGCACCGTCTTCAGGGCGACCGTACGGCCGCCGGGCGTGCGCGCCAGGTAGACCGTGCCCATGCCGCCGGAGCCGAGGCGGGCGAGGAGTCGGTACGTGGCGACGGCGGCCGGGTCGTCGTGGGTCAGGGGCGACAGCATGAGGTCAGGTCCGGGAGGTGGTGTCGGTGGGGAGTTCGGCTGCCAGGAGTTCCGAGGACTGGCGGGCCAGCGCCGCCACCACCCGGCCCGGCAGCCAGCCGGGGGCGAGCAGGGCGCCGGCCGAGTTCAGGACCGTCCGGTGCGGGGTGGGCGGCGCGAGGGCCGCCATCACGTCGGCGGCGGCCGGGCGGTCCGCCGGGTCGCGGGCCAGACAGGAGGAGACGACCGGCCGCAGGGCGGGCGGGAGTTCGTCACGTTCGGGCACGGTGTGGCCGGTCGCGGCGTACGAGAGGACCGCGCCCAGCGCGTGGACGTCACCCGGCGGGCGCGGTCGGCCCCCCGCCGTCTGCTCGGGCGCCAGCGCGCCCGGGTCGAGGCCCGGGAGGCCGGTGCGCGGTTCGCCGTCGGCCGCGGCGGCCCGTACCGCGCCGAAGCACGTCAGCCGGGGGCCGTCGGCGGTCAGCAGGACCGCGGCGGGGGACACCCCGGCGTGCGTCAGGCCCTGCGCGTGCGCGGCGGCCAGCGCCTCGGCGAGGGCGGCGCCGACGGCCCGTACGGTCGCCTCGGGCAGCGGCCCGCCGTGGACGGCGAGGGCCACGGGGAGGGGGAGCAGGGGGAGGTAGGGGGTCGCGTACCAGGGGGTTTCGCCGGGGGACGACAGGTCCGTGACCGCGGCGATCCAGGGCCCGAGGAGGCGGCGGCCCGCGTCGGCCTCCGCCACGAAACGGGCGGGGTCGGCGCCGGGCAGCGGGGCGCTCAGGAGGACCGTGCGCTCCCCGTCGCTCGTACGGGCGATGAACCGGCGGCAGGGGACGGCCGCGCCGAGCTGGTGGGGCGGGTCGAGGCGGGTGATCAGCCGGTACGGACCGATCCGCCGCGCGGATTCCTCCCGCGTGCGCGACTGCTCCACGTGTACGTCCCCCCGTCGTTCCGGCGCCCCGTGGCGACGGAGGCGGGACGAGCCTATCGAGGCGGGAGGGGAGGGCCGTGGCGGGGAGAGCGAGGGGACGGTCCGCGGCGGGTGGCCGGGGCCGGGAACGGTCGTCGGGCTGCCGCCCGGGCTGCCCTTCGTCCTAAATGAGTTGCGAAGGTGAAGTATTCGTGGGGGTGTCGTGGCGGCTGCGAATATGCGCCATTTCCTGGCCACGACTGCTCGAACGGGCGCCCGAAGGCTAAGATCGCGGTGCTTCCCCGGTTATGAAACTTGCTGAGGTGAAGCCGTCATGGTCGCAGTGGGCGCGGAAGCAGCGGGGGAAGCACATGTCGTTCGAGGAGGAGTGGGCGTCCGTACGGTCCACGGCGACGGCCAACGTGGACATGAGGCTCAACCAGCTCGCCCCCGAGCCCGGTGGTGGCGGCGGAGGCAACGCCGACCTGAGCGTCGACCAGGACAAGCTCGGCGCCATCGGCAGCGCCGCGTACGCGCTGCACGGCCGGCTGGTCAAGGACGGCAACCACGCCCGTACGAGCACCACGGAGGCGGGGACGGGCCTGGCCGGCCACGGCTTCCTCACCGGCTCCGCGCTGACCACCGTCCAGGAGACGTGGAGCTCGCAGCTGAACACGCTCCTCGACGCCTGCGCCCAGATCTCCAACCACCTCGACTACAGCGCGGCCTCGCACGCCAAGGAAGAGGCGGACATCGCGGCGGCCCTGTCCGCCTCCAAGATCGACCAGTACCTCAAGTAGGCGGGGGACCTGCTGTGCTGACCTTCGACAACGTGTACCAGGCGCCGCTCGACCGGATGAAGGCCGCGGCCGACGACTGGGCCGCCATGAAGGGCAAGCTCGACACGCTCGCCCAGGACGCGACGACGACGATGGCCGCGAAGGCCAGGGACGACTACTGGCGCGGGGTGAACGCCGAGGTCACCAAGCCGTTCGTGGACAAGACCGCGAAGGAGTTCGGCGACGCCGCCAAGGCGGCCGACGGCATCCACAAGGTCCTGGAGGACGGCTACCAGGCCTTCAAGAAGGCGAAGGACGACCTCAAGAGGATCGTCGACACCGAGGCCCCCGCCAAGGGCTTCCGGGTGACGGCCCGCGGCACCGTCGAGGCCGTCGAGCCGCTGTCGCAGACCAAGGACCAGGGGATGCGGCACGACCCCGACTTCCAGGAGATGGTCCGCAAGGAACGCGCCGACATCGACGCGATGCAGCGGCGGATCGACGCGATCGTCGAGACCTGCGACGACGCCGACGTGTCCTGCGCCAACGCGCTCAAGGCCGACATCACCGCCGACCAGCACAACTTCAGCGCCCCGAAGTACACCAGCCTCGACGCCGAGGAGGCGCAGCGTGCCGTCGACCTCGCCAAGAAGGGCCGGGAGATCTCGCACGAGGAGCTGACGCGCCTCAACGAGCTGCTGCAGGACAACAGCGGCTCCAAGGAGTTCGCCCGGACCTTCTACAACGGCATGGGGCCGAGGGGCGCCCTGGAGTTCTTCGGGCAGCTGTCCACGGACACGTACGACTACGCCAAGGTCGACAAGCAGCGCCTCGCCGACGTCCAGGAGCTCCAGAAGAACCTGGGCCTCAACCTGGCGACCGCCACGCAGGGCGGCGACGCCTGGACCGAGAAGTGGTCCGCGGACATGCGCAAGCTCGGCACGGAGCGCATCCCGCTCGTCAAGTACGACAACAACCCGGCGTACGGCTACCAGTTGCTCGGCGGCATCATGCGCTACGGCGACTACGACAAGAAGTTCCTGGTCCCGATCGCCGAGCACGTCACCCAGCTCCACGCGAAGGACCCGTACCTCTTCGCCAACAGCAAGCCGATGATGGCGGGCGGCCTGCAGAACCAGTACAACCCGTCGGGCGTCAACGGCGCCGGCTTCGACCCGATGATCTCGATGCTGGAGGCGCTCGGACACAGCCCGGAGGCGGCGAAGGACTTCTTCTCGAAGGAGCCGACGTCGTACAACCAGGACGGGAGTGTGGGCGGGACGGTCGATCTCGATCCGAAGAAGGAGGACGATCAGCAGAGCTACCTGGACTTCTTCGCGAACAAGGACTACACGTTCTTCGCCGACGTCGAGGGGCACAACCCGGACGACCTCACCACGACCATGGGGTACATGCCGGATGCCCTGGGGCACGCCTTGGAATCGGCGACGCTCGGCCATGCCTGGGACGACGCGACGCCGGAACTGAAGCGTGACGAGAAGACGGCACAGATCATGAAGGACGTCCTTCTGAAGTACGGCGACGCCGAACTGCTCAAGAAGTGGCAGCCCACGCTGGCGGACAGCCTCGGCAACATGGGCGCCGGCTACATCGACGATCTCAACTGGGCTTTGGACAAGGGCACTCCGGACAGTGTCTTCCATCCGACGAAGGAGCCGTCGTCTCATCCCGTGTTCGATCGGGATGATACGGTCAAGTTCCTGAGCGCTCTCGGTCAGCATCCGGACGCCTACGCCACGGTCTCCACGGCCGAACGCCTCTACACCACGAGTGTTCTGGAAGCGCAGGTCGGCCCGGACGGCAGGATCGACGAGGGGCATGCCCGAGGCGCCGCGTTCACGGGTGCCACGCTTCAGGGTCTGCTCGACCAGTCCCGAGGGGACCAGGTCGAGGCCGAGGGCATGAAGAAGCACGAGGACTACGAGAAGGCGCAGGCGAAGAAGGCCGCCTGGGTGGGGTTCGGCACCACCGCGGCCATCGCGGCCGGCGTCGCTTTTCTGCCCGCGACCGCCGCCGCTGCCGGCGCGGCCGCCATCCTCGTACCCCTCGCGGTCGACACGGGCTCGGGGGCGATGGAGCAGCTGGCCGGGCAGGTCATCGGCGACTGGTCGGAGAAGTCGGTCGACGACCACAAGGACAAGACCGAGGGGCAGATCCACGACGACAACGCCGCGATGTACGAGGCCGGCCGGTACAGCGCCGAGTCGCCGATGGAGCGGTTCCTGAGCGAGCACCGCAGTCAGGTGAGCAGCGACTTCCGCCAGGACATGATCGAGTCCGTGAGCAACGGCTACATGAACGGCAACACTCACGCCAGGCAGACCGGCAACGCCCCCGAGACCGGCTGATCCGCCGTCGCCCCGCCCCGACGAGGAATCCCGAGGAACACGATGAGAAGAGCGTCCGCGTCCGTGTCGACCGTGCTGGCCTTCGGGCTGCTTCTCACTGCATGCGGGAGCGGCGAGGAGGTGCCACAGGTGGCCCAGAAGTGCGACGGGACGCTCTCACCCACGGCCGTCGGGGGGCTTGAGACCGTGCTGGGTACGAAGGGGTACCACTCGGAAGGCTTCGGTCTGGAGCGGACGGCGACGACGCTGATCGAGGACCAGGCGAAGGACAGCCGGCCGTCGGGGCACCCCGCGATGTGCGAGGTCATCACCGATGCCGACTCCCGGCGCGGAGTCAGGGTCGACGTCATGCTGTCCGAGAACGCCAGCCTGTACGACGACGGCACCGACTGGAGGCCCGGTGGTCGCCACCTCTACGGGATGGGCCGTGAGGCGAACACGGACAACAAGTCGGCGTACCTCTTCGTCGAGTGCACCAGCCCGCAGCTGAAGGGGTCGGACAAGACGCCGGCCCTCATCAATGCCAAGTTCGAGTTCGAGAAGCCGGCGAAGACCTCCTACCCCCCCAACACCCCCGCCACCCGCGAGGCCTACCTCACCGTCCTCCACTCCGTCACGCTCGCCGTCGTGAAGAAGCTCGGCTGTGAGGGCGACGCGGGGCTCCCCGAGACCCCCGTCTTCACCGAGAAGAAGTGGCGCGGCGAGCAGTAGGCCCGCCGTCGGCGGTCGTCAGTCCTCGGCCGTCTCGGCCGTCTCGGCCGTCGGGGTCAGCTGGGACAGGAGCAGGACCGTCCCGCGGGTGATCAGTGCCGCGAGGAGGATCGTCCCGAAGCCCTCGACCTGCATGTTGCCGAGCTTCGGGCCCAGCCAGGACAGCAGCCACCAGACCAGGGCGTCCTGGACGTAGCCGGCGAGGCCGAAGGCCAGGAGGGCGGGGAGGGGGACGCGGCCCGACGGGCCGACGAAGATCAGCTGGTTGACGATCGTCATGACGATGACCGCCATCAGGACGGCGAGGACCTTGTCCAGGGTCTCCGTGCCGGCCAGGGTGATCCCGGGCAGGAGGCCGCAGGCGAGGCCCACGCCGATGAGGATGCCCACTCTGCGTCTGCCTTGATCGTTCATGGGCGGACTGTGGCACACCGTGCGGCGCGCTGTGAAGGTCCCGTGAGCTCCCGTCGGGGAGCTCGCTTGGAGACCGTGGCGGGATTCGAACCCACGTAACTCGCTTTGCAGGCGAGCCCCTCAACCACTCGGGCACACGGTCGTGTTGTGCACGAGTACGACCGTAGGCGGGGGTCGGGAGGGGCTCAAGGGTTCCGGGGGTCGTGCCATACGACTGACACACCGCCGCAACATCGCGTGCGTGGTCGTACGTCCAAGGGTCGAGGCGGACCGGGACTCCTGACAGGGGCCATCTCCCGGTTCACCTCTTACTCTGGGGGGATGAGCGCCCTCGAACCGCGCGACGCCGACGTCGCCCCCGCCCCCGGACCCCCTGCCGCACCCGGCGCAGCCAAGGGGTCCGTCCTCGACCCGGACCATCGGGCGCTCAGCATCGGCATGGTCTCCGTCGTCCTGCTCATCGCCTTCGAGGCGACCGCCATCGGCACCGCCATGCCCGTCGCCGCCCGTGAGCTGCACGGCATCGCGCTCTACGCCTTCGCCTTCTCCGCGTACTTCACCACCAGCCTCTTCGGCATGGTCCTGGCCGGCCAGTGGTCCGACCGGAGCGGGCCCCTCGCGCCCCTCACCGCCGGCATCAGCGCCTTCGCCGCCGGACTCCTCCTCTCCGGGACCGCCGGCGCCATGTGGATGTTCATCCTCGGCCGCGCGGTGCAGGGCCTCGGCGGCGGCCTCGTCATCGTCGCCCTGTACGTCGTCGTCGGCCGGGCCTACGCCGAACACCTCAGGCCCGCGATCATGGCCGCCTTCGCCGCCAGCTGGGTCGTGCCCTCCATCGTCGGACCCCTCGCCTCCGGGACGATCACCGAGCACCTCGGCTGGCGCTGGGTCTTCATCGGCATCCCCGCCCTCGTCGTCTTCCCGCTGGCCCTCGCCCTCCCCGCGATACGTCGCACCGCCTCCGGCCCCGCCGACCCCGAGACGCCCGTCGCCCCCTGGGACCGGCGCCGGATCGTGCTGGCCCTCGGCATCTCGGCCGGCGCGGCCCTCCTCCAGTACGCGGGCGAGGAACTGCGTCCCATCGCCCTCCTGCCCGCCGTGGCCGGCTGCGCGCTGCTCGTGCCCGCCGTCCGCGGGCTGCTGCCGCGTGGCACCTGGCGGGCCGCCCGCGGCCTGCCCGCGGTCATCCTGCTCCGCGGCATCGCCGCCGGGACCTTCATCGCCGCCGAGTCCTTCATCCCCCTGATGCTGGTCTCCGAACGCGGCCTCAGCCCCACCCTGGCCGGCTTCTCCCTGGCCCTCGGCGGCCTCACCTGGGCGCTCGGCTCCTGGATCCAGTCCCAGACGTGGACGGAGCCGTACCGGGAGCGGCTCGTCGTCCTCGGCATGGCGCTCATCGCGCTCGCCATCGCCGGCGCGCCCAGCGTGCTCATCGAGTCCGTTCCGGCGTGGGTGGTCGCGGTGGTGTGGGCCTTCGGCTGCTTCGGCATGGGCGCGGTGATCTCCTCGACCAGCGTGATCCTGATGAAGCTCTCCGCCCCCGAGGAGGTCGGCGCCAATTCGGCCGCGCTCCAGATCTCCGACGGCCTCTCCAACGTCCTGCTGCTCGCGGCCGGCGGCGCGGCCTTCGCGGCGCTCGGCGGCGGCGCGGTGGGCCACGCGATGGACGCCGGCGCGTCCACCGGCTCCCACCCGGCGGCCTTCGCGGCCGTCTTCCTGCCGGTGGCCGCGGTGGCGGCGGTCGGGGTGTGGGTCGCGACGCGGTTGCACGCGACGGGGGCGGATGCCGGGGCCTGAGCCTCGGGTGGTACCAATCTGACCCCACTCGGTGGTACCGTTTTGGTATGGCCATGAACCTGCGTCTCCGCGACGACCAGACCGAGGCTCTCAAGCTGCGCGCCGAGCAGGAGGGCACCAGCATGCACGCGATACTGCTCCAGGCGGTCGACGACTACCTCGCCCGCACCGCCCAGCAGGCGATCGTGCGGAAGACCGCCATGGAGCAGGCGGCCAAGTGGCACGAGCTGATGGAGAGGCTCAAGTGAGCTGCGTGTACCTCTCCGCAGAGGACGTCCTGGTCGTCGCCGAGCACGCGGTGGACGACCAGGACGTCGTCGTTCGCGACGCGGGACTGCTGGAATCGGCCGTCCACCGGCCGTCCGCCGCCATGTTCGGCGAGGAGGCGTACCCCGACCTTCTCCACAAGGCCGCCGCACTGCTCCAGTCGCTCGCGATCAACCGCCCCTTCCTCGACGGCGACAAGCGCACGGCCTGGCTGTCCTGCGTCACGTTCCTCGCCATGAACGGGGTCCAGCTCCGCCCGGACGTCGACGCGGCGGAACGCCTGGTCATCGCCGTAGCGACTGGTGAGACCGACGAGGTGAAGGTGATCGCGCAGGGGCTGCGCGAGCTGATCGACGATCACGTGAGCTGAATCGCAACCGCCCCGCCCCCACCCCGTTCGATACGTGGTTCCAACCGGGCCGCCGGTAAGGTGGCCCGGTTGTCATATCTGGACTGTCATTCCGTGACGAGCGTCGAACCCGGAGATCGTGACTACTACCGCCACCTCCTCCCATCACCTTTCTCCCGCCTTCCCCGGACGGGCCCCGTGGGGTACCGCTGGCAAGCTGCGTGCCTGGCAGCAGGGCGCGATGGAGAAGTACATCCAGGAGCAGCCCCGTGACTTCCTCGCGGTCGCCACGCCCGGCGCCGGCAAGACCACCTTCGCGCTGACCCTCGCCTCGTGGCTGCTGCACCACCACGTCGTGCAGCAGGTCACCGTCGTCGCACCCACCGAGCACCTCAAGAAGCAGTGGGCGGCCGCCGCGGCGCGGATAGGGATCAAGCTGGACCCCGACTACAGCGCAGGACCGCTGAGCAAGGAGTACGACGGGGTCGCGATCACGTACGCCGGTGTCGGCGTGCGGCCCATGCTCCACCGCAACCGTTCCGAACAGCGCAAGACCCTCGTCATCCTCGACGAGATCCACCACGCCGGAGACTCCAAGTCCTGGGGCGAGGCCTGCCTGGAGGCCTTCGAGCCCGCCACCCGGCGCCTCGCCCTCACCGGTACCCCGTTCCGGTCCGACACGAACCCGATCCCCTTCGTCACGTACGAGGAGGGGAACGACGGCATCCGCCGGTCGTCGGCCGACTACACCTACGGCTACGGCAACGCGCTCGGCGACGGCGTCGTCCGGCCGGTCATCTTCCTCTCCTACAGCGGCAACATGCGCTGGCGCACCAAGGCCGGCGACGAGATCGCCGCCCGCCTCGGCGAGCCGATGACCAAGGACGCCGTCTCGCAGGCCTGGCGCACCGCGCTGGACGCCAAGGGCGAGTGGATGCCGAACGTCCTGCGGGCCGCCGACCGGCGGCTCACCGAGGTCCGCAAGTCCATCCCGGACGCCGGCGGCCTCGTCATCGCCTCCGACCAGGACTCGGCCCGCTCGTACGCCAAGCTGATCCGCGAGATCACCGGCACCAAGGCCACCGTCGTCCTCTCCGACGACACCGGCGCCTCGAACCGCATCGACGAGTTCAGCGAGAACACCGACCGCTGGATGGTCGCCGTCCGCATGGTGTCCGAGGGCGTCGACGTCCCCCGCCTCGCCGTCGGCGTGTACGCGACGACCATCTCGACCCCGCTCTTCTTCGCCCAGGCCGTCGGCCGCTTCGTGCGATCCCGCAGGCGCGGCGAGACCGCGTCCGTGTTCCTTCCCACGATCCCCAGCCTCCTCGGATTCGCCAACGAGATGGAGGTCGAGCGCGACCACGTCCTCGACAAGCCGAAGAAGGCCGGCGAGGACGAGGACCCGTACGCCGAGTCCGAGAAGGAGATGGCCGAGGCCGAGCGCCAGCAGGACGAGGACACCGGCGAGCAGGACATGCTGCCCTTCGAGGCGCTGGAGTCCGACGCCGTCTTCGACCGCGTGCTGTACAACAGCGCCGAGTTCGGCATGCAGGCCCACCCCGGCAGCGAGGAGGAGCAGGACTACCTCGGCATCCCCGGCCTCCTCGAACCCGACCAGGTCCAGCTGCTCCTCCAGAAGCGCCAGGCCCGGCAGATCGCGCACAGCCGCAAGAAGCCGGACACCGAGGCGGACCTGCTGGAGCTTCCGGCGGAACGGCGCCCTGTCGTTTCCCACAAGGAGCTGCTCGAACTGCGGAAACAGCTCAACACGATGGTCGGCGCGTACGTCCACCAGAGCGGCAAGCCGCACGGCGTGATCCACACCGAGCTGCGCCGGGTCTGCGGCGGGCCGCCGAGCGCGGAGGCGACCGCCGGACAGATCCGTGAGCGGATCAAGAAGGTGCAGGAGTGGGCGACGCGGATGCGCTAGCCCTTGAAGCGTGAACGAGGCCCGTACGCCGGTGTGCGTACGGGCCTCGGGCGTCCCGTGGCCACGGGAACGGGCCCGGATGCCGGCCCCCACGGTCGGCCTCCGGACGCCTCCACGGTACGGGCACGACATAGCCGATCTTGTCAGCCAAAGTCCCTCGTCCGACCGACGAAGGTCCCGAACCGTCTCGTTCCGGTCGGCGGCGCCCGGATTCTGGACGAGGTCTTCCGCTGAGCGGAGCGCGCCGCTACTGTCCCGGCTCACAAGCAATCGCCCCGTGGCAGCGCCGCCGCGGAGCGCAGCCGGTGTACCCCTTCCTGCCGGCGGCCTCTGACGTGCGTCGCCGCGGGACCGGCGCCGCAACTCCGTGAGAGCCCGCCGCCACACACCCTGAAGGAGAGGGCGTCGTGACCGCGGAGACCTCCCAGACGCTCGACCGGGGACTCAGAGTCCTCAAACTGCTCGCCGACACCGACCACGGCCTGACGGTCACCGAGTTGTCCAACCGACTCGGCGTCAACCGGACCGTGGTCTACCGGCTCCTCGCCACGCTCGAGCAGCACGCCCTCGTCCGACGCGACCTCGGCGGACGCGCCCGCGTCGGCCTCGGCGTGCTGCGGCTCGGGCGCCAGGTCCACCCCCTGGTGCGGGAGGCCGCGCTGCCCGCGCTGCGCTCGCTCGCCGAGGACATCGGGGCGACCGCCCACCTGACCCTCGTCGACGGGGCGGAGGCGCTCGCTGTCGCCGTCGTCGAGCCGACCTGGACCGACTACCACGTCGCCTACCGGGCCGGCTTCCGGCACCCGCTCGACCGGGGCGCCGCGGGCCGCGCGATCCTCGCCGCCCGCCAGGGCGGACTGACCGAGCCCGGCTACACCCTCACCCACGGCGAACTGGAGGCCGGCGCGAGCGGTGCCGCGGCGCCGCTGGTGGGCGTCACGGGCGTCGAGGGCAGCGTCGGCGTCGTGATGCTCGCGGACGCGGTGCCGGAGCGGGTGGGGCCGCGGGTGGTGGACGCGGCGCGGGAGGTCGCCGACGCGCTGCGCTAGAGCGCGCGGCGACGGGCCCCCTTCTGCGCCCGGACCGCCCGCGGGCCGACGCCCCGGCCCGCCCTCGTGTGGCGCCCGCGCCCGGCGGGGCGGTGCCCGCTGCCGTGTGGGCAATCGTCCCGCTGGGGCGGGACGGGTGGGCACGCGGGACGGCGCCCTCAGCGGCGCCTCCGCGTTCCGAGCCTGGACCCGCACCCCAGTGGCGGCGCACGACGTGGTGCGGGTCAGGGTGCGGGAGCCTCTGGCGCCGGCAGGCGCGGGTCCGTTGTGCCCACCCTCCCCCAAGCTCTCGGCTTCGCTCGAGCAGGGGGACCCCCTCGCCCCAGCGGAACGACTGCCCGCAACGGAGCCCGGCAGCGTCGCCCGCAACGGGCCGGGCATGAGGCCGTGACGGTGGGGTGGTGTTCGTCCCAGTAGCCTGGGGGCGTGTTCTCCAGCCTCTCGCGTCCCCGCGCCCTCGCGCTCTGCGCGCTCCCCGTCGCCGCGCTCTTCGCCGTCGTCGGGCTCGCGCCGCTGCCGTTCGCGATCGCGCAGCCCGGCACGACCGCCGACGTGCTCGGCAAGGACCAGGGGCGGGAGATCATCACGATCACCGGCGCCCCCGTCCGGCCGACCGACGGCCAGCTGCGGATGACGACGATCCTCGCGACCGGGCCGTCCGAGGACGTGGACCTCGGGGACGTGACCGACGCCTGGTTCCGTACCGACCGGGCCGTCCTGCCGCACGACTCCGTCTACCCCGCGGGGAAGTCCGACGCCGAGATCGAGAAGCACAACCTCGGTCAGATGAAGGAGTCGCAGGACGCGGCCACCCTCGCCGCGCTCGGGTACCTGAAGGAGGACCCGGAGAAGGTGAAGGTGACCCTCCACCTCGCGGACGTCGGCGGGCCCAGCGCCGGGCTGCTGTTCTCCCTCGGCATCGTCGACAAGCTCGACGGCGACGGGAACGGCGGCGACCTCACCAACGGCAAGATCATCGCCGGTACGGGCACGATCGACCCGGACGGGACGGTCGGCGCGGTCGGCGGGGTCTCCCTGAAGACGCAGGCCGCCGCCCGGGACGGGGCCACCGTCTTCCTCGTGCCGAAGAAGGAGTGCTCGGACGCCCGGGCCGAGCAGCCGAAGGGCCTCCGGCTCGTGCCCGTGACCACGCTCAGCGACGCGGTGGCGTCCCTGCGGGCCCTGGGGCAGGGGCAGGAGTCGAAGGTCCCGTCCTGCTGAGCCCGCCCTTGCCGGCGGCCGGTGTGCCGGCGGCCGATGCCGCACGGGGCGCGTCCATCGCCCGCCAGGACGGGAAGACCAGCGGGCAGAGCGTGGCCAGGAAGTAGACCCCGGCGAGGCTGAGCAGCGTCGCCGTGATGCCCATCCGCTCCACCAGGAAGCCCGCGGCGAGTCCGCCGAGCGGGGTCGTGAGCAGCACGCTGGCCGTGCTGGCGCTGCCGACCCGGCTGCGCAGCCCCTCGGGGACGATCTCGTAGAAGACCGCGCCGAGGATCGGGTTGAGCACCCCGGCTCCGAGGCCGCCGAGCGCCATCACCACGAGCAGCGGCGGGGTGGTGTCGGTGAGGGCCGCCGTCACGTACACGGGGGCGCCGCAGAGCAGGAAGCCGACGGCGAGGACCGGGCGGCGGGGGAAGCGGTGACCGACCGCCGCGTACAGCAGGGCGCCGGCGAGGGCGGAGCCGCCGAAGACGGCGACGAGCAGACCGAGAGCCGCCGAACCGCCGAGCTCCTCCCGGGCGTGCACCGGCAACAGCACCGAACTCCAGCTCTGGGCCAGGCCGTTGGTGACCATCACCATGAGGTTGACGCCGAGGAGCAGCCGGGTGCGGAGCATGAACGCGTAGCCCTCGCGCAGGTCGGCCCGGTACACGGCCAGGGACAACGGCGGTGCTCCGCGCACCGGTTCGGCGGACGGGATGCCGCGCAGGCCCAGGAGGACGAGGAGCGCGGAGACGCCGAAGGTCGCGGCGTCGATGTACAGGACGGAGTCGGCACCGAGGAGCGCCACGAGCAGACCGGCGAGCGCGGCACCGGTCATCCGGGCGCCGCGCGAGACGGCGTCGTAGAAGCTGGTGGCGCGGCCGAGCGGGGTGCCGGCCCGCTCGGCGAGGTCGGGCGTGAGGACGTTGCGGGCGGTCTCGCCGGGGGCGTGGAAGAGGCCGGTGACGGCCATCAGCGCGCACAGCATCCAGAACCGGAGCACGCCGGCGTGGTTGAGCAGCGGGATGGCGGTGAGCGCCAGGGCGCAGACCAGGTCGGAGGCGATGGAGACCCGGCGGCGGCCGATCCGGTCGATGACGGGGCCGCCGACGAGGGCCGAGAGGAGGACGGGCAGCGCGGTGCAGAAGGCGACGAACCCGGCCTTGCCGGGGCTGCCCGTGGTCTCCAGGGCGAACCACGGGACGGCGATGAGGGTGAGTGAATTGCCGCTGATGGAGATGGCGTTGGCGGCCAGGACGGTGGCCAGTGGTGTGCGGTCGCGCTTCGTCGTGAGCGCTTCGTGTCCCCCCGGCGCGGTCATGCGGCGAAGGCGATCGGCTGTCGCGCGGGCGTGGCCAGGCGGAGGCCCAGCTCGACGAGCCTCCAGCCGAGCTGGACGCGGAGCGGCGGGGAGGCCGCGTCGGGGCCGCGGACCTCGGCGGCGTGGTGGAGTTCGGCGGCGTTCAGGTGGTGCAACTGGAGGTGGATGTCGGCGTGCATGACTCCGTGGTTCCTTCCGTCAGTTGTCGTGCTGCGGGAACGCGTGCAGGTGCATCCGTACGCGCTCGGCGCCCGGCGCGTCGGGGTCGGCGGTTTCGCTGTACTCGTCGATCAGTGCGTGGATCTTCTGGTTCAGCTCGCGCAGCCGCTCCGGCGGGAGGTTCAGCCTGAAGTCGCTGAAGTCCGAGGCGCCGGCCCAGGCCTCGTCCCAGGTGTGGCGGGTGGCGACCCAGGTCGACAGCTCCTGGGTGTGGATGGTCGCGATCTCGTGCATGACGACGTCGAGGGCGCCCTGGACCTCGGGGTCGGGGTTCCTGTGGAGCGTCTCGTCGAAGTGCGTCCCCCGGTGGGCCGCCTTCCACCAGCGCTCCCGGCCCTTGCCGCGCGTCGGGTCGTCCACGATGAAGTCGTGGGCGGCGAGCTGGCGCAGGTGGTAGCTGGTGGCCCCGCTGGACTCGCCGAGCCGCTCGGCCAGTTGGGAGGCGGTGGCAGGCCCGTAGCGGCGCAGGGCGCGCAGCAGCTGGATGCGCAGGGGGTGGGCGAGGGCGCGCAGGGAGCGCGGGTCGAGCGTGCGGGTCAGGGGCTCGACGGGCTGCGTCTCGGGCTGTGTCTCGGGCGGCGCGGGCTGCTCTTCGGGCATGGCTTCACGGTAGAGTTGCAAAGAAGTCTCTGCAAGGGTTTTTTGCAGAGACTTCTTTGCAACTCTGGGAGCGTGTCGTGCCTACGCCGTCGGCTCGCCCGCCGCCGCCTGCTCCACCAGCGGGATGATCCGCAGCGGAACCGGGTTCTCCATCACGATCGCCGTCGACGCCCGCACGATCCCCTCGAAGGCCACCACCTTGTCGATCACCCGCTGGAGGTCCGCGTTCGAGCGGGCGACCAGCCGGCAGAGCATGTCGCCGTGGCCCGTCGTCGTGTGCAGCTCCAGGACCTCCGGCACCGTCGCCAGATGGCCCCGTACGTCCGCGCCCTGACCCTGCTTGATCTCCAGGGTCGCGAAGGCCGTCACCGGATAGCCCAGCGCAGCCGGGTCCACCTGCGGCCCGAAGCCCCTGATCACGCCGCTCGCCTGGAGCCGGTCGAGGCGCGCCTGCACCGTCCCGCGCGCCACCCCCAGACGCCGCGAGGCCTCCAGGACCCCGATGCGCGGCTCGCGCGCGAGGAGCGCGATCAGCCGGCCGTCCAAATGATCGATCGCCACAGCGGTCTCCCCGTGGTCAGGATGTACAAGTCGCACGGCCATACTGGCCGGTCGCTGTGCAGATTGACCAGTGGATAAGCAAACTCTTGCGCACCTTGCAGAACGGCGGGACATTGCTGCCATGACTGAGACCATCGATCACACCCCTTCCACCGCGCGTGAGGCCGATCCCTTCCCGGTCAAGGGAATGGACGCGGTCGTCTTCGCCGTCGGCAACGCCAAGCAGGCCGCGCACTACTACTCCACGGCCTTCGGCATGAAGCTGGTCGCCTACTCCGGACCGGAGAACGGCAGCCGCGAGACCGCCAGTTACGTCCTCACCAACGGCTCCGCCCGTTTCGTGTTCACCTCCGTCATCAAGGTCGCGACCGACTGGGGCCGCTTCCTCGCCGAGCACGTCGCCGAGCACGGCGACGGCGTCGTCGACCTGGCGATCGAGGTGCCGGACGCGCGCGCCGCGTACGCCTACGCCGTCGAGCACGGCGCCACCGGCATCACCGAGCCCTACGAGCTGAAGGACGAGAACGGCACCGTCGTCCTCGCCGCCATCGCCACGTACGGCAAGACCCGCCACACCCTCGTCGAGCGCTCCGGCTACGACGGTCCCTACCTGCCGGGCTTCGTCTCCGCCAAGCCGATCGTCGAGCCCCCGGCCAAGCGGACCTTCCAGGCCATCGACCACTGCGTCGGCAACGTCGAGCTCGGCAAGATGAACGACTGGGTCGGCTTCTACAACAAGGTCATGGGCTTCACGAACATGAAGGAGTTCGTGGGCGACGACATCGCGACCGAGTACTCGGCGCTGATGTCGAAGGTCGTCGCGGACGGCACCCTCAAGGTGAAGTTCCCGATCAACGAGCCGGCGATCGCGAAGAAGAAGTCGCAGATCGACGAGTACCTGGAGTTCTACGGCGGCGCCGGCGTGCAGCACATCGCCCTCGCCACCAACGACATCGTCGCCTCCGTGCGCGCGATGCGGGCCGCCGGTGTCCAGTTCCTCGACACCCCCGACTCGTACTACGACACGCTCGGCGAGTGGGCGGGCGAGACGCGCGTCCCGATCGAGACCCTGCGCGAGCTGAAGATCCTCGTAGACCGCGACGAGGACGGCTACCTGCTGCAGATCTTCACGAAGCCGGTCCAGGACCGTCCGACCGTCTTCTTCGAGATGATCGAGCGGCACGGGTCGATGGGCTTCGGCAAGGGCAACTTCAAGGCGCTGTTCGAGGCGATCGAGCGCGAGCAGGAGAAGCGCGGCAACCTGTAGCCGCCGTCGGTGAGGGGTCCCGGGGCCTGGCCCCGGGACCCCTCACGCATGTCCGGCCCCGGCCCACGCGGGGGGTGGGCCGGGGTGACTACCCCCGCGCAGGCCCCGAGGCCGTCGCGACCGACGAATTCCCCGTCCCCGCGGACCGCTCCGGCCGGACCTCCGCCGGAAGCCCGTCCGACGGTTCACCCAGCGCCGCCAAGGCCTCCGACGCCCTCCGCGCGCGCAGCGGAGAGAACTCCGGGTTGATCCGCAGCGCCTCCTCCAGATGGCGGCGGGCCGGTCCCGGCTGGTCGAGGGCGCGTTCGATCTCGCCCCGGTGGTACATGAAGGGCGCGCTCCGGAGGCCCTCCTCGGTGGCCCGCTTGGCGTACCCGAGGGCCTCCTTCGACGCGCCAGAGCGGTGCAGGGCCCAGCCGAGGGCGTCCGCCACCTGCACCGAGCGGTGGCCCCGGGCCCACTCCGCCCGCATGCGGACGGCCGCGGCCGCCGGGTCGCCGTGGTCCGCGTCGAGAAGGCCCAGCGTGGCCTCCGCGCCCGGCCGACCGCTCGTCCGCAGCCGCCCGTACAGCGCCCGCGCCTCCCCGTCGCGGCCCAGCGACTCGTACAGCTCGCCCGCCTCGAGCAAGTACTCCGGCAGCGGCAGCCGCTCCAGGGCCGCCCGCCAGCCGCGCACCGCCTCCTCCGTGCGGCCGAGGGCCGCGAGCGTTCGCGCCCGGCCGGCGAGCGAGGGCCCGTGGTCCCGCACGAGCCGCAGCGCCGCCCCGTACCGCCCGAGGGCCTCCGCCGGCTCGCCCCGCTCCCACGCCAGGTCCCCGAGCCGCGCGAGGGCCGCCGCCTTCTCCGTGTCCGTCTCCGCGAGCGCCGCCGCGTCGAGGGCCGCCGCGTCGGCGTCCTCGCGCCAGCCCCGGTCGCGGTAGGTCTCCGCGGCCCTGCCCCGCACCATCGCGCCCGCGTGGAGCCTCTCAAGGCTCTCCATGGCCTTCTGGGCCGCCTGGTACTCCCCGAGCCCGTTGTACGCGTCGATGAGGACCGGATACACCGGCCAGCGGCTCGGATCGGCCTTCCGTACCCGCTCGCCCCACTCCTTCGCCGTCCTCCAGTCGCCCCGCGCCCCCGCGAGCGCCCCGAGACCCAGCTGCGCGTCCGGATTGCCGCGGGCGGCGGGCCGTTCGGCGAGCGAGCGGCGCAGTGCCCGCTCGGCCCGCGGATAGTCCCGCACGTCTCCGAGCCGGCTGCCCCGCTCCGTGTACGCCGCGCCCAGCTCCGCCCAGGACGCCTCGTCCTCCGGGTGGGCCCGCAGCCACTTCTCCCGGTCCGCGATCAGCGCGGCCAGGTCCGGCAGCGCGGCCTGCGCGCCCGCGTGGGCCGCGATCACCGCCCGCTCCGCCGGTCCGGGCGGGGGTGGCGGACCCTGCCCGGCGAACTCCGGGACGTACAGCAGCGCCGTCGCCGCGAGCACCGCGCCCACCCCGGCCGCCAGGACCGTCCTCGACACGTTCTCGGTCTTCATGGCGCTCACTGTGCGTCCGCGTCCGCCCCTACGAAGAGCGCGCGAAGCGCCCGCTCCGGCGGGTTCACACCGATGGACGACGGTGCCACGCTGGACGCATGGACGATCTTCTGACGCGGCTGCGCGCCGGGCTTCCCGCCGAGGCGCTGCTCACCGATCCGGACGTGACCGACTCCTACGCGCGCGACATGGCGAGTTTCTGCGAGGCCGGCGTCCCCGCGGCCGTCGTGCTTCCCCGTACGGTCGAACAGGTCCAGCACGTCATGCGCACCGCGACCGAACTCCGTGTCCCCGTCGTCCCGCAGGGTGCCCGCACGGGCCTGTCAGGCGGCGCGAACGCCTCCGACGGCTGCATCGTGCTCTCCCTCGTCAAGATGGACCGCATCCTGGAGATCAACCCGGTCGACCGGATCGCCGTCGTCGAACCGGGCGTCGTCAACGCCGTGCTGTCCCGCGCCGTCGCCGAACAGGGCCTCTACTACCCGCCGGACCCCTCCAGCTGGGAGACCTGCACCATCGGCGGGAACATCGGCACCGCCTCAGGCGGCCTGTGCTGCGTCAAGTACGGGGTGACCGCCGAGTACGTGCTCGGTCTGGACGTCGTCCTCGCCGACGGGCGGCTTCTGCGCACCGGCCGGCGCACCGCCAAGGGCGTCGCCGGGTACGACCTCACCCGGCTCTTCGTCGGCTCCGAGGGCAGTCTCGGCATCGTCGTCGGGGCCGTGCTCGCGCTGAAGCCGCAGCCGCCGGAGCAGCTCGCGCTCGCCGCCGAGTTCCCCTCCGCGGCCGCCGCCTGCGAGGCCGTCTGCGCGATCATGGAGCGCGGTCACACCCCTTCGCTGCTCGAACTCATGGACCGCACCACCGTCCAGGCGGTCAACAAGCTGGCGCGCATGGGTCTGCCCGACACCACCGAGGCCCTCCTCCTGTGCGCCTTCGACACCCCGGACCCGGCCGCCGATCTGGCCGCCGTCGGGGAGCTGTGCGCGGCGGCGGGCGCCACCGAGGTCGTCCCTGCCGCGGACGCCGCCGAGTCCGAACTCCTCCTCCAGGCGCGCCGGCTCTCCCTCACCGCCCTGGAGACGATCAAGTCCGCGACGATGATCGACGACGTGTGCGTGCCGCGGACGCGGCTCGCCGAGATGCTCGACGGCACGGCCGTGATCGCCGAGAAGTACCGCCTGACCATCGGCGTCTGCGCGCACGCGGGCGACGGCAACACCCATCCCGTCGTCTGCTTCGACCACACCGACGAGGACGAGTCGCGGCGGGCGCGGGAGTCCTTCGACGAGATCATGGCGCTCGGGCTCGCCCTCGGCGGCACGATCACCGGCGAGCACGGCGTGGGCGTCCTCAAGAAGGAGTGGCTGGCACGGGAGCTGGGCCCGGTCGGCCTCGAGCTCCAGCGCGGGATCAAGGCCGCCTTCGACCCGCTGGGGCTGCTCAACCCCGGAAAGCTGTTCTGAACGAGCCGGGTTCACAGCTCGCCGTCCTGGGACTCGTCCGACGGCCACGGGTCGCGCAGCCACAGGTCGTCGGCGACCACGGTGGTCGCCAGGATCTCCGCGAGCCCGTCGTCGATGCCGAGCCGCTCGGACTCGGTGCCCGGCGGCACCGCGCGCAGGGTCCGCTCCAGCCAGGCGGACACCTGCGCGGAGGGGGCTTCGAGCAGGGCGTCGCCGTCGGGGGAGGAGAGCGCCATCAGGATGACGCTGCGGCCGTCGACCTTCGTGGGCCAGATGCGGACGTCCCCGTGGCCGCAGGCCCGGAAGACGCCCTCGACGAGCAGTTCGCGCGCGAAGGTCCAGTTGACCGGGTGGTCCGTGCCGACGTGGAAGGTGATGTGGACGGCGTACGGGTCGTCGGTGCGGTAGGCGAGCCGGGCGGGGACGGGGACGGAGCGCTCGGGGGAGAGCACCAGCTTCAGCTCCAGCTCGCGCTCGACGGTGGTGTTGTCGGTGTTCTGCATGGCCGTGCTCCTTCTCGCGGACGGGCCCCGGACGGGCCTTCACCTGGAGAGAGCGGGGTGGTCGCGGTTCATTACGCGACTTCGCGAAGTTTTTTCGGGAAGTTTTTCCGGGGGGTCCACCGGGCAGGATGCAACGGCCCGAACATCACAGGGAGTGATCGGTTCCGGTGTGCGTCCCCCCGAAGGCGGGCTTTCTCGCGGGCTCTTTGTTCCCTCGGGGACGTTCTTCGTTACTGTCCTCCTTGGGTGCGGCACGCCCGGCGCGCGGCCGTGCGGATCAAAGGCGTTGTGACTGAACGGAGTCGGGGCAGTGGCTACTCCTCCTGGAGGCGGCGGAGAGGTACCGCAGGCGGGGTACTACCCGGACCCGTCCATTCCCGGATACATCCGGTACTGGAACGGGGGTGCGTGGGTGCCCGGCACGAGCCGGCCCGCCCCCGCGGACGGCGAGGTTCCGTCCCAGCCGCCCGCCGCGGCGACCCCGGCCGGCCCGATCCTGGCCTCCAGCCCGGCCCCGGCCCCGGCCTCGGCCCCGGCCTCGACCCCTGCCCCGACCTCGACCCCTGCCCCGGCCCCGGCCTCGACCCCTGCCCCGACACCGGTGGCCTCCGCGCCCGTTCAGACCTCCGCGCCCGCAGTGGCGCAGGCGCAGGCGCAGGTGCAGGCGTCCCCGCACGTACCCGTCCAGGCCCAGGCCCCCACACCGACGCCCGCCCCCGTCCCCGTCCCCACGGTGGAGGAGACCGGGCCCGTCTTCCTCGACGAGGAGCCGCTCGCGCCGGAGCCCGCGTCGGCCTGGCAGGCGGACTCCTCCCGGCAGACCGGATTCGGCGGCGACCTCGACCGGAAGGTCTCCTGGGGCACACCCCGGACGCCCGACCCGCGCACCCCGGCGGAGTGGCCGGTCGCGGGCGCGAGCGAGCCGGAGGAGGAGCGGCCCGCCGCCCCTTCGCCCGTCCCGGACCCCCGGGCGACCGGGGGAGCGGCCCGCCTCGGCGGCATGCCGGTCACCCCGATTCCGACGCCCGCCCCGGCCCCCCAGCCCACGCCTCAGCCGCAACCCCGGCCGCACGTCCAGGCGCAGCCCCAGCCGGCACCGGCCCCGGCCCCCGCCGCAGCGACCCCGGCACCCGCACCCGCCCCCGTCCCCACCCCTTCCTGGGCCCAGCAGCCCCAGCCCCAGCCCCAATCCCAGCCCCGGGAACAGCAGCCGGTCGTCCCCTGGAAGCCGCCCGTCGAGGACGTGTTCCAGGCGGCGGCCCGCGCGCAGTCCGCCGCCCGCCCCGCCGGGCTCGGCCGGCGCCTGGTCGCCCGGCTGATCGACAGCGTCGTCCTGGGCGCGCTGGTCGGCGCGGCCTCCGTGCCCTTCGTGACCGCGGCGATCGACCACATCGAGGGCAAGATCGAGGCGGCCAAGCAGTCCGGCACCACCGTCCAGGTCTGGCTGCTCGACTCGACGACCTCCGTCCAGTTCGGCATGGCGCTCGCCTCGCTGTTCGTGATCGGCATCCTGTACGAGGCGCTGCCCACCGCCAAGTGGGGCCGCACCCTGGGCAAGAAGCTGTGCGGGATCGAGGTGCGGGACATCGAGGCGCACGAGCCGCCGACGTTCGGGAAGGCGCTCCGCCGCTGGCTCGTCTACAGCGTCCTGGGGCTCCTGGCCATCGGTGTCGTCAACGTCCTGTGGTGCCTCTTCGACCGGCCCTGGCGGCAGTGCTGGCACGACAAGGCGGCGCGCACCTTCGTGGCGCGCTGACCGGAGGTCCCCCGAACGGGCTGCGATCTTTTGCGGGGCCGTCGCCCCCGGGATGCACTGCCCCCATGAGCACCGACCAGCCGCCGCCCGGCGAGCCGCCCGAGGACGACCCGTTCAGCAAGAGGCCTCCGGAGCCGCCGCCGGGAGGCCCGCCGTCGGAGCCACCTCCGGGAGGAGGGCCACCCCCGGGCGGAGGGCAACCCCCGGGCGGAAGCCCGCCGCCGGGAGAACCCCCGCCAGGAGGCCCGCCGCCTCCGCCCGGCGGCCCCCCGCCAGGGAGCCCGTACGGCTCCCCGTACGGCGGCGGCGGTTCCCCGTACGACAACATGCCTCCGCCTCCGCCCCCGTACGGCAGTCCCTACGGCGGCGGTTACGGCGGGGCCGATCCGCTCTCCGGGATGCCGCCGCTCGCGGAGACCGGTCGGCGCGTCCTCGCCCGGCTCATCGACTGGGTGATCGTCGCGGTGCCGCTCGCGATCATCGGCATCCCGTTCGACATCTATCACCGCGCGACGCAGAACGGGAACGGCTTCGACAACACGGTCAACAGCCTCAACGGCGGCAGCCAGCTCGTCTTCCAGCTCATCACGATCGTCGCGTACGTCGCCTACGACACGGTGCTGACGGCCAAGGACGGCCGGACGATCGGCAAGCGGCTGATGAAGCAGCGGGTCGCGATGCTCAACGACGGATCGACGCCCCCGATGAGCCAGTCGCTGCTGCGCGCCGTCGTGCTCTGGCTGCCCGCGCTGATCTGCTGCGCCTGCCTGTGGCCGCTGCTGATCCTCATCCTGATCGTGCTCGACAAGCCGTACAAGCAGGGTCTGCACGACAAGGCGGCGAAGACGGTGGTCGTCACCGTCCCCCGGTAGGAGGGCAAGGGACGAAGCGTCACGAACCGATCCGGGTCTCGGCCCCCGCGCCCACGCGCTGGGCCGGCACCCGGATCTCTTCGTTCACAGGGGTATTGACGGGCCGCTCGCGTCCCGGCATCGTCACCGCAACGAGGGCGCCGAGCAGCAGGCCGGCGGCGCAGATCACCGCGATGCCCAGGGTCGTCGTCGTACCGGAGAGCAGCAGCAGGGCGACGGTCGTGAGGACGACGGTGGCCGAACCGTAGGTGAGCTGTGCGGCGTTCGGACGCTGCATGACGGGTACCGCCCCTCGAGTTCGGTTCGACTCTACGACGGTGGATGCCCGGAGGGTGTGACAGGTAAGCGTGACCTAACCCACGTTGCCGGTGCACGGGGGGCGCACGGGGTCACGAAATCGCCAATTCTCCTTCACCGTGCGCCCACTGAGTGTTCGATAATCGGAAACTCGATCCTGCATAGTGCACTTGACCCGTTCAAGTCAAGATCTGTCTTTTCTGGCCCCACTCCGGTCGAATGTCGTCACTTGTGACGCGCGACCCCGCCGGACGGACACCCCACCTTCGGTCCGAGAGCGCGGGCGCCGGGGAGGACAACATCAAGTGACCAACAGACGACGGGCGATCAGAGCGTCCGCAGTCGTCGTGGCGCTCGCGGCCACCGCCGCCACCGCCTCGACCTTCACCACCGCCTGGGCCGACAACCACGGCAGCGTGACGCCGGCCGGCATCCAGACCGTCGACAAGACGACGGTCGACCACGACCTCGACGGCCCCTTCAGCGAGCAGCAGGAGCAGCAGCGCCAGGCTGCCCTGGAGCAGGTGCTCAACGGCGACGCCAAGGTCGAGAGCCGTAGCGGCTCCAAGGTCGTCAAGCTCGACAACAAGAAGTACGTCGAGCTCGCCCGCGAGAAGACCGACAAGATCTTCACGATCCTCGTCGAGTTCGGCGACCAGGTGGACAACACCACCCTGGTCGACCGCGAGGACGACGACACGCCCGAGCTCAAGCCGAAGTACGGCGGCACGCCCGGCCCGCTGCACAACTCCATAGCCCAGCCCGACCGTGCGCACGACAACTCCACGGCCTGGCAGGCGGACTACAACCAGAAGCACTTCCAGGACCTGTACTTCGGTACCGGCAAGGACGCCGCCGGTAAGCCGAAGCACTCCCTGAAGACCTTCTACGAGAAGACCTCGTCCGGCCGCTACTCGGTCGACGGCGCCGTCTCCGACTGGGTCAAGGTCCCGTACAACGAGGCCCGTTACGGCTCGAACTGGTGCGGTGAGACCAACTGCATCAACGTCTGGGACACCGTCCGTGACGGTCTCAACGCCTGGGTCGCCGACCAGAAGGCCAAGGGCCAGACCGACGCCCAGATCAAGGCCCAGCTGGCCTCGTACGACCAGTGGGACCGTTACGACTTCGACGGCGACGGCAACTTCAACGAGCCCGACGGCTACATCGACCACTTCCAGCTCGTGCACGCGGGCGAGGACGAGTCGGCCGGCGGCGGCGCCGAGGGCAAGAACGCCCTCTGGGCCCACCGCTGGTACGCCTACGGCACCGACGCGGGCAAGACCGGTCCGGCGAACAACAAGGCCGGCGGCACCCCGATCGGCGACACCGGCATCTGGGTCGGCGACTACACGATGCAGCCGGAGAACGGCGGCCTCGGCGTCTTCGCCCACGAGTACGGCCACGACCTGGGCCTGCCGGACAACTACGACACCTCCGGCGGCGAGAACTCGACCGGGTTCTGGGACCTGATGTCCTCCGGCTCGTGGCTCGGCGAGGGCAAGGACGCCATCGGCGACCTGCCCGGCGACATGAGCGCCTGGGACAAGCTCCAGCTCGGCTGGCTGAACTACGCCAAGGTCAACGACTGGCAGCGTGGCACCAAGACCACCCACAAGCTGGGCGTCTCGGAGTACAACACCAAGAACCCGCAGGCGCTCGTCGTCGAGCTGCCGAAGAAGTCCGTCACCACCGACGTCGTGGCCCCCGCCGAGGGCGCCTCGCAGTGGTGGAGCAACATGGGTGACGACCTCAAGAACACCCTGACGCGCTCCGTCGACCTGACGGGCAAGTCCTCGGCCTCCCTGGACCTCCAGGGCTGGTGGGACATCGAGAAGGGTTACGACTTCCTCTACGCCGAGGTGTCCACGGACGGCGGTGCCAACTGGACCGCCCTCGACGGCACCGCCGACGGCGTGGCCCTGCCGCGCGACGCGAGCGGCGCCCCGTCGCTGACCGACGTCTCCGGCGGGCACAAGAAGCTGTCGTACGACCTCGGCGCCTACGCGGGCAAGAAGTTCGACCTCCGCTTCCGCTACCAGACGGACGGCGGCGCGGGCGGCAAGGGCTTCACGGCCGACGCCATCACGCTGACCGCCGACGGTGCCCCCGTTTTCTCGGACGGCGCCGAGAACGGTGACAACGGCTGGGTCGCCAAGGGCTTCTCGCGGATCGCGAAGGGCTTCAGCAAGGAGTACGAGCAGTACTACATCGCGGAGAACCGCCAGTACGTCTCGTACGACAAGACCCTCAAGACCGGCCCGTACAACTTCGGTTTCACGGGTGACAAGGCCAGCTGGGTCGAGCACTACGCGTACCAGAACGGCCTGCTCATCTGGAAGTGGGACCTGTCCCAGAAGGACAACAACACCTCCAAGCACCCGGGCGTGGGCCGGATCCTCCCGATCGACTCGCACCCGAGCCCGCTGAAGTGGTCCGACGGCACGCTGATGCGCGCCCGCGTCCAGGGGTACGACTCGCCGTTCACGATCGCTCGCACCGACGGCTTCCAGCTGCACAACAAGGGTGTCGCCACCTGGGTCCCGTCCCAGGCCGGCAACCCGACCTTCGACGACCGCAAGGGCGTCTACTGGTTCGCCGAGAACCCGCGTGCGGGTGTCCAGGTAACTGACACCAACACCAAGATCCAGGTCGTCAAGGAGCCGAAGGATGGCCAGACGATCACGGTTCAGGTCGGTCCCTCGACCAAGTAATTTGTAAAACCGCAGGTCAAAGCATGATCGGCCGTCGCCCTCTAGCGGGCGGCGGCCGTTCGTGTTTAGGTGCGTCTGACCAGTTCTTATTGACATCCGATCCACGGGGGAGTGGTTCCGCATGCCCAACGGAGGGTTCTGCAAACTGCCGGGAGGCAGTGTGGTCGTCGCCATAGGGCTGCCCAGCCCCGCCGGCGACGGCGCCACCGTCCGCTTCCTGGTCCACGCGGCCAACCGTGCCCGCGCCCTCACCCGACTGCGGAACCTGGGGCTGCGGGCGGTCTACCTCCGAGGCAACTCCGAGCCGCCCACCTCGGACGAGATCACCGCCGTCCTGCACCACCCGGACGGCCTGCTGTGGAGATCCACCCCACACGAGCTGTGGCACCCCGCACGGTTCCTCCCGAAGGAACCGGCCGCGTAGAGCCCCCTCCCGGCGGCGCCCGCGATCTGAGCCCGTGGGCCGGGCCGGGCGCGCTACGCCACGACCGGCTCGCCCCGCAGTTCCACGCCCGCCGCCCGGAGCTCCTCCAGGGCCCGCTCCGTGGTCTCCCTGGCCACGCCGGCCGTCAGGTCGAGCAGGACATGGGTCCGGAAGCCCTCCCGCGCCGAGTCCAGGGCGGTCGCCCGGACGCAGTGGTCGGTGGCGATGCCGACCACGTCGACCTCGGTGACGTCCCGCCCGCGCAGCCACTCCGCGAGCGTCCTGCCGTTCTCGTCGCGCCCCTCGAAGCCGCTGTACGCCGCGGAGTACGCGCCCTTGTCGAAGACGGCGTCGATCGCCCCGCTGGCGACGGCGGGCGCGAAGTTCGGGTGGAAGCCGACGCCCTCCGTGCCGGCCACGCAGTGCACCGGCCAGGAGGACACGTAGTCCGGCTCCTCGCCGGCCGGGGCGAAGTGCGCGCCCGGGTCGACGTGGTGGTCGCGGGTGGCGACGACGTGCCGGTAGGAGGTGCCCGCCGTCTGGCCCACCAGGTCGGTGATCGCGGCGGCGACGTCCGCGCCGCCGGCCACCGCGAGGCTGCCGCCCTCGCAGAAGTCGTTCTGAACGTCCACAACGATCAATGCGCGGTGCATGGCGGGTGTCCTTAGCGCGTCGGGGAGGGGTGGGTTCGAGCCTAGAGACTTCCCCCTCCCATCGGGAGGGGGCGTCCCCGAGGAGTGCCAGGGCCTGTCTTTCGGATCATGCCGGGCTCGCGGGGCCTGATCCGAAAGGCAGGCCCTAGGCGTACTCGGTGGGCAGGACCGGCTCGCCCCGCGACAGCTGCATCGCCGACATCGGCAGCCCCGCACGGGCCGCGATGTGCCGGTTCCTGGCGGCCTCCAGGGGCTCCCGGGCCACCACGTCGCCGCCCTTGACCAGCTCGACGAGCAGCTGGTGGTCGGCGAGCTCCGGCGGGACCGGTCCGGTGCCCAGGACCTCCGCCTCGGCGACCCCGGCCGCGTCGGGCCGGCGCGCCGCCCACTTGCGGCCGCCGACGGAGGCCTTGCCGCCCAGCGACTTCTTCGCCACCGGGACCAGGGGCGCCTTCGGGTCGGCCGAGGCGGCCCGGGCGACCAGCTTGTAGACCATGGAGCAGGTCGGGTGGCCGCTGCCGGTGACGAGCTGCGTGCCCACCCCGTACGCGTCGACGGGGGCCGCCGCGAGCGAGGCGATGGCGTACTCGTCGAGGTCCGAGGTGACCACGATCTTGGTGTTCCGGGCGCCGAGCTCGTCCAGCTGCGCCCGCACCCGGTGGGCGACGAGCAGCAGGTCGCCGGAGTCGATCCGTACGGCCCCGAGCTCGGGCCCGGCGACCTCGACGGCGGTGCGGACGGCCTCGGCCACGTCGTACGTGTCGACGAGCAGGGTCGTGCCGCGCCCGAGGGTCTCCACCTGGGCCCGGAAGGCGTCCCGCTCGCTGTCGTGGAGCAGGGTGAAGGCGTGGGCGGAGGTGCCGACGGTCGGGATGCCGTAGCGGAAGCCGGCGGCGAGGTCCGAGGTGGCCTGGAAGCCGCCGACGTACGCGGCGCGGGAGGCGGCGACGGCCGCCAGCTCGTGGGTGCGCCGGGCGCCCATCTCGATCAGGCGCCGCTCGCCGGCGGCGGCCGACATGCGGGAGGCGGCGGCCGCGATGGCCGAGTCGTGGTTGAGGATCGAGAGGATCACGGTCTCCAGGAGCACGCACTCCGCGAAGGAGCCCTCGACGCGCAGCACGGGGGAGCCGGGGAAGTACACCTCGCCCTCGGGGTAGCCCCAGATGTCGCCCGAGAAGCGGTAGCGGGCCAGCCACTGGAGGGTCGGCTCGTCGACGATGCCGTGCTCGCGCAGGAAGCCCAGGACGGCGGGGTCGAACCGGAAGTTCTCGACGGCGTCGAGGACCCGGCCGATGCCCGCGAGGACGCCGTAGCGCCGCCCCTCGGGCAGCCGCCGGGTGAAGACCTCGAAGACGGAGCGCCGGTCGGCGGTGCCGGCCCGCAGGGCCGCCTGGAGCATGGTCAGCTCGTACTGATCGGTGAAGAGCGCGGTCGACGGCACGTCCACCGGCAGCCCAAGGTCCGCAGCGTTCATGTCGGCGATGCTAGCGCAGAAATCGTCAGAGTGACGAATAGTGCGGTCGTCGTGGGGCTGTAAGGGGTGCATGTGCTGTGCCCCGTTTGCGCGACCGGCCCCCAGGGGTGACAACATGGGGTGAGTGAGCGTCGCGCCTATTGAGATCGAACGTACGGAATCGGCCGAGGAGGTCTCCGCGGTCGTCGAACCCGACGTGCCCTGGGTGACCCTCGTGCACAACGATCCGGTCAACCTGATGAGCTATGTCGAGTACGTCTTCCAGTCGTACTTCGGATACTCCAAGGACAAGGCGCACAAGCTGATGCTCGACGTGCACAACAAGGGCCGCGCGGTGGTCTCCAGCGGCACCCGCGAGGAGATGGAACGGGACGTGCAGGCGATGCACGGCTACGGCCTGTGGGCGACCCTCTCCCAGGACCGCTTCTGATGGCCGGGCACTTCGAGACGCTCCCCGGCGGCGGTGCGGCCGTCGCGCTCGACGACGTCGAGATCTCCATCCTCCGCTCCCTCGCCGTCCAGCTCATGGAGCTGATCGGCCCCGGCGACGAGCCCGCCGCCGACGCGGACCCGCTGGCCGCGCTCTTCGCCGAGGGGCCCAGCGAGCCGCCGTCCGACCCCGCCCTCCGGCGCCTCTTCCCCGACGCGTACGGGGACGACAGCGAGGAGCTGCGGGCGGCCGCCTCCGACTTCCGCCGCTACACCGAGAACGACCTGCGGGCCCGCAAGCGCGAGGACGCCCTCGCGGTCGTCCGCGCCCTCGACTCCCTGTCCACCGAGGCGGCGGGGGAGGGCGGTGCGGTCCTGAAGCTCACCCCGGACGAGTCCCGGGCCTGGCTCGGCGCGCTCAACGACCTCCGGCTGACCATCGGGACCCGCCTGGAGGTCACGGACGACGAGCAGAGCGAGGAGCTGTACCGGCTGCCGGACTCCGACCCGCGCAAGCCGATGGTGATGGCGTACCTCTGGCTGGGTGCGCTCCAGGAGTCCCTCGTCGCGACCCTGATGCCCTGAGTCCACGCCGACTCTTCCGGCTGTTCGCTCAGCGGACGCTCAAATCCGCATAACGAATGCGTTATGAGAGCGTCCGCTTTGCTGTCTTGTGCGCCTTTTAACCCCGTTATTTTGTGGCGTGCGCCACACACAACTCCGTCGATCACCCCCCACCCCGTGATAAATCTTCACGACCACTCGGGCACGCCACCCCTGTTCCCGAGGGCGCTTGGGCCGGCTGACCGCCGGTAGCACTCCATCCATATCCGGGGGGATCAGGAACTGATCCGCAGCAGACGCACTCGCAGTCGCGCGGATCAGCATGGAGAAAGGGGCACCACCATGACCTCAGTGCAGGTCGATCAGCAGCACGACGGCAATGAGGCCGCGGACTCCGCCTCGGGCGAGGGTTACCACCGGGCACTCGGCGCCCGCCAGATCCAGATGATCGCCATCGGCGGCGCCATCGGCACCGGACTCTTCCTCGGTGCGGGCAAGGGCATCTCCATCGCGGGACCGAGCCTGATCCTCGCGTACGCGATCGCGGGCCTCGTCATCTTCTTCATCATGCGGGCGCTCGGCGAGCTCCTCATGTACCGCCCGGTGTCGGGCTCCTTCTCGGAGTACGCCCGCGAGTTCATCGGCCCGTTCGCGGGCTTCGCGACCGGATGGACGTACTGGCTCTTCTGGGTCGTCACCGGCATCACCGAGGTCACCGCCGCGGCGACCTACATGACGTACTGGTGGGACATCCCGCAGTGGCTGTCCGCCCTCGTCTTCACCGTGATCCTCTACGCCGCCAACCTGATCTCCGTGAAGCTCTTCGGTGAGCTGGAGTTCTGGTTCTCCATGGTCAAGGTCACCGCGATCGTCGGCATGATCCTGATCTGCGCCGGCATCCTCACCCTCGGCTTCTCCGACGCCGGAGCCACCGCCTCCGTCACCCACCTGTGGGACCTGGGCGGCTTCTTCGCCGGCGACGACGGCATCTTCTCGACCCTGATGACCCTCCAGATGGTCATGTTCGCGTTCCTCGCGGTCGAGCTGGTCGGTGTGACGGCGGGCGAGTCGAAGGACCCCAAGACGGTCCTCCCGAAGGCCATCAACACCGTGCCGTGGCGCATCGCCGTCTTCTACGTCGGCGCGCTGATCATGATCCTGTCGGTCGTCCCGTGGACCGCGTTCAAGCCGGGCGTCTCCCCGTTCGTCGAGGCCTTCGAGCGGATGGGCCTCGGCATCGGCGCCGCGATCGTCAACTTCGTCGTCCTCACGGCCGCCCTGTCCTCCTGCAACTCGGGCATGTACTCCACCGGCCGCATGCTGCGCGACCTCGCGCTCAACGGCCAGGGTCCGAAGGTCTTCACCAAGCTGACCAGGTCCGGCACGCCGCTGGTCGGCACCACGGTCTCGGCCGCGCTGATGATGGTCGGCGTCTGGATCAACTACCAGTGGCCCGGCGACGCGTTCAACTACGTCGTCTCCTTCGCCACCATCTCCGGCATGTGGGCCTGGATCGTCATCCTGATCTGCCAGATCCGCTACCGCCGCAAGGCCGACCGCGGCGAGCTGCCCCAGTCCTCCTTCAAGGCGCCCGGCGGCATCTGGTTCAGCGTCTTCTCGCTCGCCTTCATCGGCATGGTGATCGTGACCATGGGCATGGACAAGGACAACCGGGTCGCGCTGTACGGCGCGCCGGTCTGGGGCCTGGTCCTCGCCGTCTCCTACCTGGTCCTCAAGGCCCGCAACCCCGAGGGCGCCGCCTTCGCCAAGCGCGCCTGACCTGCACCTTCTCAGCATTCGGGCCGTTCCGTACCACTTATCGGTACGGGACGGCCTATCTGCTTATCCTGTCGGCATGCTGACCATCACCCGTGCCCTGTACGACCAGATCGTGGCGCACTCCCGCGCGGACCACCCCGACGAGGCCTGCGGCGTGGTCGCGGGTCCGGTCGGCAGCGGACGCCCCGAGCGGTTCATCCCGATGCTCAACGCCGCCCGCTCGCCCACCTTCTACGAGTTCGACTCCGCGGACCTGCTCAAGCTCTACCGCGAGATGGACGACCGGGACGAGGAGCCCGTCATCGTCTACCACTCGCACACCGCGACCGAGGCCTACCCGTCCCGCACGGACATCTCGTACGCGAACGAGCCCCAGGCCCACTACGTCCTCGTCTCCACCGCCGACACCGACGACGCCGGCCCCTTCCAGTTCCGCTCCTACGCGATCGTCGAGGGCGTCGTGACGGAGGAGGAGGTCAAGGTCGTCGAGGCGTACGAGTAGGACGCGAGGCGGGCGGAGGGTGACGCTCCGCCCGCGTCGTCCATCAGCCGGTCAGAAACCATCCACCATGTGAGATCACATTCCGAAACCCGGACCGGGAATCGATACGATGAGCCCATGGTTTCCCACGACGTGAGCGAAGAGACTCCGAGCACCACCCTGCTCGTGGCACGCCTGCACGTCGACCTGTGCCGCCTCGCCAGCGCGATCTGTACTTCACGCTGTACCGCACGCGCGGCGCTCTGAGCCCCCGGCCGAGCGCCCTCACGTACGAACGTACGACCCCCTCCGCGCGGGGCCACAGAAGCGCGCCCATCACGCCACTTCCGACAGGAGCCCACGCCATGGCCATCGAGGTCCGCATCCCGACCATCCTCCGCACCTACACCGACGGCGAGAAGGCCGTCGAGGGCAGCGGCGACACCCTCGGCAAGCTCTTCGCCGACCTGGACTCCCGCCACCCCGGGATCGAGGCCCGCATCGTCGACGGCGGCAAGCTCCGCCGCTTCGTCAACGTCTACCTGAACGACGAGGACGTCCGCTTCCTCGACGGCATCGACACCCAGCTCACCGACGGCGACAGCGTCACGATCCTGCCGGCCGTCGCCGGCGGCATGGTCTGATCCACATGCGTTACGACTCCTCGCTGGCCGCCGTCGGCAACACGCCGCTGGTCCGCCTCCCCCGGCTCTCGCCCTCGGACGACGTCCGCATCTGGGCGAAGCTGGAGGACCGCAACCCCACCGGCTCGGTCAAGGACCGCCCCGCGCTCCACATGATCGAGCAGGCGGAGAAGGACGGCCGCCTCACCCCCGGCTGCACCATCCTGGAGCCGACCAGCGGCAACACCGGCATCTCCCTCGCCATGGCCGCCAAGCTCAAGGGCTACCGCATCGTCTGCGTCATGCCGGAGAACACCAGCGAGGAGCGCCGCCAGCTGCTCGCCATGTGGGGCGCGGAGATCATCTCCTCCCCGGCCGCGGGCGGCTCCAACACGGCCGTACGCGTCGCCAAGGAGCTCGCCGCCGAGAACCCGTCCTGGGTGATGCTCTACCAGTACGGCAACCCGGACAACGCGGGCGCCCACTACGCCACCACCGGCCCCGAGATCCTCGCCGACCTCCCCTCCATCACGCACTTCGTGGCGGGCCTCGGCACCACCGGCACCCTCATGGGCGTCGGCCGCTACCTCCGCGAGCACAAGCCCGACGTCAAGATCGTCGCCGCCGAACCGCGCTACGACGACCTCGTCTACGGCCTGCGGAACCTCGACGAGGGCTTCGTGCCCGAGCTGTACGACGCCTCCGTCCTCACCACCCGCTTCTCGGTCGGCTCCGCCGACGCGGTCACCCGCACCCGCGAACTCCTCCAGCAGGAGGGCATCTTCGCGGGCGTCTCGACCGGCGCCGCCCTGCACGCGGCCATCGGCGTCGGCAACAAGGCCCTCAAGGCCGGCGAATCCGCCGACATCGCCTTCGTCGTGGCCGACGGCGGCTGGAAGTACCTCTCGACGGGCCTCTACACGGCCAAGACGACAGAGGAAGCGATCGAGGCGGTCCAGGGCCAGCTCTGGGCCTAGTCGTGGGCACAACGGAACGGCGCGCCAAGCCGCGCCCAGACTCCCGAGCCTGAACCCGCACCCGCGCTACCGCGCCAAGTGGCGGACCTGGTCCCACACGACCGGGTCCGCCATCCCCACTCTCCGGCGGAACTCCCACACCGGCACGTCCCGCAGCTCATCCGTCTCCAGGAAGCTCGGCCGCCCCTGGGCGTCACCCACCGACCCCGGCGGCAGCGCGATGACCCCGGGCCGCTCGTCGTGGTACTTGCTGGTGATCTTCACGACGACCGCGCTGTCCCCCCGTACGACGAGCACCAGACAGGGCCGGTCCTTGGACCCGGGCCCGTCCTCGTACGGCACGTCGGCCCACCAGATCTCGCCGGCCCGCGGAAGCCGCTCCGGCACCCGCCCCCGCGGCGCGGGCCGACCCGGAGGCCGCGTACGACCCGCCGGCCGCCGCGACGACCGCCTCCGCCCTCCCCCAGACTTCGTCCGGGGGGACCCCCAGGCGACCGCCACCACCAGCGCGATCACCACGACCGCGACCAGCGCGGGCCACCACGACGTGTCCATACCTCAAGAAGGTACCGGCGCGCGTCCCACCCCGCCGCCGCGCCCCGCCATCCATCCGAACCGGTGACAGAGCCCGTGAGTTCGCCCACAACGGGCCACCACGAAGGAGCGGCGGGCCCGGGTGCGCCTTACGCTCGACAGACCGCACAGCCTCCCCTCCCTCAGCGCGCTTTCCGCACCCGTCCACGGAGGTTCTCGCTCCATGAAGCTCACCGTCGTCGGCTGCTCCGGGTCGTTCCCGTCCGCGGACTCGGCCTGTTCGAGCTACCTCGTCGAGGCCGACGGCTTCCGGCTGCTCCTCGACATGGGCAACGGCGCCCTGGGCGAGCTGCAGCGCCACATCGGTCTGTACGACCTCGACGCGATCTTCCTCAGCCACCTGCACGCGGACCACTGCATCGACATGTGCGGGTACTTCGTCGCCCGCTACTACCGGCACGAGGGCGGACGCTGCGACGCGATCCCCGTCTACGCGCCGGAGGGTGCCGAGCAGCGGCTGACCACGGCGTACGCCGACACGCCCTCGGACAGCTCGATGAGCGAGGTCTTCGACTTCCACACGCTGAAGTCGGGCAGCAGCTTCGAGATCGGCCCCTTCTCGGTCCGTACGGAGAAGGTGTGCCACCCGGTCGAGGCGTACGGCATCCGGGTCGAGCACGGCGGCCGTGCCCTCACGTACTCCGGGGACACCGGCGTCTGCGACGCGCTGCACGACCTCGCCGACGGCGCCGACCTCTTCCTCTGCGAGGCGTCCTTCACACACGGCAAGGAGGACGTCCCGGACCTCCACCTCAACGGCCGGGAGGCCGGGGCGCACGCGGCCCGCGCGCGGGTGGGACGCCTGGTGCTGACCCACATCCCGCCGTGGACGGACGCCGAGCAGAACCTGCGGGACGCGCGCGAGGTCTACGGGGGCCCGTCGGAGCTGGCGCGGCCGGGCGCGGTCTACGAGATCTGAGAAGCGGTCCGAGCAACGGGAAGGGCCCCGGAACCATCCAGGTTCCGGGGCCCTTCCCGCGTACGGGCGGGATTCACGCCTTGGTGAGGTCCTCGATCTCCTCCTCGGGCTCGCGGCCCGGGGTGGGGAGGTTGAACTTGGTGATCGCGAAGCGGAAGACCACGTAGTAGATCGCCGCGAAGACGAGGCCGATCGGGATGATCATCCACGGCTTGGTCGCGAGGTTCCAGTTCAGCAGGTAGTCGATGCCGCCGGCGGAGAAGGTGAAGCCCGCGTGGACGCCGAAGGCCCAGGTGACGGCCATGGACACGGCGGTCAGGACCGCGTGGATCGCGTACAGGACCGGCGCGATGAACATGAACGTGAACTCGATCGGCTCGGTGATGCCGGTGACGAAGGAGGTCAGCGCGAGGGAGACCATCATGCCCATGACGGCCTTGCGGCGCTCGGGGCGGGCGGCGTGGGCGATGGCGATCGCGGCGGCCGGGAGGCCGAACATCATGATCGGGAAGAAGCCCGACATGAAGATTCCGGCGCTCGGGTCACCGGCGAAGAAGCGGTTGAGGTCACCGTGGACGACCTCGCCGGCGGCGTTGGTGAAGTCACCGATCTGGAACCAGGAGACGGTGTTCACGAACTGGTGCATGCCGACCGGGATCAGCGCGCGGTTGATGAGGCCGAAGAGGCCGGCGCCACCGGCACCGAGGCCGGTCATCCACTCGCCGAAGCTGGAGATGCCCTCACCGATCGGCTCCCAGACCAGGCCGAAGACGACGCCGACGGCGGTGCCGACGAAGGCCATGATGATCGGGACGAGACGGCGGCCGTTGAAGAAGCCGAGCCAGTCGACGAGCTTGGTGCGGTGGAACCGCTGCCACAGGACGGCCGAGAGCAGACCCATCAGGATGCCGCCGAGGACACCCGGGTTGTTGTACGTCGCGGCGACGTCGACACCCTTGTTGGCGGTCGTGTTGACGACGGCCTCGGTGATCGGGAAGGCCTTCAGCACGTTGCTGTAGACCAGGAAGCCGACGAGCGCGGCCAGGGCGGTGGAGCCGTCCGCCTTCTTGGCGAAGCCGATGGCGACGCCGATGCAGAAGAGCAGGGGCAGGTTGTCGAAGACCGCGCCGCCGGCCGTGGCGAACACGGAGGCGACCTTGTCCCAACCGAGTCCGTCCTTGCCGAAGACGTCGGCCTGGCCGAGACGGAGCAAGATACCCGCGGCCGGCAGAACGGCGATCGGCAGCTGCAGGCTGCGACCGACCTTCTGCAGGCCCTGGAACAGGCCGGATCCGCGCTTCTTCGCGGGAGCGGCGGCCTGGGCGGTGGCCGTACTCATCAACTTCCTCCAGTAAGGCAAGGCGCCGCCAGAGGTGGGAAAAGGGGGTGACGGCGGCGTCTCGTGGAACGCGGTGGTCTGGACCGCGTGGTCTACACCAATGAGTGGTGTAGACCAGTTGTAGCACGTGAGACTTAGATAAGGAACCTGCGAATTCTGTGCACTCGGCCATAGCCTGAAATGCACGACAAAAGGCCCCCGGACGGTCAGGTCCGGGGGCCTTTCATGGGCCTTACGAGGGGGCCGAAAGCCCCGAAAACGGTCAGGCCTCGCCGTGCGGTCGCAGGCTGATCTCAGGGTGATCGAGGCGCTACCCGACGTTCCGGTAGGGAGCTACTTGACGTTCTCCCGCTCGATCTCCTCCTCGATCTCGTCCGGCTCGCGGCCGGGCGTCTGGAGGTTGAACCTGGTGATCGCGAACCGGAAGATCACGTAGTACACGACCGCGAACCCGAGCCCGATCGGGATGATCAGCCACGGCTTCGTCGCGAGGTTCCAGTTGATCACGTAGTCGATCAGGCCGGCCGAGAAGCTGAAGCCGTCCTTCACGCCGAGCGCCCAGGTCAGCGCCATCGAGACGCCCGTCAGCACGGCGTGGATCACGTACAGCACCGGCGCGATGAAGAGGAACGAGTACTCGATCGGCTCGGTGATGCCGGTGACGAACGAGGTCAGCGCGACCGACAGCATCATGCCGCTGACCGCCTTCCGCCGGTGCGGCTTCGCGGTGTGGGCGATCGCGAGCGCGGCGGCGGGCAGCGCGAACATCATGATCGGGAAGAAGCCCGTCAGGAACTGACCGGCGTTCGGGTCGCCCGCGAGGAACATGGGGATGTCGCCGTGCACCACCGTGCCGTCCGGCTTGGTGTACGTGCCGAACTGGAACCAGATGGGCACGTTCAGGAACTGGTGCAGGCCGATGACGAGGAGTGCGCGGTTCGCGAGGCCGAAGATGCCCGAACCCCAGGCGCCGAGCCCGACCAGCCAGTCGCTGAAGTTCTCCAGGCCGTCGCCGATCGGCGGCCAGACCCACAGGCACAGCGAGGCGAAGACGATCGCCACGAACGTCATGATGATCGGCACGAGTCGGCGGCCGTTGAAGAAGCCCAGCCAGTCGACGAGCTTCGTCCGGTGGTACCGCTGCCAGAACCAGGCGGCCATCAGGCCCATGAGGATGCCGCCGAAGACGCCGGGGTTCTGGTACGTGTACCCGCTGAAGGCCTGCTCGGGCGAGAGGCAGCCGCCGTTGATGTCCACCGTGCCCTTCGGGCAGGTCTCGGGGAACTGGCGCAGCACGTTGTAGTAGACGAGGAAGCCGACCACGGCGGCGAGCGCGGTCGAGCCGTCCGCCTTCTTCGCCATGCCGATCGCGACGCCGATGCAGAACAGCAGGGGGAGGCCGAGGTTGCCGTCGAGCAGCGCGCCGCCGGCGCCCGCCATCACCTTCGCGACGTTGTCCCAGCCCAGGCCGTCGGCGCCGAACACGTCCGGCTGCCCGAGGCGGTTGATGATGCCGGCCGCCGGGAGGACGGCGATGGGGAGCTGGAGGCTGCGGCCCATCTTCTGGAGGCCCTGGAAGAGTCCGTTCCAGGACACGGACTTCTTCGGCCTGGGTTCCGGTTTCGGTGTCGCGGCGGGGCTGTCGGTGCTCATCGGCGTCCTCCCTGCCCGGAACAAGCCGGGCCCGCATCTCGTTGCAGACTGGTGTAGACCAGTTGCGGTAGGCTCCGGGAGCCCGCTGAGGACAGGCCGCCGGTGATCGTCATCATTCGGCAGAACGGCGGCACTCGCTCGCGAAGTTGGGCCAACCGTGGGTTACCGTGACAAAGCGGACCGCAGGTGCGCCGAGATTCGCGTTCTCGCGAACGGAACGGACAGGGAGAAACACATGGCCAGCAAGGCTGAGAAGATCATCGCCGGGCTCGGCGGCATCGACAACATCGAAGAGGTCGAGGGCTGCATCACCCGCCTGCGCACCGAGGTCGTCGACGCCGCGCTCGTCGACGAGGCCGCCCTGAAGGCCGCCGGCGCCCACGGCGTCGTGAAGATGGGCACCGCCATCCAGGTCGTCATCGGCACCGACGCCGACCCGATCGCCGCGGAGATCGAAGACCTGATGTGAGCCACTGACTCACATCGACGAGGGCCCGTTCCGGCAGGGGGACGGGCCTTCTGTCATACCGGGAACGGGCCACCCGCCCCCGGGCGGAACGGGCCCTCCGCCATGTCCGGCTAGGCTCGTCCCATGTCTCGCATCGACGGCCGTACCCCCGAACAGCTCCGCCCCGTCACCATCGAACGGGCCTGGAGCAAGCACGCCGAGGGCTCCGTCCTCATCTCCTTCGGCGACACCAAGGTCTTCTGCACCGCCTCCGTCACCGAAGGCGTCCCGCGCTGGCGCAAGGGCAGCGGCGAAGGCTGGGTGACCGGCGAGTACTCCATGCTCCCCCGCGCCACCAACACCCGCGGCGACCGCGAATCCGTCCGCGGCAAGATCGGCGGCCGCACGCACGAGATCTCCCGCCTCATCGGCCGCTCCCTGCGCGCCGTCATCGACTACAAGGCGCTCGGCGAGAACACGATCGTCCTCGACTGCGACGTCCTCCAGGCCGACGGCGGCACCCGCACGGCGGCGATCACCGGCGCCTACGTCGCCCTCGCCGACGCCATCACCTGGGCGCAGGACAAGAAGCTGGTGAAGGCCGGCCGCAAGCCCCTCACCGGCACCGTCTCCGCCGTCTCCGTCGGCATCGTCGGCGGCGTCCCCCTCCTCGACCTCTGCTACGAGGAGGACGTCCGCGCCGACACCGACATGAACGTCGTCTGCACCGGCGACGGCCGCTTCGTCGAAGTCCAGGGCACCGCCGAGGCCGAGCCCTTCGACCGCACGGAGCTCAACGCCCTCCTCGACCTCGCGTCCGGCGGCTGCGCCGAACTGGCCGAGATCCAGCGCAAGGCCCTCGAAGGAACCCTCTGACACCTCGCTGCGTCCTGACGGGCGGGCCACCGGATACGATCCGGGCGCCCGCCCGTCCGCATGTCATGTACGTATTTGGGGGAGGACCCGCCTTGAAGCGCCGTCTCGCACTCGCCACGGCCACGGCCGCCGCGCTGACCACCGTCCTGAGCGGCTGCGGAGCCCTCGACACGGCGATGGACTGCGTCAACACCGCCGACGCGATAGCCACGTCCGTCCAGAACCTCCAGCAGGCCGTCTCCAACGCCTCGAACGACGTGACGCAGATCGAGGAGTCCCTGAACTCGATCTCCACGGAGCTCGGCAACATCAAGAACACCACGGACAACGCCGACCTCTCCAAGGCCGTCGACGACCTCACCAAGGGCGTGGACTCGGTCCGTACGGCGGTCAAGAACGGCGACACGACCCCGGACATCACGCCGATCACGGACGCGGCGGGCGAGGTGGCCAAGGTCTGCACCCCGGGCTGATCCCGGTGGTCCGCCCCGGATAATCGGGGCATGACCCGACAGCGCCTGATCCTCGCCACCCGCAACGCGGGCAAGATCACCGAACTCCACGCGATCCTCGCCGACGCGGGCCTCGACCTCGAACTCGTCGGCGCGGACGCGTACCCGGAGGTCCCCGACACCAGGGAGACGGGCGTCACCTTCGCCGAGAACGCCCTCCTGAAGGCCCACGCCCTGGCCCAGGCCACCGGCCTCCCGGCCGTCGCCGACGACTCCGGCCTCTGCGTCGACGTCCTGAACGGCGCCCCCGGCATCTTCTCGGCCCGCTGGGCCGGCGCCCACGGCGACGACAAGGCCAACCTGAACCTGCTCCTGGCCCAGCTGTCCGACATCGACGACGCCCACCGAGGCGCCCACTTCGCCTGCGCGGCGGCCCTGGCGCTGCCCGACGGCACGGAGCGGGTGGTCGAGGGCCGGATGCCGGGCACCCTCCGCCACGCCCCGGTCGGCACGAACGGCTTCGGCTACGACCCGATCCTCCAGCCGGAGGGCTACGAGGTGACGTGCGCCGAACTGACCCCGGCCCAGAAGAACGCGATCAGCCACCGGGGCAAGGCGTTCCGGGCCCTCGTCCCGGTGGTGCGGGAACTCGTCGAGTAAGTGCGGCCGGGGGGACTCGAACCCCCACGGGTGTTACCCCACTGGGACCTAAACCCAGCGTGACTGCCAATTCCACCACGGCCGCCGGCGTGCGCCCGGCCATGCTACTGGCCGGGCGCCGCGCCCATAAGGCGCAGGGTCAGATACCCAGGTCCCGGATGATCTTGGCGACGTGGCCGGTGGCCTTCACGTTGTAGAAGGCGTGCTCGACCTTGCCCTCCTCGTCGACCACGACGGTGGAGCGGATCACGCCCGTCACCACCTTGCCGTACAGCTTCTTCTCGCCGAAGGCGCCGTACGCCGCCAGGGTCTCCTTGGACGGGTCGCCGACCAGCGTGACCTTCAGGTTCTCCTTCTCGCGGAACTTCGCGAGCTTCTCCGGCTTGTCGGGCGAGACGCCGATGACGTCGTAGCCGGCGGCGGCCAGGACGTCGAGGTTGTCGGTGAAGTCGCACGCCTGCTTGGTGCAGCCCGGGGTGAGCGCCGCCGGGTAGAAGTAGACGATGACCTTGCGGCCCTTGTGGTCCGCGAGGGAGACCTCGTTGCCGTCCGCGTCGGGAAGGCTGAAGGCGGGGGCGGTGTCGCCGGGCTGCAGTCGCTCGCTCATGGCTGGCTCTCCTCGGAATGTTCGCGTACGCGTTCCAGAGCCTAATGGGGTCTCATGGGGGTCTGGCGCGACCCGATCGCGGCAGAGCTGACAGACTGAACGTCAACGACCGATTACGACTACGGAGGCAGCGCGGTGTCGGATGCCAGGACCCCTGCGCAGATCGAGGCGGACATCGTCCGCCGGCGCGAGCAGCTCGCCGTCACTCTCGACGAGATCGGCATTCGGATGCACCCGAAGACGATCATCGGGGACGCCAAGGCCAAGGTCGCCGCGTCCGTCGACCAGACGGCCGGACGTGCCTTCGTCGCCGTCAACCGGGTCGTCTCCGACGTGAAGGCCCGCTTCACCCACGAGGACGGCGCGCCCCGCCTGGAGCGGGTCGTCCCGGCGGCCGTCGTGGCCCTCGCCGTCGTCGGCCTGATCGTCTCGTCCTCTCGCAGGCGCAAGGCGTGACCCGACCCGGCTACGGGCGACACGCCCGGGCAGGTAGGTTCACAGGGTGAGCGAGAACACGCACGACAAGCTGCCCATCCGGATGCTCCACGACCGGGTCCTGGTCCGCACCGACTCCCCGGAGGGTGAGCGGCGTTCCGGCGGGGGCATCCTGATCCCGGCGACGGCCGCCGTCGGCAAGCGTCTGGCCTGGGCCGAGGTGGTCGCGGTCGGTCAGAACGTCCGCACCGTCGAGATCGGCGACCGGGTGCTCTACGACCCCGAGGACCGCGCCGAGGTCGAGGTGCGGGGTGTCGCGTACGTCCTGATGCGCGAGCGCGACCTGCACGCGGTGGCCGCGGACCGCTTCCAGGGGACGACGGACTCGACCGGGCTGTACCTGTAGGACCGAATGAGCGAAAGGCCCTGGTGACCGGAGTCACCAGGGCCTTTGCCCGTTCTTTGCTAGCCTGGAGACACCCCGACGAGACGCGCCGTACCGGGTTTCACGACAAGACGACGCACCCCTGTTGATCCGTCTCGCGGAGGTTCGTCGTCATGGCCTGGGTCCTTCTCCTCCTCGCCGGTCTGCTCGAAGTCGGCTGGTCCATCGGCATGAAGTACACCGAGGGCTTCACCCGCCTCTGGCCGAGCGTCTTCACGGTCGCCGGGATCGTCGCCTCGATGGTGCTGCTCGCCCAGGCCACCAAGACCCTCCCCATCGGTACGGCCTACGGCGTCTGGGTCGGCATCGGCGCGGCCGGTGCGGCGGTGCTCGGCATGGTGGTGCTCGGTGAGCCGGCGACCGCCGCCCGTATCTTCTTCGTCTGCCTGCTGCTCGTCGCCGTCGTGGGACTCAAGGCGACCAGCGGTCACTGACGCGTCGTACGCGAAGGGCCGGGGCCGTGGCCGGGGCCGCGCGACGCCGCGCCCGGTCCCGCCTCGCCCGTCTCGTACCAGCCCTCGGCCCCGTCCGGCGCCGAGGGGACGGGCGGCGCCTCCGCCCCCGGCATCAGCCGGAGCTCGAAGTCCCGGGCCGGTGTCCCGTCCAGGGCCTCACGGGTGAACCGTGCCCAGATCTCGGCCGGCGCCCCGCCGCCGTCCATCCGCGGCCGCCCCAGGGCGCCGTACAGCGATTCCTGCGAGCCGGACTCGGGGTCCTGGCCCATGAGCGCGACGACCGTCGCGAGCTCCGGGGTGTAGCCGGCGAACCAGGCGGCCCTGTCGTCCTCCGCCGTGCCGGTCTTCCCGGCGGCCGGGCGGCCCGCGGCCTGCGCGGCCGTGCCCGTGCCCGTCTCGACGACGCTCCGCAGGATCGACGTGGTCGTGTCGGCGGCCTCGCGGCTCACCGCCTGCCGGCGGGGGGCGGCGGGCAGGTCGAGCCGCCGACCGTCGCGGCTGATGTCCTCGACGAGGCGGTACGTGCCGTTCCGGCCGTGCGCGGCGAGCGTCGCGTACGCCGAGGCCATGTCGAGGACGCTGGCGGTGGCGGGGCCGAGGGCGATGGACGGGGAGGCGGTGAGGTCGGGGGTGGAGCCGGGCAGGCCGAGGGCGATCGCGGTGCGCCGTACCTGCGAGGGGCCGACGTCGACCGCCATCTGGGCGTACACGGTGTTCACCGACAGGTCCGTGGCGGCGCCGACGGCGATGTCGCCGTAGCTCGCGTCGTCCTCGTTGGCGGGGTCGTACGCGCCGCCGTTCCACCCTTCCACCGGGCGCCGGTTGGTGCCGTCGTAGAGGGTGTACGGGGTGATGGGCAGGCCCTGCTGGGTCTGGGCGCCGTTCTGCACGGCGGCCGTGAAGACGAAGGGCTTGAAGGTGGAGCCGACCTGGTAGTCGCGGCGGGTGGCGTTGTTGACGTACTGCTGGGTGTAGTCGACGCCGCCGTACATGGCGAGGACCTTGCCGGTCGCCGGGTCGACGGCCGCGGCCCCGACCCGTACGTACCGGTCGGTGGGGGCGCTCGCCGGGTCGAGCCGGGAGACGACCCGGTCCTCGACGGCGTCGACGAGGGCCTCCTGCTTGGCGGGCTCCAGGGTGGTGGTGATGCGGAAGCCGCCGCCGGCGAGGGTCTTCTCGTCGACGATCCCGTGGTCGGTGAGGTACTCCTCGACGGCCTGGACGAGGTAGCCGCGCTGGCCGGAGAGGGCGGTCGCGGCGCGGGCGGTCTGGGGGGCGGGGAAGCGGGCGGCGGCGCGGGCCGCGGGGCTGAGCCAGCCCTCGCCGACCATGCCGTCGAGGACGTAGTGCCAGCGGGCGACGGCCTTGGCCCGGTTCTCGGGGTGGGTGGTGACGTCGTAGGCGCTGGGGGCCTTGAGGAGGGAGGCGAGGTACGCGCCCTCCGCGGTGTCGAGCCGCTCGACGTCCTTGCCGTAGTAGGCGCGGGCGGCGGCCTGGATGCCGTACGCGTTCCGGCCGAAGTAACTGGTGTTCAGATAGCCCTGGAGGATCTCCTCCTTGCTCTTCTCGCGGCCGAGCTTGAGCGCGATGAAGAACTCCTTGGCCTTGCGGCTGAGGGTCTGCTCCTGCCCCAGGTAGTAGTTCTTCACGTACTGCTGGGTGATGGTGGAACCGGACTGGCGGCCCTTGCCGGTGACCGTGTTCCAGGCGGCGCGGACCATGGCCTTGGGGTCGACGGCGCGCGAGGTCTGGAAGTCGCGCTCCTCGGCGGCGAGGACGGCCCGCCGGACGGCGAGCGGGACCTGGTCGAGGCGGACGCTCTCGCGGTTGACCTCGCCGTCGCGGGCGAGGGGGGTGCCGTCCCGGTAGAGGTAGACGTTGGACTGGGCGACGGCGGCGGCGTTGGCGGGCGGGATCTCGACGAGGAGGTAGCCGGCGGCGAAGGCGCCGGCGAGCAGCAGCACGCCGAGCAGGAGGGTCCCGAGGAGGGTCCGTAGGACCCGGCGGGGGCGTCGGCGCCGTACCGGGGCGGGGAGGGTGGGGTCCCTGGGTTCCCAGCGGCTCGGATGGGGATCGTCGTCACTCGTGTCGGAGGAAGGGGACATAGCACCACATACTGCACGGAACGTGAGGAAACTCCCTCAACCGACCCGAAGGTGGCGCGAAAACCGCTCGCGGCACGCCGGACGAGACCACTAGGGTCGTGCGCTTCGCCGTTCACCGCTCCGAAGGGACAGGCATGCTGCGGCTGTACGCGACGGTGGCCGCGGGCGGATTCCGGCGCTTCGCCGCCTACCGCGTGGCCACGGCCGCGGGCGTCTTCACCAACACCGTCTTCGGCCTCGTCCTCTCCTCCACCTACATCGCCCTCTGGCACGAACGGCCGAGCCTCGGCGGCTACTCCATGGACGACGCCCTCGCCTACGTGTGGATCGGCCAGGCGCTCATCACCGTCTGCGGGCTGATGGGCGGCGGCTTCGAGGACGAGCTGATCGAACGGATCAGGACCGGCGACATCGCCGTCGACCTCTACCGCCCCGCCGACCTCCAGGCCTGGTGGTTCTCGGCCAACGCCGGCCGCACCGCCTACCAGCTGCTCGGCCGCGGGGTCGCCCCGATGGCGGTCGGCGCGCTCGTCTTCCACTTCACGCTGCCGTCGGGGCCGGGCGGCTGGCTCGCGTTCCTCCTGGCGGTGGCACTGGGCTCGGTGGTCGGCTTCGCGATCTGGTACCTGGTGGCGATGAGCGCGTTCTGGCTGCTCGACGGCCAGGGAGTGGTGCAGGTGGCCTGGCTGGCCGGCCTGTTCTTCTCGGGGATGCTGCTCCCCCTGAACGTCTTCCCGGGCACGCTGGGCGAACTCGCCCGGCTGCTGCCGTGGGCGTCGCTGCTCCAGGTGCCGGCCGACGTGTACCTGGGGAGGTACGAGGGCTGGGAACTGGCGGGGGCGTACGCCTTCCAGGGCTGCTGGGCGCTGGTGCTGCTGGGAGCGGGGAGGGCGGCGCAGGGGGCGGCGACGCGGAAGATGGTGGTGCAGGGTGGGTAGGCCTCGCGGGTCTCAGGTGACCGTGGCCGACTCCCGGCGCACGGACGGGGAGGCGGGAATGCGGGCTTCCCGGCGCACGGACGGGGAGACGGGGATACGGGCTTCCCGGCGCACGGACGGGGAGACGGGGATACGGGCTTCCTGGCGCACGTACCGGATGGTCGCGGGCATGTGGATCCGCTCCACGATGGCGTACCGCTCCTCCTTCGCCCTGACCCTCGTCACCAGCTTCTGCGTCACCTTCTTCGACTTCGTCGTGATCCTCCTGATGTTCGGTCAGGTGCGGGGCCTGGGCGGCTTCTCGTTCGCGGAGGTCGCTCTCCTCTACGGGACGGCCGGCACCTCCTTCGGGATCGCGGACCTGACGATGGGCTCGCTCCAGCGGATGGGGAGGCGGGTCAGGGACGGCACGCTGGACACCTTCCTGATGCGGCCGGCGCCGCTGCTCGCGCAGGTCGCGGCGGACAAGTTCGCGCTGCGGCGGTTCGGCAGGGTCGCGCAGGGCCTGATGGTCCTGGTCTGGGGGCTGTTCCTGCTCCACGTGGAGTGGACGCCGCTGAAGGCGGTGCTGCTGCCGGTGACGGTGGTGTGCGGGGCGGTGATCTTCGGCGCGGTGATGGTGCTCGGCGCGTCGACGCTGTTCTGGATCCAGGACGCGGCGGAGGTCACGAACTCGTTCACGTACGGCGGGAACACCCTCCTCCAGTACCCGCCGACGATCTTCGCGCAGGACCTGGTGCGGGGTGTCGTGTACGTCGTACCGCTGGCGTTCGTGAGCTGGCTGCCCGCGCTGTACGTCCTGGGCCGGCCGATGCCGGCGGGGGTGCCGGAGTGGGCGGCGTTCGCGTCGCCGCTGGTGGCGGCGGTCTGCTGCGGGGCCGCGGGGCTGGCGTGGCGCGCGGGAATCCGCTCGTACAGATCGACAGGAAGCTGAGGCGTGATGCCCTTCATCGAACTGAACGGGGTCGAGAAGACCTTCACGATCCGCCGCAGGGCAGGCCTGCTCCGCCGGGAGAAGAAGGAGGTCAGGGCGGTGGACGGCATCTCCTTCGCGGTCGAGCGCGGGGAGATGGTCGGCTACATCGGCCCGAACGGCGCGGGGAAGTCGACCACGATCAAGATGCTCACGGGCATCCTCACCCCCAGCGGCGGCCGCCTGCGGGTCGCGGGCATCGACCCGTCGCGGGAGAGGACCCGCCTGGCGCAACGGATAGGAGTGGTCTTCGGCCAGCGCACGACGCTCTGGTGGGATCTTCCCCTGAAGGACTCGTACCGGCTGACGCACCGCATGTACCGCATCCCCGACGCCCGCTACGAGGAGAACCTCGCCCGCTGCGTGGACCTCCTCGACCTGGACGACCTGCTCGACGTGCCCGTACGGCAGCTCTCCCTCGGCCAGCGGATGCGCGGCGACATCGCGGCGGCGCTGCTGCACGATCCGGAGGTGCTGTACCTGGACGAGCCGACGATCGGCCTGGACGTGGTGTCGAAGGCGAGGGTGCGCGAGTTCCTGAAGGACCTGAACGCGACCCGGGGCACCACGGTGTTGTTGACGACCCACGACCTCACGGACATCGAGCAGCTCTGCTCCCGGGTGATGGTGATCGACCACGGGCGCCTGATGTACGACGGCGAGCCGGCCGGCCTGCACGCGGTGGGCGAGAGCGAACGGCTCCTGGTGGTGGACCTGGAGCGGGAGCTGCCCCCGATCACGGACGTGCCCGGGGCCCGTTTCGTACGGTCGGAGGGACCGCGTCAGTGGCTCGCGTTCCCGGCGACGGCGTCGGCGGCCCCGCTGGTGGCGGCGGTGGCGTCGAGACATCCCCTCCTGGACCTCTCGGTGCGGGAGCCGGACATCGAGGCGGTGATCGCGAAGATGTACGGGGGAACTCGGGAGGACCGCCGGGAGTCCCTGAGGTAGGAGGTCGAGTCCATGGTGAGTTTCTCGTACACGGCTGCGGACGAGGAGAAGAGCAGAGGCGTCCGGCGCATGAAGACGCTGGCCACGTCCCTGCTGCTCGTCGTGGCCGTGATCTACGGCCTGGCGACGTGGGCGCGGAACGCGGGCTGGGGGGCCTGGGCGGGCTACGTCGCGGCGGCGGCGGAGGCGGGCATGGTCGGCGCGCTGGCGGACTGGTTCGCGGTGACGGCCCTGTTCCGGCGCCCGCTGGGCCTGCCGATCCCCCACACGGCGATCATCCCGACGAAGAAGGACCAGCTGGGAGCGTCCCTCGGCACGTTCGTAGGAGAGAACTTCCTCTCGGCGGATGTCGTACGAGGCAGACTCCACGCCCTGGGAATCGGCCGCCGTCTGGGGGCGTGGCTGGCGGACCCGGCACACGCGGACCGGGTGACAGCGGAGCTGTCGACGGCCCTGCGAGGCGCACTGACGGTCCTGCGGGACGCCGACGTGCAGGCGGTCGTGGGGGAGGCGATCACGCGCCGCGCCGAATCGGCCGAGATCGCCCCGGGCCTGGGCAAGACACTGGAGAAGATCGTCGAGGACGGAGCGCACCGCAGGGCGGTGGACCTGATCTGCACCCGGGCGCACGACTGGCTGGTCACGCACGGGGACTCGGTGATGGACGCGGTGCAGGGCGGCGCCCCCGGCTGGACCCCGCGCTTCGTGGACCGCAAGATCGGCGAACGGGTGTACCGGGAGCTCCTCCGCTTCATCACGGAGATGCGGGACATGCCGGGCCACCCGGCGCGCGGTGCGATCGACCGCTTCCTGGGCGACTTCGCGGCCGACCTCCAGGCCGACACGGACACCCGCGCCCGCGTGGAACGCCTGAAGTCGGACCTCCTGGCCCGCCCGGAGGTCCAGGACATCATCGCCTCGGCCTGGTCCTCGGTCCGGTCCCTGATCATCGCGGCGGCCGAGGACGACCGCAGCCAACTCCGCCTCCGCGCCCGCGCCTCCCTGATCTCCCTGGGCACCCGACTGGCGACGGACACCCGCCTTCAGGCGAAGGTCGAGGGCTGGGCGGAAGACGCGGCGGCATACGTCGTCACGACCTACCGCCACGAGATCACATCCCTGATCACGGACACGGTCGCCGGCTGGGACGCCACCCAGACCTCCCGCAAGATCGAGGCCAACATCGGCCGCGACCTCCAGTTCATCCGCATCAACGGCACGGTGGTGGGCGCGCTGGCGGGGTTGCTGATCTATACGGTGAGCCGGGCGGTGGGGGGTTAGCGGGCCCCGCTCACGGGCGACGGGGCATCGGGTCGGCCTTCCCGCGGGTGACGGCCAGGAGGTCAGGCCTTCCCACTCGTCACGGCCCGGGAGGTCAGGCCTTCCCGCGCGTCACGGCCCAGGAGGTGGCAGCCATGGCCCCGGCGACGGAGAAGACGGCGGGCCAGGCCCCGATCTTCTTGGCGAGCGGGTGGGACCCGGCGAACGCGGCGACGTAAGCCGAGGTCAGCCCGACAGACGCCTTCACCCCACCCACCTGCTGCCACTCACGCGCGGCCACACCACCGGCGGCAGCGAGCACGACACCCCCAAGGGGCCGCTTCTTGGTCCACCGAGCGACGGCGTACCCACCGACGAGCCCGGCGGCGGCTATGGCGGGGGAGGGGATGCGGGGCATGGCGGGGGCCTTCCTGGTCGACTGATCGATGGATCGATGGATCGCTCTTCGAGCGTACGGGAGTCAGCTGGGAGCCTTCTGGGCGCACTGGGGGCAATGGGTCTCGTCGCCGAGGGGCCGGAAGAGCATGGGCTGGGTGTGGTCACCGGCGCATTCCCGAGCGCCTTCGAGGCGAGCGGAGATCCGGGGCCCGGCCGGGGCAGGCAGGGATCGGGCGGGTACGTCACGCAGGAGGTACCGAACGAGCCCGCCCGGCCGGTGTACAGGCGTGCCTCCGGTGGGGAGGCAGCGCTGGATGTGCTCGTGGACGTCGGTGGGGGTATGGCCGGCGTCGAGCCAGCGGGCGGCGAGGCGGGCGAGTTCGTCGCGCATGCCGGGTGGGATGTGGCGGAGGGCGGGGGAGAGGATCGGCAGTGCGCCGATGAGCGCGCGGCCCTCTTCGAGCCGAGGCGAGTCCTCCTCCACGACTTCCGGGGGAAGGTTGGAGATGTCTTCGACAGGGTTCTTCTTTGGATGACCGTCGGTCGACGGGGTCACCGGCACACCGACGGCCGGTTTCCGAGGACTCGGTGCGACCTGCGAGGACGCTGGTACGGGCTCCCGCGCAAGGAGCTTGGCGGCCTGGTCGGCGGTCAACGGGGCGCTGGACACAAGCTGTTGGGTCACCCACCGTCCCCCGCCCACCTGCACCCGCCGCTCGTGCACGAACCCCTCCTCCTTGAGCTGCCGCTTGGCGCGCCCGAAGGCGCATGCCCCGATCCGGGCACGTTCAGCTGTACGGGAGAGCGACTCGCGGGCGCCTCGGGGGAGGGAGAGCTGCCAGGTCAGAAGCCGAACGGCGTCGGAGGAGAGCCGAGGATGCCGGATGATCTCGTGCGAAAACTGGGTGAAGGCGCGCGAGGGCGCGTTAAAGTGCCGATAGATCACAGTGGACGCCTATTCCACGGGTGGTTGAGGCCCTCGCCGACAGCTGTGAACTGTCGACGGGGGCCGTTTTGCGCGAAGCTAACGCAGACGACCCACCCGGGTGGGCACAGTAAGCGAAGACCGCTCATGTGGGTGACTGACTCCAAGTCGGGCTTATGCGTAGCGATCTGGCATGCTCAACCCCTTATACGGGTGAGGGGCGTGGCGATGAAGACGATCGGGCTGATCGGTGGGATGAGCTGGGAGTCGACGGCGGAGTACTACCGCTTGCTGAACGAGTTCACGCGCGACTTCCTCGGTGGACTCCACTCGGCGCGGTGCGTGCTCTACTCGGTCGACTTCGCGGAGATCGAGCAGCTGCAGGTCCAGGGGCGCTGGACGGAGGCCGGCGAGATCCTGGCCGCGGCTGCTCAGGCCCTCGAAGCGGCAGGCGCGGACATGGTGTTGATCTGCACCAACACCATGCACAAGGTCGCCGACCAGGTCGAGGCGGCGGTTTCGATCCCCCTGCTGCACCTGGCCGACGCCACGGCGGAGACCGTACGGGCGGCGGGTCTGCGCCGAGTCGGCCTGCTGGGCACCGCGTTCACCATGGAGCAGGACTTCTACCGAGGCCGTCTGGAGGCCGGCGGACTGGATGTGCGCGTCCCGGGCGCTGACGGGCGTGCGGAGGTTCACCGCGTGATCTACGAGGAACTGTGCCTGGGCATCGTGCGGGAGGAGTCGCGCGCCGCCTACCGGAAGGTCATCTCGGATCTGGTCGCTGACGGCGCGGAAGGCATCATCCTGGGCTGCACCGAAATCGAGCTGCTCATCGGTTCCGAGGACAGCCCCGTCCCGATCTTCCCCACTGCACGGCTCCACGCCGAGGCCGCGGTGCAAGCGGCACTGGCGGGGGTCTGCTCGGAATGACCCGGCAACGAGGGCGCGGGTGCGGCCGCCCTCTTTCCGAGTGTGGCGTCCTCCACCGCCGCGTCAAGGGCGCCTCCGGCGTCGCTGCGCGATGGGCTTCGCCCACCCTTGACCCGGCGGCGGAGGCCGCCTTTTCACACTCGGAGGGCGGCCGGGGGCGGGGCCGCGCGGGGGCCCGGGCAGTGTCCGGGGCGGGAGTGGCGACTGGCGGGCCGGTGGGTGGGGGCTCGGTTTGCGGCGGGGGTGGGTGGGGCTGTTTCCGTCTCGTCGGGGTGCGCGGTCGTTGAATGGGGCGGCCCGGCAGGGCTGAGCGGCTGTCGGTCGTCTTGCGGCCGGGCTTCAGGCCCCGCTGGTCACTTCCGGTGGGTGGTTTCCTGCAGTAACTCAGACCGAGTGGGCGATGCGCCCCCTTTGGGGCCCTGGTTGGGGGCTGTTACCGGGAGTAGTGCGGAGTTATTCGCACCTCACCACCCACCGGCAATGACCAGCGGGGCCTGAAGCCCCACAACCCGACGGCCGCTCAGCCCTGCCGGGCCGCCCCATTCAACTCCGCGCGACCCCACCGGGCGAACCGAACCCACCCACCCCGACAACAAGCCAAGCCCCCACCCACCGGCCCGCGCAGCCAATCCACTGCCCAGCCGATGCCCGGCCTCGCCCACCCACCCCGCAACCCCTCACCCGCCTACGGCGGGGCGCGGCCCCGGCGCCCCGGCGTGGACCCGTCCCCCCGGACCGCCCTCCGAGAGGTCTTTCGCTCCTGGAGGTGGCGGGTCAAGGGTGGAGCGCAGCGGAATCGGCGGAGCCGACGCGACGAAGGAGCGCCCTTGACGCGCCACCGGAAGGAGCGACTCTCGAAAAGAGGGCGGTCCCACCAGAAGCCCACGATGCACGCCCACCCCGAGAACCTCACCCCCGAGACCAGGCGCCCTGCTGGACGGCACTGCTCGGCCCTCAGCGTTCGGAGGCGTCTCGCCAGTAGTCCGCGAGCATCTCGCCCGGCCACGCCGGCTGAGTGACGGGCCCGCGCGGGAGCATCTCCTGGAAGACCGCCACGAGATCGACGACCTGGGTGCCGTCGTCGGCGTCGAGGTCCACGACGTGCAGGTCGCGTCCTTCGACCTTGAGCAGCCGCGGAAAGGAAGTGGCCAGCCGGGCCGGACGCCGATGGTTGTGGTGAACGAACGTGCCGGTCGCCGGCCATGCGGGGTTGTCGCGGGGGCTGCGAGCATGAAGTGCGACATCGTTCGGGGACCCGAGGTTGAAGAACCACGTCACCTGAAGGTGAGAGAACTGCTCGATGCCTTGCAGGGTCTCCATGGGGAACTCCGGCCGCAGGCGGATGACCGATTCCACGCCGCCCTTGAAGTCGTCGAGCCGCCCCGTATGGCCCCCGACGACATCGGCGATGACCGGCACCTCGATGAACTGTGAAGACACAGCTTGCCCTTCTTCCTTATAAGCAACGCCACTTGGGGGATGCGGCGGCTTCGGCACCGTCAGGTTACTCGTCGAAGTGCGACCCGGGCGCGCTCGTCCACCTGGGAGACAGAGGGGATTCCGCGGTTACGGAAAGGAGACAAGGTCGTCCGCATGGTGACGACAGCTTCCCGCGCCCTGCCGGACTGAACGCCGTCCATCGCGTCCAGGGCCAGGGACCACGTCTGGCACGCCGCATCGATATTGCCCTGCCCGGCCTGGACGGTGCCCATGTAGCCGAGCGTGACAGCGTGAGTTCGGCTGAAGGAGTCCGCCCTACGGTGTCGAACGCTGGCACGGAAATGATGCAGTGCGCCATTGAGATCGCCCAGGGCCCACAGGGTGCGGGCGGTCTCATGTGCGAGGGACGCTTCTTGGAAGAACCAGACGCGCTGAGGTTCGTCGTCTCCCGCCGCGGCCTGGTCGAGGTCGGTTTCGGCTCGGCGGATCGCGGCGATGGCGTTGCGTTTCTGGCCGTCGACGGCCAGTGCCCGCGCACGCACGATGCCGATCAGGGCTCGCTCTCGCGGGGTGGCATGGTCATACCTCTTGCGCTCGATGGAGGCGGTGGCGAGGTCCAAGGCAGCCCGCGAGTGCCCAAGGTCTATGGCCTGATGGGCCATCGCCCGCAAGATGTGCCCGGCAAGGGGGGCGTCGTCGGCTTCGGCGGCAAGCTTGAGCGCGAGGGTGAAGTAGCGCCGCGCCGGTTCATGCTGGGAGGCGTCGAAACTCATCCAGCCGGCCACGTACACGGCCTCGGCCGCCGCCGAGTACAGGGACCGACGGGAGGTCTCGCTGCTGAAGACTCCGCTGACGTACCGGGCGACGTCGTCGACGATGTACTGGTAGAGGGCGGTTCGACCGTCGACACCGCCGTGCCGCTGATCGCGTCGGGCGAAGAATTCGGTCATCTCGCGAACAGCCCGCACTTCGGTCTCGCCGACTCTGCGGTGCGGGCCAGCCGCCCGGGAACGCGCCCGCTGTGGAGCTTCGTCCCACCACGGATCCCTGGGTAGGACCAATCCGCCGACGGAGTAGATGGCGGCGCCGGTAAGGAGTCGGCGGCGTTCGCGGTCCATGCTGTTTCTCCCCAGATCGACCAGAGTCGTCAGCGTGTCGGTGTCCCACTCGGACCCGGTGACCGTATCCGAGACGTTCCCCGCGAGGCCGATCTCCGCGAGCGTGAGGGGACGTCCCAACCGCCGCGACAGAGTTTCCCGCAGGACGTCGGCTGCCCGGCCCCTGGGTCTGGTCCCTGCGACCCACATGGCGATGTGCGAGCGCGTGACGCCTAGGAGTTCGTCGACCCCGGCCTCCGCTGCGACACGTACCACTGCGGCAGCCACCACGGGCTGCGACCAGCCCGTCTCCGCGATCACCGCGGCCAGTTCGTCGTTCCTGCGCGCCATGCTGCGCCCCTGTTCACAAGAGAACAACCTTTGACGGGTTTGACGGCATCGAGGCCTCGGCAGGGATGCCCACCCATTGCGAATCGCGGTTCGCTGAGAGAACACGAAACCACCAACCGACGACGACGGGAGGGCAACTGGTGACTTTCAGCCACGTGGGTGACGAGGAAGGTCAAGTGGCCACGCGGGGACGCGAGGAGCCTGCACCCCCGCCCATTGGAGTCCTTGCCACGGCGGCTGTCACGTCTTGCCCGACAGGCCACCCCGCCTACTCGCAGAGCCTTCCGCGCGATGCGCGGAGCGCAGCGGTCGCTCGCCGGCTCGTCCGAACGGCGCTGGCTGTCTGGGGCCTGGATTCGTTGACCGAGAACGCCACGCTTGTGATCACTGAACTGGTCTCCAACGCGGTCGACCACAGTCGACTCCCATCGATCCGAGTGATCGTCTCCAGGCCTCTCACGAACAGGGTCCGCGTGGGCGTAGTCGACCGCTCCAGGACCGTCCCCATCCTGAGAGCAGACGCCGAGGGCGACAGCCTCCGGGGGCGAGGCTTGGTCCTAGTAGACGCGCTCGCCGAGGAGTGGGGCACCGAGCTGTACCGCTGGGGCAAGCAGGTTTGGGCCGAGCTGAAGGAGGACGAAGCGTGAAGGACGGGAAGCCCTGGGTGGGCGACCAGGTACACGGCGAGGCCACCGACGGAAGGCCATCGTGACCGACGTCCGAGGGGGCTCCGTGTACGTCCTGCGCCACGTCTGGGGCGGTGGCGACACCTGGGAGGCTGAGGACCCCGAGAAGCTCACGGTGACGGAACCCGCCGGCGGGTGGCAACACCATTCTCACCGGACGCCCGATCAGCCAGATCAGGAGAGATCGCCCCACATGGGCAGGACTGAGTATTACAACGACCCCAACGCCCCCAAGGCCAACACCCTCATCCCCGCCAGCAACCTGCTCGTCGTCGACGAAAGCGGCGCCATCCTCCTCCAGCGCCGCCGCGACACCGGCCAGTGGGCACTGCCAGGCGGCGCCCAGGACATCGGCGAGACGGCGGCCGAGTGCCCGGTACGCGAGTGCCTAGAGGAAACGGGGATTACTGCCGAAATCACCGGCTTCCTCGGCGTCTACACGAACCCCCGCCACATCGTGGCCTACACCGACGGCGAGATCCGCCAGCAGTACGAGAACACCTACATCGGCCGCCCCACCGGCGGCGAGCCCACCATCAACGACGAGGCCGACGGCGTCCGCTTCGTCCAGCCCGCCGACCTCGACCAGTACGACATCCACGCCGGCATGCGCCAGCAGATCGGCGACTACCTCGCCGGCACCTACCCCTACCTCGTCTGATTCGTGCCGCGCTATCCGACTGCGATGGCGGAGTAAGTCCAGACGTCGGCGGGGATTTCGTGGCGCAGATCCCAGGTGATCCCCATGGGCTTGCTGCCCTCGTGTTTGACGTAATCGGCCGGTCCCAGGAGCATCCAAGGCTGAGGGCCGCCGATGTCGGTCTTCTTGTAGCGGCGGACGAAGAGGAGGACGTGAGAGCCGTTCTCCCCGTGGGTTTGATAGCGGACGCCTGTGGGGGACGTCTCCGACGTCTGGTTCTGGGACTCCCAGTGGAAGCGCCTGTCGTTCAGTGCGTAGTCCCGGTAGCGGGTCTGCGGGGAGAAGTCCTTCTCGTCCTTCTCTAGCGTGATCAGTAGCGCGTCCGTCTGGATTTCTTCGCACCACTTGACCCCTTCCCGGAAGTGGCCCGGCATGAAGCCGCCGATGACCGACTGCCCCAGGGCAGGGAGGATTTCTTCCCGGCTGTAGGAGGCGTGGACCGTCAGGGGAAGGTCGGCGAGGGGGCCGAGAAGCGGGACCGGGACGTGATCGGTCCGGTCGAGGGTGTGGGCCAAGACCTGGCGAAGTTCATTGCGGAAGGCGTGCTGTGGGCGGAGCGAGTCCAGCGCCTCCTGGTAATCGGGGAAGCCGCCACCCAAGGGCCACAGCGAAAAGTAGAACATGCGGGCGTATGCGCGCTCGATTTCGGTGAGTTCACTGTAGGAAGGGGCTTCGTCCGCAAGGAGCTTCGTGTAGACGGCGACTCGCCGAGGGTCGTCGACATGCAGGAACGCGGATACGCGCTTCAGGAGCGTTTCTTCGCCTTCGGGGCCGACGCTGGGGAGCAAGTGTGAACGGCGCAGGAGGCCGGTCCAGGAATTGCCGCCCCTGTAGATTTCCTTGAGCTCGCGTCCGCTCTCGAACAGGTATGCCGAGAGCCGAGTCTCCCCGTACTGGCCTACCTCGCGAGCCAGCTGTGTGACGTTGACGCTGATCTGGCTGCGGATGTTGTCGATGATCAGTTCCTTGGCCTTCGACTCAAGGATGATCTGGCAGCCGGACGGCAGCTGCGGGAAGTCGTGCTCGATGTTGCCGAGGAGGCGGTTCCGCGTCAGGTTCGTCAGCGCGCGGAACTGCTCTTCGAAGCGGAACTCCTTGCGGTGCTGTCCGATGAAGTCCAGGACCGTGAGGACCGCCTTGTTCTGCGTGCGTCGGAGCCCGCGGCCCAGCTGCTGGAGGAAGACCGTGGCGCTGGAGGTCGGACGCAGCAGGAGGAGGGTGTCGACGTCCGGGATGTCCAAGCCTTCGTTGAAGAGGTCCACCGAGAAGATCACTTGGATCTCGCCGGTGCGCAGGGCAGCCAGCGCGGACTTGCGGTCCTCTTGAGGTGTTTCACCGGACAGCGCGACCGCCTTGAGGCCGGCGCGCCGGAAGAACTCTGCCATGAAGGTGGCGTGGGCGACGGAGACGCAGAAGCCGAGGGCACGCATTGCTCCCGGGTTGGCGACCTTGTCCCTTACAGCCTGCACGACGAGTCGGGCTCGGGCGTCATTGCCCGTGAACAGATCGCTGAGTGCCGCCGTGTCGTAGGCCCCGCGCTTCCATGCAACGGCGCTCATGTCCGTGGTGTCGGTGATGCCGAAGTAATGGAACGGGCTCAGGAGGTCGTTCTCCAGCGCCTCCCACAGCCGCATCTCCGCAGCGATGCGTCCGTCGAAGAACTCGTCCTGGACGTTGCGGCCGTCCATGCGCTCGGGAGTCGCGGTGAGTCCCAGGAACTCGACGGGACGGAAGTGGTCGATGATTTTTCGGTAGGTCGAGGAGACCCCGTGGTGGAACTCGTCGATGACGATGACGTCGAAGTGGTCGGGCGGCAGCTGCTCCAGCCTCTGCGGCTTCAGCGACTGCACGCTCGCGAAGACGTGCTGCCAACGGGCAGGTTCGAGCCCGCTGTGCAACTCTTCGCCGAAGTTGGCGTCCACGAGCACGTCCTGGTACGTGCGCAGCGACTGGCGCAGGATCTCCTGCCGGTGAGCGACGAACAGCAGACGCAGGTCGCGGCCGTGCTGCTGCCGCAGCTGCTTGTAGTCGAGCGCGGCCATGACGGTCTTTCCCGTGCCGGTGGCCGCCACGAGGAGGTTCTGGTGCCGGTCGTGGACCTCGCGCTCCACCTGGAGGCGTTCCAACATGTCCCGCTGGTGTGGGTACGGCCGTACCTCCAGACCCGAGAGCGTGATCGGCTGGTCCGTTGCTGTGCTCTTGCCGTGGCCGGCTACCCGGAGTGCTTCGCTGAGTCGCGCGGCGTCGCGATCGGGGTCGTACGTCTCGAAGGCGGGGTCACTCCAGTAGGCGTCGAAGGTCGCCTCGAACTTGCGGACCGCGTCCGGTGTTGCCACGGATGACAGACGAACGTTCCACTCCAGTCCGTCGAGCAGCGCCGCCTTCGACAGGTTGGAGCTGCCGACGTACGCCGTGTCGTATCCGCTGTCTCGACGGAACAGCCAGGCCTTGGCGTGGAGGCGGGTCGAGCGGAGCTCGTAGTTGACCTTCACCTCGGCGTTGAAGCGCTGCACGAGACGGTCGAGGGCCTGCCGCTCAGTTGCCCCGATGTAGGTCGTCGTGATGACCCGGATCGGGACGCCCCGCGCATGAGCTGCTTCAAGCGACTGCTCTATGACCCGCAGTCCGTGCCACTTCACGAAGGCACAGAGCAGGTCCACCCGGTCGGCCGTGGCCAGCTCTGCCCGCAGCTCGAATCCAAGGTTGGGGTCCTCCGGCGCATTGGTGAGGAGGGCTGCCTCCGCCAGCGGGGTGGCAGGCCGGATCCGATAGACGCCTTCGGCTTCCTGCTCCGCGACTGCAAGGAGCTGGCGGGGGCCCTCGGCAACGAGCTCCACCCATTCGCGGGCGCCCTCGATGGTGTTCATCGATTCGAGGATGTGGTTGGCCGCATGCACGTGTTCGGATGCAGGAAGCCGCTCCAGGATGCGGCGCACCGTATCGGACACGTGCTTCGCAAGGACGCGCGGGGAGGACTCGGGGCCGACGACGTCGTCGATCGCATGCCGACCACGATCTGCGAGCTCCTTGAGCTGTGCTTCGAGCCGCAGAGTTATCAACTGCTCGTAGAGACCCGAGACAGGCCCGCTGGAGTCCGACAGCTCGCTCATCGATTTCCCCTCCCGTGATCAACCGCACCATTGGTACCAGGCGTCACCGACAAACTCTCGAAGATGCGCCAGACCGGTGGTGGGTGGGCTGGTCACTCCGCCCCGTGGCACTCCCCATACGTCCTCCCCGACCCGCACCAGCACTCCGCCGAGCGCGTCGGCGGCCAGGCCGTCGCTCGGGCCCGGGCCGCCAGGGTCGTGGCGTACTGGGGGAGGAGGTCCGCGTTCGACGGGGAGGTGGCTTCTGAGGCGGCGAAGGCTTCGTAGGAGGGGACCGTGGCCCGGACGATGCCCAGGTTCGGGGTGCCGGCCGCGGCCAGTTCTCGGAGGGACGCCTCGATGTCCGTCAGGTGGGCTCGGTACGTGGGGTACTCCGCCTCCAGTTCCGGGTACGCGGCCAGGAGCTCGTCCAGTTCCCGTTCCGGCCAGTGCAGGACCGCGACCGGGAACGGGCGGGAGAGGGCCGTGCGGTACGTGCCCAGTTCCGAGCGGAGGCGGGCGATCTCCGCCTGGAGCTCCGTCGGGTCCGAGGAGCCGAGCGACCACAGGCGCTTCGGGTCGTGCAGTTCGTCCAGCCCGACCGTGCCCGTGTGCAGGCGGTCCGCCCTGTCGTCCCAGGCGTCGTGAGGGAGCGCCAGCATCCGGCGGATTCGGTGGCGGGTGGTGATCAGGGACCGGGTGGGGTGGGGGAGGTCCTCCGGCGGAAGCGTGGCCAGGAGCGTTGTCGCTTCTGTGAGGGTGGACTCCGCCGCTTCCAGTTCGTCGTGTGCCTCCAGCGTCTCCGCCGTGATCTCCCAGGCCGTCGCGTCCGTCGGCTTCGTCCGCCTGAGGCCGTCGATGATCGCCCGGGCCTCCGCCTCGTGCCCGTACTCCCACAGGTTCGCCGCCTTCAGCGCCCTGATCAGGTGCGGGTTCGCCGGCTGCCCGGCGAGCAGTTCGTCGTACAAGGCCGTCGCGCCCTCGCGGTCTCCCGCCAGTTCCCGGTGGGCCGCGGCCTGGAGGTAGAGGGGCTCCCGGTCTCCCGGGTACTGCGCTGCCGTGCGCAGCAGACGCTCGGCTTCGGTCGTGTGGGCGGCAGGCGTGTCAGGGCGCATGCCCTTCACCGTACTGCTGTACGGGCCTGGAGAGTTGGCGCCTCAGCGCTTATCGTGCCCCGCGTGCGGGCCAGGGTGCGGGAGCGGGTGCCGGTCGTCGTCCAGACGGGAGGACGATCCCGTACGGGCGCACGCGCGCTGTGGCTGGCCGCCGAGACCGCCGTCACCTGCGGGGTTCTCATCCTGCTTCTCGTCGTCCACCAACTCTGGTGGACCAATCGGGAGGCCCGCGCCGAGGCCCTAGACCAGGTGCGCGTCCTGGAGCGGGAGTGGGACATCTCTCCGGTTCCCGGGTCCGTTTCCGGGATCGAGGACGAGGCGGCCGATGTGGGTGAGGCGGAGGGGGTGCCCTCTGCCGGGTCCTCGGCAGAGCCTTCCGTGGGGGCCCCGGTCGAGGACACGCCCCCTGCCTCCGCGTCCTCCGCGCCCTCTCCTTCCGCCGCCTTCGCCGTCCTCCGGGTCCCCCGGCTCGGGCTCACCGTCCCCGTCGCCGAAGGCGTCTCCAAGCGGTCCGTCCTCGACAAGGGGTACGTCGGGCACTACCCCGGCACCGCCGGTCCCGGGCGCGTCGGGAACTTCGCCCTCGCCGGGCACCGGAACACCCACGGCGAGCCCTTTCGGTACATCAACCGGCTCGGGGAGGGGGACCGGATTCTCGTGCGCACGCGTGCGCGTACCTATGTCTATCGCGTCGATCTCGTGCTGCCGGCCACCTCTCCCCGTGATGTCGGGGTCATCCGGGACGTGCCCCGGTCCCTCGTCAAGCCCTCTTACGGGTACGCGGAACCGGGCGCCTATCTCACCCTCACCACCTGCACCCCCGAGTTCAGCAGCGCCTACCGGCTCGTCGTCTGGGCGAAGCTCGTCTCGACACGGGGCTAGCGACCGCCTGTTCGGCTGTCCCGGGCGTCCCGGGCGTCCCGGGTGTGCGGCGAGACGACGGAATGCCTGATTCCTCCGGCAAGGATTCGATCCGGCCCGGCAAGGTCCCGATCACTGCCGGGCGGACGTGGATCCATCCGTTGAATCTCAAGGAGTGACGACATGCGTCGTATCCGTACGATCACGCTGACCTCGGGCGCCCTCGCTCTGGCAGGTCTCGCCGCCACCTCCGTGGCCCTCGCGCCGGCCGCCTCGGCGTCGGCCCAGGGGTGCATCGTCTCCAGCATCACCACCGGCGGCTACGCGCAGCAGGGCACGATCGTCACCAAGGCCTCCAGCGGCTGCCTCGACCTCAATCTGACCTACTCGTACAACGCCGGCAGCCGCACGTACGACTACTACGGCGGCCGCTACAAGAAGGCCGACGGGACCTGGGTCACCGGTTCCAAGGGGTACGTCCAGGCGTGGGACGGCTACCACAGCATCAACGACTCGACGATGACGCTGGTCACCGACCTCTCCGCCGGTACGCAGTTCAGCGTCGCCAGCTACATGGACGGCGGCGACAGCGTGCAGATCACCCACTGACCCGTCGGTCGTCGGACGTGCCGTGGGGCCGCTCGCAGGGCGGCCCCACGGTCCCCGGAGCAAGCGCGAAGGTGTGGAGTGTCATGCTGCAGAAGAGGCGGGTCGTCGCCGCGGTCCTCGGCGTCGTCCTGTGGGCGGGGGCGACGGCTTGCGGAGCCTCCGCGCCGGGGGCCTCCGCGCCTTCCCGTTCCCTCCCGTCGGACGATGCGCGGCCCCCGGGTGTCCGGAAGGGAGTGCCGCGGGACATCACGGCCATGGTCCTGCCCGCGTCCGGTGCCGACACCCGGCTGACCCGGGGGCTCGACGGCTTCGCGCAGATGCTCGGCCACGCGCGGCTCCGCGCGTGCGTCCAGCGGCAGGGGGTGAACCTCCCGGACGTCCCCCCGCCAGCGTACATCGGCTGGGCCGACCTCCCCGACCTGGAGTTCATCGGGCGCCACGGCCTCACCCTGAGCGTCCCGGTGCCGCAGACGGAACCACCGGTGGCGGCCGGCCGGAACGACCCGGCGGCACAACGGCGCTGTGAGCAGGACGCCCGCGCCGTCACCAAGGAGTTCAAGGACGTCTACGGCCCGCTCCAGTCGAAGTGGTGGCCCGAGGTCTCCGCGGTCCGTGACGACCCCCGGTCCCGCGAGGCCCTGCGGGGACTCCCCGGCTGTCTCGACGGGTACGGCATCCACGTCGACGACCAGGAGGGCTTCTTCGCCCTGGTCGACCGCACGGTCCAGGGCATCGAGGACGCGAGCGAGGCCGCCCGCGCCGACCGGCGGCTCGGGGCTGCGTACTCCGTGTGCATGGCCCCGGTGGAGGCCGTACGGGAGCCGCTGCTCAGCAGTCGCCGAACGGCCTTCCGGGCGGCTCACGCCGACGAGATCGCCGCCTTGCAGCGAACGCTGCCTTCCCGCATCCGCGCGCTCGAACGGCGCTACGGGGTCGGTTTCGCCCAGCCCGTCCCGTGAGCCCGTGCGAACCCGCGTGTCGAAGCGGACGTCCTTCCGCGGCACCTTCGTCCGGCACGCCCGCGCGGGGACCGTGAACTCACCGGCGCCCCCTCCCCAGGACGAGTGTCAGCGCCGCGCCTGTCAGTGCCAGGGCCGCCGCCACCACGAGCGCCGTGTCCGGGCCCGTCGTCACCAGGGCCAGGGTCAGGGCCACCCCGGCCGAGGAGCCGATGTAGCGGGCGGTGTTGTTGGCGCCCGAGCCCATCGCCGCCTGCTCCGGCGGTACCGAGTCGACCGCGAGGCGGGGCAGCGCCGCGTTCAGGAGGCCGCTGCCCGCGCCCGCCACCAGGAGGCCGGGGAGGAGGTGCTGCCAGGGGCCTTCCAGGCCGCCCAGGAGGGCGAGGATCCCCGCCGCGGAGAGTGTGAAGCCCACGGCCAGCTGGTGCGTCGCGGAGAGGCGGCCCGACAGTCGGCGGGCCTGCAGTGCTGCCACGAACGCCGTGCCCGACCAGAGGAGGAACAGGCATGCCGAGCCCAGCGGTGACATCCCCGCCCCGTTCTGGAGCAGCGCCGGCACCACGCTGAACAGGCCGATCACCGCCAGGCCCGTGAACAGCGCCCCCAGCGTCGACGCCAGGAACGCCGGCCGTCGCAGCAGCGCCAGGTCGACCATGGGCGTGCGGCTCCGGTGCTCGACCGTCACGAACAGTGCCGTCAGAGCGGCGGAGGCCAGCAGCAGGAGTCCCACCGGGGGGCGCAGCCAGCCGTCCCGGCCGAGGGTGAGTGCGGTGAGCAGTGCCGCCAGGGCCAGGCCGAGGGTCAGGGCTCCGGCGATGTCGGGGCGGCCCTTTGCCGTCGGCGCCCCGTCCCGCGCCAGCGTCCTCGTCCCCGTCGCCGCGATCACCAGCGCCGCCGCGCCCAGCGTCTCGTACGCCAGCTGCCAGTCGACCAGGCTCAGCGCGCCCGCCAGGAGTGGGCCGAGGGCGATGCCCGCGCTGACGGACGCGCCCCAGATCCCGGTGGCCTTGATCCGGTCCCGGCCCGCCGGGTACGCGTGTGCGAGGAGGCCCAGGCTGCCCGCCAGGACGGCCGCGCTCGCCGCTCCCTGGGCGATCCGGGCCAGGGTGAAGGTGAGCGTGGAGTCGGCGAAGGCGCCGAGCGCTGTCGTCAGGCCCAGGGCGAGGGTGCCCAGGAGGAAGATCCGGCGCCTTCCGTGCGCGTCCGCGAGGCTGCCCGCCACCAGGAGGAGGACGGCCAGGCCGAGCGGGGTGCCGTTGAGCAGCCAGGCCTGCGCCGAGGCCGGGGTCCCGAAGGCGGCGGCCATGTCCGGGAGGGTCAGCATCGGGGCCGTGTAGTTCATCAGCGCGATCGCCGTGGCGGCCGCCGTGACGGCGAGGGTGGCCCGTGGGCGGGTCGTGAGGGTGCCCGGCGTGGTGTGGGCCGTGGTGACTAGCGGGGGCATGGCAGGGACCTCCACCCCTTAGGTTCGGTGAATGAACCTTACGTTAGCAGCTAGGTTCGGTGAATGAACCTGTGGTGGGTACGATGGGTTCCATGGCTCTCGGCAAGGACTACTCCCAGCAGCAGTGCTCCATCGCCCGCGCCCTGGAGGTCGTCGGCGAACGCTGGACCCTGCTCGTCGTCCGCGACGTCTTCTACGGCGTCCGGCGCTACAACGACTTCCTCGTCCACCTCGGCATCCCCCGCGCCGTCCTCGCCGCCCGCCTCCAGGCCCTCGTCGACGCCGGCGTCCTCGACAGGCGGCGCTACCAGGAGTCGCCCCCGCGCGACGAGTACGTGCTCACCGAGCGCGGCCTCGCCCTCTGGCCCGTCCTGCGCTCGCTGGGGCGGTGGGGGCGCGAGGAGCTGCCCGGCGCCGTGCCCGTGCGGCACTTCCACCACGTCGACTGCGGCACGGAGCTCGGACCGTACGGCGAGTGCCCGGCCTGCCGGGTCCCCGTGCCCCCCGCCGACATCGAGATGCGGCCCGGCGCCGGCGTCGACCCGGACCCCGCCGATCCCGTCAGCCGCGCCCTCCTCCGGCCCCGCCGCCTCCTCGTCCCCCTGGAGTACGTGAACTCATGAGTGAGCAGGGCGTGGGAACTTTCCGGTCCTCCCGTGCGTCTTGCCCCTGAGACGGTCGACCGGTCGAGAGGAGGTGGTGTCGGGATGTCCGCCAGGGATCTGGTTCTGCGCGTCGTCGCGCCGCTGTTCTTCCTGCTCGCCCTCGCCGACCTGCTCCTCTCCGACGGCGGTGGTCTCTCCGCCGCCTTCGCCCTCGCCGCGACCGGCCTCGTCCTCGCCCTCTTCGGCGCCCGTACGGCCCCTGCCGTGCCGCCCCACGCCGTCCGCACCGCCATACGCGACCGCGAGCGGCGCACCGCCTTCCTGCCCCAGCGCGACCCCGACGCCGCAGGCCGTCGCAGACCCCGCGCTCCCGGCCGTCCCCTCCCGACGGCCGCTTAGGAAGCTCGTAGCACCTCAAGCAGTAAGCACCTTCGCGGATCCGTCATGCCGAATTTCCCTGCTCCCGGCACGACGAGACCCCTCGGAGGGCTCCCTTGAACGTCTTCGCATCCCTGGTCGAGCGGCTCGCCGACCTGCTTCAGCCGCTCTTCGCCACCACCGCCACCGCCGCCGCGATCGTCCTCTTCACCATGCTCGTACGGGCCGCGATCCACCCGCTCTCCCGTGCCGCCGCCCGCGGCCAGAAGGCCCGTACCCGGCTCGCCCCGCAGCTCGCCGCGCTGAGGAAGAAGCACGCCAAGAACCCCGAGCGGATGCAGAAGGCGATCATGGAGCTGCACGCCGAGGAGAAGGTGTCGCCGCTCGCCGGCTGCCTGCCGAGCCTGCTCCAGGCGCCCGCGTTCTTCCTCATGTTCCATCTGTTCTCCAGCGGGCGGATGGCCGGGCACAGTCTCTTCGCCGCCCCGCTCGGTGATCACTACGCCGACGCCCTCGCCGACGGCGGCGTCTTCGGTCCGGCCGGCCTCGTCTACCTCGTGCTCTTCGCGATCGTCGCCACCGTCGCCACGTACAACTACCTCCGGGCCAGGCGGCAGCCGGCGCCGGTCGCCGTGGACGCCGACCAGCCGGGTGCCGCCGTGGCCGCGGGCATGGCCCGGTACCTGCCGCTGCTCTCCTTCGCGACCCTGATCTCCGTCGCGGTCGTGCCGCTCGCCGCCGCGCTCTACATCGTCACGAGCACCGCGTGGACCGCCGTCGAGCGGGCCTTCCTCTACCGGGACATGCCGCAGGCCGCCCTGGTTACTCCCGCGTAAGGGTCCAGTGTGTGAACGGGGTCTTGCAGACTGACCCGTTCTCTTGGAGGATCGACCAATCCTCCGATGGCCGCACTCCATCGGCCGGGGCACCCTCAGGGCCCGTCCGGGCCCACCTCGACCACAGGGAGAAGACCATGAAGCTGCTGCGTGTCGGCCCACCGGGAGCCGAGCGTCCCGCCCTGCTCGACCAGGACGGAACCCTCCGCGATCTGTCCGCCCTCGTCGACGACATCGACGGCAGTCTGCTCGCCGACGCCTCCGCCCTCGACCGCGTCCGGGGCGCCGCGGCCGCCGGAGTGCTGCCCGCGCTCGACGCGACCGGGCTGCGCGTCGGCCCGCCGGTCGGCCGCATCGGCAAGGTCGTGTGCATCGGGCTGAACTACCACGGCCACGCCGCCGAGACCGGCCAGGCCACCCCCGCCGAGCCCGTCGTCTTCCTCAAAGCCGCCGACACCGTCGTCGGGCCGGACGACACCGTGCTCGTACCGCGCGGCTCCGTGAAGACCGACTGGGAGGTCGAGCTCGCGATCGTCATCGGCCGCACCGCCCGCTACCTGGAGACCGACGAGGAGGCCCTCGCCCACGTCGCCGGATACGCGGTGGCGCACGACGTCTCCGAGCGCGAGTTCCAGATCGAGCGCGGCGGCACCTGGGACAAGGGCAAGAACTGCGAGACCTTCAACCCGCTCGGCCCCTGGCTCGTCACCGCCGACGAGGTCCCGGACCCGCAGGACCTCGGCCTGAAACTGTGGGTCAACGGCGAGCTCAAGCAGGACGGCCACACCTCGGACCAGATCTTCCCCGTCGCCGAGGTCGTCCGGTACGTCAGCCGGTTCATGACCCTGTACCCGGGCGACGTCATCAACACCGGCACGCCCGCCGGCGTCGCCATGGGCCGGCCCGAGCCCAAGCCGTACCTGCGCCCCGGTGACGTCGTCGAGCTGGAGGTCGAGGGCCTCGGCCGGCAGCGGCAGGAGCTCAAGGGCGCCTGAAGCCGCGCGATGCGCGTGACCGTACGGGTGTGAAAGCGGCGGCGCTCCGCGTGGAGCGTCGCCGTTTTCGCACCCATTTTGCATATTTTCCGACATGGATCGCATCGTGTACGAGCGCCGGCGTGACCGGCGCCGTCTCGCCCTCATCGCCGCCTCCACCGTCGGGGCCACCGCCCTCGTCGGCGCGCTCGCCGTCACCGGCCACGCCGACCCGCTGCCCGGCGGCCTCGGCCCCTGCAAGCCGGGCAACTGTCCCCCGAAGTACCCCGACGACAACGGCAGCGGCCCCGTCGTCCATCGCGACGACAACATCAACGTCTTCGTCGGCGGCGACTTCCTCGTCCGCGAGGCCGCGGCCGAGGCCGAGGGCAAGGTCGTCGTCCTCGGCGCCTTCGACCAGAAGAAGAAGGCGGGCGTCTCCGCCGTCTACAACGTCGGCGTCGCCGGCGTCGGCTCGCGCGTCCCGCCCGACGACGGCACCGACTTCCTCACCGTCGGCAAGAGCGTCACGGTCGCCGACCAGCAGCGCCTGCTCGCCGAGGAGGGCACCGTCCACGGCCTCGTGAAGTACGGGACCACCGTCTCCGGCACGGTGAGCCCGACCCCGGTCCACCAAGCCACGGCCGCCCACCCGTACCGGCCGCTCCGGGACCAGCTCACCGACGCCAGCCAGTGCTACGCGTACGTGAACGGCGCCTCCCGCACTCCCACCGGCACCGCCGTCAACAGGGACTACGAGACCCTCTTCACGGGCGACGGCACCTCGGCGCTCCAGGTCTTCAACGCCGACTTCGACCTGGAGTCGGCCAACGGCGGTCAGCAGGGCATCCGCTTCGACGAGATCCCCGCCTCCGCGACGGTCCTCGTCAACGTCCTCGGCATCGACCGCACCGTCGACTCGTACATCAACCAGCTGCCGGACGGTCTGCGCGAGCGGGTCCTGTGGAACTTCCCCGACGCCACGACGGTCAAGTTCGAGGGCGGGGCCCAGTTCGCGGGCAGCGTGCTCATCGGCAACCAGGACAGTACGACGACGGTGACGATGCCCGGCATGAACGGCCGCTTCTTCACCACCGGCAACCTGACGCACACCTCGGAGGCCAACGGGGGCGGCGGCCAGGAGATCCACGCCTATCCGTTCAACGGTGACCTGCCGTCGTGTACGGACGCGACGCCTACGCCGACGCCGACTCCCACGGCTACGGAGCCGACTCCTACGCCGACGGAGCCCACGCCGACGCCGACCGATCCCACTCCCACGCCGACGGAGCCGACCCCGACTCCGACCGATCCCACGCCGACGCCGACCGATCCCACTCCCACGCCGACGGAGCCGACTCCTACGCCGTCGGAGCCGACCCCGACTCCGACCGAGCCGACTCCTACGTCGACGGAGCCGACTCCCACTCCGACCGCGCCGACCCCCACCCCGACCCACCCCACCCCGACCCCCACGCCCACCGACCACACCACCGGTGGCTGGTCGAGCGGTGGGTCGGACGGTGGCGGATGGACCGGTGGCGGATCGGCCGACGGTGGCGGTGACCCCGGTGGTCACGGCGACTCCGGCGGCAACCACGGGCCCGACGGCCCCCACGGTGAGCTGCCCGGCACCGGCGCCGGCACCGGGGAGATCGTCATGGGCGCCACCGCGGTCGGCCTCGCCCTCGGTGGTGCCGCCCTGGTGTTCGTCAGTCGTCGGCGGAGGCGTACGAGCTGAGCAGTCGCTCCAGCGCCTCGACGACCAGCGCGTGATCCTCGGCCTGCGGTAGCCCCGAGACCGTGACCGATCCGATCACGCCCGCGCCCTCGACCCCGATCGGGAACGAACCGCCGTGGGCGGCGTACCGGTCGGGGTCGAGGCGCGAGGACGCCTCGAAGGTCGTCCCCTTGGCCCGGAAGCGGGCCCCGACCAGGAACGAGCTCTCGCCGTACCGCTCGACGACCCTCCGCTTGCGGTCGATCCAGGCGTCGTTGTCCGCGCTGGACCCCGGCAGCGCGCAGTGGAACAGCTGCTGCGCGCCCCGCCGGATGTCGATCGCGACGGGGGCCTTCCGCTCCCGGGCCAGGTCGGTGAGGAGGGTGCCGAGCGTCCACGCGTCCTCGTACGTGAACCGGGGGAGCGTCAGGCGGGCCTCCTGGGCCGCGAGTTCGGCGATCTCGGTCACAGCTTCACCAGGATTCCCTCGCGGGCCGAGCGTCGCGCCGCCTCCAGGACGTCGAGGGCGGCGGCCGCCTCGTGCGCGGTGACCGGGTTCTCGCCGGTGCCGCGCACGGCGGCGGCGACGGCCGCGTAGTACGCCGGGTAGTCGCCCGGCAGCGACTCGACGGGCGTGCCGCCGCCGCTCAGCGGCGACTCCCCGGAGCCGAGCCGGCCCCACAGTTCCTCGGGCTCGGTGCCCCAGGCGGTGCCGGGTTCCGGCCGCAGTCCCTCGCGGAGGGCCGCCTCCTGGGGGTCGAGTCCGTACTTCACGAAGCCCGCGCGCTGCCCGAGCACCCGGAAGCGGGGGCCGAGCTGGGCGGTGGTGGCGCTCACGTACAGGTGGGAGCGGACGCCGTTCGTGTGGGTGAGCGCGAGGAACGTGTCGTCGTCGGCCTCGGCGCCCGGCCGGCGCACGTCCGACTCGGCGTACACCGAGACGACCGGGCCGAAGAGCACGAGGGCCTGGTCGACGACGTGGCTGCCCAGGTCGTAGAGCAGCCCGCCGATCTCCTCGGGTGCGCCGGACTCGCGCCAGCCGCCCTTGGGCTGCGGGCGCCACCGCTCGAAGCGGGACTCGAAGCGCTGGACCTCGCCGAGCGCGTCCTCGTCGAGGAGCCGGCGGAGGGTGAGGAAGTCGGCGTCCCAGCGGCGGTTCTGGAAGACCGAGAGCAGCAGGCCGCGCTCCTCGGCGAGGGCGGCGAGCGCGCGGGCCTCGGCGGCCGTCCCGGCGAGCGGCTTGTCGACGACGACCGGCAGGCCGGCCTCCAGGGCGGCGGTGGCGACGGCGACGTGCGTCTTGTTGGGGGAGGCGACGACGATCAGGTCGAGGTCGTCGGCCCCCTGCTCCCACAGCTCCTCGGGGCGGGCGACGACCCGGACGCCGGGGTGGGCGGCACGGGCCTCGGCGGCCCGCTCGGGGTTGCCGGTGGTGACGGCGGCGAGGACGAGGTCCTCGGAGGCGGCGATCAGCGGGGCGTGGAAGACGGAGCCCGCGAGGCCGTAGCCGACGAGTCCGACGCGGAGCGGGGGGCGGGGGGCGGTGTCACCCGTGCCGGAGTCAGTGTCGGTCATGCCAGTGCCAGTCATGGATTCCACTTAAGCAACGCTGTTGCCAAAGTGCAAGCGACAGCGACAATGGGGGAGTGAAGAGGGAAGCCGTGGGAGTGAACGTGCCGGCACTGCGCAGCCACAACGCCGCGCTCGTGCTCGACCTGCTGCGCACGGCGGGCGAGACCGGGATCAGCCGCCTGGAGCTGGCCGAGCGGACCGGGCTCACCCCGCAGGCCGTCAGCAAGATCACCGCGCGGCTCCGGGCCGAGGGCCTCGTCACCGAGGCCGGCCACCGTGCCTCGACCGGCGGCAAGCCCCGTACGGTCCTGCGCCTGGTGCCCTCCGCCGCGTACGCCGTCGGCGTCCACCTCGACCGCGACGAGCTGACGGCCCTCCTGACCGACCTCGCGGGCGCGGTGGTGACCCTGCGCCGCCGCCCCGTGGACCTGGGTGCGGGGGCGGGACAGGTCCTCGACGCGGTGACGGAGGAGGTACGGGCGCTGCTCGGGGAGGTTCCGTCCGCCGGCCCCGTCCTCGGCGTCGGCCTCGCCATGCCCGGCCCCCTGGACCATCGCGCCGGGGTGCCCGGCCGGGTGACCGGCTTCCCCGAGTGGGCCGGTCATCCCGTACGGGACGAGCTGGCGGCGCGCCTCGGGCTGCCCGTCGTCCTCGACAAGGACACCAACGCCGCCGCCCTCGGCCTCGCCCTGCGCCCCGCCGCCCCCGGCTCCTTCGCCTACGTCCACCTCGGTACGGGTCTCGGTGCCGGCCTCGTCCTCGGCGGCGCGCCGCTGCGCGGGGACAGGACCGGGGCGGGCGAGCTGGGCCACCAGACCGTCCAGCTCGACGGGCCGCCGTGCGGCTGCGGCGGGCGCGGCTGCCTGGAGGTCCTGTGCCTGGCGGCCGTCGCGCGCGGCGAACTCCCCGAGGCCGCGCGGATCCTGGGCGCGGGCGCGGCCAACCTCGTCCGGCTCCTCGACATCGACCAGGTCCTCCTGGGCGGCCGGGTGGTGCTCGCCGCGCCGGAGGTGTTCGCGGAGGGGGTGCGGGGGGTGCTGACCGGCCTCGGCCTGACGGCCCCGGTGGGCCTCGCGACCGGGCGGGACGCCGTGGCGGAGGGTGCGGCGTGGCTGACGCTTGCGCCGGTGTTCGGGAAGCAGGCGGAAGTCCGATCATGGAGGCCTGATCTTCCGATCATCGGAAAGTAGGCCGATCGGGTTGAAGTCGTGGGCCCACCGGGGGCGCCCCCGGTGTCGCTGCCCCGCCCGCCCGCTCCCGCATGGCAGCGTCGCCGCCGTCCCCATGCTCGCGAGCAGTGAAGGCACGCCCATGGCACCCGCCCCCCTGCGTCTGCACGCCGTCCGCGCCGTGACCGTGGTCGCCGCCGCCGCGGCCCCCTTCGTGATCGCGGCGCCGGCCCCCGCCGCCCCCGCCCCCGACCCGCCCGCCCCCGCCTGCGGCACCCCCGACGGCGGCGGCTTCCCACTGGACACCCGGATCCACGGCGGGCCGGCCGGCTTTCCGGCGGGCGGCCCCTTCCAGGAGCTGAAGCTCGACCTCACCAACACCACCGACGCCCCCTGCTCGGGCGTCCACCCGGTGCTCGTCCTCACCGACCGCGACCGGGCCCTGCGCCCGGAGCAGATCCGGTTCGAGTTCTACGACGCCGGGTCGGCGCGCTGGCACCCGGTGGCCTTCGAGCCGACCGAGGACGCCGAGAACGTGGGCGTGTTCACCGGCCCGGACGGCCCCGGCGGCTTCGGCGGCTTCTCGGTGCCGGCGGGACGGACCCTCACCGTCCCCGTACGCCTGACGTTCGAGGCGGAGACGGCGCCCGACGAGGTCGTCGTCAACGCGGCGGTCGTCCAGCGCCGGGGCGAGGACGGCGACTGGGTCGGCGAGTCCGGCGACTACCTCCTCACCGTGGGCCCCGCCGCGCCCGACACCCCCGCCGCGCCCGACACCCCCGCCGCATCTGACACCCCCACCGCACCCGACACACCCCGTCCGCCCGATCCGTCCGCGCCGCCCGGCAAGGAGGCGCGCCCGCCGGTCCCCACGGCGCCCGCCACCGTCAGCCCGGACGAAGCCGAGGGCGCCGAGGGCGCCGAAGACGCCGAAGAAGCGCGTGAACTGGCCAGCACCGGAAGGGAGTCCGAAGCGCACGCGCGGGCCCTCGCCCCGGTCGCCGCCGGCCTGCTCCTGCTCGGCGCGGCCCTCGTCTGGGCGGCGCGCCGCCCCCGGCACCGCTGAGCGGCCGTTCCCCCTGCCCGTCCTCGTCCCCGCATCCGATCCGCCGCTCCCGCCCTCCCCGGGAGGCGCGGCACCTCCGAGTCATGCTCCGTACACCTTCCCGTTCATCCCGGTCTGCGACCATCCCCGGATGAACTACCAGACCAGCCCCGGCGCCCCCGTCCGCTCCGGCATCCCCGAGCACGGCCGCGTCCCCAAGTACTACGCCGTCAAGGCGAAGATTGCCCTGATGGTCGACGAGTTGGGGGAGGGCGGGCTGCTGCCGACCGAGCGCGATCTCGCCGTCCGGTACGAGGTGTCCCGCGAGACCGTCCGGCAGGCGCTGCGCGAACTCCTCCTGGAGGGGCGGCTGCGCCGCCAGGGCCGGGGGACGGTCGTCGCCGGACCCAAGCTGGAGCAGCCCCTCTCGCTCGCCAGCTACACGGAGGGCGTGCGCCGCCAGGGCCGCCGTCCCGGCCGCAGCCTGATCTCGCTCGACCGTTTCCCCTGCCCGGAGGCGCTCGCTCCCGAGGTCGGCGCCGAACGCGGCGAGCCCGTCTGGCACATGGAGCGGGTGCTGCTCGCCGACGACGAGCGGGTCGGCCTGGAGAGCACGTACGTCTCCGAGGCCCGCGCCCCGCGTCTGGACGCCGAGTTCGACCCGGACTCCTCCTTCTACGCCTATCTCCACGACCGGCTCGGCATCTCCTTCGGCGACGCCGACGAGCGCATCGAGACCGTCCTCGCGACCCCGCGCGAGGCCCTGCTCATCGGCACGCCGCCGGCGCTGCCGATGCTGCTGCTCCACCGCGTCTCCCGGGACACCGCGGGGCGGCCCCTGGAGCGGGTGCGGACGCTCTACCGGGGGGACCGGTTCAGCTTCACCACCCACCTGGGGCAGCAGAACTGACGGCGTGACCCATTCACAGGAGATAACGGAATGGTAACGGGTCTGGTCCAAGCTTGTCGGTCCGTTCACCGTCCCGTCGTCCACCGGATCCGTCCGGTCCACCCGCCCCCGCGACCGTCGACGTCATGAAGGTGATCGTCGTAGGAGCCGGCGTGGTGGGAACCATGCACGCCTGGCACGCAGTGGAACGCGGCCACGAGGTCGTACACATCGAGCGCGAGGCCGAGGCGCGCGGGGCTTCCCTCCGCAACTTCGGCCAGATCTGGGTGAGCGGACGGGCGGGCGGGGAGGAGCTCGACACCGCCCTCCGCGCCCGCGAGCTGTGGGAGGGCATCGGCGCCCGCGTCCCCGGCCTCGGCTTCCGGGCCATCGGCTCCCTCACCCCCGTACGGAACGAGCTCGAACTCGCCGTCGCCGAGGCCGCCGTGGCCCGCCCCGACGCCGCCGCCCGCGGCTACAAGCTGCTCACGGCCGACGAGGCGCGCGCGGTCAACCCCGCCCTGCGCGGGGCGTTCGAAAAGGGAGGGGCCGAGGCGGCGCTCTGGTGCGAGCGGGACGCGGCCGTCGAACCGCGCCTCGCCCAGCTCGCCCTCCGCGAGGCCCTCCTCGCCACCGGCCGCTACACCTTCCTCCCGAACCGCGAGGTCCGGGACGTCGTCGGCGAGAACGCGGTCCGCGACGACCGCGGCGAGACCCACACCGGCGACGCCGTCGTCCTGTGCACCGGCGCCTGGCTCTCCGGCCTCGTCCGCGAGGTCGCCGGCGAGATACCGGTCCGCCGCGTCCGGCTCCAGATGATGCAGACCGCACCCCTCGGGGAGCCGCTCACCACCTCCGTCGCCGACGCGGACTCCTTCCGCTACTACCCGGCGTACGCGTCCCCCGCCCTCGACGCCCTCGACGAGGCCCAGGCGCAGGACCCGACCGCCGCCGCCCACAAGATGCAGCTGCTCATGGTGCAGCGCCTCGACGGCGGACTGACCATCGGCGACACCCACGAGTACGAGCACCCCTTCGCCTTCGACACCCTCGAAGACCCCTACGAGCACCTCACCCGCGTCGTCGAGTCCTTCCTCGGCCGCCCGCTGCCGAAGATCCGGCGCCGCTGGGCCGGGGTGTACGCGCAGTGCGTCGACACCAGCCGGGTCGTGCACCGCCAGCGGGTCCGCGACGGCGTGTGGCTGGTGACCGGACCCGGCGGCCGCGGCATGACCTGCTCGCCCGCCATCGCCGAGACGACCGCGAACGAACTGGGCTGGTGAACCACATGACCGACACGAACCTCGTCGTCCTCGACATGGCCGGCACCACCGTCGCCGACGGCGGCCTCGTCGAGCAGGCCTTCACGGCCGCCGCCGAACGCCTCGGCGAAGACCCCGCCACGATGATCGACTACGTCCGCGCCACCATGGGCGAGTCCAAGATCTCCGTCTTCCGCCACCTCTTCGGCGGCGACGAGACCCGCGCACGGCAGGCCAACCTCGCCTTCGAGGCGGCGTACGGAGAGCTGGTCGCCGGCGGCCTGATCGCCCCGGTCCCCGGCGCGGCCGAGGCCATCGCCCAGCTGAAGGAGCAGGGCCGGACGGTCGTCCTCACCACCGGCTTCGCCCGCGTCACCCAGGACGCCATCCTCGACGCCCTCGGCTGGCGGGACCTCGTCGAGCTGACCCTCTGCCCGGCGGACGCCGGCGGCCGCGGCCGCCCCTACCCGGACATGGTCCTCGCCGCCCTCCTCCGCACCGGCGCCGTGGACGACGTCCGCCGGGTCGCCGTCGCCGGCGACACCTCGTACGACATGCTCAGCGGCGTCCGCTCCGGAGCCGGGATCGTCGCCGGCGTCCTCACGGGCGCGCACGACGAGACCGCGCTCAAGGAGCACGGTGCCACGCACGTCCTCGCCTCGGTCGCCGAACTCCCGTCCCTGATGGCGGAGTACGAGGCATGACCAGCGGCATCCGCTTCGACGGCGTCACCGTCACGTACGGCAGCAACACCGTCCTCGACCACCTCGACCTGACCGTCGAGCCCGGCGAGGTCATGGCCCTCCTCGGCCCCTCCGGCTCCGGCAAGACGACCGCGCTGCGGGCCGTCGCCGGATTCGTCCGGCCGGCCTCCGGACGGGTGCTCATCGGCGACCGCGACGTCACCGCGCTCCCGCCGTACAAGCGGGGCATCGGCATGGTCGTCCAGCAGTACGCCCTCTTCCCCCACCTGAAGGTCGAGGCCAACGTCGCCTTCGGCCTGAAGGCCCAGAAGGTGCCGAAGGGCGAGATCCCCGGACGGGTCGCCGAAGCCCTGGGGATGACCGGCATGGCGGCCTACGCCCAGCGCTACCCCCGGGAGCTCTCCGGCGGACAGCAGCAGCGCGTCGCCATCGCCCGCGCCCTCGCCATCCGCCCGAACGTGCTCCTCCTCGACGAGCCGCTCTCCGCGCTCGACGCCCAGCTGCGCTCCGGGATGCTGGCCGAACTGGCCCGGCTCCACCGCGAACTCCCCGACGTGTCGATCCTGTACGTCACCCACGACCAGGTCGAGGCACTGACCCTCGCCGACCGGATCGCCGTCATGGACAAGGCCCGGCTCCAGGACTGCGGCACCCCGCAGGAGCTGTACCGCCGCCCCCGTACGGAGTTCACGGCGTCGTTCGTCGGCAACGCGAACCTGCTGCCGGTGACGGTGGGCGAGAAGGGGGCCACCTTCGAGGGCGTCACCCTCGACGTCCCCGTCTCCGAGGCCGTGCCCGGTTCCGTCGCCACCCTCTGCGTCCGGCCGCACCTCGTGGGCCTCGGTCCCGGGCCCAACGCGCTGAGCGGCCGGATCACCGAGGTCCAGTGGCGGGGGTCCACGCACCGGCTGTACGTCGAGGTCGGCGGGCACCGGGTGAAGGCGGACGTGCGTGAGCTGCGGGAGACGCCTCCGCTGGGGGCCGAGGTGACGGTGCACTTCGCGCCGGACGACGCGGTGCTGCTGGCCGCGGGGGTGAACGATGGCTAGTCCTGTGGAGCTGGTCGTAGCGGCTGAACGAGGTGCCCACCCTTATCCTCCCCCCAGGACTCCGTCCTGGGGGGACCCCCGGGCGGAACGCCTGCCCACAGCGGCCCTCTGGGCCCTCCCTCCCGTCGCCGTCCTCGCGCTCGTCTTTCTCTATCCCCTCGCCCTCGTCGTCCAGGAGTCCCTCGCTCCCGGTGCGTACGCCGAGGTCTTCGCCTCCGCTTCCTTCCGGGAGGCGCTCGTCACCACCGTGTGGCTGGCCGTCGCCGCCACCGCCGGGTGTCTGGTGCTCGGCTTCGTCCTCGCGCTCGTGATCGCGTTCGTGCCCTTCCCCGGCGGGAAGGCGGTGTCGAAGTTCATCGACGTCTTCCTCTCCTTCCCGTCCTTCCTGATCACACTCGCCCTGCTGTTCCTGTACGGCACGGTCGGCATGGCCAACGGGATCTGGACCGACGTCACCGGCGACCCGGCCGGGCCCTTCCGGTTCCTCACCACCCCGTGGGGCGTCCTCCTCGCCGAGATCACGTACTTCACGCCGTTCGTGATGCGTCCGCTCCTGGCCGCGTTCTCGCAGATGGAGACCGCGCAGCTGGAGGTGGCGTCCTCGCTCGGCGCCCGGCCGCTGCGGATCGTCCGGCAGGTGATCCTCCCCGAGGCGCTGCCCGCGCTCGCCGCCGGCGGCAGCCTCGTCCTCGTCATGTGCCTCAACGAGTTCGGGATCGTCCTCTTCACCGGCGCCAAGGGCGTCACGACCCTCCCGATGCTCGTCTACAGCAAGGCGATCCTCGAATCCGACTACGCCTCCGCCTGCGTCGTCGCCGTCGTCAACGTCGCCCTCTCGGTCGGCCTGTACGTCCTCTACCGGGGGGTGAGCCGCCGTGCTGGTGCATAGCCGTACGGGAAAGTGGACGGCCTGGGGGCTGTTCGCGGTCCTCTTCGTGCCCCTCTTCGCCCTGCCCCTCCTCGTCATCCTCGCCGCCTCGTTCTCCACGCACTGGTCCGGCGCCTTCCCCTCCGGACCCACCACCGCCCACTACACGGCGGCCGTGCGCGGGGAGTCCCTCCAGGCGCTCACCACCAGCCTGGTCACGGCCGTCACCGCGAGCGTCGTCGCGCTGACCGTCGGCACCTGGGCCGCGCTCGCCGCGGCGGCCCTGGGGAAGAAGGGCAAGAGGGTCCTCGACGCCCTGTTCATGCTGCCGGTCGCCGTGCCGTCCGTGGTCGTCGGCCTCGCCGTCCTGGTCGCGTTCTCGCAGCCGCCGATGCTCCTCAACGGCACCCGCTGGATCGTGATCCTCGCGCACACCGTCCTCGTCACGGCCTTCGCCCACCAGTCGGTCTCGGCCGCGCTCCGACGCCTGGACCCGATGTACGAGCAGGCGGCGGCCGGTCTCGGCGCCCGCCCCTCGTACGTACTGCTCCGGGTGAAGCTGCCGCTCCTGCTGCCGTCCCTGACCGCGGCCGCCGGGCTCTGCTTCGCCCTGTCCATGGGCGAGCTGAGCGCCACGATGATGCTCTACCCGCCGGACTGGATGCCGCTGCCGGTGCTCATCTTCACCGCCACGGACCGCGGCTCCCTGTTCACCGGCTCGGCGCTCGCCGTGGTCCTCATGGCCGCGACGCTCCTCGCGCTGCTCGCCGTCTCCCGTGTCCGCACCAAAGCCTCGTACCGCTGAGTTCCGCTCGTACCGCTGAGATCCCAGGAGAGAACAACGTCATGCGTACGTACGCCAAGCAGGTCGCCGCCGTCACCGGCGCCCTCGTCCTCGCCGCCACCCTCACGGCCTGTGGAGGCTCCTCCGACGCCGCCGCCGAGAAGGTCGTCACCGTCTACAGCGCCGACGGCCTCAAGGGCGAGGCGGGCGACGGCTGGTACGACAAGGTCTTCGCCGACTTCGAGAAGCAGACCGGCATCAAGGTCGAGTACGTCGAGGGCGGCTCCGGCGAGATGGTGCAGCGCGCCCTCCGCGAGAAGAGCAACACCCAGGCCGACGTCCTCGTCACCCTGCCGCCCTTCATCCAGCAGGCCGGCTCCAAGGGCCTGCTCCAGTCGTACGAGCCGAAGGGCGCCGACCAGGTCGACGGCGCCGACAAGTCCGACGACGGCACCTGGACCTCCGTCGTCAACAACTACTTCGGCTTCGTCCACAACAAGAAGGAGCTCCCCGCCGCCCCGAAGACCTGGGAGGAGCTGCTCGACGCGAAGTACAAGGACAAGCTGCAGTACTCCACCCCCGGCGTCGCGGGCGACGGCACCGCCGTCCTCATCAAGGCGATGCACGACTTCGGCGGCAAGGAGCCGGCGATGGAGTACCTGAAGAAGCTCCAGGCCAACAACGTCGGCCCGTCCTCCTCCACCTCCAAGCTCGCCCCCAAGGTCGACAAGGGCGAACTCCTCGTCGCCAACGGCGACGTCCAGATGAACTTCGCCCAGGCCAAGTCCATGCCGAACCTCGGCATCTGGTTCCCCGCGAAGGACGGCGGCAAGCCCACCACCTTCGCCCTGCCGTACGCCGCCGGCCTGGTGAACAAGGCCCCGCACACCGAGAACGGCAAGAAGCTCCTCGACTTCATGCTCAGCGAGGGCGCCCAGCGCGAGGTCAGCGCCATCGGCGGCGGCTTCCCGGCCCGCAAGGACGTCAAGACCACCGACGCCAACGCCATCGAACTGGCCAAGCTGATGGAGGGCGTCGAGGTCTTCGAGCCGGACTGGGCCGACATCGACAAGAACCTGACGGCGTACGTCGACGCGTGGAAGTCCGCGACCGGAAGCTGATCGGCCGCCGACCGGCAGCCAAGAGTTCACCGTACGACCCTGGAAGCCCTCCCCGTGTAGCGGAATGATAACGGGTACGGACCAACGCCCCCGAGAAATCGGGGGCGTTGCCGTGTCCCGACCCCTTCCACGGAGGACTCCGACATGCCGATCAACGGCATCTCCCGCATCTCCCGCCGTACCGTGCTCGCCGCCGCCGGTGCCACCGCGGCCGTCGCCGCCACCGGACTCGCCGCCGCCCCCGCCGCCCAGGCGGCCACCGCCGCCCCGGTGCTCCCGAACGGCACCAGCCAGGACAAGGTGCTCGTCGTCGGCATGGACGGCCTGCGGTACGACCGCATCGACGCCGCCAAGGCGCCCACCCTCAAGTCGCTGATGGCGAACGGCACCTACGGCCGCTCCCTGCTCTACGCCAACCCGATGGCCGGCACCCTCTCCGGGCCCGGCTGGTCGACCATCTCCACCGGTGTCTGGCCCGACAAGCACGGAGTGAAGGACAACACCTTCACCGGCCGCAACTACGGCCAGTACCCCGGCTTCCTCGCCCGCCTGAACCAGGTCCGCCCCCAGCTCTCGCTCTTCGCCGCCGTCGACTGGCCCGAGCTCGACACGTACGGCACCGTCACCCCCGGCGCCGACGCCAAGCTCGTCTACGACAACGACTACGCGGTCAACGACCTCACGATCACCGACATCACCGAGGACGTCCTCCGCAACCAGAACCCCGACGTCCTCTTCGTCTACTTCGGCGAGACCGACGAGATCGGCCACAACTACGGCGCCGCCAGCCCCAAGTACACCGACGCCATCGACGTCCAGGACGGCTACCTCGGCCGCCTCCTCGCCGCCGTCCAGGCCCGCCCCACGTACGCCGCCGAGCGCTGGACCGTCATCGTCGCCACCGACCACGGCCACACCGACGCGGGCGGCCACGGCGGCTCCAGCATCGAGGAGCGCCGCACCTTCGTCCTCGCCCAGGGCCCCGGCATCGCCGCCGGCGCCCGCCCCATCGACACCCGCCTCGTGGACGTCGCCGCCACCGTCTTCCGACAGCTCGGCATCGCCCCCGACCCTGCCTGGGGCCTCGACGGCAAGCCGATCCAGGAGCGCTCCACCGACCCCTTCGACACCCTCTACCCATCCCTCTCCGGCCGCGTCGACGAGACCGGCATCCCCACCGGCGTCCTCGGCTTCACCCACACCGCGCCCAGCGGCTGGTCCGTCATCAACAACGCCATGGGCACCGGCGGCATGACCGAGTGGCGCGGCTGGTCCTTCGCCACCGACGAGTTCTGGTCCCGCACCCAGCGCGACCAGTCCCGCGAGCTCAACGTCCGCGCCCGCGGCGTCTTCGCGGTCGCCGACTCCGACGAGTGGGCCGACAAGGCCTTCTCCGGTACGTACGACTCGACGCTGGTCAGCCCGGCGTACGCGGTCACCGGCGCCGCCCGCGTCACGCTCGACTTCACGACCTTCTACCGCCAGGAGGCGCCGCAGACCGCCCAGATCCTGGCGAGCTTCAACGGCGGCACGCCGACCGTCGTCAAGAGCTACACCTCCGACGTCATCTCCCAGCCCCAGTCCCTCACGGTCGCCGTACCCGCCGGCGCCTCCAGCGTGAGCTTCCGCTTCCGCTACACGGGCGCCAACAACTGGTACTGGGTGATCGACGGGGTCAAGGTCACCACTTCCTGACTAGGCTGGGGGCGTCGCCACAGCGTCGTCGCGTCGCCCCCAGCACACCGCACACCGCACGTTTGTACGGCAGGAGTCCCGCACCCATGGCAGAGCGCAAGCCGATCGAATCCTGGCTGACCGACATGGACGGCGTCCTCATCCACGAGGGCGTTCCGATCCCCGGCGCCGACGCGTTCATCAAGAAGCTGCGGGAGACCGGGAAGCCGTTCCTGGTCCTCACCAACAACTCGATCTACACGGCCCGCGACCTGCACGCCCGCCTCGCCCGCATGGGCCTCGAGGTCCCCGTCGAGAACATCTGGACCTCGGCCCTCGCGACCGCCAAGTTCCTCGACGACCAGCGCCCCGGCGGCACCGCGTACGTGATCGGCGAGGCCGGTCTCACCACCGCGCTGCACGACATCGGCTACGTCCTCACCGACCACGATCCGGACTACGTGGTGCTCGGCGAGACCCGTACGTACTCCTTCGAGGCGATGACCAAGGCCGTCCGCCTCATCAACGCCGGCGCCCGCTTCATCTGCACCAACCCCGACGAGACCGGCCCCTCCCTGGAGGGCCCGCTCCCGGCCACCGGCTCCGTCGCCGCCCTCATCACGAAGGCCACCGGCAAGGAGCCGTACTTCGCGGGCAAGCCGAACCCGCTGATGATGCGCACCGGCCTCAACGCGATCGGCGCCCACTCCGAGTCCAGCGCGATGATCGGCGACCGGATGGACACCGACATCCTGGCCGGTCTCGAGGCGGGCATGCAGACCTTCCTCGTCCTGACCGGTCTGACGACCCAGGCGGAGATCGACCGCTTCCCGTTCCGCCCGTCGAAGGTCGTCCAGTCGATCGCGGACCTCGTCGAGCGCGTGTAGGAGCCCTCGCGGACGTCCCTGCGGATGCGAGAAGCGCCGATCCGGGTGACCCTGCCAGTATCAGGAGGTCACGATGCGTTCAGCTCCCATTGCTCTCCGTGCCGCAGGGGCGGCCCTGGTGCTGGTCCTGGCACCCGCGGCCGGCGGCGCGTACGCCCACGACGGGGTGAAGGTCACCGTCACCCCGTCCACCGCCTCGCCCGGCGCCGAGGTCGACGTCCGGGTCCAGGGCTGCAAGGGCACGACCGGCGCCGCCAAGTCCAAGGCGTTCGTCGCCGACGCGGAGCTCACCGGACGGGACGGCGGGGGCAACCCGCTCTTCGGCGACACGACGATCAGGTCCGGCCTCAAGGACGGTACGTACGAGGTCGGCGTGACCTGCGACGGACACGACCACCGGGACGTCGGCACCGTGCAGGTCCGGCACCGGCAGGAGCCCACCCACCGGCCGACGCACCACGCGACCCCGATCGCCCCCGTCCGGGCCGGCGGCGGAGGCACCGCCGCCTTCGCCGCGCCCGCGGCCCCCGGTGTCGCCCAGACGACCTCCGAGAGCGGCCTCGGCACCCCGTACACCCTGCTCGGCCTCGGCATGGCCGCGATCGCCGCCGTCGCGGTCGCCTTCCGCAGCTCCCGCCGCCGCGCCGGTACCGGCGGCGACGGCGAGTGACCGTGTCGCCCGGTACCCGCCCGGCGGGCTCCGGGCGACTCGTCACCGGCGTGGCCTGGGCGGTCCTGCTGTCCGGGCTCTGGCTCTGGGGCCGCGAGGCCACCGACGGCCCCGGCGGCAGCTCCGCGCCGACCACCGGCGACATCGCCGCGGTCGGCCGCCCCCTCGGCGTCGCGCTGCCCCCGGCCCGCGACCCCCTCCCGCCCCTCGAACCCCGGCGGGTCGAGATCCCCTCCCTGGGCATCGGCGCGCCCGTCGTGGCGCGCGGCCTGGACGACACGGGCGCCATCGATCCTCCGCCCTTCGAGATGCCCCACACGGTCGGCTGGTACGGCTCCGGCACCCGGCCGGGCTCGGTCGGCGCCGCGCTCCTCGTCGGCCACGTCGACACCGAGACCCGCCCGGCCGTCTTCTACGGCCTGAGCGCGGCCCGCCCCGGCGCGAAGGTCCGCGTCACCCGGACGGACGGATCGGTCGCCGAGTTCACGGTCGACGACGTCCAGGTCTTCCCGCGCGAGGGCTTCGACGCGGCCAAGGTCTACGGTGCCCGCGACCCCCACCGCGCCGAGCTGCGCCTGATCACCTGCGGCGGCACCTTCGACCGGGCGGCCGGGGCGTACACGGCGAACGTGGTGGTGTCGGCGTACCTGACGGGGACGGCGGGTCGGTAACCGACCGGAGACGCACGGTAGTTGGGCTGCTCGCCCCGAAGAAAGACCAAGACCCCCTCACCATCGGTGAGGGGGTCTTGGCTCTGCGTGCGCCGCCAGGGACTCGAACCCCGGACCCGCTGATTAAGAGTCAGCTGCTCTAACCAACTGAGCTAGCGGCGCCTGCTGACAAAGAGAACTCTACCCGACTCCCGGGGGTGCTCCTGACCAATACCGGCCACCACCGGCCTGTCGGATGGTCGTATCGGGCCTTCGATCCGTCAAAATGCGATTTGTCCAGACAGTTGAGACACTGACGCCCGAAACAAGGGTCAAAAAGATCTTGACGAGTGTGGAGGGGAATCGCATGAGCGTGCCGGTTTTCGAGGAGTTCGAACCCGCGGCCGACTGCGGCTGCCCGGGCTGCGCCCGGCAGCGGCGCGACCTCGCCCTGGGCCTGCCCGTCCGGGCGGGAGGCCACCCGGCGGCCCACGGCGCCCGTCGCGCGCTGGTCCTGGTGACGACGGCGGGCGTGGTCCTGGGCGGGGGCGGCGCCGGAGCGGCGACGGCCCTGACCGGCCCGCCGGGGGGTGCGGTGGAGGCGGACCCGGCGGTGCTCCAGGAGCGGGCGCCGACCCGGTCCGCGGACGCTGCCGACTCGGCCGGCTCCGCGGCCTCCGCCGGCACCGCCTGGCCGGGGCCGGACACCCCGCAGGGCGGACGCGGACCGCTGCACGGCGGCGCGCCGGGACCCGGCCCGGACCCGGCCCCCGACGCCGTCCCGACGGCCAGTCAGATCTCGACGGAGACACTGCGGAAGACGACCCGCGCGGAGATCATCAACCGGGCCAAGAAGTGGGTGTCGGCCCAGGTCCCGTACTCCATGGAGCAGTACTGGTCGGACGGGTACCGCCAGGACTGCTCCGGTTACATCTCCATGGCCTGGAACCTGCGCAGCAACGAGTGGACCGGCAGCCTCGACCGCTTCGCCGTGCGGATCGACCGCACCGAGCTCCAGCCCGGCGACATCCTGCTCTTCCACAACCCGGCCAACCCGACCCGCGGCTCGCACGTCACGATCTTCGGTGGGTGGACCGACTACACCCACACCTCGTACACCGCCTACGAGCAGACGAAGCCGCGCACGCGGAAGCAGGCGACGCCCATGGCGTACTGGGAGAACTCCGACCGGTACGTGGCCTACCGCTACAAGGGCGTGGTGAGCGGCGGCACGGGCAGCGGGGCGGAGTCGACGGAGGCGACGCCGTTCCCGGGGACGGGCATGTTCGGCCCGGGGGCCGACAACTCCTACGTCACGCAGCTCGGTCGGCTCCTCGTCGCGCGCGGCGGCAAGAAGTACTACAGCCAGGGCCCCGGCCCCCGGTGGGGCGAGGCGGACCGCAGGGCGACCCAGGCGTTCCAGCTCGCGCAGGGCTGGAAGGGTGCGGGGGCGGACGGGCTGCCCGGGCCGCAGACGTGGCGGCTGCTCGTGACCGGCGGGGGCAAGGACATCGGCGGTTCGAGTGGTTCGGGCGCTCCGAGCGCGAATGCGACGGGGTTTCCCGGGCGTGGCTACTTCCGTCCGGGCCAATCCAACGCATATGTGGAGAAGCTGGGCAAACAACTGGTGAAGCGGGGCTTCGGCAAGCACTACCTGTCGGGACCCGGTCCGCGCTGGACGGAGGCGGACCGCCGCAACGTCGAGGCGTTCCAGCGGGCACAGGGCTGGCGCGGCGCAGCGGCCGACGGCTACCCGGGCCCGGAGACCTGGCGGCGTTTGTTCCGATGACCCCGAGAGCATGAGGTGGACCCGAATGACGGCATCGACCCCGAACCCCGCGGATTCCGGCGCGGCGGCCTCACGTGACGCGGCCCGCACGGCGAGACGCCTGACGGACGGCACGCTCCCGCGCACGACGCCACCGGACCGGACGCCTGCGGAAGCCCCTGCGGGGCTGGTGGCGGAGCCTGTGCCCGACGGGGCGTCGGTGGGGGAGACCCCGGCGGGGTCCGTGTCCGGCTCGGGTACGGCGACGGGTTCCGCGCCCGGCGCTGCGGGGCCGGTTCCGGCCGCACCCGTGTCCCGCACGGAGCCGGCGCCGCCCTCGGGCTCCGGCACGGGAGCGCCGACGGGTCCTGCGGCCGGCCCGAAGCCGGCGCCTTCGACCGGGCCCGCCCCCGGCACGGACCCGCCCCGGACGACTACCGCCCCATCGGCTGGTCCTGTCCCCGGCGGGGGGCCTGACGACCGGGCGGGATCTGTCCCCGGTGCGGGGGCTGTCGCCCCGGCCGGGCGCGGCCCTTCGGCTGCGCAGGTTCTCGGTGCCGGGTTCGAAGTTCCGACCGGACGTGTGCCCTCGGCGGGTTCCGTCCCTGGTGCGGGGTCCGTCGCCCCGGCGGAACGTGCCCCTTCGGCGGGGTCCGCCTCCGGCGCGGGGCCTGCCGTCCGGGCGGGTTCCGCGCCTGGTGCGGGGGCTGCCGTTCCGGCCGGGCCCGGTCCTTCGGCTGCGCAGGTTCTCGGTGCCGGGTTCGAAGTTCCGACCGGACGTGTGCCCTCGGCGGGTTCCGTCCCTGGTGCGGGGTCCGTCGCCCCG
>NZ_JBIARL010000014.1:147031-274044 GCF_042889835.1 Streptomyces sp. NPDC002463
CCGGCGGAACGTGCCCCTTCGGCGGGGTCCGCCTCCGGCGCGGGGCCTGCCGTCCGGGCGGGTTCCGCGCCTGGTGCGGGGGCTGTCGCCCCGGCCGGGCCCGGTCCTTCGGCGGGGGCCGCCCTCGGTGAGGGGCCTGGCGCCCCGGTCGGACGGGGTCCCTCGGCGGGTTCCGCCCCTGGTGCGGGGTCTGTTGGGGCTGGTTCCGGGGCGGGGGCTGTCGTCCCGGTTTCCGATACGGGTGCCGGGCGCCCCGGCAGTTCCGTTTCCGGTGGGGCGGCAGGCCCCGCACCGGAGGCGGCTGCCCCCGCCCCCGCCGACGCGCTCGACTTCGCGCGGATCCGCGGCGCGCGCGTCAGTGCCGTCGCCATGCCCGTCGCCGCCGTCGTTCGGGTCGCGCGGCGGAAGAACGTGATCGGGACCGAGACCACCGGGTCCATCCCGGTGCACCTGCTCTTCCGGGACCAGCCGGAGGCCGTCGTCCCCGTGGGCGACGACGGGGGGCCCGACACGATCGCCATGGCCGCGCCGACCCCGCCGGCGGCGGACCGCAGGCCCGCCATCCCGGCCCCGTCGAAGGTCCGGGCCGCCCCGGCCGAAGCCCGGCCCAAGGACAAGCCCCGGCCCCGGCCCCAGGGCAAGTCCACGTCGCAGGCCACGTCTCGGCCCGCCCCCACCGCCGACCCCGTGCTCGTCGAGCGGCCCGGACCCGTGTTGCCCGGCTGGGTCGGGGTGGTCGCCGGGGCGCTGGCGATCGCCTGGTGCGCCGGGGTCGTGTGGTGGGTCGGGGCGGTGCCCGCCGAGGCCGCGCGGATGCTGCGGCTGCCGGCGCGCCCGTACAACGGCATCGATCTCGGGCGGTGGGCCCTGCTCGCACTGGGTGTCGTGGCCGCGCTGTTCGCGCTGGGCGGTCTCGGTCGCGGCCGCGTCGGGTACGCCTGGGTGCTGAGCCTGTTCGGCGACTACCGCGGCACGGTCCGCCGTACCGGCCTGGTGTGGGTGAGTCCGCTGCTGCTCCGCCGCCGGGTGGACGTCCGGCTGCGGCACTGGCGCAGTGAGCCGCTGTCGGCGGTGGACGCGAAGGGCACCGCGCTCGACGTGACCGTCCTGGTCGTCTGGCGGGTGCGGGACACGGTCCGGGCCGCGCTCGGGGTCGACGGGCACGAGGACTACCTGCGGGAGCAGGTGGAGGCGGCGATGGCCCGCGTGCTTTCGCAGCTTCCGGCGGACGCGTTCCACGAGGACGCCCCGACGCTGCGTGACGCGGAGGCCGTCGGCGAGGCCCTGACGCGGATGCTCTCGGCGGAGTGCGCCCCCGTCGGCGTGGACGTGTTCTCCGCGCAGCCGACCCGCATCGAGTACGCCCCCGAGGTCGCCGCGGCGATGCAGCGCCGACGGATCGCGGCGATCGACGCGAAGCACCGGGACAGCGTCCTCACCTCGGTCGTGGACGCGGTCGACGACGTGGTCCACCGGCTGACCAGTCGTGGTCTGGTGGAGCTGGACGACTACGAGCGCAAGGCGCTGGTCAAGGACCTGACGGTGGCGTTCTACACGGGCAGGACGGGGCCGGTCGAGGGTGCCTGAGGGGATGGACAGCTTCAACTTCCGTCCCTACCTTGATACTTGGTCCAGACCAAAAGCAGTCCCCATGCACCACCCGTACGCGCGCGCACGGCCCCACGGAACTCCCCACGTTCTCCAGGAGCGACAGCATGCGCAACAAGGCACTCGGGGCGGCGGTGGTGGCGCTCGGCATCGCCGGCGCCACCGTCCTCGCCACCGGCACCGCCGGCAGCCACGGCTACACCGACGCGCCGATCAGCCGTCAGAAGCTCTGCGCCAACCGCACCGTGACCAACTGCGGCGACATCCAGTGGGAGCCGCAGTCGGTCGAGGGGCTCAAGGGCTTCCCGGCCGCGGGGCCCGCGGACGGGAAGATCTGCGCCGGCGGGAACTCCCGCTTCTCGCAGCTCGACGACCCCCGCGGCGGCGCCTGGCCCACGACGAAGCTCGTGGCCGGGCAGAGCTACAGCTTCAGGTGGCAGTTCACCGCCCGCCACGCCACCACGGACTTCCGCTACTACATCACCAAGAACGGCTGGACCGGGACCAAGGTCCTGACCCGGGCCGACCTCGACCCCCAGCCGTTCCTGACCATCCCCTACAACAACCAGCAGCCGCCGTCGACGCTCACGCACTCCGGGACGATCCCGGCGGGCAAGACGGGCCGCCACCTGATCCTGGCGGTGTGGACGGTCGCGGACACCACGAACGCCTTCTACGCCTGCTCGGACGTCTCGTTCTGACGATTCGTCCCCGGCCGTTCAGTTCTGACTGAGCGTCAGTTAAAGTCCGGCCCATGAGGAGCGCGGACACCGTCGCGGAGCTCGTACGGCGCCAATGGGGCGACCACCGGACCGGCCTGAGGGACGAGCACCACACCCTCACCCACCACCAGGTCGCCGCCGGCGCCGCCGCGCGGGCCGCTCTGCTCGTGGACCTGATGCCACCCGTGCCGGGGGGTGAGCCACACCTCGGCATCCTGCTCGACAACACGCCGGAGTACCCGCTCTGGCTCAGCGCGGCGGCCCTCGCGGGGGCCGCCGTCGCCGGGATCAACCCCACCCGGCGCGGCGCCGAACTCGCCCGGGACATCCGGCACACCGCCTGCCGGGTCCTCGTCACCCAGCGCGCCCACCTGCCGCTCCTCGACGGCCTCGCGCTGCCGGGCGTACGGATCCTGGTGACCGACACCTCGGCCTACCGGGAGCTCCTCGCCCCCTACGGGGACGCCCGGCCGGGAGACGCCACCCTCGGTCCCGTACGCCCCGACAGCCGCTTCCTGCTCTCCTTCACCTCCGGTTCGACGGGCGCGCCGAAGGCCGCCCTCTGCAGCCAGGGGCGGCTCGCGGCCGCCGGAGCCTCGCTCGTCTCGTACTTCGGGGTCGGCCGGGACGACGTCCACTACATCTGCATGCCGATGTTCCACGGCAACGCCGTGATCGCCGACTGGGCGCCCGCCCTCGCCGCCGGTGCCGGGGTCGCGCTGCGGGCCCGCTTCTCCGCCTCCCGCTTCCTCCCCGACGTACGCCGCTTCGGCGCCACCTACTTCACCTACGTGGGCCGGGCCGTCCAGTACCTGCTCGCCACCCCGCCAGGACCCGACGACCGCGCGCACGCGCTGCGGCTCGGCTTCGGCACGGAGGCGGGGGCCGTGGACGCGGCCCGCTTCCGGGAGCGCTTCGGGGTCCCGCTCGTGGAGGGGTACGGCTCCTCCGAGGGCGGCGCGGCGATCCAGCGGACCCCGGACACGCCGCCGGGCGCGATCGGCCGGGCGGCACCGGGCGACGACCTGGCGGTGATCGACTCCGAGACGGGCGAGGTCTGCGCACCGGCCCGCTTCTCACCCGCCGGACGGCTCCTCAACGCCTCCGAGGCCGTCGGCGAGCTCGTCAACCGCGGCCGCTCGCCCTTCGAGGGGTACTGGCGCAACCCGGAGGCGGAGGCGGCCCGGCTGCGCGGCGGCTGGTACTGGACGGGCGACCTCTTCTACCGGGACGCGGACGGCTTCCTCTACTTCGCGGGCCGTACGGACGACCGGCTGCGGGTCGACAGCGAGAACCTCGCCGCCGCGATGATCGAACACATCCTGGCCCGCTGGGACCGGGCCGCCGGCGTCGCCGTGTACGCGATACCCGATCCGGTGGCGGGCGACCAGGTCATGGCGGCGCTCGCCCTGCGCGAGGGGGCCGCCTTCGATCCGTCCGCCTTCGCCGGCTTCCTCGCCGCCCAGCCGGACCTGGGTACGAAGATGCCGCCGCGCTTCGTCCGGGTCCTGCCCGAACTCCCGCTGACCGCCACCAACAAGATCCACCGGGTCGCCCTGCGCCGGGCCTCGTTCCACGGCCCGGACCCCGTCTGGTGGCGACCCGCCCCCGACGCCCCCTACGAGCCCCTGACCGAGGAGGCGCGCGACACCCTCCGTGCCCACTACATCCGGCACGGGCGCCCCGAGGCGTACGACCAGGGGTCGCTCAGCCCGGACCCCTGACCCTGCTCGGAGGCGAGGCCCGCCCCACCGCTCCCGACCCGGCGCGGGTAGGGCCCGCCCCACCCTCCGTACGCCCTCCAGGGCCATGGTCCCGCCCCACGCCCCGGCCCTACCGTGGGGCGGTATGGAACCCCGTACCCCCTGGCAGGCACTCGTCCGGTCCCGGTATCCGCGCAGCTCCTGGCCCTGGCGGTCCGCCGGGTACCTGGCCGGGGGAGCCGTCGCCGGGGCCCTCGCCTGTGCCGTGCTCGTGGTGCTCGGGCTGTTCTCGCTCGTCCTCGTCGGGCTGCCGCTGCTCCTCCTCTCCGGGCTCGTCCTCGGCCGGGTCGAGCGCCTGCGGCTCCGCCTCGTCGACCTGGACCCCGCGCCCGACCCGCACCGCATGCCCACCGCGCCCGGCCTGGCCGCGTGGCTCCGGACGCGGGCGGGGGAGCAGGCCACCTGGCGGGAGCTCGCGTACGCCCTGCTGCTCGCCACCGTCCTGTGGCCGCTCGACCTCCTCGCCCTCGCCGTCGGCGTCGGTCTGCCCGCCGCCCTCCTCTCCGCGCCGTTCCGGCTGGCCGCGGACGGCTACGAGACCAAGGTCGTCAAGGCGTACCTGGTCACCTCCTATCCCGAGGCCTTCGGCGCCGCCCTCGTCGGCGCCGTCCTCCTCGTGGCCCTCGCCTACCCCCTCGCCGCCGTCGCCGGAGCCCGCGCCGCCCTCGCCCGCGCCCTGCTCACCCCGCGCGAGACCGAGCGGCAGGGTGCGATCGGCGAGGTCATCGCCTCCCGCGCCCGGCTCGTCGACGCCTTCGAGGCCGAGCGGCGCCGGATCGAGCGCGACCTCCACGACGGGGCCCAGCAGCGCCTGGTCGCCCTCACCATGACCCTGGGCCTAGCCCGCCTCGACGCCCCGCCGGGCGGGCCGCTCGCCGAGCAGCTGGCGAAGGCCCACGCGGAGGCCGGCCGAGTCCTGACCGAGCTGCGCGAGCTGATCCACGGAATCCACCCCCAGGTCCTCGCCGACTACGGGCTCGGCCCGGCGCTCGCCGACGCCGCCGACCGCTCCGCCGTCCCCGTCGACACCGACGTCGACGCGCTGCCCCGGCTGCCGGCGAGCGTCGAGAGCGCCGGGTACTTCGCCGGCTGCGAGGCCCTCGCCAACATCGGCAAGCACAGCGGTGCCCGCCGGGCCCGGATCACCGCCCGGCACACCGGCGGCGCCCTGCGGCTCGACGTCGAGGACGACGGGCACGGAGGCGCCGACCCGGCCCGGGGCTCCGGCCTCACCGGACTCGCCGACCGGATCGCCGTCCTCGATGGCACACTGACGATCATGAGCCCGCCGGGCGGGCCGACCCTCCTGCGAGTGGAGATCCCGTGTCCCGCACTGTCCGCAAGCTCCGCGTCGTCCTCGCCGAGGACAGCGTCCTCCTCCGCGAGGGACTGATCGGGCTCCTGGCCCGCTTCGGCCACGAGGTCGTCGCCGCCGTCGGCGACGCCGACGCGCTGCGCGAGGCGGTCGCCGCCCACGATCCGGACGTCGTCGTGACCGACGTCCGGATGCCGCCCGGCTTCCAGGACGAGGGTCTGCGCGCGGCGGTCGCGCTCCGCGCCGAGCGGCCCGCCCTGCCGGTCCTCGTCCTCAGCCAGTACGTGCAGCGCAGCTACGCGGCCGACCTCCTCGACGCGGGCGACGGCACCGGCGTCGGCTACCTCCTGAAGGACCGGGTCGGGCAGGTGGAGGAGTTCGCGGACGCCCTGGCCCGGGTCGCGGACGGCGGCACGGTCGTCGACCCGGAGGTCGTACGCCAGCTGCTCCGCCGGCACCGGGACCCGCTGGAGGCGCTGACCCCGCGCGAGCGCGAGGTCCTGGGCCTGGTCGCGGAGGGCCATTCCAACGGGGCGATCGCCCGCCGCCTGGTCGTGACCGAGGCCGCCGTTGGCAAGCACATCGGCAACATCCTGGCGAAGCTGGACCTGCCGCCGGCCGAGGACACCCACCGCCGGGTCCTGGCCGTCCTGACGTACCTGAGGGCGTGACCTCCGGGCATACGAGTAGGCCCCCTCACCGAGGTGAGGGGGCCTACCCTGTCTGTGCGCCGCCAGGGACTCGAACCCCGGACCCGCTGATTAAGAGTCAGCTGCTCTAACCAACTGAGCTAGCGGCGCCTGCTGACAGAGAAAATACTACCTGGTCCCGAGGGGTGCTCGTGACCACCCTCGGGACCAGGGCCGGGAGCGGCTCCGGTCGCCGCCTCAGATCGCCAGCGAGAGCACCACGGGCGCGGCCCTGCGGTTGAGCGTGTCGGCCGCCGCGCGCAGCCGGTGGGCGTGCTCGATCGGCAGGGACAGCGCCAGGCAGCCCACGGCGGAGCCCGCCGTCAGCGGGACGGCGGCGCAGACCGTGCCCACCGCGTACTCCTGGAGGTCGAGCACGGGGACGGTCGCCGGCTGGCTGTCGAGCTTCGAGAACAGGATCCGCTCGCTGGTGATCGTCCGGGAGGTCAGCCGGGCGATCTTGTGCCGGGAGAGGTGGTCCCGGCGGCCGTTCTGGTCGAGCTGCGTGAGCAGGCACTTGCCGACCGCGCTGGCGTGCGCCGCCGAGCGGAAGTCCACCCACTCGTTGACCTTGGGCGTGCGAGGACCGTCGGCGAACTGGGTGATCTTCACCTCGCCGTCGATGTACCGGCTGATGTAGACCGCGGCCCCGACGGAGTCGCGGAGCTCGGTCAGGGTCTCCTGGAGCTTGGCCTCCAGGGCTTCGCGGCGGGTCAGGCCGGAGCCGAGGAGGACGAGGGAGTCCCCGATCACGTACGCGCCGTCGGCGACCTGCTCGACGTACCCCTCGCGGCGGAGCATGAGGAGGAGCGAGGACAGGTGGGCGACGGGCAGGCCGGTCTCGCGCGCGATCTGGACGTCTGTCACTCCGCCACCGTGCCGCGAGACCGTCTCGAGGACGCGCAGGGCGTATTGCACCGAGTGGAACGGCGCGGTGGGCTCGGGCTTCAGCGCCACGGTTTCCCCCTACCAGGTTGTGACCGCAAGCTTTCGTACCACGATAACCGCCAAGGGCCGTTCACGGGGCGGCTGTTGGCGAGAATGATGCGCGGCATCGGGCCTCTGGGCTGCGACGCGCCACCCTGGCATATGCCCACGTCATGAGTGGTGCGCAGAGGCTCAGGTCAGGGCCGTGCGCGCCCGCGCCGACGTCGTTCTCCGGCCACCGGCGGAGGGGGGAAATTTTCCGCCGGAATAAGCGGAGGGATCCTCCTGTTGTCGCTCTGATGTATCTGCACGCGTGCCGAGGAGGGTCCCGACGGTGTCCGACGCTATTCGAGGAGAGGCGCGGGGCACCGCGCCCGTACCGCTGTCCGTACTGGACCTGGTGACGGTCGGCAGCGGGCGGACCGCGACCCAGGCGCTCGCCACCAGCGTCGAGCTCAGCCGGCTCGCCGAGCGCCGCGGCTTCCACCGCCACTGGGTGGCCGAACACCACTCCATGCCCGGGGTCGCCTCCTCCTCACCGGCCGTGATCCTCGCCCACCTCGCCGCGCACACCCGCCGCATCCGCCTCGGCTCGGGCGGCGTCATGCTGCCCAACCACGCCCCGCTCGTCGTGGCCGAGCAGTTCGGCACCCTGGAGGCCCTCGCCCCGGGCCGGATCGACCTCGGCCTCGGCCGCGCGCCCGGCACCGACGGCGCCACCGCCGCCGCCCTGCGCCGCACCGGCACCCTCAACGAGGGTGCCGACGACTTCCCCGAGCAGCTCGCCGAGCTGACCCGGTTCCTGGACGACGACTTCCCGGACGGGCACCCGTACGCCCGGATCCACGCCGTGCCGGGGCCGGTGCAGGGCCCCAAGGGGCGCCCGCCGGTCTGGCTGCTCGGATCCTCCGGCTTCAGCGCCCGCCTCGCGGGGCTGCTCGGGCTGCCCTTCGCCTTCGCCCATCACTTCTCGGCCAGGAACACCATCCCGGCGCTCGACCTCTACCGGGACTCCTTCCGGCCCTCGGAGGTCCTCGACGCGCCGTACGCGATGATCGGCGTCTCGGCGTTCGCCGCCGAGGAGGCGGCCGAGGCCCGCCGCCAGGTCCTCGCCGGCGCGCTGGCGATGCTGCGACTGCGCACCGGCCGGCCGGGCCTGGTGCCGACGCCGGAGGAGGCGGAGGCGTACGGATTCAGCCCGGCCGAGCGGGAGTTCGTGGACGGCTGGCTCGCGAACGTCGTCCACGGCACGCCGGACGAGGTGCGCGACGGCCTGGACGGCCTCCGGAAGCGGACGGGCGCGGACGAGCTGATGATCACGGCCAACGGGCACGGCGGCGCGGAGCGGGTGCGGAGCTACGAGCTGATCGCGGACGCGTACGAGCTGCCGGAGGACGTCGACGCGTAGGGCACCGGTGCGGGGGAAGCTGAAATTCCCTGGCTGTTGGTTCACCTTCGAACGAACCGCGGCGCAGCCCTAAGTGAACCTTAAACCGCTCGTCACCGATGGTGGCGGGCGGTTCTGTTTTGTGCTTCACGGCTCTGACAAGGGCTTTCATCATCGAATTGGTCTAGTCCTCAATCTGGTTCAGACCATTGACGCGCTGTTCACGAGGCGGATATCACTGCTCCAACTTCCGTACCGCCACCCCCACTCGGAGGCAGCACGTGCACCCCCGTAAGCCCTTGATCGCCGCGCTTCTCAGCTCGGCCCTCGCCGCCGGCGCCCTCGCCGCCACGGCCGGACTCGGCTCCGCCCAGGCTGCCGAGACCGGCACCACCGCCTCCACGGGCGGCGTGAAAATCGCGTACTACGACCAGTGGAGCGTCTACGGGAACGCCTTCTACCCGAAGCACCTCGACGAGCGGGGGATCGCGGCGAACCTGGACGTCATCAACTACTCGTTCGGCAACATCCACCCCACCGACCTCACCTGTTTCGAGGCCAACAAGGCCGCGGGCGACGACAACAACCCCAACGCGGGCGACGGCGCCGGCGACTCGTACGCCGACTACCAGAAGTCCTTCTCCGCGGCGGACAGCGTCGACGGCGTCGCCGACAAGTGGGACCAGCCGATCGTGGGCGTCTTCAACCAGTTCAAGGAACTGAAGGCGAAGCACCCCAAGCTGAAGATCAACATCTCGATCGGCGGCTGGAGCTACTCCAAGTACTTCTCGGACGCGGCCAAGACCGACGCGAGCCGCAAGAAGTTCGTCGCCTCCTGCGTCAAGCAGTACATCCAGGGCGACCTGCCCGTCGAGGGCGGCTTCGGCGGCGCCGGCTCCGCCGCCGGCATCTTCGACGGCATCGACATCGACTGGGAGTACCCCGGCTCGGCCGACGGCCACCTCGGCAACCACTACGCCCCCGAGGACAAGCAGAACTTCACGCTCCTCCTCGCCGAGTTCCGCAAGCAGCTCGACGAGTACGGCGCGGCCCACGGCGGCAAGAAGTACCTCCTGACCGCGGCGCTCCCGGCCGGCCAGGACAAGATCAAGAACATCGAGACGGACAAGATCGGCGCGTACCTCGACTACGCGAACATCATGACGTACGACATGCACGGCGCCTGGGACGGCGACGGGCCGACGTACCACCAGTCCCCGCTGTACTCCGGCACGAACGACCCGACCGACGTCATCAAGCCGGGCACCGAGAAGTACTCGATCGACAACGCGATCGACTCCTGGATCGACGGCAAGCCCGCCTACGGCATCACCGGCGGCTTCCCGGCGAACAAGCTGACCCTCGGCTACGAGTTCTACTACCGCGGCTGGAAGGGCGTCCCGGCCGGGACCACCAACGGCCTCGCGCAGACGGCGACCGGCGGCTCCGGCGCCCGTCCGCTGAGCCAGGCGGCCGGCATCGCGTACTACAAGGAGCTCGGCGGCATCGTCGACAACGCGGCCACCACCTTCTGGGACGACCAGGCCAAGTCCGCGTACTTCTACAAGGACGGCGAGTTCTTCACCGGTCTGGACAAGCGCACCATCCAGGCCCGCGCCGACTACGCCCACCAGCGCGGTCTCGCCGGCGCGATGATGTACTCGCTCCTCGGCCTCGACGCCAACGCGACGCTCTTCAAGGACATCGTGACGGCGGTCGGCTCGTCCCCGACGACCCCGACGACCCCGACCACCCCGCCCACGACCCCGCCGACGACGGAGCCCACGACCCCGCCGACCACCACGCCGCCCACCACCCCGCCGACGACGCCGCCCACCGGCTGCACCGCCCCGGCCTATGTGGCCGGCCAGGTCTACACCGGCGGCACGACCGTCTCCTACAACGGCCACAACTGGAAGGCCAAGTGGTGGACGCAGAACGAGACGCCCGGCAGCACCGGCGACTGGGGCGTCTGGCAGGACCTCGGCGCCTGCTGACCCTCCGCTGAAACCCTCATGACCACTGCCCCCGCCCGGAATGTCCCTCCGGCCGGGGGCAGTTCCATGCCTCCGACGCGGGAAGCGGGTCCGCTCCGACACGGGCAGCGGCTCCCCGTCTAGACGGGCAGCGGCTCCGTGCCGATCAGCTCCGCGATGCGGTCCGGGGTCACCGCCCGCGAGTACAGCCAGCCCTGCCCGGTGTCGCAGCCGATCCGCCGCAGCCGGCTGGCCTGCCCGGCCGTCTCGACGCACTCGGCGGTCACCGTCAGGCCGAGCCGGTGCGCGAGGTGCACGAGCGCCTCGACGATCAGCTCGTCCGCCGGGTTGGCGTGCTCCTCGTCCTGGAAGCCGCGGACGAAGGAGCCGTCCAGCTTGAGCACGGAGACCGGCAGTCGGCTCAGATAGGCGAGGTTCGAGTAGCCGGTGCCGAAGTCGTCGATCGCGATCCGCACCCCCATGTCGCTCAGCGCCTGGAGCGCCTGGAGCGGCCGGCCGTTCGAGCCCATCACCGCGGACTCGGTCAGCTCCAGCTGGAGCAGGTGCGGCGCGAGACCGGTCTCGGCGAGGATGCCGGCGACGTCCGCGACCAGGTCGGAGTCCCAGACCTGACGGACCGCCACGTTGACGCTGACGAAGATCGGGCGCTCGCGCGGATGGTCCTTCTGCCACTGCCGGGCCTGCCGGCACGCGGTGTTGAGGACCCAGCGGCCCAGCTCCACGATGGAGCCGTCCTCCTCGGCGATGCCGATGAACCGATTCGGCGCGAGCGAGCCGAACTGCGGGTGGTTCCAACGCACCAGCGCCTCCACCCCGCGCACCGCCCCGTCGGCCAGATCCACCAGCGGCTGGTACTCCAGGGCGAACTCCCCGCGCTCCACGGCCGGCCGCAGGGTGGAGGAGAGGGACTGCCGGGTCATCCGGTGGGCGTTGCGTTCGGGGTCGAAGAGCGTCCAGCGAGCCTTGCCGTCCGCCTTCGCCCAGTACAGCGTGGTGTCGGCGGCCTGCATCAGGGCGGTCGCCGTCGTCCCGAGCCCGACGCGCTCGACCACGCCGATCGAGGCGGAGACCGAGAGCCGCTGGCCGCCCAGGTCGAAGGGGAGCTGGAGCGCGTCGAGCACCGAGCGCGCCAGGTCCGCCAGTTGCTCGGTGCCGGTGGAGTCCTCGACCAGGATCGCGAACTCGTCGCCGCCGAGCCGGGCCACGAGGTGGCCGCCGTTGCGGGTGTAGCCGTCGCTGTCCGCGCACTCCGTGAGGCGCGTGGCGACGGCGGCCAGGAGCCGGTCGCCGACCCGGTGGCCGAGGGTGTCGTTGACCGCCTTGAAGCCGTCGAGGTCCAGGTAGCAGAGACCGATCCGCCCTGTTCTGCCATAGCCGTACGACTCGTATGACTGGTGCGATCCGTATGACTGAGGTGCGTCGGGGGCGGCGCCCTGGGCCGCGGCCTCCAGGGCCGCCGAGAGGCGCTCGAAGAACAGCGCGCGGTTGGGCAGCCGGGTCACCGGGTCGTGCATCTTGAGGTGGCGCAGCCGCGCGTGCAGCTCGCGCCGGTCGCTGATGTCCGCGATCGACAGCAGGACGCGCCGGCTGTCGGGCACGGGCGCGACGGTGACCTCGGCCCACAGCGAGCGCCCGTCGGCGTGCTTGAGGCGGCGGGTGCAGCGGAAGCGGGAGCGGCCGCCGCCGAGCACCTCGCGGTACGCGTGCCAGGTGCGGGCGTCGGAGGCAAGGTCGACGAGGTCGGCCGCCGCCTGCTCCTCGAGCGCGGCGGGATCGGTGCCGAGGAGGGTACCGAAGGAGTCGTTCGCGACGACGACGACACCGTCCTCGTCGACGACGGCCATCGCGAGCTGGGCGACCCGGAAGGCGGCACGGCAATCGCGGAGTTCGGCCGCCCGTCGCGCGAGGTGACGCTCCGTGAGTGCGGGCTCGGCCGCGTGTGTCTCCGCCGGCTCTGGGTGCACCGGTCCTTCGGGGGTTCCGCTCACCGCTCGCTCCCGTGCAGTCGGGCCGGTCACATGTGGTCGGGATGGTCGGCCAAGGAAGAGTGAGCCGATCATAGAGCCAGCCGGGGGAGCGTTCCAGCTCCGAGGGGTCCCCGAGGGGGCCCGGGCGCTGTGAGGCCGCCCACCGGACGCCCCTGCCCGATCGTTTCTGCGCGGGTCTGACACGGGTCGTCGAGGGCATGACCGAATGTGACTTTCCGTGAGCTGAAGCGCGCTCGTGTCGCGTCGACCCCGTGGCGCGCCCTCACCCGACCGGGGCAGCGGAAACATGCGAAACACCTCGAAACGTCACAAGGTGGGTGGGGTGTCCCGCATTCCCGATCCGGAGGTCCACGTGAGGGCTCAGCAGCCACCCGGGGGAGTGGAACGCCCGCGGCTGCGTGCCGGCGCGGCGGCCTTCACCTCGCTCGCCGCCCTGGCCGCCACCGGGCTCGTCGCGGGCCCCGCCGTCGGCGCGTCCTCGGCGAGTCCCTGCGCCCTGCCCCGTACCGCGGCCCACCACTCGCTCGGCCTCGACACCTGGAACGGCGCCTATACGCGGCCGAACCGGACCCTCGACGCGGTCATGATCTTCCTGTCCTTCCCGGACTCCGCGCCGCTCACCGAACCGGCCGAGCTCGCCGCCGACCACTTCCCCGCCACCAGCGAGTTCTTCGACCGCGCCTCCTACGGACGCTTCACCCTGCGCCCGCACGCCCGATCGGCCTGGACCCCGATGCCGCACGCGTCGGAGGCGTACGACATACGGCGGGACTGGGACGCCGGGAAGCGGGCCGCCTACCTCCGCGACGCGATCGCCGCCGCCGACAAGGACGTCGACTTCTCCCGGTACGACATCGTCTACCTGGTCGCCGACCCGGACGCGCCCGGCGTGGACTCCGACGCGACCAAGGTCGTCAACCTGGACCGCCCGCTGGAGGCCGACGGCACCGAGATCAAGCGCGTCGTCACCGTCTTCGAACGGCACCCGCCCGACCGCAACGTCCTGGCCCACGAGACCGGCCACGTCTTCGACCTGCCCGACCTCTACCGTCGGCCCGTGGACGGCAAGGGCGACTGGGACACCCATGTGGGGGACTGGGACGTCATGGGCAGCCAGTTCGGGCTCGCCCCGGACCTCTTCGGCTGGCACAAGTGGAAGCTCGGCTGGCTCTCCAGCGCCCAGGTCGCCTGCGTCCAGGGCACCGGCTCCCGCCTGGTCAGCCTGGAACCGACCGACACCCCGCCCGCGGCGGGCGGCACCCTCGGCACCCGGCTCGCCGTCGTCCGCACCGGACCCGACAGCGTTCTGGCGATCGAGGCCCGGAGCAGCGCCGGGAACGACGCCGACACCTGCGCCGAGGGCGTGCTCGTCTACCGGGTCCGCAACGACGCGGCCTCCGGCGAGGGCCCGGTCGAGGTCGTGGACGCGCACCCGGACACCCAGGCGTGCGTGGAGCGCTCCGTCTACCCGCCGCTCGCGGACGCCCCCCTGGAGGAGGGCGAGACGATGACCGTGCCCGGGAGCGGGGTGCGGATCGAGGTGACGGACCGCACCGAGGCGGGCGTCTGGACGGTGAAGATCACGCCTCCCGGGCCCGCGTGACCGTCGGGAACGCGAAGAAGGCCCCCTCACCGAAGTGAAGGGGCCTTCTCTGTCTGTGCGCCGCCAGGGACTCGAACCCCGGACCCGCTGATTAAGAGTCAGCTGCTCTAACCAACTGAGCTAGCGGCGCCTGCTGACGTCGTAGACATTAGCACCCGGATCGGCGGGAGGAAAAATCGATACCCGCACGTCGGCGGCGGAGGCCGCCCGGACGGCCCGCACACAGGCCCAGAGCACGACCTCGGGGCCCGGCAGCCACGGGTGCCGGGAGTCGGGAGCCACCAGCCAGCGGGGCCCGGCGGAATCGGACGGAACCAGCGGCGGCACGGTCACCGCGTCCCCGAGCCCGTGACAGAGCAGCCGGGGGACCGCCTCCCCCCACTCCTCCCAGTCGAGCAGCGCCGGCAGCCGCTGGGCCGTCCCGGGCGCGGCGAACAGCATCATCCGGCCCCGGTGCATCGCGACGGGCCCCGAGCCCGGCCCCTCCTCCCACAGCCGGTCCAGCATCCGGCGCCCGAAGACCGGGTCCACGTTGACGACGTCGAAGACCGTCCCGCAGGGCAGCGCCGCCGGGGAGGCCGGCCGGGACTCCCAGCGGGTCAGCGCGGCGCCGTCGCGGCCCCCGGCGGCCGAGGCGAGCCAGGCGGCCCCGTCGGCGGTCACGCGGGCCGTCTGGTGCCGTCCCTCGTCGCCCTCCCGGAGGAACCGGAAGATGTCGTGCGGGGTCTCTTCGCGCAGCCAGGTCGTCATGGACCCAGGTCTACCGGGCGTGATTCCCCGATTGCCGAGGGTTCCCGGAATCCCGGACAGGAGGGGTGGCGGAGGAGTATCGTGCCCCCTCGGCATATGCCAGGGGTGGTTTTTCGGTCAGACGTACGCCTCCGAGCCAACCGGACGCGCCTACGGGCGCATGCGTACGCCTCCGAACCAGCCGGGCGCGCCTACGCCCCCCGCACCGGGCTGACGCGCGCCCCGCTCTCAGTCCTCCGTCGGCTGTCCGTTCGTCCGGATCAGGCCCTGGCCGAACTCGATCATCTTCCGGGCGTAGTCCTCGGTCCACTGGGCCCGCTCGGCGACGTCCGCCGCCGTCAGCCGGTCGAACCGGCGCGGATCCGCGAGCTGCGCGGCCGCGATCGCCTGGAACTCCGTCGCCCGGTCCGTCGCCGCCCGGAACGCGAGCGTCAGCTCCGTCGCCCGGGACAGCAGCTCGCGGGGATCCTCTATCGACTCCAGGTCGAAGAAGTGCTCCGGATCGGCGGTCGCCTCGGCAGGCTCGAAGATCAGCGGTGCCGGCCGGAGCCGCCGCTGTGTGCTCCGTTCCGCGGGTTCCGCCATCGTTCTTCTCCTCCTCGCACAGACACGGCCCGGAATCCCGGGCCGTCTTCCATTGTCCCGCGCCCCGCAAGAGCGCGAGATGTCCCCCCGTACGCCCCCGCGTCCTTCCGGGCCCCGGTTTCGGCCCGGGTTCACGGCGTCCAGGTCACCCGGTGTTCCTCCAGGTGGGAGAGGACCGCGTGGTTCGCCTCCCAGCCGTCCGGGAACGAGACCGCGACGCCCAGCTGCACCGGGTCCGTCGACGGGTGCTCGTCGAGGAGCTCCGCCACGCCCGCGCGGCACACCACGATGCACGCGTGCCGGTGCCGGGAGGCCAGGACGCACAGGCGGCCCGTCTCCAGGTGGAAGGCCGTCGCGTCCGGGCGGCCGGAGAGCGGGTGGAGGACGACCGTCACGTCGTACTCGCGGCCCTGGAGCCGGTTCGCGGTGTCCACCGTCACGCCCGTCACCCCGAGGTCCGCGAGCGCCGCCCGGACCGCCGCCGCCTGGTCGCGGTGCGCGGTGCCGACGGCGATCCGGTCCGGGGTGAGCGGCACCGGGGTCTCCGAGCGCTCCGAGACCGCCGAACCGCCCCGGTCCAGGAGCCGGCGCACCACCAGGGCGATCGCACCGACCGCCTCGGGATCGGTGCGCGGAGTGTGCCGGGCCGGGAGTTCGAGCAGGCCCCAGCCGGACTCGGCGGCCTCGTCGAGGACCCGGTCCCGGGCCGAGCCGTCCGAGGCGACGCCGAAGGACAGCTTCCGGTCGCCGTGGCCCGTGCCGCTGCGGAACGGCGTGTACGGGTAGAAGGCGTCCGACACCAGCGGCGCCGCCGAGGCGGGCAGCCGCCAGGAGACCGGGAGGCGGTGCTGCGGCAGCTCCGGGTTGTGGGCCAGGAGGGTGGAGACGGCGGACGCCGACGGGTCGTACGACAGGCCCGCCCACTGCTCCGCGCCCACCACCGAGAACGGGTCCAGCTGCCCCGGGTCGCCGACGAACAGCGCCCGCTCGAAGAGGCCCGCCACCGCGAGCAGCGCGTCCGAGCGCATCTGGTACGCCTCGTCGACGATCGCGTGCGCCCACGGCTCGACGTTCTTCACGTGCCCCCACTTGGCGGCCGTGGACAGCACGACCGGCAGCCCGGTCAGCTCGCCCGCCTTCGCCGACTTCCGTACGTTGGCCAGGTCGTCGAGCGCCTTGTCGTACGGGTCGGAGTCGCTGGAGTGCAGCCGGCCGACCTCCAGGTCGGGCTCCTTCTCGGCGAGCCGCAGCACCAGGTCGTCCACCTGCGCGTTCGTCTGGGCGACCACCATCAGGGGCCGTCCGGCATCGGCCAGTTCGAGGGCGGCCCGCACCACGAGCGTCGACTTTCCGGCGCCCGGCGGGGAGTTCACGACGACGCCGCGCGCGGTGCCGTGCAGGGTGTCCGCCAGGATGTCGGAGGTCGCCCGAGCCGCCTCGGCGGACGGGTCGAAGACGGCGGGGTCGAACGCGGTCACTGCACGTCCTCAGGGGTCACGAAGTCGAACACGGTCAAAGGACGTCCTCCGGTGTCACGGCATCCGGCAGTTCCACGGCGTCCGCGCGCGGCGGGCCGCCGTGCGTCCACGGCGTCTCCTCCGGGTCCGGCAGCTTCGGGCCGACCCGCTGGTCGTGCTCGAACAGCGTCCAGGCGATCCGCTCGCCCTTCTCCGGCACCGAGCCCTCCGCCGGCTCCTTGGACCGTCCCATCCGGTCCAGGACGCGGAGGAGCAGCGAGCCGTCCTCCTCGTACCGGACGAACTCCGCCGTCTGCGGCTTGCCTTCGAGCGAGCGGTACACCTTCACCTTCTCGCCCAGGTGCGGCCGGTCGTCCGTGCGGACCGCGACGAGCGGGCGCGGCGCGGGCCGCTTCGACTCCGTCCACGCCATCGTCACCTCGACCACCTCGGCCGTGAACGCCTCGCCCGCGAGCCGCCGCCCCGCCAGGACCAGCGGGTCGTCGAGGGCCTCCTGCGCCTCCAGCTGGCCCTGCGCCTGCTCGCGGGCGGCGAGCTTCTGGGCGGCCGTGACGGCGTCGTCCCGGCGCGGCTGCGGCGGCTCGCCGGCCGCGACGCGGTCCCGGTGGGCGGTGAAGGACCAGCGGTCGCGGGTCCAGCGGTCCTCGACCCTGGCGCCCTCCGGCAGCTCCCGCAGCAGCCCGATCGCCCGCCAGACCGCGTCCCACGTGGGCTTCAGCTGGGAGACGACGAGGCGGCGCAGCTCCCGCTCGGCCGCGTGCAGTTCGGCGAGGCCCGTGTCGGCCGCCTCGCCGTCCTCGGCGGCGCCGAGCGCCTGCCGGGCCCGGTCGTACCGCTCGATCGCGGGCGCGAGGAGCTTGTTGTCGAAGGCCGGATCGGTCGCCGGGCCGGCCGGCGGGCACAGCAGCCGGCCCTGGGAGTCCCGGCCCAGCTCGGCCCGCAGCGCGCCCTCCGCGCCCGGCTCCCCGTCGTACGGGTCGATCCAGGCGAGCAGCGCGCCCAGGTGCTGGTCCTCCAGGGAGGACTGGCCGGTCGCCCAGTGCCGGTTGAGCAGGTCGGTCGCGGAGAGGAGCAGCGAGGAGCCGGGCACCCGGGCCCGCTCGCCGAAGTGCGTCAGCCAGCGTCCGAGCAGCGGTACGCGCGGCGGCGCGGGGAACGGCGTCTCCGGGTCCTGCTCGGCCGTCCGCCGGAACCGCGTGGACCGCCCGAGCAGCCGTACGTACTCGACGCCCGCCCGGCTCGGCACGATCAGCTGCGGCGCGTCGGCGCACAGCTCGACCTCGACCTTCACCTTCTTGCCGGTCTCCGGGTCGACCTCGCTCTTCTCGGCCGCCTCGACGACGCCCGTGTACGCGTCGACGTACGGCAGGATCTCCTCGGCCAGGTCGGCGAGGAACGCGAAGCGCAGGTCACGGTCCCGGGGCTGCGGCACCACCAGGAGCCTCGGCTCCTCGGGGTCGGTGCCGACGAGCGCGCCCAGCGGGGCGCCCGCCTCGCCGGCCGTCGTCAGGGGGACGAGGACCAGCGGGCGCGCGGACAGGCGCCGGTGCCGGACGGTCGCGAGCGGCTGCGCCCGGCCCGACTCGACGGCCTCCATCCGGGCCAGCGTGGAGATCAGCGACATGCCAGGGCCTCCCGGGGCGCGGCGCGGAAGCGAGGGTTCAGCAGGGGCATTCGACGACCTCCCGAGGGGCGCGGGCGGGCGCCGACGCCAGTGCCTCCTCGCGCAACGCCCGCGCCCTGCGCAGCGCCGCCACCGCCGGGTCCTCCGGGTCGCCCTCCTCGCCGCGCGCAGCCGCCAGGACCGCGCCGACCGTCGTCAGGCCGCCCAGCTCACCCCGTACCGAACGGCCCAGGGTCTCCACCGCGCCCGCCTCCCGGGAGCGCGACCGGCAGTGGAAGGCCAGCTCGCAGGCGGCCAGGCACTCGGGCGCGTACTGGTGGGGGACGCACTCCACGGCCGCCGTCAGCTCCTCCGCCGTCCGCTCGACCACGTCGAAACTGACGCCCTCCGGCAGGGCCCGCGCGATCTCGTCGATCCGGGTCAGCCGGGCCAGCTGACGCCGGGTCACCGACCGCTGCTTGCGCACGTCGACCACCGAAGCCGCCGGCACGTTCGAGAAGTCCTTCGGGCAGACCAGGAGCACCGACTGCGCGACCCGCGCGCCCTCCGTACGGGCCGCGATCCCCTCCAGGGCCAGCACGTACACGGCGGCCTGACGGGCGGCGGCGCCCACCTTCGCCGCGTCGGCCGAACCGTCGATCATCGGGAACGACTTGATCTCCACGACCGTCCACCCGCCGTCGGGGTGCACGACCACCGCGTCCGGCTCCAGGTGGACGGGCGAGCCGGCGACCTCCAGGGCGAGCAGCGGATGGTCGAGCAGCGCCCAGGCCCCGGCCTCGGTCGCCTCCCGGAGTGCGAGCGCCGTGCGTGCCACGCGGCCCTCGGGACCGGCCGCCGCCAGATCGGGCACGGACACCTCGCCCGGCTCCTCGACGCCGATCAGGCGCAGCAGTTCACGGCCGCCGTCGGCCTTGACCTTCGCCTCGAAGGAGTTGCCCCGGACTATCGCGAACTGAGACTGGCCGAACGGCGCCGGCGAGCCGAGCTTCGCGGCGAGGGCCGACTTGTCGACCCCGGCGCCGTCGAGGATGGCCCGCCGCTTGCAGCCGGGATTGGCCGCGAGCGCCGCGAGGGCACGGGCGTCCAGCGGACGCGGCACGACACCCGGTCCACGCAGCTCAGCGAGCAGCTTTCGACGTGTCGTCTGCGGTGGTACGGACAGACCGCTGTCCGGGGATGCGCTCACCCGTGGAAGTCTCGCATCCGCCACTGACAACCGGGGGAGCTTCCGCCCTTCCGCGGATCCGGTCGGCGAGCCGCAGCACGTGCGGGGCGAGGAGCAGACCGGCGCCCATCACCGCGACCCCGGCGACCGCGTCAAGGAAGTAGTGGTTCGCGGTGCCCATCACCACAAGGGCGGTGACCAGCGGATACGCCACCCCGAGGGTCTTCGTGAGCGGCGTCCGCCCGTACCGCCACAGCATCACCCCGCACCACAGCGCCCAGCCGACGTGCAGGCTGGGCATCGCCGCGTACTGGTTCGTCAGACCGCCGAGCCCGCGCGGCGCGCTGGCCTCGCCGCCCCACCAGCCGTACGAGGCGAAGTGCGCCATCGTGTCCGTGAAGCCGTGGGCCGCGTCGAGCAGTCGGGGCGGGCAGGTCGGCAGGAGCGTGAACCCGACGAGGCCGAGCAGGGTGGAGACCATCAGCCAGGTGCGGGCGGCGCGGTAGTGCGCGGGGCGGCGGCGGAAGAGCCAGACCAGGACCGCCGGGGTCACGAGGTAGTGCAGCGAGGCGTACGCGAAGTCCGCCGGGACCCCGAGCGCGGGGACGTCCGTGAACAGCCGGTTCAGCGGGTGCTCGGCGTCGATCCCGAGGCCCTCCTCGAACCGCAGGATCGCGAGCCCGTGCGCCACGGCCGAGGCCTCGTCGCCCTTCACCAGGAGCCGCCCGCACGAGTAGGCCGCGTACACGACGGCGATCAGGGACAGCTCCGCCCACCAGCGTGGCCTGCGCATGAATGAGTCCCCCCGTCGGTGATCCCCGGGGGAGGGACGCCGGACGGCCCCCGCGGGTTGCCCGGCGGCCACCGCGAATTCACGCCCGGGACGATCGGCGATGATGGGAGAGGCACGTCCGCACACCGTGAACCCCTGGAGCGTCCTTCCCATGGCACCGCGCATCCTGCTCGCCCGGCACGGCCAGACCGAGTGGTCACTTCTCGGCCGGCACACCGGCAGGACCGACATACCCCTGCTCGAAGAGGGGCGGCGCGGTGCGAAACTGCTCGGCGAGCGGCTGCACCGGGGCCCCTGGCAGGGGCTGCCCGACGTCGAGGTGCGCACCAGCCCCCTCGTCCGGGCGCGCGAGACCTGCGAGCTCGCCGGCTTCGGGGACAGGGCCGAGCCCTGGGACGCGCTGATGGAGTGGGACTACGGGGCGTACGAGGGCCTCACCCCGCCCGAGATCCAGAAGATCCAGCCGGGCTGGTTCATCTGGCGCGACGGCGTCCCCGAGGGCGAGACGCTCGCGCAGCTGTCGGACCGTGCCGACGAGATCGTGGAGTGGGCCCGCTCCGCCGACCGCGACGTCCTGGTCTTCGCCCACGGCCACATCCTGCGCTCGATCGGCGCGCGCTGGCTCGGCGAGGACGTCTCCTTCGCCTCCCGCATCCGCCTCGACCCGACGAGCCTGTCGGTCCTCGGCTGGGCGTACGGTGCCCCGGCGCTGGAGCGCTGGAACGACACGGGGCACCTGGAGCAGTAGGCCCGCCCCGAGGTCCCGGCACGTGCCGGTGCTCCGTACGTGCCGGTGCTCAGTACGTGCCGGCGAGGACCCGGCTGGTCTCCGCGAGGAGGTCGCGGATACGGGCCGAGGCGATGCCGTCGAGGGAGTCCGCGACGCGCCTCGCCTCCGCCGCCGCCTCGTCCGGGCGGCCCGCGTGTGCCAGGTCCTTGGCGAGGTGCGCCCGGTAGAGCGCGAGGTTCCGGGCGAAGTGCGGGTTCTGCAGGACCACCGCCCGGTGGGCGTGGCGTGCCGCCCGGCCCCACTCGCCGAGCGCCGACCAGCACCCGGCCTCCAGGGCCTCCCGTTCCGGCTCGCCGAAGAACGACATCCACTCGGGGTCGCCCTCGGACGGGCCCCGGTCGAACCAGGCGTGCGCGCGGCCGAGGGCCTGCTCGCAGGCGGAGCGGTCGCCGAGCCCGGCCCACGCGCCGGCCTCCCGCAGCGAGAGCAGCGAGAGCAGCCGGGCCGAGTCCAGCGGCTGCGCGGCCCGCAGGCCCGCCTGCGCCGCCCGTACCGCCTCGCGGAAGCGGCCGGCGTCCCGGGCCAGGAACGAGGTGTTGCAGAAGGCGTGCGCCTCCAGGGCCGCGTTCCCCGCCACGCGCGCGGTGGCCAGCGCCTCCGCGTAGTGCGAGCGTGCGTCCTCGTGCCGGCCCGAGTCGTGGGCCAGCCAGCCGACGGAGAGGGAGAGCTCGCCCGCGCCCGCGTGCAGCCGGTCCTCGGTGGAGCGGCGGCTCATCGTGCCGGCGTCGAGGAGCGCGTACGCGGTACGGAGCGGCTGGGCGGCCACCTTGTACAACCCGTCGGCGCCGTGCCGGTCGTCGAGCAGCCGGATCCGCCGCACGGCGTCCTCGACGGCCCGCACCTCGGTCTCGCCGATCCGGTGGCTGCCGCGGGGGGAGGGGATCGCGACGGCGGGGCCGCCCAGTCCCAGCGAGGCGGCGGCCAGGGTGGCGGAGCCGCTCGTCATGAATGCGCGACGCAGCACGTCGCTCTCCTCATCGTTCCGGGTGGTGATGGCGGCGGGAGGCGCTGCCCCGGCCGGGACGGCCTGCCGCCGGCCGCGCACCGTCTCCCGCGCGGAGAACCCCAGGTCGGAGAGGCCCAGACCGGGGAACATGTGCAGGAAGACCCGCTCGTACGCGTAGTTGGGGCAGCGGATCTCGCCCGCCTCCACGCGCCCGATGTAGCGGGCGTCGCACGCGACCCGTTCGCCGATCTCCCGGGCCGCCCGGCGGACCGCCGCGGCGAACTCCGCCGGCGAGTGCTGTCCGCGGAGCCGGCGGAAGGCGAGATTGGGAACTGCCCGTGACATCGCCATGGCCGAGCCCTCTCCTGGTGCTGCCGGGTGTCCGGCGGCAAGAACGTACCTGCTGTGACCGGATGCGTACGCTGAGTTTGGCTACAAATCGGATATCTCGCCTGCGATCTGCCATGAACTGCCATCCTTTGCGGCGGCATCCCGCCGTAGCCGTTGACGCGCACGGGCGTTGAACCGTAAGGGAGAGACGGAACGTGTCTCCTCTGGAGCGAGGAGGGGTCCTCATGTCGGAGATCGGTTCGCAGTCGGCCACGCGGCACGCACCTGCCCCTGAGGCCGCGCGGCACATGCCCGCCCCCGAGGCCGCGCACCAGGCGCCCGTCGTCCCGGACGCCGCCGGGCCCTGGGACCTGGTGACCGTCCCGGCCCGTCAGGGTCTGGAGGCCGTGGACATCCTGCGCCGTGCCGCCGCCCCCGCCGTCGGGCCCGTCGTCCACGACGGCACCTGCGACACCCTCGGCTTCCTGGTGCCGCCCGGCACCGCCGCCGCCTGGGACATGCCGGGCAGCGCCTGTACGCGGACCTCGGGGCGCGGCCTCCGCCTCCCCGAGCTGCCGGAGCTCCCCGAACCGGCGGGCGACGCGCCCCGCCCGGCCGGCTGGCTGCTGCCCCCGGGCGACACCGACCCCGTCACCGACCCCGTCGTCCTGCGCGAGGCGCTCGGCGAAGCGGCCCGGCTCATCGAGGCGGCCGACGGCTGCCACTGAGCTCCTGTCCCGGCTTGCCCGGATAATGGGTCCGTGGCCAGGAACAAACAGCGTGACCGGGCGGCGGCCGCCGCCCCCGTCGTCGAGACCGTCGACGGCGGTCTCGCCGAGCTCATACCCGACCGGGAACGCCCGCGCGGCTGGACGCTGCTCATCGACGGCGCCCCGCAGTCGCACGTCGACCTCGACGACCCGGCCGCCCTCACCTTCGAGTACCAGAGGCGCCTCGGCCACATCGCCGACCTCGCCGCCCCGCCGAACCGGCCGCTCCAGGTCGTCCACCTCGGCGGCGGCGCCTTCACCCTCGCCCGGTACGTCGCCGCGACCCGGCCCCGCTCCACGCAGCAGATCGTGGAGCTCGACGGGCGGCTGGTCCAGCTCGTCCGCCGGGAACTGCCCCTCGACGCCGGGGCCCGCATCCGGGTCCGTTCCACCGACGCCCGTGCCGGGCTCGCCAAGGTCCAGGACGGCTGGGCCGACCTCGTCATCGCCGACGTGTTCAGCGGCGCCCGCACCCCGGCCCACCTGACCAGCACCGAATTCCTCACCGAGGTACGGCGGGTGCTGCGGCCCGACGGCTTCTACGCGGCGAACCTCGCCGACGGCCCGCCGCTGACCCATCTGCGCGGCCAGATCGCCACCGCCGCCGCCGTCTTCCCCGAACTGGCGCTCACCGCCGACCCGACGGTCCTGCGCGGCCGCCGCTTCGGGAACGCGGTGCTGCTCGCCTCGGACCGCGAGCTGCCGGTCGCCGAGCTGACCCGCCGGGTGGCCACCGATCCGCATCCGGGGCGCGTGGAGCACGGCCGGGCCCTCGCCGACTTCGCCGGGGGAGCGGTGCCGGTCACCGACGCGAACGCCAAGCCGTCCCCCGTACCGCCGCCGTCCGTCTTCCGGTGACCGGCCGCTACGTCCGACGGTCGTCGATCTCCACGCGGGGCGCGGTGTCGTGCCAGACGCAGAAGACCGACAGCTCGCGGCCGTCCTCGGTGAAGGTGACCCGGATCCACGTCGGCTGCTTCCACACCTGCATCTGCCAGCCGGCCGCGGGCGTCGCCGACACGAGTTCGGCCGAGGTCTCCCCGAGGTCGAAGGTGACCCGGCCGCCGTCCACGGGGTAGGTCTTCACGGACGAGACGGACGAGGACGAGTCCCCGGGTGACGTGGAGGGAGTCCGCGTCGTGGGGGACGGGCGGCGCGAAGGGGTCGCGGACGGCGAGGCGGGGAGCGTACGGGCCTCGCTCGGCGTGGACTTCGGGGTGGCGGGCGCGGAGGGCCCGGTGCTCTCGGGCGGCCGGGTGGCGGAGGTCTGCGGGTCGCCTCCGGCGACGGCCGTCCCGATGGCGGTGCCGGCCGGGAGGGGCAGGGCCAGCGGCGGGTCGTACACCGTGCCGGACAGCACCGTGTGCACTCCCCACCAGGACAGGGTGACCGCCGCGCCGGTGGCGAGCGACCAGGCCAGGGCGTGAACGAGTCCTCTTCGCACCGGGACATAGTGCACCACCCGGGGAAGGTCCGTACCGGAGGGTGGACCTTGCTCCCGGCCTCACCCGAATGGCGTACGGTGCGGCCCATGGCAAGTGTGCTCGTGGTCGAGGACGACCAGTTCGTGCGCTCCGCCCTCATTCGGCAGCTGACCGAGGCCTCCCACACCGTACGGAGCGTCGGCACGGCTCTGGAGGCGCTGCGCGAGGTCGCCCATTTCCGCTTCGACGTCGTGATCCTGGACCTCGGTCTGCCCGATCTCGACGGGTCCGAGGCGCTCAAGATGCTGCGCGGGATCACCGACGTCCCGGTGATCATCGCGACCGCCCGGGACGACGAGGCCGAGATCGTACGGCTCCTCCACGCCGGGGCCGACGACTACCTCGTGAAGCCCTTCTCCGTCGACCACCTCACGGCCAGGATGGCCGCCGTCCTGCGCCGCTCCCGGCCCGCCGGCGGCGAGCAGCCGCCGTCCAGGGCCCTGAGGGTCGGCGGGCTCACCGTCGACCCGCTGCGCCGTCAGGCGGAGCTCGACGGGACGCCGTTGGACCTGACCCGGCGCGAGTTCGACCTGCTCGCCTTCCTCGCCGGGCGGCCCGGCGTCGTCGTCCCGCGCAAGGAGCTGCTCGCCGAGGTCTGGCAGCAGTCGTACGGGGACGACCAGACCATCGACGTACATCTGTCATGGCTGCGACGGAAGCTGGGCGAGACGGCCGCCCGGCCCCGCTATCTGCACACCCTGCGCGGGGTGGGCGTGAAGCTGGAGCCGCCCCGGGAGCCGCAGCCGTGAGATGGGCGCTCGTCAAGGTGTCCCTGGCCGTCACCGCCATGGTCGTCGTCGCCTTCGCCGTCCCCCTCGGGCTCGTCGTCAAGGAGATGGCCCGCGACCGGGCCTTCTCCAACGCCGAACGGCGGGCCGCGGGACTCGCCCCCGTCCTCGCCATCACCACCGACCGCGACGAACTCGACAAGGCCGTCGCCACCACCGAGGACGGGGCCGCGGGACGCCTCGCGATCCACGTGCCCGCCGCCGAACCCGGCGGCACCGCCCTGGAGATCGGCACCCGCCGCGCCGACCCCCAGGAGCTCGCCACCACCCGCAGCCTCGGCCGCGCCTCCATCGCCGAGGTCCCCGGCGGCTTCGCGCTGCTCCAGCCCACCGCGCTCAGCAGCGGACAGGTCGCCGTCGTCGAACTGTTCGTCCCCGAGGGCGAGGTCAGCAACGGCGTCGCCACCGCCTGGCTCGTCCTCGCCGGCGTCGGCATCGCCCTGATCGTCGGCTCCGTCGCCGTCGCCGACCGCCTCGGCATCCGCATGGTCCAGCCCGCGCAGCGGCTCGCGGGCGCCGCCCACGACCTCGGCGAGGGAAAGCTCGGCGCGCGCGTCCCCGAGGAGGGGCCGCCCGAGCTCAAGTCGGCCGCCGTCGCCTTCAACTCGATGGCCGACCAGGTCGTGCAGCTCCTCGCCAACGAACGCGAACTGGCCGCCGACCTCTCCCACCGGCTCCGCACCCCGCTCACCGTGCTCCGGCTCAACGCGGCCTCGCTCGGCTCCTCGCCCGCCGCCGAGCAGACCCGCGCGGCCGTCGAACAGCTGGAGCGGGAGGTCGACATCATCATCCGCACGGCCCGCGACGCGAAGCCGCAGACCCAGGCGACCGGGCCCGGCGCCGGCTGCGACGCGGCCGAAGTGGTCCGCGAGCGGATGGAGTTCTGGTCGGCGCTCGCCGAGGACGAGGGCCGCCGGGTGCGGGTCGCCGGCGTCGAGCGCCCGGTCCGCATCCCCGTCGCCCGCCCCGAACTCGTCGCCGCCCTCGACGCCCTCCTCGGCAACGTCTTCCGCCACACCCCCGAGGCCACCGCCTTCTCCATCGACGTCCACAACGGAGACGACGCCGTCATCGTCCTCGTCTCCGACGCGGGCCCCGGCATCGCCGACCCCGCCGCCGCGCTCGCGCGGGGCGCGGGCAGCGGACGCGACGGCTCCACCGGCCTCGGCCTCGACATCGTGCGCCGCATGGCCGAGTCGACGGGCGGCGACGTCCGCATCGGCCACTCGGTCCTCGGCGGCACGGAGGTACGGATCTGGATCAGCCTCGACGGCCGCGGAGCCGGTACGGGCGGGGGCGGAGGCCGCCGCGGCCGCCGTCGCAAGGCGTGACGCGCCGGGTCCGGCATGCCCAACCTTTCCTGGTTCCGATGCCTCCCTTAAGCGGAGCCTAAGAATCCCAACCCCGGCCCGACTGGGCCCGTTTGTCCGTTTCCCGGTCGCTAGCGTGCTGCCGCACCCCACCCCCGGCACGTAGAGGCAGGCACGCCATGGGCACCAGTTCGCACCGGCGCAGGACGAGCACCCGGACCAAGGTCGTCGGGGCGATCGTCGCGGCGGCAGTCGTCGGCGGCGCGGCCTTCGCGCTCACCGGCACCGCCCAGGCCGCCGCCGTCGGCGCCGCCTACACCCGGACCAGCTCCTGGACCGGCGGCTACACCGGCCAGTACGTCGTCACCAACGAGACGACCGCGACCCAGTCCGACTGGACCCTGGAGTTCGACCTCCCGGCCGGCACCACCATCGGCTCCCTCTGGAACGGCGAGCACACCGTCTCCGGCAGCCACGTCACCGTGAAGCCCGCGAGCTGGAACAGGCAGCTGGCACCCGGCCAGTCCGTCACCGTCGGCTTCGTCACCTCCGCCGCGGGCCAGGCCGGCGACCCCGTCGACTGCCTCATCAACAAGGCCGCCTGCTCCGCCGGAGGCGCCACCCCCACGCCGAGCGGCCGCCCCACCGAGCAGCCCACCGCGACGGCCTCCCCCAAGCCGACGGCCACCGCGACGGTGAAGCCCACGCCGACCGCCACGGCCACCACGAGCCCGAAGCCGACCACCCCGGCACCCACCCCGACGGCGACCGCCACCGGGGCCCCGGCCACGGGCGCCGGGTTCGCCCCGTACGTCGACACCTCGCTCTACCCCGCGTACGACCTGCTCGCGACCGCCGACGCCACCGGCGTGAAGGAGTTCAACCTCGCCTTCATCACCTCCGGCGGCGCCTGCGCCCCGCTGTGGGGCGGCGTCACCGACCTCGCGAACGACAAGGTCGCGGCCCAGATCGGCGCCCTGCGCGCCAAGGGCGGTGACGTCCGCGTCTCCTTCGGCGGCGCCGCCGGCCACGAGCTGGCCCTGAACTGCTCGACCTCCTCGGCGCTCGCCGCCGCGTACGGCAAGGTCGTCGACCAGTACAAGCTGACCAAGGTCGACTTCGACATCGAGGGCGCGGCCCTGCCGGACACCGCCGCCAACACCCGCCGCTCCCAGGCGATCGCCCAGCTCCAGAAGTCCCACCCGGGCCTGGACGTCTCCTTCACCCTGCCGGTGATGCCCGAGGGCCTCACCCAGCCGGGCGTGGACCTGCTCGCCGACGCCAAGCGGAACGGGGTCCGCGTCGACGCCGTCAACATCATGGCGATGGACTACGGGCCGGCGTACAGCGCCGACATGGGCACGTACGCCGTCCAGGCCGCGACCGCGACCCAGGCCCAGATCAAGGGCGTCCTCGGCCTCTCCGACGCGGCCGCCTGGAAGGCCGTGGCGGTCACCCCGATGATCGGCGTGAACGACGTCGCCTCCGAGGTCTTCAAGGTCGAGGACGCGACCCAGCTCGTCGACTTCGCGAAGTCCAAGGGCCTCGGACGGCTCTCGATGTGGTCCGCGACCCGTGACAAGCAGTGCGCGTCCGGCGCCGTGACCTACGCCGACCCGACCTGCTCCTCGATCCTCCAGCAGCCGCTGGCCTTCACGAGGGCCTTCGGCGCTTACAAGTGACCAGGTAAGCCACCGCGCCCCCCACACCGCGCGCCCCGGCCGGCACCACCCCACCTCCGGCCGGGGCGCGCACCCATGTGTGGGCCGCATCACACATGTGGCCCCGGCCCGGACTTCGCCGGGCCCGGGAACGACGGAAGCCCCGGTTCTTTCGAACCGGGGCTTCCGACATCAGGGTGAGTAACGGGACTCGAACCCGCGACATCCTGGACCACAACCAGGTGCTCTACCAGCTGAGCTATACCCACCACGACCGGCGGTTTTCCCGAAGGTTTCCCCGACCGGCCGAGAAGAAGTCTACAGGGTTTCGAGGGGTGCTCGCGCACGCATTCTTCTGCGGGCGCGAGCGGGCCTCGTCGAGCGGCTGATCGAGCCGTTATTCGGCGGGGACGACGTGACGCGCCGCGATCTTCTTCGCGGTGTCGGAGTCGGGGCCGGGCTGCGGGACGAAGATCGCCTCGCGGTAGTAGCGCAGCTCGGCGATCGACTCGCGGATGTCGGCGAGCGCCCGGTGGTTGCCGTTCTTCTCCGGACTGTTGAAGTACGCCCTCGGGTACCAGCGGCGGGCCAGCTCCTTGACCGAGGAGACATCGACGATCCGGTAGTGCAGGTGGTTCTCCAGGGCGGGCATGTCGCGCGCGAGGAAGCCGCGGTCCGTGGAGACCGAGTTCCCGCACAGCGGCGCCTTGCCCGGCTCCTTGATGTGCTCGCGGATGTACGCGAGGACCTGGGCCTCCGCGTCGGCGAGCGTGGTGCCCTCGGCGAGCGCGTCGAGGAGCCCGGACTTCGTGTGCATCTCGCGCACGATGGCCGGCATGGTCTCCAGGGCCGCGTCCGGCGGGCGGATCACGATGTCCACGCCTTCGCCGAGCACGTTCAGTTCCGAGTCGGTGACCAGCGCGGCCACCTCGATGAGTGCGTCGTCCGTCAGCGAGAGCCCGGTCATCTCGCAGTCGATCCACACCATGCGATCGTTCATGCGTCCTACCTTAGGGCCTGCCTTCCGGATCGGGCCGGGCTCGCGGGGCCCGAAAGGCAGGTCCTGGCCCTTCCCGCCGACGGGACCGGCCCCGCGGGCCCTCGTGCCTGTCCCGGACAGGCCGACGGGCCCCCGGGGGAGGTGTCCCCGAGGGCCCGTCGGTCCTGCGTCGCACCGCTTGTGGCGGCGGCGGTCTCGTTACGGCGCGCTGCGCTGCCCCGGCAGGGCCGGGCGCCCGGAGGCGTACACGTCCGACTGCGGCTTGCCCGGCTCCAGCGGCCTGCGGAGCCCCGCCGAGCCCTGCGCCGGCACCGCCGGCTCGAGCACGGCCGTACCGGCCTCGCCCTGCGGCCGCCGGGCGCGGTACGCCGCCCGGTAGGCGGCCGGCGAGGAGCCGAGCTGGCGCCGGAAGTGGCCGCGCAGCGCCACCGGGGAGCGGAAGCCGCACCGGCCCGCGACCTCGTCGACCGAGTAGTCGGAGGTCTCGAGCAGCCGCTGCGCCTGCAGCACCCGCTGGGTGATCAGCCACTGGAGCGGGGCCGAACCGGTCAGCGAGCGGAACCGGCGGTCGAAGGTCCGCCGTGACATGTACGCGCGCGCGGCGAGCGTCTCCACGTCGAACTGCTCGTGGAGGTGCTCCAGCGCCCAGGCGACGACCTCGGCCAGCGGGTCGGCGCCGATCTCCTCAGGTAAAGACCTGTCGAGGTAGCGCTCCTGACCGCCGCTGCGCCGCGGCGGGACGACCAGCCGGCGCGCGAGCGCGCCCGCGGCCTCGGTGCCGTGGTCGGTCCGCACGATGTGCAGACACAGATCGATTCCGGCCGCGGTGCCGGCGGAGGTCAGCACGTCCCCGTCGTCGACGAAGAGCTCCCGCGGGTCCACGTGGACCGACGGGTAGCGTTTGGCGAGCGTCGGCGCGTACATCCAGTGCGTGGTCGCCGGGCGGCCGTCGAGGAGTCCGGCGGCGGCCAGGACGAACGCCCCGGTGCACAGCCCGACGATCCTGGCCCCCTCCTCGTGCGCGCGGCGCAGCGCTTCGAGCGCCTCCGGCGGCGGCGGCGAGGTGATCGACCGCCAGGCGGGCACCACGACGGTGCCGGCGCGGCTGATCGCCTCCAGGCCGTACGGCGCGGTGAGTTCGAGCCCGCCCGTGGTCCGCAGCGGGCCCTCCTCACCGGCGCAGACGAGCAGCCGGTAACGGGGCACTCCGGCGTCCTGCCGGTCGATGCCGAACACGGAGAGCGGGATGGAGCTCTCGAAGATGGGGCCGCCGCTGAACAGCAGCACCGCGACGACTTCGCGACGGCGGCGCCCGGACAGCTTCCGTGCGACCTCCGGTGCGGTGGAGTCCTGGCTCATGACGCTAAGCCCCCCTCGGTGTTCGCGTCTCCCTGGTCGTGTCGCTCCTGCACGTTTCCCCTCGGTTTTGCACGAGACCCCAGTCTTCGGTACCCATGATCGAATCTACTGTGTCCCGTGGCGCCGGCGTGACAAGTTCTCCATCCGGTGGATTGTCGACAAGGCAACTTGGCGTGAAGCGATCGATCGCCGCGTTGCGCCTCCGACCGCCCCGCGAGGGCCGGGCGGTACCCCGAACGTCCCCGTACGCGGGGGGTGTGGGCCCCCGGGACAAGGCTTTCCCGGCCTCGGGAGCCGGGGTTGGTCAACCGTTTCGCCAAGGACTCGCCGATGGCTGGAAGTTGGCTGAAAACATATGGGGTCGGGTGTGCGAACCTGTCAACTCGAAGGGGGGCGGGGTCGGATTCGAGCCCCCCCGGGGGCTAGTTCCGGCGCCTCGGGCGGACCGTCTCGGCCCGCAGTCCGCGCTCCGAGCGGCGCAGCAGCAGCCGGCAGGCCGCCGTCACCGCGACCAGGCCGAGCGCGGTCCCGGCGGCCCCGCCGAGCGAGGTGCCGTAGAGGACGAGCACCACGGGGACCAGTGCGCAGCAGAAGACCGCCCAGCGGACGACGTCCCCCGTCGGCTCCGCCCCGCCGCCCGTACCCACGGCGATGTCCACCACCGTCTCCGTCCGCCCGTCCGCCCCCGGCTCCGCGGCCGCGGACGGGCCGGGCGCCCGACGTCGCCCGCGGGGCGCGCAGGGTCCGGCGGAGGGACCGGGGGAGGGGGAGGAGGTGGCGGAGGTCTGGCCGGCGGTGGTCGATGGTGCGGGCACGGGCGGTCTCCCTGCGGCGGTGGGGCGGGGGTGCGGTGGCGCCGGGGCGCCGGTTCGGGGCGGCGTGGGGCTGGACCTGTGGCAACGAGGAGCGGAACGTTCCGGTCACTCTCGGCGACGTCCGTTTGGCCCCCGTACGGTCGCCTGTAGGGCACATCCGGCATTGCCAGATCCCGAACCCCTCGGGCATGCTCCCTGGAACGCCGCGCGCGAGCGGCGGGCACGCCAGGTGTGGCACGGCGGGCTCTGGGCAGGAGAGGAGTGTCGCCGTACCCTTGGGGGTATGGGCTTGGGAAGATGATTCCCGGACACAGCTCCGCCGTCACCCGTCGTTCGTCGCCCCTTTTCCCCGTCCCTTCCCACGAGGACCTTCTTCGCCGAGACACCGATGGCCGGTCACGAATTCCCCGAACCCGCGGACCGCAAGCGCGTCGCCGACTCCACGGTCGACCCCCTCGCGGTAGAACAGCCACGTCATGCCTGCGACCCGGCCTTCCGGCACGGGGTCGTCGTCGGCTTCGACGGTTCCACGTCCAGTGAGCGCGCCCTCGCGTACGCCATCGGCATGGCCCGCCGCTCCGGATCGGGCCTGATCATCGTGCACGTGGCCAACCGGCTGCCCACCACGGTGTGGGCCGGCTGCGAGCCCCCGGTCTTCGTCGACGTGCCGGACCACCGCACCGAGGTCCTCGGCCTGGAGCTGGCCTGCGCCGAGCACCTCTCCGAGGTGCCGTGGATCCTGGTCGAGCGCGGCGGGGACATCTGCCACGAGCTGGAGGAGGTCGGCCGGGAGTACTCGGCCGACGCGATCGTGGTCGGCTCGACGCACGGGATCGTCGGCCGGATCTTCGGCTCGGTGGCAGGCCGCCTCGCGCGCCGCGCCCAGCGGCCGGTCATCGTCATCCCGTAACGCGCCCGCGGACCGCTTCCGCGGACCCGTGACGCACCCGCGGACCCCTCCCGTCGTCCCGGGAACGCGCGCCCGCGGACCCGTCCCGTCCCGTACGGCCCGTCAGGTCACTCCCTCAACTGCCGTTATCCGGCCATAAATTCGGCCTTCCTCAGGTGAATTGTGCGCTTGTGAAGGGTACATAAAGGTCACCGGAACACAGCAGCTCACGCAGGACAACTGCACACCTGAAGGGAGCCCGCCGTGAACAACGAAGTCGCCGCGGGAAACACCACCTCCACGCTCGGCCACCTGGCACTCGGACTGACCCTGCTGGCCTTCGGCCTGGGCGGAACCGGTGTCATCGACAACGTCGCGGCAGCGGATGCCGCGGGTCTCGCCACCTGGGTCGGCGGCGTGACGCTCTTCCTCGTCGGACTGCTCGCGCTGCGCGCGGGCGACAAGGGCGAAGGCACGGCGTACGCGGCGCTCGGTGCCTTCTGGTTCACCTGGGGCAGCGGAGCCGGCGGGCACGCCTCGGCCGACGCCATGGGCCTCTTCCTGCTCCTGTGGGCGCTCCTCGCGCTCACGCTGACCATGGCGGCCTCGGGCAGCGGACTCTTCGGACAGGGCGTGTACGGGCTGCTGTTCGTCGCGCTGTTGCTGCTCGGCATCGGCGCCCTCGCCGACAACGCCGGGCTCGGCAAGGCGGGCGGCTGGGTCGCCGCCGTCGCGGGTCTGGTCGCCTGGTACGGCGCCACGGCCGCGGTCGCCGGCTGGCCGACGGCCCTGCGCCGCGCGTCGGGCGCCCCGGCCGCGGGCTGAGCCGGAACCACCGCAAGTACAGCGGTCCCCGTGCACGGGAGGTGTGTGCACGGGGACCGCTGTGGTGTCCGGCCGAGGCTCCGGGGGACAGGCCCGGAGGGGCGCGGCGTCCGGGGGACAGGCCCGGCGCCGCGCCTCGGCCGCGACGGCTGGGGGTGCCTACTCGACGGTGACGGACTTCGCCAGGTTGCGCGGCTTGTCGATGTCACGGCCCATGGCGAGCGCCGTGTGGTAGGCGAGGAGCTGGAGCGGGATGCCCATGAGGATCGGGTCCAGCTCGTCCTCGTTCTTCGGGACGACGATGGTGTGGTCGGCCTTCGCCTGCGGCTGGTGCGCGACCGCGAGGATGCGGCCGCTGCGGGCCTTGATCTCCTCCAGGGCGGCGCGGTTCTTCTCCAGCAGGTCGTCGTCGGGGACGATCGCGACGGTCGGCAGGGCCGGCTCGATGAGGGCGAGCGGGCCGTGCTTCAGCTCGGAGGCCGGGTACGCCTCGGCGTGGATGTAGGAGATCTCCTTCAGCTTGAGGGAGGCCTCCAGGGCGACCGGGTAGCCGCGCACACGGCCGATGAACATCATCGACTGGGCGCCGGCGTACTGCTCGGCGATCTCCTTGATCTGCTCCTCGGTCTTGAGGATCTCCTCGATCTGCGCGGGCAGCTTGCGCAGGCCCTCGATGATCCGCTTGCCGTCGGTGACGGACAGGTCGCGGATGCGGCCCAGGTGCAGGGCGAGCAGCGCGAAGGCGGTGACCGTGTTGGTGAAGCACTTGGTGGAGACGACGCAGACCTCGGGGCCGGCGTGGACGTACACGCCGCCGTCGGCCTCGCGGGCGATGGCGGAGCCGACGACGTTGACGACGCCGAGGACGCGGGCGCCCTTCCGCTTGAGCTCCTGGACGGCGGCGAGCACGTCGTAGGTCTCACCGGACTGGGAGACGGCGATGTAGAGGGTGTCGGGGTCCACGACCGGGTTGCGGTAGCGGAACTCCGAGGCCGGCTCGGCGTCGGCGGGGATGCGGGCCATGGACTCGATGAGCCCGGCGCCGATGAGGCCGGCGTGGTACGAGGTGCCGCAGCCGAGGATCTTGATGCGGCGGATGGTGCGGGCCTCGCGCGGGTCCAGGTTCAGGCCGCCCAGGTGCACGGTGGAGAAGCGGTCGTCGATGCGGCCGCGCAGCACGCGGTCGACCGCGTCGGGCTGCTCGCAGATCTCCTTGTGCATGAACGTGTCGTGGCCGCCCATGTCGTAGGAGGCGGCCTCCCACTCGACCGTCTCGGGGGTGGCCGTGGTGGAGGCGCCCGAGGTGGTGTAGGTGCGGAAGTCGTCGGCCTTGAGGGTGGCCATCTCGCCGTCGTCGAGGGTGACGACCTGGCGGGTGTGGGCGATCAGGGCGGCGACGTCGGAGGCGACGAGCATCTCCTTCTCGCCGATGCCGAGGATGACCGGGGAGCCGTTGCGGGCCACCACGATGCGGTCGTTGAAGTCGGCGTGCATCACGGCGATGCCGTAGGTGCCCTCGATGACCTTGAGCGCGTCGCGGACCTTCTCCTCGAGGGTCTCGGCCTCGGAGCGCGCGATGAGGTGGGTGATGACCTCGGTGTCCGTCTCGGAGGCGAAGACGACGCCGTCGGCCTCCAGCTTGGCGCGGAGCTCCTGGGCGTTGTCGACGATGCCGTTGTGGACGACCGCGACCTTGTTCTCGGGGTCCAGGTGCGGGTGCGAGTTGATGTCGCTCGGCGCGCCGTGGGTGGCCCAGCGGGTGTGGGCGATGCCGGTGGTGCCGGTGAAGCGCTTGGGGACCTTGGCCTCCAGGTCGCGGACGCGGCCCTTGGCCTTCACCATCTTCAGGCCGCCGGCCTTCGGGCTGGTGACGACCATGCCGGCCGAGTCGTAACCCCGGTACTCGAGGCGCGCGAGGCCCTCGAGCAGCAGCGGGGCGACGTCGCGCTTACCGATGTAACCGACGATTCCGCACATAAAGGTGAAACCCCTCCAGGTTGGTGGATGTACTCGAACGCACGCGGACGTTCCCGGGCGTGCGCCGCTCAGCCGTAGACGATGCGGCGCAGCTGCCGGAGCGAGAGCTCCGGTGGCGCCACCGCCCGGTGCGGCAGCTCCGCCGCGATCCGTTCGAAGATCTCGGCGTTCACCGCGCCGCCGGACTGCAGCTCGCGGTGGCGGCGGCGGACGAACTCCTCGGTCGTCTCGTCGAAGTACGCCAGCACGTCGAGCACCACCCGGGCGGCCTCACCGCGCTGGAGCGCGGTGCTGCGGACCAGGTGGTCGATGAGGTCGTCGTGCGACGGGCGGCGTTCGAGCACCCGTGAATACTGAGGGGTCCCCCCGGCCTTCCGCAAGAATCCTGCCCGAATTCGGGCAAGCGGGCCATGGTTCGCCCGCCCTCCCGGCCCCTTGGTCCAGACCTTGACCCCGGGTGAGCGGAGCGGTACGCATGGCGACCGAGGGGATATACAGAACGACGGACGTGTCGATCACCCGAATCGATCACCTGAAGGGGAGCCAGCCTGTGAGCCAGCGTCGAACGATTCCGCGCCTGATCGGATCCCTGCTCCTGTTCGCCACCGCCGGAGTCGGCTGCGGAGAGGCCGCCGCCACCGCCGGCGCCGACGGCAAGGCGCCCGGCAGAGCCGCCGCCGAACCCGAGGTCCGCCCGCTCGGCCGCATCGTGCCCGTGCCCGCCTCCGTCACCCCCGAGGGCGAGCCCTACACCCTCACCCCCGCCACCCGCATCGGCATCGACGAGACCTCCCGCGAGTCCCGGGACCTCGGCCGCTACCTCGCCGGCCTCCTCCGCCCCGCCACCGGCTTCCCGCTGCCCGTCGTCGACGACCGCGCCGCCGGCCGCGGCATCCGCCTCCGCCTCGACCCCGAGGAGACCGCCCTCGGCGACGAGGGCTATCGGCTCGTCTCCACCCCCGACGGCCTCACCCTCACCGCCCGCGAACCCGCCGGCCTCTTCCGCGGCGTCCAGACCCTCCGCCAGCAGCTCCCCTCCGCCGTCGAGCGCAAGAGCGTCCAGCCGGGCCCCTGGAAGATCGCCGGCGGCACCGTCACCGACACCCCGCGCTACGCCTACCGGGGCGCCATGCTCGACGTCGCCCGCCACTTCTTCACCGTCGACGAGGTGAAGCGGTACATCGACCAGCTCGCCCTCTACAAGGTCAACACCCTCCACCTCCACCTCTCCGACGACCAGGGCTGGCGCATCGCCGTCGACTCCTGGCCCCGGCTCACCACCCACGGCGGCTCCACCGAGGTCGGCGGCGGCTCCGGCGGCTTCTACACCAAGGCCCAGTACCGGGAGATCGTCGAGTACGCCGCCTCCCGCTACCAGGAGGTGATCCCCGAGATCGACATGCCGGGCCACACCAACGCGGCCCTCGCCTCCTACGCCGACCTGACCTGCGACGGCGTCGCCCCGCCCCTCTACACCGGCACCAAGGTCGGCTTCAGCTCCCTGTGCGTGCCCAAGCCCGTCACGTACGACTTCGTGGACGACGTGATCCGCGAGATCGCCGCGCTCACCCCGGGCCGCTACCTCCACATCGGCGGCGACGAGGCCCACTCCACGAGCCACGCCGACTACGTGGCCTTCATGGACAAGGTGCAGCCGATCGTCGCCAAGTACGGCAAGACCGTCGTCGGCTGGCACCAGCTGACCGGCGCGACCCCCGCGAAGGGCGCACTCGTCCAGTACTGGGGCCTCGACCGCACGCCGGCGGAGGAGAAGGAGCGCGTCGCGGCAGCCGCCCGCAACGGCACCGGCCTGATCCTGTCGCCCGCCGACCGCACGTACCTCGACATGAAGTACACGAAGGAGACCCCGCTGGGCCTGGCCTGGGCGGGCTACGTCGAGGTCCAGCGCTCGTACGACTGGAACCCGGCCACCTACCTCCCCGGCGCCCCGGAGAGCGCCGTCCGCGGCGTCGAGGCCCCCCTCTGGACCGAGACCCTCGCCTCGACCGGCGACCTCGACGTCATGGCCTTCCCCCGCCTCCCCGGCATCGCCGAACTCGGCTGGTCACCGGCGGCGAGCCACGACTGGGACACCTACAAGGTCCGCCTCGCGGAACAGGCCCCCCGCCTGGACGCCCTCGGCATCACGTACCACCGCTCACCGCAGGTGCCCTGGCCGGCGGAGTGACCGACGCGAGGAAGCGGGCACCGGCCCGTGCCCGCCGCTCTCGACGAGGCGGTACGTCACGCCGTTCCCGGTGATCTCGCCATCGTCGCAGCCCGGATCGGCGCGGAAGACGGGGGACTCGCCGCCCTGGCGGGGGTGGTCCTTCGCGCGGGCTGATCACGGACAGATGCGAGCCCCGGCGGAGGACCGTACTCCGCCGGGGCTCGCACGTATTCGGGGTCAGGCGAACCGTGCGATCGGGTTCACCAGGTCGCCGACCAGCTGGAGGGCCGCCGACGGGTCCGCCAGGTCCACCATCTGCTTGTTGTTGCGGAGCTGGAGGCGGTTGAGGGCGGAGAGGGCGAAGGTCTCCGCGAACAGGTCGTACCGCGCGAACTTCTCCGCCAGTTCCGGCTTCGACCGCTGGTAGTCACGTACGCACTCGGCGACCGTGCGCCAGAAGTCGTCCTCGGGCAACGTGCCCTCCGCCGCCAGCGTCGCGCTCAGGAAGCGGAAGAAGCAGTCGAAGACGTCCGTGAAGACGGAGAGGACCTTCATGTCCTCCGGGACCTCCGCGCGGATGCGTTCCACCGCCGGCGGGAGGACCGCCGTCGGGTCCATCACGCAGATCTCCTCCGCGATGTCCTTGAAGACCGCCCGGTCCACCGCGCCCCGCTCGTCCAGCACCAGGATCACGTTCTCGCCGTGCGGCATGTACACCAGGTCGTACGCGTAGAAGCTGTGCAGGACCGGGAGGAGGTACGCGTCCAGGTAGCGGCGCAGCCACGCCGCCGGCTCCTCGCCCGACTCCTTGATCAGCGCGCCCGCGAACGACGCGCCCGTGTGGTCCAGGTGCAGCAGGGACGCCATCGTCGCCAGGCGCTCGCCCTCCGCCAGGCGCGGCACCGGGGACTCGCGCCACAGGGCCGCCAGCATCTTCCGGTACGGCGAGTAGCGGTCCGTCGCGGCCTCGTACTCCAGGTGCCGGTAGCCGATCGCCGCCCGCTCGCGGATGATCGAGAAGCGCGCCGCCCCGAAGACCTCGTCGGAGTCGATGAGCTGCGCCAGCCAGTCGTTGATCGCCGGCGTGGCCTCCATGTACGCCGCCGAAAGCCCCCGCATGAAGCCCATGTTGAGGACCGAGAGGGCCGTCTTCACGTAGTGCTTGGCCGGGTCCGTCGTGTTGAAGAAGGTGCGGATCGACTGCTGCGCCAGGTACGTGTCGTCGCCCTCGCCCAGGTACACCAGGCGTTCCTGCGCCACCTCGGCGGCGAAGGTGACGGACAGCTTGTTCCACCACTGCCAGGGGTGGGCCGGGATGAGGAGGTAGTCCGACAGGTCCAGGCCCCGGGCCGCGAGGGTCGCCGCGAAGGCGTCCACCGTCGCCTCGCCCAGTTCCGCGCGGATGAAACCGTCGTACTCGACGTCCGCCCCGGCCGTGAACGTCGCGCGGTCGCGGTGGGCCGCGAGCCAGATCAGGTGGATCCCGCTCGCGGCCTCGGGGGCGTAGGCCCGGTACTCGTCGACGCCGAAGCCCAGCCGGCCGTTGTTGGCGACGAAGCAGGGGTGGCCCTCGGTCATCCCGGTCTCGATCGCCTGGAAGCCGGCGCGGGCCAGCTCGGCGGAGGTCACGGGCGGCTTGGTCGCCTTGTAGGCCGTTCCGGCCAGGGTGGAGGAGATCTCCTCCAGGTAGACCGGGAGGATCTCGTCGCTCAGACCGAGGGACGAGCGCAGTTCGATGATGAACTGGAGGGCGTCCAGAGGGAGTTGTTCGTCCCCCCGGTGGCGGCTGATCGAGTCCGGGTACACCTGCCAGTGGTCGAGCGCGAAGCGGTCGGCGGTGAAGCGGTACTCGGTCGTGCCGTCGTCGCTGAGGACCTGGTAGCGGCTCTCGCCCAGCTCCTTCGGGTCGAGCAGCCGCTCGTGGGCGAATTCGGCGAGGCCCTTGCGGATCAGGGCCCGGTTGGCGGCGGCCCAGCGCTCGGGGGTGAGGTGTGCGACGGGATTCATATGGACGCTCCCACGGCGGTCTCGAACTGGGCGCGGGTGCAGAAGCTCAGCAGGGCCTTCTTCTCCGGCTTCCGGATCTCCCGCTCGGGCACGAAGCCGACGGCCTCGTTGAGCGCGTGCACCGCCTTGTTGCGGACGTCCGGCTCGACGACCACGCGGGCGGTCGCCGGGTCGGCGAACAGTTCCGCCATGACGGCGGTGATGACCGTACGCGTGAAGCCGTGGACCGGGGTGTCGGTCGGTGCGACCAGGAAGTGCATGCCCACGTCGCCGGGCTGCGGCTCGTACAGCCCGACCAGCTCGACCTGCGCGGGGTCGTACCGCTCCATCAGGAAGGCCGGCTCGCCGTCGACGAGGCCGATGAAGGCGTCGTGGTGCGGGTGCGCGGCGATCGCCATGTACTCGCGCTCGACGTCCTGGAGCTTCGCGTCCTGCATCATCCAGAACGCGGCCTTGGGGTGGGTGACCCAGGGGTGGATCAGCTCGGCGTCCGCGAGGGGGTCGAGCGGGCGGATGTCGATGCTCATACGGCGAACTCCTGGAACGCGATGGTCTTCTCTACCGGGTAGTACTCCGACCCCAGCATCTCCCCGATGATGTACGCGTTGCGGTACGGGCCCATCCCCAGGTCCGGCGAGGTGATCGAGTGCGTGTGCACGCCGGCGTTCTGGAGGAAGATCCCGCGGCCGGTGGTGTCGATCGCGTAGTTGCGGGCCACGTCGAAGCGGCCCCGGCCGTCGAAGCGGATGCGGTCCTCGACCGGCTCCAGGAAGGCCGGGACGGTGTACTTGTAGCCGGTCGCGAGGATCAGGCCCTCGGTCTCGACCGTGAAGTCCTTCTCCTGCTCCTCCTGGCGGAAGCCGAGCGTGTACGTGCCCGTCGTGGAGTCGTACGCGGCCGAGTCCAGCGACGAGTTGGTGAGCAGGCGCGTGGGGACCGGTCCGTCGAGGTTCTTCTGGTAGAGCAGGTCGAAGATCGCGTCGATGAGCTCGCCGTCGATGCCCTTGAAGAGGCCCTTCTGCTCCGTCTCCAGGCGGTAGCGGGTCTGCTCGGGCAGGCCGTGGAAGTAGTCCACGTACTCCGGGGAGGTCATCTCCAGGGTGAGCTTGGTGTATTCGAGGGGGAAGAAGCGGGGGGAGCGGGTCACCCAGTTCAGACGGTAGCCGTGGACGTCGATCTCGCTCAGGAGGTCGTAGTAGATCTCGGCGGCGCTCTGGCCGCTGCCGACCAGGGTGATCGACTTCTTCTTCTGGAGCTCCTCCTTGTGCGGGAGGTAGCGCGAGTTGTGGATGAGGTCGCCGCCGAGGCCCTCGCAGGTCTCCGGAACGTACGGCGGGGTGCCGGTGCCGAGGACGATCCGCTGCGAACGGAACGTTTCTCCGGAGGTCGTGGTCACCACGTAGAGCTCTTCCGCCGCGTCGTACGCGACCGAGGCGACCGTCGTCGAGAAGCGGATCGACGTCAGTTTCGCGGCCGCCCAGCGGCAGTAGTCGTCGTACTCGGTCCGCAGCGGGTAGAAGTTCTCGCGGATGTAGAACGAGTACAGCCGGCCCTTCTCCTTCAGGTAGTTGAGGAAGGAGTACGGCGAGGTCGGGTCCGCGAGGGTGACCAGGTCCGACATGAACGGGGTCTGCAGGTGGGCGCCTTCGAGGAACATCCCCGAGTGCCACTCGAAGTCCGGCTTCGACTCCAGGAAGACGCCGTTCAGTTCGGCGATCGGCTCGGTCAGGCAGGCGAGTCCGAGGTTGAACGGACCGAGCCCGATGCCGATGAAATCAAGAGGCTGCGTGGACAAGGGTCTCTCCCAGGTACTGCTCGGCGTGGCCGGCGATGAGGTCGAGGACTGCGGCGATGTCGGCCGGCGTCGTCTCGGGGTTGAGCAGGGTGAACTTGAGGTACTGGCGGCCGCCGACCTTGGTGGCGGCGACGACGGCCTCGCCGGAGGCGAAGAGCGCCTTGCGGGCGTGGAGGTTGGCCCGGTCGATCTCGGCGGGGGAGGTGACGGCCTCCGGGACGTAGCGGTAGACGAGGGTGGAGAGCTGCGGCTCGACCACGACGTCGTAGCGGGGGTCGGCGGCGAGCAGCTCGAAGCCCTCCCGCGCCAGGTCGCAGACCTCGTCGAAGAGCTCTCCGATGCCGTCGGCGCCCATCACGCGCAGGGTCATCCACAGCTTGAGCGCGTCGAAGCGGCGGGTGGTCTGGAGGGACTTGTCGACCTGGTTGGGGATCTGCTCGGCCAGTGTCCGGCGCGGGTTGAGGTAGTCCGCGTGGTACGTCGCGTGGCGCAGGGTGGCTCCGTCGCGGACCAGGACGGCGGAGGAACTCACCGGCTGGAAGAAGGACTTGTGGTAGTCGACGGTGACCGAGTCGGCGCGCTCGATGCCGTCCAGGAGGTGGCGGCGGGTCCGGGAGACGAGCAGTCCGCAGCCGTACGCGGCGTCGACGTGCATCCAGGCGCCGTACTCGGCGGCCAGGGCGGCGATCTCGGGCAGCGGGTCGATGGAGCCGAAGTCGGTGGTGCCGGCGGTGGCGACGATCGCCATCGGGATCAGGCCCTCGGCGCGGCAGGCCTCCAGCTCGGCGGCGAGGACGACGGACTGCATCCGCTTGTTCCGGTCGACGGGGACGGAGACGACGGCGTCGCGGCCGAGGCCGAGCAGCCGGGCCGACTTCTGGACGCTGAAGTGGCTGCACTCGGAGGAGAAGATCCGCAGCTTCGACAGGTCGGTGGTGCCGGCCTCCTCGCGGGCGAGGAGCAGCGCCTGGAGGTTGGACTGCGTGCCGCCGCTGGTGAAGACGCCGTCGGCGAGCGGGCCGAGGCCGATCCGGCCGGCGGTCCAGTCGATCAGTTTCCGCTCGATGAGGGTGCCGCCGGCGCTCTGGTCCCAGGTGTCGAGCGAGGAGTTGACGGCCGAGAGGACGGCCTCGCCGAGGACGGCGGGGATGACCACGGGGCAGTTGAGGTGCCCGAGGTACCGGGGGTGGTGGAAGTAGACGGCGTCGCGGAGGTAGACGCTCTCCAGCTCGTCGAGGGCGGCGGAGGGGTCGCCGAGCGGCCGGTCGAGGTCGACGGCGTCGACGGCGGGTGCCAGGTCGGCGGGCGTGACGCCGGTGAACGGGCCCCGCGTCGTGGCGAGTTTCCTCGCCACCCGCTCCACTCCTTCGGTGACGGAGCGCCGGTAGCTCTCCGCCGTCGTGTCGTTGAGCAGATGGGAACGCATGTGGGGGCCCTTCCGGGAGCGGACTCGGTTCGGCTTAAGTAAGGTTAGCCTAACCTAATTTTGACCACGGAAAAGCCCCCCGACTCCGATGGGTCGAGGGGCGGTCGGCGAATGGCCGGAAACCTCAGACGTCTGCCTGCGTCTCGTCCGTGTCCTCCGGCACCTCGCGCAGGGCGTCCTCCGACAGGCCCTTGCGCCAGTAGCCGACGAACGTGACCCGGCGGCGGTCGAGCCCCCGCTCCCGTACGAAGTGGCGGCGCAGCGCCTTCACCGAGGCGGACTCGCCCGCGATCCACACGTACGGGTTCTCGCCGGGCAGTTCGGCGCCCGCGACGGCCTCGACGCCGGACGGCGCCCCCTCCTCCCGTACGAGCCAGGTGACCGTCGCGTCCGCCTCGGTCGCGAGCTCCGTCCGGTCGCCGGAGTACGGCACTTCGAGGAACACCCGGGCGCGGGTCTCGGCCGGCAGCCACTCCAGGATCGCGGAGGCGGCGGGCAGGGCGGTCTCGTCGGCCCAGATCAGCACGGAGTCGGCGTCCTCGGGCAGCTGGAAGCGGACGCCCGTGTTGGCGGCGACCGCCGGGCCCAGGACCACGACCCGGTCACCGGGCTCGGCGCGGCCGGCCCAGCGGCAGGCGGGGCCGACGCCCGCCGGGCCGGCGGCTGATGTCTCCGCGTGGAGCGCGAAGTCGATGTCGACCTCGTTCACGGGCTCGGTGCGCTGCTCGCGGACGGTGTACGAGCGCATCACGGCCCGCTCGTCGGCGGGCATCGCGCGCCAGGCGCCCAGGATCGCGTACATGTCGGGGTCGTCGAGCGGCGGCAGGACGGGCGCCTCCTGGCCGGGGTGCGGCAGGAAGAGGGAGAGCGACTGGTCGCGGCCCCCGGTGGCGAAGTCCTTCAAGTCCTCCCCGGTGAAGGTGACCCGGACCAGGGACGGGCCGAGGCGCCGCGTCCGGTCGACCCGGAGGGAGAAGAACTGGAAGGGGGCGGTCTCGGCGTGAGTCATGGAAAGGAAGGTTAGCCTAACCTCATATTGATCACTAGTGGATCATCCGGCTAAGGTTCGGCTGTTTCGGGAGAGGTGGGGGCTCCTCGTTTAGGCGACGGCGTGAAGCCTCTCCGCGTGCGTTGCCTTAGAACGAAGGAGATTCATGGCTGACGCGATGGTCGAGAGGGCCCAGCGCTTCATCAACTCGACCTACAACAACGGGGCGATGCTGGGCATATCCAAGCTGGAGGAGGACGGCAAGACCGGCTGGACGGTCATGTACGCCCTCACCCGGGCCCTCCAGTACGAGATGGGCCTCACCAGCCTGTCGAATTCCTTCGGCCCCACCACGCTGTCCACGCTGCAGTCGAAGTACCCGAGCCTCAACGCCTCGACGATGCCCTCGGCGAACTTCTGCCGCATCATCCAGTCCGCCCTGTACTGCAAGGGCTACGACGGCGGCGAGATCGACGGCACCTACAACAGCCGGGTGCAGAGCGCCGTGGCGCAGCTCAAGCTCCACATGGGCGTGGACGGCGCCTACCCGGGCACGTCCCTGGAGCCGAAGGTCGTCAAGGCCCTGCTCACCATGGACGCGTACGTCAGCACCGCCGGCGCCAACGAGCAGATCCGCACCGTCCAGCGGTGGCTGAACGCCCGGTACGTGAACCGCCGGGACTTCTACATCATCCCCTGCGACGGCCACCACTCCCGCGACGTCGCGAAGTCCATGCTGTTCGCCATCCAGTACGAGCTGGGCATGGCCGACGGCGTCGCCAACGGCAACTTCGGCCCCGGCACCCAGTCCGGCCTGAAGTCCCACACCGTCGGCCAGGGCAACAGCAGCACCTGGGCGTACCTGTTCACGGCCGCCATGGTCCTCAACAAGCGCAACGTCCTCTTCGGCGAGTTCACCGGCGGGGTCCAGAGCGAGGTCGAGACCTTCCAGGCCTTCTCCATGCTGCCGGTCACCGGAGTCGGCGACTACTCGACCTGGTCCTCGCTGCTCGTCTCGTACGGCGACCAGACCCGCAAGGGCAGCGCCTGCGACTGCGTCACCAAGATCACGCCGGAGCGCGCCCAGACCCTCGTCAACGCGGGTTACACGTACGTCGGCCGGTACCTCTACAACCCCTCGAAGACCAGCCTGCCGGAGAAGCAGATCCAGCCGGGCGAGCTGGAGACGATCAAGAACTACGGGCTGCGCTGCTTCCCGATCTACCAGACGTTCTCCGACTCGGCGAGCTACTTCAAGTACGGCCAGGGCTGCGTCGACGCGTCCAACGCCGTCGAATGGGCCCGGGCGCACGGCTTCAAGCCGGGCTCGATCATCTACTTCGCCGTCGACTACGACGCCATGGACGGCGAGGTCACCGACTTCATCCTCCCGCACTTCCGCGGCATCTCCCGTACCGTCAGCGAGAACTCGGGCTACCGGGTCGGCGTCTACGGCCCCCGCAACATCTGCCAGCGCGTCACCGACGCCGGGTACGCCGAGACCGCCTTCGTCTCCGACATGTCGGCCGGCTTCTCCGGAAACCTCGGCTACCCGCTGCCGACGAAGTGGGCCTTCGACCAGATCTCCACGATCACGGTCGGCTCCGGCACCGGTGCGATCAACATCGACAACGACATGGCCTCCGGCCGGGACCAGGGCCAGAACGACTTCTACCCGCCGGCGGGCATCGTCTCCGGCCTGGACAAGGACTTCGACAAGACCAAGTACCGGGCGTCCATGCTCGCGGACGTCCAGTCCTACCTCACCTCCATCGGCGTCCCGGAGACGGGCGGCGAGGGCTGGACCGCGGACGGCGACTGGGTCACCTACGGGATCAACACCACCACCGAGGCCTTCGACGCGGTCCTCAGCTACGACTGGCTGTTCACCAACCTCGCCAGGACGCTCAAGGTCCGCAAGGCGCTCATCCAGGCCCCAGTCCTGTGGGAGCTGCGCAAGCTGAACCCGCTCGACGCCGTCTCCGACACGGCCGTGGCGGCCGGCCTGAGGGAGGACTGCAGCACGGGCTGGGGCCAGATCTTCGCCTGGGTGACCATCGAGGCCCGGAACTACTGCATCCAGCAGGGCCTCCTCAACGCGAGCCCGCTGACCAGCGCCGACAAGAAGGCGGTCTGGGACCAGCTCCAGGACCCCGAGTACAACATCCGCTCCGTCGCGTACCTCACGATGTACAACTCCTACCAGCTGAGCATCCCCTCGCCGTCGCTGACCACCAGCCTCGCCGACACGCAGGCGCTGCTGGCCCGGTACAACGGCACCGGCAGCGACGCGCAGAAGTACGGACAGGAGCTCGTCGGCCTCTACCAGGTCCTGGAGAACTACAACGCGCTCTGCCGCGTCTAGCGGCCCCCACCGATCGCGAAGAATGTGCACATGAGGAAGCTGCTCGTGCCGGCCGGGGTGAACCTGCTGCTCGGCGTGCCGGGAATCGTTCCGTACTTCCTGGTCTGGTACGTCCTGGCCAACGGGCCGCTCGCCGCCCTCGGGTGGACTGAGCGGGACCCGAACGAGAACGACGGCATGTGGCTGTGGCTGGTCATCGTGGTACCGGTCGTCGGGATCTACGGCCTCGTCTGGGGCCTGGTGAACGTGCGCCTGCGGCGCCGGAGACCCGTCCCGAGGTCCGTGTACTGGTCGGTGTGCGCGGTGGCTTCCCTGGCGCCCTTCCTGGCGATCGGGCTGTTCTGAGAAGACTTGAGAGGAGAACGAAGCACATGCAGCAGAAGATGACGCGGCGTACGGTCGTGCGGACCGCCGCCGTCGTGGGCGCGGCCGCCGCCCTCGGCCCGGTCCTGTCCGCCACCGCCACGGCCGCGCCGGGCACGGGAGCCGGCACGGGGGCCGCCACGGCCGCCGTCGCGGGCACCCGGAAGCCCAAGCGCCCGGCGACGTCCGCCAACGGCTGGACGATCCAGGCCAACGTCGACCGCGACTCCCAGGTGTGGACGCGCTCGGTGTCCGGCACCGGCCTTGACGTGCCGGTGTGGATCGGCGACGTCGAGACCGTCCTGCTCCACGTGGTGCGCCGCTTCCACTACGAGGTGGAGGAGCTCCACGCCGGGGACCTCGTCGGCTGGCGCCCCGCCAAGGAGGTGCGCCGCCGCCACCCGGAGTCGAACCTCGCGTCCGGAACGGCGGTGCGGATCCGCCCGGGCATCGGGGCGACGCAGGGCTCCCTGTTCCCGCTCCAGCTCGACACCGTCCGCGCCATCCTCGCGGAGTGCGACGGTGTGGTCCGGTGGGGCGGTGACGACAAGCCGGTGGACGAGTCCCTGTTCTACATCGCCGTGGGCCCGCTGGACACGCGGCTCGTGGACCTCGCGGCCCGGATCCGGGAGTGGAACGCCACGCCCGGCCAGGGCGCCGGAGTGACGGCCGGCTAGCAGGCACAACCAGCAGGCACAAGGAAGGGGCGCGCGGCTCGGGCCGCGCGCCCCTTCTCTCTCCTGCGCGTCCCGTCAGGCGGGCAGGCCGAGCTCGCGGGCGATCAGCATCCGCTGGACCTCGCTGGTGCCCTCGCCGATCTCCAGGATCTTCGAGTCGCGCCACATGCGGGCCACCGGGTACTCGTTCATGAAGCCGTAGCCGCCGTGGATCTGGGTCGCCTCGCGGGCGTTGTCCACGGCCACCGTGGAGGAGTACAGCTTCGCGATCGCCGCCTCCTTCTTGAACGACTCGCCGAGCACGAGCCGCGAGGCCGCGTCCCGCCAGCCGATCCGGGCCATGTGGGCCTTCATCTCCATGTCGGCGATCTTGAACTGGACGGCCTGGTAGGTGCTGATCGGCGAGCCGAAGGCGTGACGTTCCTTCGCGTACTTCACCGACTCGTCCACACAGCCCTGCGCGAGACCCGTCGCGAGCGCCGCGATCGCGACCCGGCCCTCGTCCAGGATCCGCAGGAACTGCGCGTACCCGCGGCCCTCCTCGCCGAGCAGGTTCTCCACCGGGACACGGACGTCGTCGAAGGAGAGCTCACGGGTGTCCGAGGCGTTCCAGCCGACCTTCGAGTACGGGGCGGCGACCGTGAAGCCCGGGGTGCCGGACGGGACGATGATCGAGGAGATCAGCGGACGGCCGTCGGGCTTGCGGCCGGTGACCGCCGTGACCGTCACCAGACCCGTGATGTCCGTACCGGAGTTGGTGATGAAGCACTTCGAGCCGTTGATGACCCAGTGGTCACCGTCGCGGACGGCGGTGGTGCGGGTGCCGCCCGCGTCGCTGCCCGCCCCCGGCTCGGTCAGGCCGAACGCGCCGAGCATCTCGCCGGCGCACAGCTTCGGCAGCCACTCGCGCTTCTGCTCCTCCGTACCGAAGCGGTAGACCGGCATGGCGCCGAGCGAGACGCCGGCCTCCAGGGTGATGGCCACGGAGGAGTCGACGCGGGCCAGCTCCTCCAGGGCGATCCCGAGGGCCAGGTAGTCGCCGCCCATGCCGCCGTACTCCTCGGGGAACGGCAGCCCGAACAGGCCCATGCGGCCCATCTCGCGGACGATCTCGTACGGGAACTCGTGCCGCTCGTAGTAGTCGCCGATCTTCGGCGCCACGACGTCGTGGGCGAACTCCTCGACGGTACGGCGGAGTTCCTCGTGCTCTTCGGTGAGCCGGTGGTCGAGGGACATGTCTTTCGTCACTCCTTGTGGGAGAGGGCGCGGACGGTACGGGAGGGGCTGGGCCGGCCCAGCTGTTCGGCCATCCACACGCTCGTGGCGGTGAGGGCGGCCAGATCGACCCCGGTCTCGATGCCGAGGCCGTCGAGCATCCACACGAGGTCCTCGGTGGCGAGATTGCCGGTCGCGCTCTTCGCGTACGGGCATCCGCCGAGGCCGCCCGCGGAGGCGTCGACGGTGGTCACCCCGTGCCGCAGGGCGGCCAGGGTGTTGGACAGGGCCTGCCCGTACGTGTCGTGGAAGTGCACGGCGATACGGGAGGTGGGGACGCCGGCCTCGTTCAGGGCGGTCAGCAGCGCCTGGACATGGCCCGGCGTCGCGACGCCGATGGTGTCCCCGAGGCTCAGCTCGTCGCAGCCCATGTCGGCGAGGGCCTTGGTGACCCGCACGACCTGCTCGACGGGGACGGCGCCCTCCCAGGGATCGCCGAAGCACATCGACAGATAGCCGCGCACCTTGAGCCCGGACTCTATGGCCCGGGTGACGGTCGGCTCGAACATCGCGAGCGCCTCGTCGACGGTCCGGTTCAGATTGGCCTTCGCGAAGGACTCGGTCGCCGAGGCGAACACGGCGACCTCGCGGGCGCCGAGCGCGAGGGCCCGGTCGAGCCCGCGCTCGTTCGGCACGAGCACGGGGAGCCGGACGGGGAGGTCCCGAACCCGCGGGAACAGTTCCTCCGCGTCGGCGAGCTGCGGCACCCACTTCGGGTGCACGAAGCTCGTCGCCTCGACGGTCGTCAGACCGGCGGCGGCGAGCCGCCGCACGAACTCGGCCTTCACGTCGGTCGGGACGGCCGTCTTCTCGTTCTGCAGCCCGTCCCGGGCACCGACCTCGTGGATCCGCACCCGGGCGGGCAGGGCGGGGTCCGACACGGTCATCGGCAGTCCGCTCATGCCGCTTCCTCCTCCTCACGGGGCGTGACCACGGCCAGGATCTGGTCCATGGCGACGGTGGTGCCGGGCGTGACGTCCAGCTCGGTGACGGTGCCGGCGTGCGGGGCGGAGATGACGTGCTCCATCTTCATCGCCTCGACGACGAGCAGGCTCTGCCCGGCCTCCACCTCGTCCCCGACGGCCACCTTCACGACGGTGACGGTCCCGGGCATGGGCGCGGCGAGCGTGTCGGCCCCTCCGTGCCGGGCCCCGGAGAGGGCGGCCTCGACGGGGTCGTGATCCAGGACGTGCCAGGAGTCGCCGTCACGGCCCAACCAGGCCGCGGCGCGGTGGAAGGTGTGGGTCATGCCGTCCGCGGTGACCGTCACCGCGGTGTCCGTGACCCGGGCCCGGTCCGGCGCCTCGACCGTGACGGGTTCGAGTCCCGGTACCCGGAACGGGAAGGCGAGCGGCTTCGGGGCGCCGCCGAGGCGCCACCCGTTCGGCACGTCGAACGGGTCCGTCCAGCCGCCCCGGGGCGCCGGGGCCAGCTCGGCGCGCCGTACGGCCGCGGCCGCCGCGTACACCTCGTCCGGGACGCCCTGCGGCACCAGGCTCTCCGCGTCCCGCTCCACCAACCCCGTGTCCAGCTCTCCCGACACCACGTCCGGGTGGGCCAGGAGGCGGCGGAGGAAGCCCGCGTTCGTCGGGACGCCCAGGGTGACCAGGTCGGCGAGGGCCGCGCGGAGCTTGCGGAGGGCCGTCGGGCGGTCGGCCGCGTGGACGATGACCTTCGACAGCATCGGGTCGTAGAGGGACGAGACCTCCGTGCCCTCCGAGAGGCCCGAGTCCGTGCGGACGCCGTTGCCCTGCGGCTCGTTCAGGGCGAGGACCGTGCCACCCGAGGGCAGGAAGCCCCGGGACGGGTCCTCCGCGCAGATGCGGGCCTCGATCGCCCAGCCGTCCAGGCGGATGTCGTCCTGCGCGAACGGCAGCGCCTCGCCCGCCGCGACCCGCAGCTGCCACTCCACCAGGTCCAGGCCCGTGATGAGCTCCGTGACCGGGTGCTCGACCTGGAGACGGGTGTTCATCTCCATGAAGTAGTACGCGGAGGGGTCCACGCCCGGGACGATGAACTCGACCGTGCCCGCGCCGACGTAGCCGCAGGACCGGGCCGCCTCGACCGCCGCCGCGCCCATCGCCGCGCGGGTCGCCTCGTCGAGGAGGACGCTCGGCGCCTCCTCGATGATCTTCTGGTGGCGCCGCTGGAGCGAGCACTCGCGCTCGCCGAGGTGCACCACGTTCCCGTGGGTGTCCGCCAGGACCTGGATCTCGATGTGCCGGGGCCGGTCGATCCACCGCTCCACGAGCAGCGTGTCGTCGCCGAAGGACGCCCGCGCCTCCCGGCGGGCCGCCGCGATCTCCTCGTCCAGGACCGCCAGGTCCCGCACGAGGCGCATGCCCTTGCCGCCGCCGCCCGCGCTGGGCTTCAGCAGGACGGGCGCGCCCAGTTCACGGGCCGCGGCGGCGATCTCCGGGTCGGCCGCGCCGGGCACGACGGGGACGCCCGCCGCCTTCACGGTCTCCTTCGCCCGGATCTTGTCGCCCATGAGGGCGATCGCCTCGGCGGAGGGCCCGATGAAGACGAGGCCCGCGTCCGCGCAGGCCTGCGCGAAGCCCGCGTTCTCCGCGAGGAAGCCGTACCCGGGGTGGACGGCCTGCGCCCCGGTCCGCTTCGCCGCGTCGAGCAGCGCCGGGACGGACAGGTACGACTCGGCGGCCGGCGGCGGACCGATCCGTACCGCCGTGTCCGCCTCCCGTACGTGCCGGGCGTCGGCGTCCGCGTCGCTGTAGACGGCCACCGAGCGCACGCCCATCTCCCGCAGGGTGCGGATGACGCGGACGGCGATCTCGCCCCGGTTGGCCACAAGGACGGTGTCGAACATTCTCCGAGTACCCCTCACATCCGGAAGACGCCGAACTGGGGGTCACCCAGGGGCGCGTTGGCACAGGCGGTCAGGGCGAGGCCGAGGACCTGCCGGGTCTCCATCGGGTCGATGACCCCGTCGTCCCACAGCCGGGCACTCGCGTAGTAGGCGCTGCCCTGCGTCTCGTACTGCTCGCGGATCGGGGCCTTGAAGGCCTCTTCCTCCTCGGCGCTCCATCCGTCGCCGAGCTGGTCGCGCTTGACGGTCGCGAGGACGGACGCGGCCTGCTCGCCGCCCATGACCGAGATCTTGGCGTTGGGCCACATCCACAGGAAGCGGGGGGAGTACGCCCGGCCGCACATCGAGTAGTTGCCCGCGCCGTACGAACCGCCGACGACGACCGTCAGCTTCGGCACCCGGGTGGTGGCCACGGCCGTGACCATCTTGGCGCCGTGCTTGGCGATGCCGCCGTGCTCGTACGCCTTGCCGACCATGAAGCCGGTGATGTTCTGCAGGAAGACGAGCGGGATCCCGCGCTGGTCGCACAGCTCGATGAAGTGCGCGCCCTTCTGGGCGGACTCGGCGAACAGGATGCCGTTGTTGGCGACGATGCCCACCGGGTGGCCGTGGATCCGGGCGAAGCCGGTGACCAGCGTCTGCCCGTACTCGGACTTGAACTCCTGGAAGCGGGAGCCGTCCACGACCCGGGCGATCACCTCGCGCACGTCGTACGGGGTGCGGGAGTCCACCGGCACCGCGCCGTACAGACCGTACGGGTCGACCTTCGGCTCCTCGGCCGGCTCGACCTTCCAGGGCAGCGGGCCGCGCTCGGGGAGCGTGGCGACGATGTTCCGGACGATGCGCAGCGCGTGCGCGTCGTCCTCGGCGAGGTGGTCGGTGACGCCGGAGATCCGCGAGTGGACCTCGCCGCCGCCGAGCTCCTCGGCCGTCACGACCTCGCCGGTCGCCGCCTTCACCAGCGGCGGACCGCCCAGGAAGATCGTGCCCTGGTTCCGCACGATCACGGCCTCGTCGCTCATCGCCGGGACGTACGCGCCGCCGGCCGTGCACGAGCCCATGACGGCCGCGATCTGCGGGATGCCGGCGCCGGACATGCGGGCCTGGTTGTAGAAGATCCGGCCGAAGTGCTCCCGGTCGGGGAAGACCTCGTCCTGCATCGGCAGGAAGGCGCCGCCCGAGTCGACCAGGTAGAGGCAGGGGAGACGATTCTCCAGCGCCACCTCCTGCGCCCGCAGGTGCTTCTTCACCGTCATCGGGTAGTACGTGCCGCCCTTGACGGTCGCGTCGTTCGCGACGATCACGCACTCGCGCCCGGAGACCCGGCCGATGCCCGCGATGACGCCGGCCGCCGGGGCCTGGTCGCCGTACATCCCGTTCGCCGCCAGCGGGGCCAGCTCCAGGAACGGCGAGCCCGGGTCGAGCAGCGTGTCCACCCGGTCCCGGGGCAGCAGCTTGCCGCGCGCGGTGTGCCGGGCCCTGGACTTCTCGCCGCCGCCCAGGGCGGCGGCCGCGAGCTTGGCGCGCAGGGTCGCGGCCAGCTCGTGATGGGCCGCCTCGTTGGCCTGCCAGGCCGGCGAGGCGGGATCCGCCGCACTCGACAGCACAGGTGCCTGCTGCATCGACCGATCTCCCTTGTCCGGTTAATGAGCGTTAACGTACGACGTCAAGGTTAACGACCGCTAACCGGGTTGTCTAGAATCGAATCCATGACCACGAGCCCCACCCGGACGGACGCCCCGACGCGACGCGAGCAGATCCTCAAGGAAGCCGCCCGCCTCTTCGCCGAGCGCGGCTTCCACGGCGTCGGCGTGGACGAGATAGGGGCCGCCGTCGGCATCAGCGGCCCCGGCCTCTACCGCCACTTCCCCGGGAAGGACGCGATGCTCGCCGAGCTGCTCGTCGGCATCAGCGAGCGGCTGCTCGACGGGGGACGGCTGCGGGCCGAGGAGTCCGACGGGGACGCGCGCGCCCTGCTCGGCTCCCTCATCGACGGACACATCGACTTCGCCCTCGACGACCGGCCGCTGATCACCCTCCACGACCGCGAGCTCGACCGGCTCAAGGACGAGGACCGCAAGCGGGTGCGGCAGCTCCAGCGGCAGTACGTCGAACTGTGGGTCGCGGTCGTCCGCGAGCTGTACCCCGACGCGGGGGAGTCGGAGTCCCGCACGGCCGTCCACGCGGTCTTCGGCCTCCTGAACTCCACCCCGCACCTGGCGGCGCTCGGCCGCGGCCCCATGGAGGACCTGCTGCGGCGCCTGGCGCACGGGGCGTTCGGCGCGCTGGGCGCGTAGTCCAGAGCTCGGAATAGTTGTCCTCGGCGTCCGGGGCTCCGCCAGAATGATCCCCATGCCGATACTCAGCCGCCCCGCCCTCGTCGAGCACCTCGTCCGCACCCGGATCGCGGGAGACGTCGCCACCCCGCGCGACAACAACCTCTCCCACTACCGCAAGCTCGCCAACGGCGACCGGCACTACTGGCTGGGCCTCGAACTCGGCGACCGCTGGACCGACGAGCAGGACGTGCTCGCCGTCATGGCCGAGCGGTGCGGGGTCGTCGACGACCCCGCCCACCGGATCGGCCAGGACACCATCGACCCGGAACTCACCGTCGACGGCCTCGACCGGATGGCCGCCCGCCTCCGCAAGGCCGCCGCGGGCCGCGAGCGGGTCCTCTTCGCGACCGGGCACCCCGGCTCGCTCATCGACGTCCACAGCCGGGTCGCCGCCGCGCTGCGGGCCCAGGGCTGCGACATCGTGCGGATCCCCGGCGGGCTCGTCGCCGACGAGGGGTACGTCGTGCAGTTCGCCGACGTCGCCGTCTTCGAACGCGGCGCGAGCCTGTGGCACACGCACTCCCCGGAGCCGATGAACGCGATCCTCGACGCGCTCGGGGAGCCCGGCCGCCCGGACCTGGTGATCGCGGACCACGGCTGGGCGGGCCGCGCGGGCCAGCGGGGCATCGACTCCGTCGGCTACGCCGACTGCAACGACCCCGCCCTCTTCCTCGGCGAGGCCGAGGGCACGATGCAGGTCACGATCCCCCTGGACGACCACGTCCTGGACCCGCGCTTCTACGAACCGCTGACGGAGTACACGCTGAACGCGGCGGGGCTCGCCTGAGCCCCGTCAGGGGGCGGTCCGGCGCTGTTCCACGCCCGGTGTCGGGTCCAGGTACACGCGGCGGATCGACGGGAAGCGCTCCCTGAGCTGCGACTCCGCGTCCTCGCACGCCCATTCCACCTGCTCCGCCGACGCCACGTCGCGGAAGTCGATCTTCGCTGCGATCAGGACCTCCCCGGGGCCCTGGATCAGGGTGATCAGGTCGAGGACGCCGATGACGTGGGGGACGGAGAGGAGCTCCTCGCGGATCTCGGAGCGCATCGCGCGCGGTACCGGGCGGCCGACGAGGAGTTCGGCGTTGGAGCGGCCGAGTACCCAGGCCACGTACACGAGCAGGACGCCGATGAGGATCGACGCGACGCCGTCCCAGACGCCGGAGCCGGTGATCTGGCCGCCCAGGAGGCCGCCCGCCGCCAGCAGGAGGCCGACCAGGGCCGCCGAGTCCTCCATGACCACCGCCTTGACGGTGGTGTCGGCGGTCAGGCGCAGGTACCGGGCGAAGGGGGTCTTCATGCGGTCCGCCTCCGCCCTGACCTGCCGCACACCCGTCCGGAGCGAGAAGGCCTCCAGGACGAAGGCGATGCCGAGGACGACGTACGAGACCGTCGGGTCGCCGAGCTCCTCGCCGTGGGTGAGCGTGTGGACGCCGTCGTAGATCGAGAAGACCGCGCCGCCCACGAAGGTGGCGACCGCCGCCAGCATCGCCCAGACGTAGCGCTCGCCCGCGTATCCGACGGGATGGTCCTCGTCGGCCGGCTTCTCGCTCCGTTTGAGGGCGGTGAGCAGCATCGCCTCGGTGACGGTGTCGGCGACCGAGTGGGCGGCCTCCGAGAGCATGGCGCTGGAGCCGCTGACGATGCCCGCGACGGCCTTGGCGACGGCGATCCCGAGGTTCGCCGCCGCCGCCACGATCACCGTGAAGGTGCTCTCTCCCTGTTCCGCCATGCCCGGACGGTATGTCCGGTCATCGGCGCGGGATGCGAACGACACCCTCCTGGATGACGGAGATCGCCAGGCGCCCGTCCTGCGTGTAGATCCGGGCCTGGCCGAGGCCGCGCCCGCCGGACGCGGTCGGCGACTCCTGGTCGTACAGGAGCCATTCGTCGGCCCGGAAGGGGCGGTGGAACCACATGGCGTGGTCCAGCGAGGCCCCCACGACATCGCCGACGGCCCAGCCGCCCCGCCCGTGGGCGAGGAGGACCGAGTCGAGCAGCGTCATGTCGGAGACGTACGTGGCCAGGACGACGTGCAGGAGCGGGTCGTCGGCCAGCTTGCCGTTCGTACGGAACCACACCTGGGAGCGCGGTTCGCGCGGCTCTCCGACCGTCCCCCACGGGGGCGTCTCCGCATAGCGCAGATCCACCGCCGCGCGGGACTCGATCAGCCGGTCCGCGACCTCGCGGGGGAGGTGGCGGGGGAGCATCTCGGCCGGCGTCTCCAGTGACTCCGGGTCCGGGGCGGGCGGCATCTCCACCTGGTGGTCGAGCCCCTCCTCGTACGTCTGGAAGGACGCCGCGAGGTGGAAGATCGGCCGGCCGTGCTGGACCGCGACCACCCGGCGGGTGGTGAAGGAGCGGCCGTCGCGGATCCGGTCGACGTTGTAGACGATCGGCGCGCCCGGGTCGCCGGCGCGCAGGAAGTACGCGTGCAGCGAGTGGGCGAGCCGGTCCTCGGGGACGGTCCGGCCCGCCGCCACCAGCGCCTGGGCGGCCACCTGGCCGCCGAAGACGCGGGGGACGATCGAGGGCCGGGACTCGCCCCGGAAGATGTCCTGCTCGATCCGCTCCAGGTCGAGGAGATCGAGCAGGTCATCCAGAGCCGTGTGAGCGTCGGGCACTTACAGGCCCATCGACTTGGCGATGATCGACTTCATGATCTCGCTGGTGCCGCCGTAGATGCGGTTGACGCGGTTGTCGGCGTACAGACGGGCGATCGGGTACTCGTTCATGTAGCCGTAGCCGCCGTGCAGCTGGAGGCAGCGGTCGATGACGCGGTGCGCGACCTCGGTGCAGAAGAGCTTGGCGGAGGCGGCCTCGGCCGGGGTCAGCTCGCCCGCGTCGAGGGCCTCCAGGGCGCGGTCGGCGACGGCCTCGGCGGCGTCGACCTCGGCCTGGCAGGCGGCCAGCTCGAACTTGGTGTTCTGGAAGGAGGCGACCGGCTTGCCGAAGACCGTGCGGTCCGTGACGTACTGCTGGGCGAAGCGGATGGCGGCCTTGGCCTGGGCGTAGGCGCCGAAGGCGATGCCCCAGCGCTCGGAGGCCAGGTTGTGGCCGAGGTAGGAGAAGCCCTTGCCCTCCTCGCCCATCAGGTCCTCGACGGGGACCTTGACGTCGACGAACGCGAGCTCGGCGGTGTCGGAGGTGCGCAGGCCCAGCTTGTCCAGCTTGCGGCCGATGGAGTAGCCCTCGGACTTGGTGTCGACGGCGAAGAGGGAGATGCCGAAGCGGCGGTCCTCGGCCGACGGGGCGGAGGTGCGCGCGCAGACGATCACGCGGTCGGCGTGGACGCCGCCGGTGATGAAGGTCTTGGCGCCGTTGAGGACGTAGTGCGTGCCGTCCTCGGAGAGCTTGGCGGTGGTCTTCATGCCCGCGACGTCGGAGCCGGTGCCCGGCTCGGTCATGGCGAGCGCCCACATCTCCTCGCCGGTGACGAACTTCGGCAGGAAGCGCTTCTTCTGCTCGTCGGTGGCGAGCATCTTGATGTACGGCAGGGCGAGCAGCACGTGGACGCCGGAGCCGCCGAACTGGACGCCGGCGCGCGAGGTCTCCTCGTACAGGACGGCCTCGAACTTGTGGGTGTCCAGGCCCGCGCCGCCGAACTCCTCGGGGACGTTGATGCCGAAGATGCCGAGCTCACCGAGCTTGTCGTAGAACTCGCGCGGCGCCTGGCCCGCGGCGAACCACTCGTCGTAGACGGGGACGACCTCGGCCTCGATGAAGGCGCGGATGGTCTCCCGGAACGCCTCGTGGTCCTCGTTGAATACGGTACGGCGCACGAGCCGCCTCCTTGTCGCTGCCGGTTGTCTAAGCGCTTGCTCAGGCTGTTCCGTTCGAAGTTACCCAGCGGTCACCCACCCTGTCCAGACTCCGCGCCTGTGATCCAGAGCCCCTTCGCCGCGTCGTACACGTGGACCGGGCTGCTCCCCTTCGCCCGCCCGCTGGTACGGAAGGCCTCCCCGCCCGGGGCTCCGATCCGCACCACACCGCTCCGCCCCTGCGCGCTCCACTCCAGCTCCAGGTACCAGCGGCAGTCGCAGCCGGCCGCGCGGGCGGAGACCAGCAGCTCCTCGGGCTCGGCCGCCGTGACCGCGTAGGGGAACGAGACGGCGGGGATCGTCCGTCCCTCCTCGCCCGAGGCGTCGTACCCGTCGACCGGCCGCGCGAGCGGGCGCGGCGCGTCGAGGTCCACCGCGAACCGGCGGGGGGTGACCGCCCCGCCGCACCCCTCGTCCATCCGGTACGCCTCCCGGGGCAGCGGCTCCGCCCGTCCCACCACGCGCACGTGCAGCCCCTGGAGGACGACGGCGGAGGTCCCCTTCCCCTGCACCGTGAGCCGTACGAGCGTCTGCCCGCCGTCCACCGCGCCGAGCGCCTCGGCCCACCGGGCCGCGTCGGCGGGCACCGGGGGAGCGGGGACCCGCGCCGGCGGCCGGTCCGCCAGATAGGTGTGCCCGCAGCCGTTCTCCCAGAGGGAGGCGACGGTGTACGTGAACGGGGGCGCCGTCGGCGGCTTCGCGCGGGACTGCGGCTCCCGTCCGGTCCCGGACAGCAGGACGGCCCCGAGCGTCAGCGCCACGACGCCGGCCACGGCACCGACGGCGAACCAGGCCCTCCGCCTCCGTCGGGGCGGCGCGGTGACGGGGGCGGCCGGGTCGGCGGGCGCGGAGGCCGAAGCGGGCCCGGCCAGGGGCTCGGAGCCGGGTGCGGGCGCCGGGGGCTCGGAGCCGGGTGCCGGCCCGGGCGCCGTCTCCGGCGCCTCGGGCGTCGCCGCCGTCTCCGGCGCCGTCGCCCCCGGCGTGACCGGGTCCGCCGCCTCCGCCGGGGGCCGCCGGACGCGGTCCGCGCGCCGCCAGCGCTCCTCCAGCTCGCGCGTCTCGTCCGCGCCGGCCCCGCACAGCCGGGCCAGGCGCTCGATGACGGCGAAGGACTCCGGGACGGCCGCTCCGGAGCCGTAACGGTGCAGGGTGGAGGCGCTGACGCCGAGGCGCCGCCCCAGCGCCTCGTAACTCCGCCCGTCCCGTTCCTTCAGCGCGCGCACCCGCGCCGCGAACTCCTCGACCTCACCCATCGGCCCACCCCCGCTCGTTCCACCCCTCTTGCGTTCTCCCACGTCAGAGGGGGTGGAATGGTTCCGGGACGGGTGGAGGGCGCGTCGCCGTTGTCCGGGGTGGGCGGGGGCCCGACGCTGGTGGAGCACTGACCGAACCACCCGACGGGGGATCCATCACGATGAGCACGCTCCGTACCGCACTCGCCACCGCCACCGCCGCCGCCCTGGGCCTCGCGGCCCTCGCCACGGCCCCGGCGCAGGCCGCCGCCCGGCCCGCCTTCCTCGCCGCCTCCCAGATGCCCGCGTCGTCGACGCCGTGGACCGCCACCCGGGTCTTCACCGGCGTCCCGGAGAACGGCGGCGCCCTCTGCGCCCCGTACAAGATCCCGGCGCAGAACACCCGCTACCGCGAGTTCAGCACCGAGCTCGACACCAACGGCGTCCAGATCACCACCGTCGCCCGCACCGAGGCCGACGCGGTGAAGCTGGTCGACACCCTCCGCAAGGCCCTCGCCGGCTGCGGGGCCCTCCTGGAGCGGCAGAACCCGGGCCTGCACGCCGTCAGCGCCTACCACGGCAAGCTCGCCGTGGAGGAGGGCGCCTGGGTCTACAGCCTGGACACCGCCGACCCGCAGATCGGCATCACCGACATCCACCTGTTCTCCGTCGGCCGCGACGGCCGCACCGTCACCTTCGTCCGCTGGGGCCGGATGGGCGACCTGAAGGACGCCCCGCTGGCCGCCTTCCGCACCACGGCGAAGACGGCGGTGAACAAGCTCTGGTGACGGGGGACCGCCCGGGTCACTGAGCCCGCAGCGCGAACCACAGCTCCATCCGTACGTCCGGATCGTCCAGGTCGCGGTCGAGCAGGGCCGCGCAGCGGGTGATCCGCTGGCGGACCGTGTTCCGGTGGATCTCCAGGGCCACCGCCGTCCGGTCCCAGCTGCCGTGCAGGGAGAGCCAGACCCGGAGGGTCTCGGCGAGCGGCTCGGTGAGCGGGGCCAGGGCGTCCCGGGCGTACGCGGCGGCCTCGTCGCGGTCCACCAGCGCGGCGAAGCCGCTGGCCCGGTGCCGCACCAGGGCCGTCCGGGAGGCCTCCGCCCTGCGCAGGGCCCGCGCCGCCTGCGCCTCCCCGGCCGCGAGCTCCGGGGCCGTCACCGGGGCGCTCGCCCCGAGCGTCCACCCCTGCTGCGCCGTGACGGGGGAGGAGGAGGGCAGGAGGAGCCGCACGGTGCCTTCCGTCTCGTCCGCGAGGGGGGTGCCGAGCGCCGCCGCCAGGCTCGCCGTGGCGAACGGGGTGCCGTCGCCGCCCCGCCCGTGGACCACAGTCCACGGGCCCGGGGCCAGGGTGCCCGCGACCTCCGCCGGGTCCGCGCCGAGCAGCAGCCGGACCAGGGCCCCGTCCCGCACCGTCACGTCCGCGCCCCGGTGCGGGGCCGTGAGCAGCGACAGCAGGACCACCGCCACGCCCGCGATCGTGTGGTCGCCCGGGCCGCGCCGCTCCGTCGCCACCCCCAGGGTCAGCCCGTCCCCGCCGCCGAGCGCGTACGCCGCGAGCCGCAGCCCGCCGCCGTCCCCGCTCGCCGAGGCCGGCCCGCCCGGGCGCGGCCCGAGCACCCCCGCCAGGTCCCGCAGCGCCCGCGCCGCCTCCGCCGGGACCTCCCGGCCGGCCGCCGCCGACTCCGTGCCGTCCGCGCCGAACAGCACCGCCCGGCCGCCCAGCCGGGAGGCCAGCGCGCCGAGGACCGCCGGGACCGGGGCCGGCCGGGCCGCGGCCGCCGCCAGGGACTGCTGGGCCTCCGTCACCCGGCGCAGCTCGTGCAGCCGGGCCTCCGCCATCAACCGCCACAGCGCCCGCGCCACCGCCGTGAACGGGGTCCGGGGCGGGACCTCCACCAGGGGCAGGCCGTGGCGCTCGCAGGCCTCGACCAGCTCGGCGGGGACCGTGTCGTAGACCGGCGTCACCCCGAAGGCGAGCGCCGCCGCCCCCGCCTCCACGACCCGGTCGACGTAGTGCGCCGGATCGGTGAGCTGCACGCCCGCCGTCATGAGCAGCTCGCCGCCGAGCAGATACGGATGGGGGTCGGCCATCTCCGAGGTGTGCACCCAGTGCAGCGGGACGTCCTGGGGCCCGGCGAGCAGCCGCAGGCCCAGGTCGGGGCGGGCGAGCAGCGCGGCGAGCGACACCGGCGGCGCCGGGGGGGTGGAGCCGGGCTCAGAAGGGGACGGAGCGGTCATCGGTATGGGCCCTTCGTACATCCCTCGCCCGGACAGTGGAGGAAACGTACACTTCAACGTCGCTTTCCGGCCACTTACTGTCGTTCTCATCCCAGGGCCGCGGGTACGGGCGGATGTCCCCGCGATCAGCACCTGGGCACTCCCCCGCACGACACGCCACCGAGGTGAGAAGGAGTCCCCATGGCCGTCGACTACACAGTGATCGTCCTGTATCTGGCCGGCATGCTCGCGATGGGCTGGTGGGGCATGCGCCGCGCCAAGTCCAAGAGCGAGTTCCTGGTGGCCGGCCGCCGCCTCGGACCCCTCATGTACTCCGGGACGATGGCCGCCATCGTCCTCGGCGGCGCCTCCACGATCGGCGGCGTCGGCCTCGGCTACAAGTACGGCCTCTCCGGCGCCTGGATGGTCTTCGCCATCGGCCTCGGCCTGCTGGCCCTCTCGGTCTTCTTCTCCGCGCGGATCGCGCGCCTGAAGGTCTACACCGTCTCCGAGATGCTCGACCTGCGCTACGGCGGCAAGGCCGGCGTCATCTCGGGCGTCGTGATGTGGGCGTACACCCTGATGCTCGCGGTCACCTCGACCATCGCGTACGCCACGATCTTCGACGTCCTCTTCGACCTGCCCCGGACCCTCGCGATCGTCCTCGGCGGCACCATCGTCGTCGCCTACTCGACCCTCGGCGGCATGTGGTCCATCACCATTACTGACATGGTGCAGTTCGTGGTGAAGACCATCGGCGTGCTGCTCCTGCTGCTGCCCATCGCCGTCGTCAAGGCCGGCGGCTTCGAGGGGATGCGGGAGGCGCTGCCCACCTCGTACTTCGCGCCCCTCGGCATCGGCGGCGAGACGATCTTCACGTACGTGCTGATCTACACCTTCGGCATGCTCATCGGCCAGGACATCTGGCAGCGGGTCTTCACCGCCCGCAACGACAAGGTCGCCCGCTGGGGCGGCACCGTCGCCGGCACCTACTGCCTCGCGTACGCGCTCGCCGGGGCCGTCATCGGCACGGCGGCCAAGGTGCTCTACCCGAAGCTGCCCAGCGCCGACGACGCCTTCGCCACCATCGTCAAGGACGAGCTGCCGATGGGCGTCCGGGGCCTCGTCCTCGCCGCCGCGCTCGCCGCCGTGATGTCCACCTCCTCCGGCGCCCTCATCGCCTGCGCCACCGTCGCCAACAACGACATCTGGTCACGACTGCGCGGCGCCGTCGCCAGGAAGAGCGAGGACGACCACGACGAGGTGAAGGGCAACCGCCTCTTCATCCTGATCATGGGCGTCGCCGTCATCCTCATCGCCATCGCCCTCAACGACGTCGTCCAGGCCCTCACCGTCGCCTACAACCTGCTGGTCGGCGGGCTCCTCGTGCCCATCCTCGGCGGCCTGCTCTGGCGCCGCGGCACCGTCCAGGGCGCGCTCGCCGCGGTCACCGTCGGCGGCCTGACCGTCATTGGCCTGATGTGGACTTACGGAATCTTGGCAAATGAGCCTGTTTACTATGGTTTGTTGGCCTCGCTCGCCGCTTATGTGATCGTTTCCCTGGCGACCCGCCCGACGGACGCCGCCGTGCTCGCGAACTGGCGCGCCCGGCTGGCGGGCCAGGACACCACGACCGAGCCCGGAACCGAAACGCCGGAACCGGCACCCGCGACCGCCTGACCACGGCCGCACCCCGGGCGTCGAGACCCGACGCCCGGGCCGCATGAAACACACCCCAGGAGGACCCCGACCATGAGCAGCAGCGACCAGAACGCCTTCCGCGGCCCGATCGACTCGTCCCGCATCCCGCGGTACGCCGGTCCCGCGACGTTCGCCCGGCTGCCGCGCCTCGACGAGGTCGGCACCGCCGACGTCGCCGTGGTCGGCGTCCCCTTCGACACCGGCGTCTCCTACCGCCCCGGCGCCCGCTTCGGCGGCAACGCCATCCGCGAGGCCTCCCGCCTGCTCCGCCCGTACAACCCCGCGCAGGACGCCTCCCCGTTCGCCCTCGCCCAGGTCGCGGACGCCGGTGACATCGCCGCCAACCCGTTCAACATCAACGAGGCCGTCGAGACCATCGAGGCCGCCGCCGACGACCTCCTCGGCACCGGCGCCCGCATGATGACCCTCGGCGGCGACCACACCATCGCCCTGCCGCTGCTGCGCTCCGTCGCCAAGAAGCACGGCCCCGTCGCCCTGCTCCACTTCGACGCGCACCTCGACACCTGGGACACCTACTTCGGCGCCGAGTACACCCACGGCACCCCGTTCCGCCGCGCCGTCGAGGAGGGCATCCTCGACACCTCCGCCCTCTCCCACGTCGGCACCCGCGGCCCGCTCTACGGCAAGCAGGACCTCACCGACGACGAGAAGCTCGGCTTCGGCATCGTCACCTCCGCCGACGTCTACCGCCGCGGCGCCGACGAGATCGCCGACCAGCTGCGCCAGCGCATCGGCGACCGCCCGCTGTACATCTCCATCGACATCGACTGCCTCGACCCGGCCCACGCCCCCGGCACCGGCACCCCCGAGGCCGGCGGCATGACCTCCCGCGAGCTGCTGGAGATCCTCCGCGGCCTCTCCTCCTGCAACCTGGTCTCCGCGGACGTCGTCGAGGTCGCCCCGGCGTACGACCACGCCGAGATCACGGCGGTCGCCGCGTCGCACACGGCGTACGAGCTGACGACGATCATGTCGCGCCAGATCGCCGCGGCCCGCGCCGCCGAGTAGGACCCTGCCGGGGTGCGCGGTGCGGGCCGCGCACCCCGACCACCGGGCCGCACACGACCATCGAGCCAAGGGACCTCATGACCCACGACCACGACCTCGTACTGCGGCCCACCGCTGCCCAGACGGAGGCGGCCCTCAACCCGCCCCAGGGGCGCAACGGCGGTGACCTCGTCGTCGAGACCCTCACCGGCCTCGGCGCCACCACCGTCTTCGGCCTCCCCGGCCAGCACGCCCTGGGCATGTTCGACGCCCTCCGCCGCTCGGCCCTGCGCTACGTCGGCCTCCGCGTCGAGAACAACGCCGGCTTCGCCGCCGACGCGTACGGCCGGATCACCGGCGAGGCCGCCCCGCTGCTGCTCTCCACCGGCCCCGGCGCGCTCATGTCGCTCGCCGCGCTGCAGGAGGCGGCCGCCGCCTCCGCCCCCGTCCTCGCCATCGGCAGCCAGATCCCGGTGGCCGGGCTCGGCGGCGGCCGGCACGGCTACCTCCACGAGCTCCGCGACCAGCAGGCCTCCTTCCGGGACGTCGTGAAGTCCGTCCACACGGTCCGCACGCAGTCCCAGATCCCCTCCGCGATCGCGGCGGCCTGGGAGTCGGCGCTCACCGCCCCGCACGGGCCGGTCTGGGTGGAGATCCCGCAGGACGTGCTCCTCGCCGAGACCACGCTCCCCGTCGTCACCGCCATGGACGCCACGCCCGAGGAGGTCGTCCCGCGCCCCGAGCTGACGGCCGTCGCGGCGCACCTCCTGGAGAACGCCGAGCGGCCCGCGATCATCGCCGGCGGCGGGGTCGTCCGCTCCGACGCCTCCGGCAAGCTCCTCGCGCTCGCGGAGCGGCTCGACATCCCCGTCGTCACCACCTTCGGCGGCAAGGGCGCCTTCCCCTGGGAGCACCCGCTGTCGCTCCAGTCCTGGCTAGAGGACCGGCACACCACGGACTTCCTGGAGGACGCCGACGTCCTGCTCGTCGTGGGCTCGGGGCTCGGCGAGCTGTCCTCGAACTACCACACGTTCGCGCCCCGCGGCCGGGTGATCCAGATCGAGGCCGACGCGGGCAAGCTGGAGTCCAACCATCCGGCGCTCGGCATCCACGCGGACGCCCGCCTCGCGCTCCAGGCGCTCCTGGAGACGGTCGGGGAGCGCACGGACCCGGCCGCCCCGGAGCGGGTCGCCGCCGTCCTGGGCAAGGTCCGGGAGCGGATCGCCGCGCAGGACCTGGGCCTGGAGCAGCAGGTCGTCGCGGCGGTCCGGGAGGCGCTGCCGGACCGGGCGCCGAGCTTCTGGGACATGACGATCCTGGCGTACTGGGCGTGGTCGGCCTTCGACGCGCGGCACCCGAACACGATGCACTCCGCGCAGGGCGCGGGCGGCCTCGGCTACGGCTTCCCCGCCGCGCTCGGCGCGGCCGCCGCCGACCCGTCGCAGCCGGTCCTCGCGGTGTCCGGCGACGGCGGCGCGATGTACTCGATCGCGGAGCTCGCGACGGCGAAGCAGTACGGGCTCGACGTGACGTGGCTGATCGTCGACGACGGCGGGTACGGGATCCTGCGGGAGTACATGACGGGCGCGTTCGGCGAGGCGACGGCCACCGAACTCACCCGCCCGGACTTCGTCGCCCTGGCCGAGTCCTTCGGCGTCCCGGCCACCCCGACGACCCCGGAGACCCTGGCGACGGACCTGGCGAAGGCCCTGGCCACCCCGGGCCCGTCGGTGGTCGTCCTCCCGGCCCTCCTGAGGATGTTCGAACCGACGCACCTCTGACCGCACTGCGACGGCCTCGCGGCGCGCCTCCGGGCGCGCCGCGGATGCCCCGGAGGCATACGTGGTGAATGTTCCGGAGGCATAGTCTGAGGGTGTATGCGGACGGCGGCGCACTCCGCGTACACCACGGCGTTCGTTCCCCGGTGAGGTGAAACGCCATGCGACGCCATTCCGTATTGCTCGTGCCCGCTTCCGTCGCGCTCGGCATCGTGGGCTTCCTCGCCCCGACCGCAGGCGCCGTCAGTGCCCACTTCGTCGGCACCCCCACCGCGACGGCCTCGGGCAGCAGCCTGACCGTCAAGGGCAAGGAGGCCGGCCTGGGCAACCAGCAGTCCGTGAACATCTCCGTCACCGCCGACGCCCAGTGCGTCAACCGCGGCGGCAACGACCCCAGCGCCGGCAACAAGCAGTCCACCGGCGGCGGAGGCACCTTCCCCGTCCAGAACGGGAAGGCCAACTTCTCCGTGACCGTCACGGCGACCTTCCAGCCCAAGTGCTCCCCTCCGATGAGCCTGGTGTGGAGCAACGTGGTCGTCACGGACACCGGCAACAACATCTCCGTCACCCTCCCCGGCCCCTTCTGACCCCTCCGGCCCCCCGGGCCCCGGTGTCAGGACCGGGGCCCACGCCGCCCCGGCTCAGGGCACGAGCTTCTCCCACCTCTCCCGGTAGAGGCCCAGCTGGTGCTCGTACCCCTCGTGGAACGCCGCGATCTCCTTGTCGGTCAGCCCCTTCCCGTACATCGGCTCCGGGGCTATCAGCTCCGTGATGTCCACGACGACCGCGGCCGCCGCCCGGGCGTGCTCGCCGCCCTTCTCCCGGGCGGCGAGCAGCTGGAGCCCCATGGACCGCAGGAGGTTCTCGAAGTTGTTCCGCGGGGTGTTCGTCGTCTTCTTCCGCTCGGACGGCCGGCCCAGCTCGGTCCTCCCCTTGGCCAGCCCCTCGAGAACCTGCACCGCCGCGTGCAGCCGCCCCCACCGGTACGGCCCCCCGTCCTCGACCCGTCCCATGGACCTCCCCTTCCACTCGGACCACGGCGCCGCCCGTGCGACGGCCCCGGGGACTCCCTACCCGCCCCGGCGGTATTTGTTGCGGCGGGATGAAATCGCACGTCGGCCGTGTTGGGCCTTCCGGTAGAGCAGGACGGATGGGAGGCCCTCGTGGCGGTGGTCGGGGAGAAACAACAGGGCTGGGCGCGCAGGCTGGCCGGGTACGCGTGGCGGTACAAGGCGAACACGCTGCTCGCGCTGGGGTCCTCCCTCGCCGGCATGGCCGTGCTCGCCCTCGTGCCGCTCGTCACCAAGGTGATCATCGACGACGTCATCGGGGCGAAGACCCGGAGCCTCGGCGTCTGGACGGGGCTGCTCCTCGGCGCCGCCGTCTTCGTCTACGCCCTCACCTACGTCCGCCGCTACTACGGCGGAAAGCTCGCCCTCGACGTCCAGCACGACCTGCGGACCGACATGTACGAGACCGTCACCCGGCTCGACGGGCGGCGGCAGGACGAGCTGTCCACCGGGCAGGTCGTCGGGCGGGCCACCAGTGACCTCCAGCTCATCCAGGGCCTTCTCTTCATGCTCCCGATGACCATCGGGAACATCCTGCTGTTCCTCATATCGCTGGCCGTCATGGCCTACCTGTCGATCCCGCTCACCCTCGTCGCCCTCGCCGTCGCCCCCGCCCTCTGGTGGATCGCCAAGCGCAGCCGTACCCGCCTCCACCCCGCCACCTGGCACGCCCAGCAGCAGGCGGCCGTCGTCGCCGGCGTCGTCGACGGGGCCGTGACCGGCGTCCGGGTCGTGAAGGGCTTCGGGCAGGAGGACCAGGAGACCGGCAAGATCCGCGAGGCCGGGCGGAAGCTGTTCGCGGGCCGCCTGCGGACGATCCGGCTGAACTCCAAGTACACCCCGGCCCTCCAGGCCGTGCCCGCCCTCGGCCAGGTCGCGGTCCTCGCGCTCGGCGGCTGGCTCGCCTACCGGCACCAGATCACCCTCGGCACCTTCGTCGCCTTCTCCTCGTACCTGGCCTCCCTCGTCGGCCCGGTCCGCATGCTCGCCATGGTCCTCACCGTCGGCCAGCAGGCCCGCGCGGGCGTCGAGCGGGTCTACGACCTCATCGACACCGAGCCGACCATCAAGGACGGCACCAAGGAGCTGCCCGCCGACGCGCCCGCGACCGTCGAGTTCGACGACGTGTCCTTCGCGTACGAGGGCGCCTCCGGCAAAACGAAGCCCGTCCTCGAAGGCTTCTCCCTGGAGATCCGGCAGGGCGAGACCGTCGCCGTCGTCGGCGCCTCCGGCTCCGGCAAGTCGACCGTCTCCCTCCTCCTGCCCCGCTTCTACGACGTCACCCACGGCGCCGTCCTCGTCGGCGGCCACGACGTCCGCGAGCTCACCCTCGACTCGCTGCGCGCCGCCGTCGGCCTCGTCCCCGAGGACTCCTTCCTCTTCTCCGACACGGTCGCCGCGAACATCGCGTACGGCGTCCCCGACGCCACCCGCGAGCAGATCGAGACCGCCGCCCGCGCCGCCCAGGCGGACCGTTTCATCGCCGAGCTCCCGGACGGCTACGACACCAAGGTCGGCGAGCACGGCCTCACCCTCTCCGGCGGCCAGCGCCAGCGCGTCGCGCTCGCCCGCGCGATCCTCACCGACCCCCGGCTCCTCCTCCTCGACGACGCCACCTCCGCCGTCGACGCCAAGGTCGAGCACGAGATCCACGAGGCCCTGAAGTCGGTCATGGCGGGCCGTACGACCCTGCTCATCGCGCACCGCCGCTCCACCCTCGGCCTCGCCGACCGCATCGCCGTCCTCGAGGACGGCCGCCTCGCCGACATCGGCACCCACGCCGAGCTGGAGCAGCGCTCCCCGCTCTTCCGCCGTCTCCTCACCGACCCCGAGGAGCTCGGCGCCGTCTCGCCCGGCCGCCTCACGCCGCCGGACGAGCTCCCCGAGGACCGCACGCTGCGGGCCGAGCTGGACGCCGAGTTCGACGCCGAGCGGGGCATCACCCCCACCCTGTGGGTACGGGACGAGACCACCGGCCGCGAGACCCCCGCGCCCGGGGCGACCCCCGAGCTGCTCGCCGCCGTCGAGGCCCTGCCGCCGGCCACCGACATCCCGGACATCGACGAGGCCCGGGCCGTGTCGCCCGAGGACACGTACGGGCTGCGCCGACTCCTGCGCGGCTTCGGCGTCCCGCTGCTCATCAGCCTCGGCCTGGTCGCCCTCGACGCGGGCGCGGGCCTGCTGCTCCCGGTCCTGATCCGGCACGGCATCGACGAGGGCGTGAACCGGCTCGCGATCGGCGCCGTCTGGGCGGCCTCCGCGCTCGCCCTGGTCACCGTCCTCGTGCAGTGGGTCGCGCAGACCGCCGAGACCCGGATGACCGGCCGCACCGGTGAGCGGGTCCTGTACGCGCTGCGCCTGAAGATCTTCGCCCAGCTCCAGCGGCTCGGCCTCGACTACTACGAGCGCGAGCTGACCGGTCGGATCATGACCCGGATGACCACGGACGTGGACGCCCTGTCGACGTTCCTCCAGACGGGTCTGGTCACCGCCTTCGTCTCCGTCGTGACCTTCTTCGGCATCATGGTCGCGCTGCTCGTGCTCGACCTCCAGCTCGCCCTGGTCGTCTTCACGACCCTGCCGGTCCTCGCCATCGCCACGTACTACTTCCGCCGCTCCAGCGTGAAGGCGTACGAGCTGGCGCGCGAGCGGATCAGCGTCGTCAACGCCGACCTCCAGGAGTCCGTCTCGGGCCTGCGGATCGTGCAGGCCTTCCGCCGCGAGCGCTCGGGCGCGGCCCGGTACGCGGAGCGCAGCGACGCCTACCGCGAGGCGCGGATCCGGGGCCAGTGGCTGATCTCGGTCTACTTCCCGTTCGTGACGCTGCTGTCCTCGGCCGCGGCGGCCGCCGTCCTGATCGTCGGTGCGAACCGCATCGAGGCCGGCACCCTCACCACCGGCGCCCTCGTCGCCTACCTCCTCTACATCGACCTCTTCTTCGCGCCCGTCCAGCAGCTCTCGCAGGTCTTCGACGGCTACCAGCAGGCCGCCGTCTCGCTGAAGCGGATGCAGGAGCTCCTCCAGGAGCCGACGTCGACGGCCGCCGCCGACGCGCCCCTGGACGTGCTGTCGCTGCGCGGCGAGATCGCCTTCGAGGACGTCTCCTTCGCGTACGGGGACGAGGAGACGGCGCTGACCGGGATCGACCTGCGGATCCCCGCCGGGCAGACCGTCGCCTTCGTCGGCGAGACCGGCGCCGGGAAGTCCACGCTGGTCAAGCTGGTCGCCCGGTTCTACGACCCGACCGGCGGCCGGGTCACCGCCGACGGCACCGACCTGCGGGACCTCGACATCACCGCGTACCGCCACCGGCTCGGCGTCGTCCCCCAGGAGGCGTACCTCTTCGCCGGGACGATCCGCGACGCCATCGCGTACGGCCGCCCCGAGGCGACCGACGCCGAGGTCGAGGCGGCGGCCCGCGCGGTCGGCGCGCACGACATGATCGCCACGCTCGACGGCGGCTACCTCCACGAGGTCGCCGAGCGCGGCCGGAACCTCTCCGCCGGGCAGCGCCAGCTGATCGCCCTGGCCCGCGCCGAACTCGTCGACCCGGACATCCTGCTCCTGGACGAGGCCACGGCGGCCCTGGACCTGGCGACCGAGGCCCAGGTCAACCAGGCCACCGACCGGCTCGCGGGCCGCCGCACGACGCTCGTCGTCGCCCACCGCCTCACGACGGCCGCCCGCGCCGACCGCGTGGTCGTCATGGACCACGGCCGGGTCGCGGAGGACGGCACCCACGACGAACTCCTCGCCCTGGGCGGCCGGTACGCGACGCTGTGGAACACGTTCATCGGGGAGGCGGAGCCGGAGCGGGTCTGAGTCTTCGCGGAACCGGCACACCCGGAGGCAACCATTCCCGGGCGTCGTGCGTCGTACGGCCGTACGACGACTCGCCCGGGAGGGGAACGCATGACCACGGACACCGGCACGCCGCGGATCCTCGCCCGCATGCTCGTCCCGCTCCTCTCCGCGCTCGCGCTGCTCCTCCTCCCCGGGCCCGGGGCCGGGGGCGCGACCGCCGACGCCGCCTCCGTCTGCCAGGGCCGCCCCACCAGGACCATCGCCTTCTCCACCGGCGAACTGCGCCTCTACCGGACCCGGCAGTACGTCTGCGCCGTCACCGTCGCCAAACGGCCGGGACCCCGCCGTCCGATGTCCGTCACGCTCCAGCCGCGCGGCGCCCGCCCCGTCGTCCGGTCCGGCCGGTTCGACCGGCAGGCCGGCCCCCTGACCGTCCACGCGCTCAACCGCTGCGTCCGGGCGGCCGGTTCGGTGGCGGGCCGGGGGACGGCGACGGGCTGGATCCTGTGCTGATGTGCAGGAAAGTCCAAGAGTAAGGATCAACTGGGTCTGGCGGTCCGCACGTTGTCCCCGCTAGGTTCGCGACACCGTTGTGAACCAAGGGGAGGGTGAATGCGCAAGTCGCTGAGATGGGCGCTGTCGCTTTCGGTGCTCATAGGCACCGTCGGGTCGACCGGTGTGGCTACCGCCGCGGACACGGAGACCGGCAGCGCGGCCGTCGTCGACTCGCAGAGCACGAGCACCGACATCAAGGACCGCATCCTGGCGATCCCCGGGATGAGCCTGATCGAGGAGAAGCCGTACGCGGGCTACCGCTACTTCGTCCTCAACTACGAGCAGCCGATCGACCACAAGCGCCCGTGGGCGGGCACGTTCCAGCAGCGGATCTCGATCCTCCACAAGGACACGAGCCGCCCCACCGTCTTCCGCACCAGCGGCTACGGCCTCTCCACCACGCCGAGCCGCACCGAGCCGACGCGGATCATCGACGGCAACCAGGTCTCCATGGAGTACCGCTTCTTCACGCCGTCCCGCCCGGCGCCGGCCGACTGGTCGAAGCTGGACATCTGGCAGGCGGCCAGCGACCAGCACCGCATCTACACGGCGCTGAAGTCGATCTACGGCCAGAAGTGGCTGTCCACCGGCGCCTCCAAGGGCGGCATGACCGCCACGTACTACGAGCGCTTCTACCCGCGCGACATGGACGGCGTCGTCGCGTACGTGGCACCGAACGACGTGGTCAACAAGGAGGACTCGGCCTACGACCGGTTCTTCGAGACCGTCGGAACGAAGGACTGCCGCGACCGCCTGAACAACATGCAGCGCGAGGCCCTCGTCCGCCGCGAGCCGCTGGAGAAGAAGTACAAGGCCTGGGCCGAGTCCGAGGGCGCCACCTTCAACACGGTCGGCTCGCTCGACAAGGCCTACGAGGCCGTCGTCCTCGACTTCGTGTGGGGCTTCTGGCAGTACTACGGCCAGGACGTCTGCGACCAGATCCCGGACGCGGCGACCGCGAGCGACGACGTCGTGTACGACACGATCGACGCGTACTCCGGCTGGTCCGCCTACACCGACCAGGGCCTGGAGTACTACACGCCGTACTACTACCAGGCGGCGACCGAGCTCGGCTCGCCCACCATCAAGCAGCCGCACCTGAACGGCCTGACCCGCTACGGCTACCAGCCGGCCAGCAGCTTCGTGCCGAGCTCCATCCCCATGAAGTTCAAGCCGTGGGTCATGCGGGACGTCGACGACTGGGTCCGCAAGAACGCGAACCACATGCTCTTCGTCTACGGCGGCAACGACCCGTGGGGCTCGGAGAAGTTCCACGTCGACAAGGGCGCGCGCGACTCCTTCGTCTACGTGGCGCCGGGCATGAACCACGGTGCGAACGTCGCGGGCCTGGTCCCGTCGGAGCGTGACAACGCGACGGCCCGCATCCTGGCGTGGGCGGGCGTCTCGGCCCCGGCGGTGCAGGCGGCGCAGCCGCTGGCGCGGTTCGATGCGCGACTGGACGCGACGGTCGACGAGGACGCGACGCGGGAGCACGGCCTGCGCCCGTAACGCCCTTCCCGTTGTGGGCAGTCGTTCCGCTGGGGCGGAACGGGTGGGCACAACGGAACGGCGCCCTTGCCGGCGCCAGAGGCTCCCGAGCCCGGACCCGCACCCCGTGCACAGCGCCCTTGTGGTGCGGGTCCGGGCGCGGAACGCGGAGGCGCCGCTAGGGGCGCCGCCCCGTGTGCCCACCCTCCCCGAGCTCTCGGCTTCGCTCGAGCAGGGGGACCCCCATCGCCCTGCGGGACGATTGCCCACACGGCGGGTGGGCACCGCCCGACGCGGGCTCAGCGCGTGTACGACAAGCCGTACCCCACCGGGTGCAGGACCTTCGTCGGGTCGGACGCGTCCTGGACCGGGACCGGGAGGCGGCCCCGCGGTGCGGCCCGGCCCGCCAGGACGCGCACCGCCGCGCGGAGTTCGACGTCCGTCCAGGAGTAGGACGCCAGACTCGCCCGTTGCCCCCCGAGACGCGCCACGTCGTACGGGTTCCGGATCGCGACCGTCACCACCGGCACCCCGGTCGCGACGAGCCGCGCGACCAGCGTCCGCTGCGGACTGGTCGCGGAGACGTTGTACGTGCCGACGAGCACCACGTCCTTGCCGCCCGCCGCCGCCACCGCCTCCTCGATCTTCGTCGCCGTCGGCGTGATCCCGGTGGAGAGCGCCGTCGCGCTGAAGCCCAGCTCCGTGAGGGCCGTCGCGAGCGTCGTCGTCGGCGGGCCCGTCGTACCGGACGGGGACGCCGGGTCGGCGCCGACGACGAGGACCGAGCGGTGGGTCGCCGGGCTCAGCGGCAGGAAGCCGTCCTCGTTGAGCAGCAGGGTCGTCGTCGCCTCGGCGATGCGGTCGGCGTGCGCGAGGTGGGACTCGCTGCCGACCACCCGCTCGACGCCCGCCCGCGTCGCGTACGCCTGCCGGAAGAGGCCCAGCTTCGCCTTGAGCCGCAGGATCCGCAGGATCGATTCGTCGAGCCGGGCCTCCGTCAGCTCGCCCGCCCTGACCGCCGCCAGGACCGCGTTCCAGGCGACGTCGAGCCTGGGCGGGTTGAGCAGCTGGTCGACCCCGGCCTTCAGGGCGAGGACCGGGACGCGCTCGTCGCCGTACTTGGTGCGTACGCCCTCCATGCCGAGCGAGTCGGTGACCACCACGCCGTCGTAGCCGAGCTGTTCGCGCAGGATGCCGGTGAGGATGGGCCGGGACAGCGTCGCCGGGTCCTCGCTGGGGTCGAGCGCGGGGACCACGATGTGCGCGGTCATGATCGAGTCGATGCCGGCGTCGATCGCCGCCCGGAACGGCGGCGCGTCGAGCTCCGCCCACTGCTCCCGGGTGTGGGTGATCGTCGGCAGGCCGTAGTGGCTGTCGACGGCGGTGTCGCCGTGGCCCGGGAAGTGCTTGGAGGTGGCCGCGACCCCGGCCTGCTGGTAGCCCTTCACCTGCGCGGCGACGAGTCCGGCGACGGCCTGCGGGTCGGAGCCGAAGGAGCGGACGCCGATGACGGGGTTGGCCGGGTTGACGTTCACGTCGGCGACGGGGGCGTAGTTCTGCCGGATGCCGATGGCGGCGAGCTCCTCGCCGGCGATCTGCGCGGCTTTGCGGGCGTCCGCGTGCGAGCCGCCGGCGCCGAGGGCCATCGCCCCGGGCAGCAGGGTCGCGGGCTTGCCGACGCGGCAGACGATGCCGTGCTCCTGATCGGTGGAGATGAGCACCGGGACGGGAGTGGGCCGGGCGAGCGCGGCCTGCTGGATGCCGTTGGAGAGCTCGGCGATCTGCTGCGGGTCGCGGGTGTTGTGGGCCCACGTGAAGTAGATGATCCCGCCCACGTGATAGCGCTCGACCAGCTCGGCGGCGGTGCGGACGCCGATCTCCGCGAGGTTGGCGTCGACGTCGGCCTGGTCGGGGGCGGTGGCGGAGTGGCCGTAGACCCGCATGACGAAGAGCTGGCCGACCTTCTCCTCGAGGGACATCCGGTCGATGATCCGCCGGAGCGCGAGGTCGTCGGATGCGGCGTTCGTCTCCGCGTGGGCGGTGGGCGCGAAGGCGCCGGTGACGGCCGCCGCGGCGGCTGCGGCGGTCACCGTGAGGAGGGTACGTCGGGAGGGGGCGGGGGCGCGGTGGTGCACTGATGCTCCTTCCGGCCGTGCGAGGTTGAAGGAAACTTCCAAGGTGTCACGGATAGCCCGAAAGTAACTGCCAGGTCAAGGATCCGCGCAGGAATCGCCCGCGCACGGCCTCAGTCGGCAGAGGCGATCGAGGGCCAGAGCTCCTGGAGCGTACGGACCGTCTCCCGGATCGCCGGGCGCCGCGCCGCACCCGTCCGCCACATGGCGTGCAGCCGGCGCGTCGGCACCGGGTCGAGCCGCACCGGCACCACCTCGGCCGGCAGCGTCCCGCGTCCCAGGCGCGGGACCAGGGCGATCCCCAGACCGGCCGCCACCAGGGCCACCTGCGTGTGGTTCTCCTCCGCCTGATGGACGATCAGCGGTTCGTACCCCGTCGCCCGCAGCGTCCGCGTGAGCCAGTCGTGGCAGACCGTCCCCGGCGGCTGCGAGATCCACCGCTCCGCCGCGAGCTCCTCCCGGCGCACCGACTCCCGCGCCGCCAGCGGATGGTCCCGGTGGACGAGGATGTCGCACCGGTCGTCGCCGATGACCACCTGCTCGACCCCCGAGGGCGTCGGCAGCGGCGCGATGTCCCAGTCGTGTGCCACCGCCAGGTCGATCACGCCCCGCGCCACCAGGTCGACCGAGAGGTGCGGGTCCACCTCCGAGAGCCGGGCGTCGAGCTCGGGGTGGAGCCGGGCCAGCTCGGCGAGCGCCCGCGGCATCAGACCACGCGCCGCGCTCGCGAAGCAGCCGATCGCGAGCAGCCCCGCGGGCCGGCCGCGCCGTTCTTCGAGCCGTACCTCCGCCTCCTCGACGAGCGCCAGCAACTGGCGTGCGGTGGCGGCGAGTTGATGAGCGTCGTCGGTGAGCCGGATGCCGCGCCCGCTGCGTTCGACCAGGGTCGTACGGGTCTCCCGCTCCAGCTTCGCGATCTGCTGCGAGACCGCGGACGGGGTGTAGCCGAGGGCGGTGGCGGCGGCGCCGACACTGCCGTGGACGGCGACGGCGTGCAGGGCGCGAAGACGGCCGAGATCCAGCACGAGCGGCTCCCGAAGGGCTTGTCGATGTAGCGGTGCTTCATCCAACCATGTAGGAATCCGTGCTGGTGCTACACGGTCGGGGGCGGCCATGCTCGACGGCATGCGCCCCGCCCACATCGCCCTCGCCGCCCTGGTCGCCGCCGTCTGGGGAGTCAACTTCGTCGTCATCGAGATCGGCCTCGACCACTTCCCGCCGCTGCTCTTCTCCGCCCTCCGCTTCCTCGTCGCCGCCCTGCCGGCGGTGTTCCTCGTCGGTCGCCCGAAGGTCGCCTGGAAGTGGATCGTGGGCGTCGGACTTGTCCTCGGCGTGGCGAAGTTCGGGCTGCTCTTCACCGGCATGGACCTCGGCGCGCCCGCCGGGCTCTCCTCCCTCGTCCTCCAGGTCCAGGCCGTCTTCACCGCCCTCTTCGCCTTCGCGGCCCTCGGCGAACGCCCCGGGCGCGTCAAGCTCGCCGGGATGGCCGTCGCCCTCGCCGGCATCGGCGTCGCCGCCGTCGACGAGGGCGGCTCGGGCCCGCTCGCGGGCTTCGCCCTGGTGATCGCCGCGGCGGCCTGCTGGGGCGTCTCCAACGTCCTGACCCGCAAGGCCGCCCCGCCCGACGCGCTCAACTTCATGGTCTGGGTCAGCACCGTGCCGGTCCTGCCGCTCCTCGCCCTCTCCCTCCTCCTGGAGGGCCCCGAACGCGACCTCGCGGCCCTGCGCGGACTCGACTGGACGGGCGTCGGCGTCATCGTCTACGTCGCCTGGATCACCACGGTCTTCGGCTTCGGCGCCTGGGGCCGGCTCCTCCGCCGCTATCCCGCCTCCTCCGTCGCCCCCTTCTCCCTCCTCGTCCCCGTCTTCGGCATGTCCTCGGCGGCTCTGTTCCTGGGCGAGAGCGTGAGCCCGCTCCGCTGGTGCGCGGCAGCGCTCCTCGTCGGGGGTGTGGCGCTGACGTCCTTCCGGCGGAGGGCGGTCGAGGCGCCCGAGGCCAGGGTGCCGGTGCCGACGCCGACGCCTTCCGGGGGAGCGACACGATGACGCATCCGCAGCAGTACGGGCCTCCGCAGCCTCCTCCGTACGGGCAGCAGCCCGCGCAGCCGTACGCGTACGGGCAGGGGCAGGGATACGCGCGCGGCTGCGAGGTCTGCGGCGCGCAGCCCGCCGCGGCGGTGACCGTCCGGGCGCACCAGGGCATGATCGTCGTCATGCGCACGGTCACCCGGCGCGGTGTCCTCTGCCGCACCGGCGGCCTCGCCGTCTACCGGAAGACGACCTCCGACACCCTCGTGACCGGACGGTGGGGCCTGTTCTCGCTGTTCGTCACGCCGTTCGTCGTGCTCGGCAACGTCCTCGGCGCCCGCTCCGCGCTCCGCCGCCTCCCCGAGCCGTACGGCGCGCTGCGCCCGCTGCTCGACCCGGGCCGGCGGGTGCTGCGGCGGGCGCCCGCGATGCTGGTCCTCACCCCGCCGGCGCTCCTCGCGGGCCCCGGCGACGAGCACGCGGGCCTGTCCGTCGGCGACTGCGTCGCCAACACCGCCGAGTGGCCGAGCAGGCGCTCCTGAAGGTGGCCCGCGGCTCGCCGCAGGCCGAGTACCGCGTCGCGGACGAGGCGTCCTGCGGTCCGGAGGACCACCTCCTGCGCGCGGAATACTCGATCGACTCCCCGGGGAAGCCGGGCTACTGTGTCAGGCCGTTGTGACCGTACGGCGCTGAGAGGCACTGCCCCGCATGACCTTCGAGAACGTCACCGTCGACAGCGCCGAACCCGCCCCCGGCATCGTCCTGCTGGCCGGGATCCCCGGGAGCGGCAAGAGCACCGTCGCGGCGGCCCTCGCGGCCCGCTTCGCGCGCGCCGCGCACGTCGAGGTCGACCACCTCCAGGAGCTGATCGTCCAGGGCGGCCGCTGGCCGAGCCCGGACGGCGACCCGGAGGCCGACCGGCAGATCCTGCTGCGCGCCCGCCACGGCTGCCTCCTCGCGGACAGCTTCGCCGCGGCGGGCTTCCTGCCGGTCCTCGACGACGTGGTCGTCCGCCGCTCCCACCTGGACTTCTACCGCGCCCACGTGCAGGCGGTCCCGCTCCACGTGGTGATCCTGGCCCCGGGCCCGGACAAGGCCTGGGAACGGAACAACGCCCGCCACAAGAAGCTGACGACGAACTGGGCCTTCCTGGACGAGGCGATGCGCGCGGAACTCTCCGGCGAGGGCGTCTGGATCGACAACGCGGACCAGACGGTCGAGGAGACGGTCGACGCGGTCCTCGCGGCGACGGGCCTGACCGCCTACGCGGACGCTCAGGCCGACGCGGACGCGAAGGCCGCGACGGGCTCGTAACGCTCGCCGACGTCCCCGAACAGCCCCTCCTCCACCAGAGGCCGAGCCGCGCGGCCCGGCGGAAGCCGAGCGCGTCGAGCCGGGTCCGGGCAGCGGCAGCTCACCGCCGAAGCCCGCGTACTTCCGCAGGGTGTGTGGCGCGCTCAGCCCTCGGAGCGCGGAAAGCCGTCCGTCTTCACGACGATCTCGCGCCCTTCGAGGGGGATGTGCGTATCCCTCGAAGGGCGCGAGATCGTCGGGCCTCCGTGCGGAGACAGCTCACCGCAGCGCCCCGCTACCCCCGCGGCGCCGCCGTCGACCCCCGTACCACCAGCTCCCCCGGCACCGTCTCCACGCCGTCCGCCGGTGGCTCCGTCGTCGACATCGCCAGGCGGCCCGCCCGTACCCCCGCCTCGTGGAGGGGGAGGCGGACCGTCGTGAGGGACGGGACCGCGTCCGTCGAGAACGGGAGGTCGTCGAAGCCCGCGACCGAGACGTCGCCGGGGATGGACAGGCCCCGCTCCCGCAGGGCCGCGCAGACGCCCAGGGCCACCGTGTCGTTGGCCGCGACGACCGCCGTGAGGTGCGGGTCGCGGGCGAGGAGCTCGGCCGTCGCCTCGTGGCCGGAGCTCCGGTCGTACGGCCCGTGGACCGTCGGGCCCTCGGCGACCCCGGCCGCCGCGAGCGCCTCCCGGTGGCCCTCCAGGCGGTGCCGGGTGGTGGTGCGGTCGGTCGGGCCCGCCACGTAGCCGATCCGCCGGTGGCCGAGGCCGAGGAGGTGCTCGGTGAGCTGCCGCGCGCCGCTGCGGTTGTCGAAGACCAGGGCCGCCGCGCTCGCGTCGCCCGGCACCGGCGGGCGCCCGCACAGCACGACCCGCGTTCCGGCCTCCGACAGCTTCGTCAGCTTGCCCGCCGTCGCCGCCAGGTGCTCCGGGTCCTCCAGGGCGCCGCCCATGAGGATCACGGCCGCCGCCCGCTGCCGCTGGAGCAGGGTGAGGTAGGTCAGCTCGCGCTCGGGGGAGCCGCCGGTGTTGCAGACGACGGCGAGCTTCTCGCCCCCGCCGCGCCCCGTGGCGCTCTCCCCGATCGCGCTCTGCGCCGCACTCGCCATGATCCCGAAGAACGGGTCGGCGATGTCGTTGACGAGGACGCCGACCAGGTCGGAGGTGGCGGCGGCGAGGGCGCTCGCGGGGCCGTTCAGGACGTAGTCCAGCTCGTCCACGGCCCGCAGCACCCGCTCCCGGGTCGACGCGGCGACCGGGTAGTTGCCGTTCAGGACGCGGGAGACGGTTGCGGGGGAGACCCGTGCGCGGGCGGCCACGTCCGCCAGGGTGACGGTCATCGCGTGCGTACCTCCAGGGCCCTTGTCGGCGGCGATGTCGGCAGGCTAGCGTCCCCCTCGATAGAAAGCGCTTTCTTTCCTGAGGGCGCCGAGCACCGGGGAGAGGAACCTTTCGTGACACGCAGGACAGTCCGCATCGCCATGAACGGCGTCACCGGGCGCATGGGCCACCGCCAGCACCTCGTCCGCTCGATCCTCGCCCTGCGCGAACAGGGCGGCCTCGACCTCGGCAACGGCGAGACCCTCTGGCCCGAGCCCGTCCTCGTCGGCCGCCGCGAGCCCGCCCTGCGCGCCCTCGCCGAGCGCCACGGCCTCACCGAGTGGTCCACCGACCTCGACGCCGTCCTCGCCGACGACAGCATCGACATCTACTTCGACGCCCAGGTCACCTCCGCCCGCGTCGACGCCCTCACCAGGGCCATCGCCGCCGGCAAGCACGTCTACACCGAGAAGCCCACCGCCGCCGACCTGGCCGGCGCCCTCGAACTCGCCCGCCTCGCCGAGGCGAAGGGCATCAAGCACGGCGTCGTCCAGGACAAGCTGTTCCTCCCCGGCCTGCTCAAGCTCAAGCGGCTCGTCGACGGCGGCTTCTTCGGCGAGATCCTGTCCGTACGCGGCGAGTTCGGCTACTGGGTCTTCGAGGGCGACTGGCAGGACGCCCAGCGCCCCAGCTGGAACTACCGCGCCGAGGACGGCGGCGGCATCGTCGTCGACATGTTCCCGCACTGGGAGTACGTGCTCCACGAGCTGTTCGGGCGCGTCACCTCCGTCACCGCGACCGTCGCCACCCACGTCCCGCGCCGCTGGGACGAGCAGGGCAAGCCGTACGAGGCCACCGCCGACGACGCCGCGTACGGCACCTTCCGGCTGGAGGGCGGCGCCATCGCCCAGATCAACTCCTCCTGGACGGTCCGCGTGAACCGCGACGAGCTCGTCGAGTTCCAGGTCGACGGCACGGAGGGCTCCGCCGTCGCGGGACTCCGCAACTGCCGCGTCCAGCACCGCTCGGCGACCCCGAAGCCCGTGTGGAACCCGGACATCCCCGCCACCGAGGCCTTCCGCGACCAGTGGCAGGAGGTCCCCGACAACGCCGAGTTCGACAACGGCTTCAAGGCCCAGTGGGAGCTCTTCCTCCGGCACGTCGTCCTCGACGAGCCGTACCACTGGGACCTCCTCGCCGGAGCCCGCGGCGTCCAGCTCGCCGAACTGGGCCTGAAGTCCGCCGCCGAGGGCCGCCGCCTGGACGTCCCGGAGGTGACCCTGTGACGCTCCGCCTCCCCGTCCCGGGCGGCTCCACGCGCGCGTACGAGCCCCGCACCGAACCCCTCGCGCTCTCCACGGCCGGCCCGCTGACCTCCCGTACGGTCTTCTCCGCCGCGCACGTCGTCGCCGACCCGTACGCCGACACCACACCCGACGCCCCGGCCGCCGTCGACTGGGACGCCACCCTCGCCTTCCGCCGCCACCTCTGGTCCCACGGCCTCGGGGTCGCCGAGGCCATGGACACCGCCCAGCGCGGGATGGGACTCGACTGGGCCGGCGCGGCGGAGCTGATCCGCCGGTCGGCGGCGGAGGCCCGCGGCGTCGGCGGCCGGATCGCCTGCGGCGTCGGCACCGACCAGCTCACCGGCCCGGCCTCCCTGCCCGAGGTCCGCGCGGCGTACGAGGAACAGCTCGCGCTCGTCGAGGAGTCGGGTGCGCAGGCCGTCCTCATGGCCTCCCGCGCCCTCGCCGCCGCCGCGACCGGCCCCGAGGACTACCTCGACCTCTACGGCCACCTGCTCCGGCAGGCGGGCGAGCCGGTGATCCTGCACTGGCTGGGCCCGATGTTCGACCCGGCGCTCGACGGCTACTGGGGCTCGCGCGATCTGGACGCCGCCACCGAGACCTTCCTCGACGTGATCGCCGCGCACCCCGACAAGGTCGACGGCATCAAGGTCTCCCTCCTCGACGCCCGGCGCGAGGTCGGACTGCGCCGCCGCCTCCCGGAGGGCGTCCGCTGCTACACGGGCGACGACTTCCACTACCCGGAGCTGATCGCGGGCGACGAACAGGGCTTCAGCCACGCCCTGCTCGGCATCTTCGACCCGCTGGGCCCGCTGGCGGCAGAGGCGGTGCGGCTCCTGGACACGGGAGACGAGGAGGCCTTCCGCAAGACGCTGGACCCGACGGTGGAACTCTCCCGCCACCTCTTCGAGCCCCCCACCCGCTTCTACAAGACGGGCGTGGTGTTCCTGGCCTGGCTGGCCGGCCACCAGGACCACTTCGCGATGGTCGGCGGCCTGCAGTCGGCCCGTTCGCTCCCGCACCTCGCCCGCGCGTACGAACTCGCCGACGGCCTGGGCCTGTTCCCGGACCCGGCCCGCGCGGAGTCCCGGATGCGCTCGCTCCTCACGACGTACGGAGTCCCCCAGTGAACCCCGACCGCTTCGGCATCAACCAGATGACGGTGAAGCAGCTCGCCCTCCCCGACCTCGTGCGGGAGTGCGTACGGCTGGGAATCCCGGGCGTGGGGCTGTGGCGCGAACCGGTTCGGGAGTACGGGGTCGAGGCGGCGGCCGCCCTGGTGCGGGACGCGGGCCTGACCGTCACCACCCTCTGCCGGGGCGGCTTCTTCACGACCGACGGCTGGGAGGCGGAGAACCGCGCGGCGATCGACGAGGCCGTCACGCTCGGCACGGACACCCTCGTCCTGGTCTCGGGCGGCCTCACCCCGTCCTGCCCGGACCTGTTGTCCGCCCGGGCGCGCATCGCCGAGGCGATCGGCATCCTCGCCCCCTACGCGGGCGAACGCGGAGTCCGCCTCGCGATCGAGCCGCTCCACCCGATGTACGCCTCCGACCGGTGCGCGGTCTCGACCCTGGACCAGGCCCTGGAGATCGCGGAGCGCTTCCCCGCGACCCAGGTCGGCGTCACGGTCGACACGTACCACCTCTGGTGGGACGACCGGGCCCCGGCGGCGGTGCGGCGCGCGGGCGCGGCGGGCCGCATCCACTCCTTCCAGCTCGCCGACTGGACCACCCCCCTCCCCGCCGGCGTCCTCACCGGCCGAGGCCAACTGGGCACGGGCGCGATCGACCTCGCGGCCTGGACGTCCCTCGTGGAGAAGGCGGGCTACACGGGTCCGATCGAGGTGGAACTCTTCAACGACGCCCTGTGGGCGAGGGACGGGGTGGAGGTCCTGGAGGAGACGCTGGAGGCGTTCCTGGCGGTGTGACGCGCCACCGGCCGGCGCGGCGGTCTTCGACGCCCCGAACCGGACGGTGCTCCGCCCCCGTCGACGTGGGGGCGGAGCACCGGGCGACCGGGCGTCAGGGGATCAGCACGGGCGGATGTGCCACACCGGCGACCACGAGGCCGTTCCGCTCTGCGGGGCCCTGCTGGTCCACCTGAGGCTGCCGTCCTGGTTGTAGAACCTCGCGACGGTGCCCGAGGTCTGGTTGTTGTTGAAGTACCCGTCGCCGATGCCGGAGAAGTCGTAGTAGCCGCAGTAGTAGTAGTCCCAGCGGCTGCCGTTGCCGTCCTGGATGCAGAGGTGGCCGTAGCTGCAACTGATGGCGGCGGCACCGGCGGTGCCGGTGGCGGAGAAGGTGACCGACCCGCCGGGCATGGTCGCCTTGCCCTCGGCGAGCTGGCGCTCACCGGGATGGCTCGCCAGGTAGGCGTCGACCTTCTGCTGAAGGCCGTCCGCCCGGTCGGCCGCGGGTGCGGCCGACGCGGTGCCGGACAGCAGTTGGCCGGCGGTCAGCACCACGGCCGCACCCGTCATCGCCAGGCTCTTGATCCAGTTCATGCCGCTGTTCCCCTTCACGTCGGTGGCTTCGGCGGCCGGTCGTGACCGTCGCCGGAAGGCACGCCCATCGTTCCGGCGGCGCGGGATGCCCTGAAGGGCGAATCAGGACAGTCTGGTGGCAAGCGTCGCCATCTTGACGAGGCTGCTCAAACGCCCTTTCCGGGGATGGGCAGCGCATTCCGCGCGGGCGGTCGTCGTGGCCGGGACGACCGAACGCGCCATGTGGCGAAACAACGCCATCCCGACGCCCGCCGCACGATGTCCGACCTCTTCGCTACGGTCGAGACATGTCCAACGACGGTCGCGGGCCCGCAGTGCTCGAAGGTGTGCTGGAGCGGATCACCTACGCCAACGAGGAGAACGGCTACACCGTCGCCCGGGTCGACACCGGGCGTGGTGGTGGGGAGCTGCTCACCGTCGTCGGGGCGTTGCTCGGCGCGCAGCCGGGGGAGTCGCTGCGGATGGAGGGGCGGTGGGGGTCGCATCCGCAGTACGGGAAGCAGTTCACCGTCGAGAACTACACGACCGTGCTGCCCGCCACCATCCAGGGCATCCGGCGCTATCTCGGGTCCGGGCTCGTCAAGGGCATCGGGCCCGTCTTCGCCGACCGGATCACGACGCACTTCGGGCTCGACACCCTCGACATCCTCGAGGAGTCGCCCGGCCGGCTGATCGAGGTCCCGGGGCTCGGGCCCAAGCGGACCAAGAACATCACCGCCGCCTGGGAGGAGCAGAAGGCGATCAAGGAGGTGATGGTCTTCCTCCAGGGGGTGGGAGTGTCCACCTCCATCGCCGTGCGGATCTACAAGAAGTACGGGGACGCCTCCATCTCCGTCGTGCGGAACCAGCCCTATCGGCTTGCCGCCGACGTGTGGGGCATCGGGTTCCTCACCGCCGACAAGATCGCCCAGGCCGTCGGCATCCCGCACGACAGCCCCGACCGGGTGAAGGCCGGCCTGCAGTACGCCCTGTCCCAGTCCAGCGACCAGGGGCACTGCTTCCTGCCCGAGGAGCGGCTGATCTCCGATGCCGTGAAGCTGCTGCAGGTCGACACCGGGCTCGTCATCGAGTGTCTGGGCGAGCTGGCCTCGGATCCCGAGGGGGTCGTACGCGAGACCGTTCCCGGACCCGAAGGCGCGCCCGTCACCGCCGTGTACCTCATCCCCTTCCACCGCGCCGAGCTGTCCCTCGCCGGGCAGCTCCGGAGGCTCCTGCGGGCCGAGGACGACCGGATGCCGGCCTTCCGGGACGTGGCCTGGGACAAGGCGCTCGCCTGGCTCGCCGACCGGACGGGGGCGTCGCTCGCGCCCGAGCAGGAGGAGGCCGTGCGTCTCGCCCTCACCCGGAAGGTCGCCGTGCTCACCGGCGGCCCCGGCTGCGGCAAGTCCTTCACCGTCCGGTCGATCGTCGAGCTGGCCCGGGCCAAGAAGGCCAAGGTGGTGCTCGCCGCGCCCACCGGACGGGCCGCCAAGCGGCTCGCCGAGCTGACCGGCGCCGAGGCGTCCACCGTGCACCGGCTCCTTGAGCTGAAGCCGGGCGGGGACGCCGCGTACGACCGGGACCGGCCCCTCGACGCCGACCTGATCGTCGTCGACGAGGCTTCCATGCTCGACCTGCTCCTCGCGAACAAGCTGGTCAAGGCCGTGGCTCCGGGTGCCCATCTGCTGCTCGTGGGGGACGTCGACCAGCTGCCGTCGGTCGGCGCGGGCGAGGTCCTGGGTGATCTCCTCGCCCCCGGCAGTCCCGTACCGGCCGTGCGGCTGACCCGGATCTTCCGGCAGGCCAAGGAGTCCGGCGTGGTGATGAACGCGCACCGGATCAACGCCGGCACCCCGCCGCAGACCCAGGGGCTGCCGGACTTCTTCCTCTTCGCCGAGGAGGAGACGGAAGACGCCGCCCGGGTCGCGGTGGAGGTCGCGGCCCGCCGGATTCCGGCCAAGTTCGGCCTGGACCCGCGCCGGGACGTCCAGGTCCTCGCCCCGATGCACCGGGGCCCGGCGGGCGCGGGCTCGCTGAACGGTCTGCTCCAGCAGGAGATCACACCGGCCCGCCCGGACCTGCCGGAGAAGCGGTTCGGCGGGCGTGTCTTCCGTGTCGGTGACAAGGTGACCCAGATTCGGAACAACTATGAGAAGGGGGCCAACGGGGTCTTCAACGGTACGGTCGGCGTCGTCACGGCACTGGACACCGTCGAGCAGCGGCTGACCGTGCGGACCGACGAGGACGAGGAGGTGCCGTACGACTTCGACGAGCTGGACGAACTCGCCCATGCGTACGCGGTCACCATCCACCGTTCGCAGGGCAGCGAGTATCCGGCGGTGGTGATTCCGGTCACCATGAGCGCCTGGATGATGCTCCAGCGGAACCTGCTCTACACGGCCGTGACCCGGGCCCGGAAGCTGGTCGTCCTGGTCGGCTCCCGTCGGGCGATCGCCCAGGCGGTCCGTACGGTCTCGGCGGGCAGGCGCTTTACCGCACTCGCCCATCGGCTCACAGGGGACGCCCTCGTGTGAAAGATCACGGAGGACTACCGGAACCGGGGCGAAGGGGGCAGGATATGAAGGTTGGCGGCACTGAGTGCCGCCGAATGGCCCAATGAGCGACCCCGAGTGCACTCTCCTGAGCCAAATGGGGGATGGTAGAGACAGTCAGGGCACCTCGAAGAAGAGGCACTACGTCGGTGAGGGATGACGTGAGCGACAACTCTGTAGTACTGCGGTACGCGGACGGTGAATACACCTACCCGGTGGTCGAGAGCACCGTCGGCGACAAGGGCTTCGACATCGGCAAACTCCGAGCCCAGACCGGTCTGGTCACCCTTGACAGCGGATACGGCAACACCGCCGCCTATAAATCCGCCATCACCTACCTCGACGGTGAGCAGGGCATTCTGCGGTACCGCGGCTACCCCATCGAGCAGCTGGCCGAGCGCTCCACCTTCCTTGAGGTGGCGTACCTGCTGATCAACGGTGAGCTGCCGAAGGTCGACGAGCTGTCGACCTTCAAGAACGAGATCACGCAGCACACCCTGGTCCACGAGGACGTCAAGAACTTCTTCCGCGGCTTCCCGCGGGACGCCCACCCGATGGCGATGCTGTCCTCGGTGGTCTCCGCGCTGTCCACCTTCTACCAGGACAGCCACAACCCCTTCGACGAGCAGCAGCGTCACCTCTCCACGATCCGCCTGCTCGCCAAGCTGCCGACGATCGCGGCGTACGCGTACAAGAAGTCGATCGGTCACCCGTTCGTCTACCCGCGTAACGACCTCGGCTACGTCGAGAACTTCCTGCGCATGACCTTCTCGGTCCCCGCCCAGGAGTACGACCTCGACCCGGTCGTCGTCTCCGCGCTCGACAAGCTGCTGATCCTGCACGCGGACCACGAGCAGAACTGCTCGACCTCCACCGTGCGTCTGGTCGGCTCCTCGCAGGCGAACATGTTCGCCTCGATCTCCGCCGGCATCTCGGCCCTGTGGGGCCCCCTGCACGGTGGCGCCAACCAGTCGGTCCTGGAGATGCTGGAGGGCATCCAGGCCAACGGCGGCGATGTCGACTCCTTCATCCGCAAGGTGAAGAACAAGGAGGACGGCGTCCGCCTGATGGGCTTCGGCCACCGGGTGTACAAGTCCTTCGACCCGCGCGCCAAGATCATCAAGGCGGCGGCGCACGATGTCCTCTCGGCGCTCGGCAAGTCCGACGAGCTGCTCGACATCGCGCTCAAGCTGGAGGAGCACGCGCTCTCCGACGAGTACTTCGTCTCGCGCAACCTCTACCCGAACGTGGACTTCTACACGGGCCTGATCTACCGGGCCATGGGCTTCCCGACCGAGATGTTCACGGTCCTCTTCGCCCTCGGCCGCCTCCCGGGCTGGATCGCCCAGTGGCACGAGATGATCAAGGAGCCGGGCTCCCGCATCGGCCGCCCGCGCCAGATCTACACGGGCGAGGTCCTCCGCGACTTCGTCCCGGTCGAGGCCCGCTGACGCCAGGCTGACGCGCCCGGCGAGTGAGCCGAAGGGGCGCGTCGGTGTCGAGGCGGCGAACGCGCGGAGGCCCGACGAAGGAGGGTCGAGCGCGATCGTCGCCTCGACACCGGCTCCAGCGCCCCGGAGGCGAACCGAGCCTCGAAGAAGAAGTGCGAAAAGCGCCCCGCCACCGATCCCCCCACGGGTCGGCGACGGGGCGCTTTCCATATCCCGGTGCGGATTCCCCCCACGGGATCCGGGCCGGGCGTCTTGCGCGCGGTCTGCCGGGGTACGTACGGGAGGGCCGCTCAAAGCTCCCCGGTGCACGTGCCCCGGCCGCGCTTGCCTGGGACGTCCCCCAAGACATCCCATGAACGTCCCCCAAGACGTTCTTGGCATCGCCCACTTAGACTCGCGAACAGCCCAGATGGTTACCCCCCAATATCTGTGATCTAGATCTCTTTGTGAAGGTCCTGTGCGTCACACGTGGGTGAATTCACGTGAAGCGCCGCAGACGAAGGCTGTTGGATACGACGAAGACGGACGAAAAGGCCATGGCCAGGCCTGCGATCATCGGGTTGAGAAGTCCGGCCGCCGCGAGGGGGAGCGCGGCGAGGTTGTAGCCGAAGGCCCAGCCGAGGTTGCCCCGGATCGTCGCCAGGGTCCGCCGTGCCAGCCGGATGGCGTCCGCCGCGACCCGCAGGTCGCCCCGCACCAGGGTCAGGTCGCTCGCCTCGATGGCCGCGTCGGTGCCCGTCCCCATCGCGAGCCCGAGGTCGGCCGTCGCGAGCGCGGCGGCGTCGTTCACCCCGTCGCCGACCATCGCGACCGTACGGCCCTCGTCCCGGAGCCGCCGGACCACCTCGGCCTTCTCCTCGGGCAGCACCTCCGCGATCACCTCGTCGATGCCCACCTCGGCCGCCACGGTCTCGGCGACCGCACGGTGGTCCCCGGTGAGGAGGACGGGCCGCAGCCCCAGGGCGCGCAGCCGGGCGACCGCCTCGGCGCTGGTGTCCTTGACGGTGTCGGCGACGGTCAGGGTGCCGCGGGCCACTCCGTCCCAGGCGACGTGGACGGCGCCGGGCTCCGTCGTCGCGGGCGCCTCGACGCCCTCGGAGGCGAGCAGGGCGGCGCGTCCGACGAGGACGAGCCGGCCGTCGACGGAGCCGCGCACGCCGAGGCCCGGCACGTTCTCGAAGGTCTTCGGGGTGGGGAGCTCCCCGCAGCGCTCGGCGGCGCCGGCGGCGATCGCGCGGGCGACCGGGTGCTCGGAGGAGTGCTCCAGGGCGCCCGCGAGCCGCAGCAGCTCGGTCTCGTCGGCGGAGTCGGCGCCGTACCGACCGCCGTACACGTGCACGCCGGTCAGCCGCATGCGGCCGGTGGTGACCGTCCCGGTCTTGTCGAGGACGACCGTGTCGACGCGGCGGGTGGACTCCAGGACCTCGGGGCCCTTGATGAGGATGCCGAGCTGGGCGCCGCGGCCCGTGCCGACCATGAGGGCGGTCGGGGTGGCGAGGCCGAGGGCGCAGGGGCAGGCGATGATCAGGACGGCGACGGCGGCGGTGAAGGCCGCGGTGACGTCGCTCGTCACGAGGAGCCAGGTGACGAGGGTGGCGAGGGCGATGAGGATCACGACCGGGACGAAGACGGCGGAGATCCGGTCGGCGAGCCGCTGCACCTCGGCCTTGCCGCTCTGGGCCTCCTCGACGAGCCGCGCGATCCTGGCCAGTTGGGTGTCGGAGCCGACCCGGGTGGCCTCGACGACGAGCCGGCCCGAGACGTTGACGCAGCCGCCGGTGACGGCGGAGCCGGGGGTGACGTCCAGGGGGAGCGACTCGCCGGTGAGCAGGGAGGCGTCGACGGCGGACGCGCCCTCGACGACGGTGCCGTCGGTGGCGATCTTCTCACCGGGGCGTACGACGAAGAGGTCGCCGGTACGGAGCTCGCCGACGGGTACGCGTACCTCCCCGTCGTCCTTGAGTACGGCCACGTCCTTGGCGCCCAGCTCCATCAGGGCCCTCAGCGCGGTGCCCGCCTTCCGCTTGGCGCGGGCCTCCAGGTAGCGGCCGAGGAGGATGAAGGTGACGACTCCGGCGGCGACCTCCAGGTAGATCGCGGAGGAGGCGTGGGCGCGGTCGGCGGTGAGGTCGAAGCCGTGCCGCATGCCGGGCATGCCGGCGTCGCCGAGGAAGAGGGCCCAGAGGGACCAGCCGTAGGCGGCGAGGGTGCCGACCGAGACGAGGGTGTCCATGGTGGCGGCGCCGTGCCGGAGGTTCGTCCAGGCGGCCCGGTGGAAGGGGAGGCCGCCCCAGACGACGACGGGGGAGGCGAGGGTGAGCGAGAGCCACTGCCAGTAGTCGAACTGGAGGGAGGGGACCATGGCGAGCAGGACCACGGGCGCCGCGAGGAGCGCGGAGACGGTGAGCCGCTGCCGGAGGGAGGCGAGCTCGGGGTCCTCCGGCTCGTCCTGCTGCTCCTCCACGGGCGGGGCGGGTTCCTCGGCGGTGTAGCCGGTCTTCACGACGGTGGCGATCAGCGCGTCGACGCCGACGTCCGGGGCGTGCTCGACGCGCGCCTTCTCCGTGGCGTAGTTGACGGTGGCGGTGACGCCGTCCATCCGGTTGAGCTTCTTCTCGACGCGGGCGGCGCAGGAGGCGCAGGTCATCCCGCCGATCGTGAGCTCGGTGACGGTGGTGCTGGGCATGTGCGTTTCCAAAGGGGAGCAGGGCCGTACCGATAACGGTACGGCCCTGCGGCGCCGGTGCGACGAGGGGTCAGGCCAGCTCGTAGCCGGCCTCGTCCACGGCGGCGGCGACGGCCTCGCGGTCGAGCGCGGCGGCGGAGACGACGGTGACCTCGCCGGTCTTGGCGACGGCGGTGACGGAGGAGACGCCGGGGATCTCGGAGATCTCGCTGGAGACGGCGCCCTCGCAGTGGCCGCAGGTCATGCCCTTGACCTGGTAGACGGTGGTCAGTTCGGTCGTGGTCTCTGCGGACATGGCGCTCTCCTCCTGGGTGGTTCGGGGTCTTACGATAGCGAGACTATACCCCTGGGGGGTATAAATCCAGCGCGTGGATCCAGGACGTGAATCCGGTGGTCGGTGCGGAGCTCATGGTAGACACCCGATATGTCGCATTCGGGGAGCACGCTCATCCTGATCATGGCGATCGCCGTCCTGGCGCCGCTGCTCGCCTACGGGGTGGGGCGATGGCTCCCCGTCCCGCTCGTCATCTTCGAGATCCTGCTCGGCATCCTCATCGGCCCCGACGTCCTGGACTGGGCCCGGCCCGACGCGCTGATCGACGGGCTCTCCCAGCTCGGCCTCGCGATGCTGATCTTCCTCGCCGGGTACGAGATCGAGTTCGGCAAGGTCCGCGGCGACACCCTCAGGCGCTCCGTGTGGGCCTGGGTGATCGCCCTCGCCCTCGGCCTCGGCACCGGCGTCCTGCTCGGCGGCGGCTACACCAAGGGCGTCTTCATCGGCGTCGCCCTGACCAGCACCGCGCTCGGCACCGTGCTGCCCGTGCTGCGGGACGCCGGCGACCTCCACGGGCGGTTCGGCACGGTCGTCATGGCCTTCGGCGCGGTCGGCGAGTTCGGCCCGATCATCGCGATGGCGCTGCTGCTCAGCGGCCGGGGCGCCGCCGAGTCCACCGTCCTCCTCGCCGTCTTCGCCGCGCTCACGGCGGGGGCCGTCTACTGGGCGCTGCGGCCCCGACCGCCGTGGTTCTCGAGGGTCATCGCCCGGACCCTGCACAGCAGCGGCCAGTTCGCGGTCCGCTTCGTCTTCCTGCTGCTCGCCCTGATGCTGGGGGCGTCGACGGCGCTCGGGCTCGACGTGCTGCTCGGCGCCTTCGCCGCCGGACTCATCACCCGGCTCGTGCTGACCGGCGCCGCGCCCGACTCCGGACCGCAGATCCTGGAGAAGGTCGAGGGCGTCGGCTTCGGCTTCCTCGTCCCCGTCTTCTTCGTCGTCACCGGGATCGAGTTCGACCTGGACTCGCTCCTCGGCGGGGGCAGGACCCTGCTCCTGCTGCCGGTCTTCCTGCTGCTCTTCCTCGTCGTGCGCGGCGGGCCGATCTGGTTCCTCGCCCCGCGCGACCTCGGCCGTACGGACCGGAGCGGCCTCGTCCTGTACGGCTCCACGGCGCTGCCGCTCGTCGTCGCCATCACCACCATCGGCGTGGACGACAAGGAGATGACGGCCGGCGAGGCGGCGGCGCTCGTCGGGGCCGGCATGCTCTCCGTCCTCGTCTTCCCGCTGCTCGCCCTGAAGCTGAGGGCGGGGGCGGGGCCGGGGGAGAAGAGGCTGCCCGCCGAGTCGGTCAGCGGGGCGGAGTCGTGGTGACCGGGGCCGTGGCGGCCGGGGTCTCGACCAGCGGGGAGAGGTAGCGCAGGAGGACGGTCTTCAGCTCGGCGATGGTCGCGTCCCGCTCGGCTCCCTCGGGTGCGGCGAGGACGAGCCCGAGGCCGCCCTTGAAGATCGCGAAGACCATGTCGGCGACGCGGCCGCGCTCGGCGGCGGAGAGGCCCGGGGCGTAGTGCCCGATCACCCCCTGCACCGTGGCGAGCAGGTTGGCGTGCAGGGCGTCGTGCTCCTCGGCGATCCGGCCGGGCACCTCGGAGCCGTGCATCAGGGCGAGGAAGACCGGGTGCTCGCAGTTGAAGGCGATCATCGGGTCGACGACGACGTCCAGCATCTCGGGCAGCGGCAGGGCGAGGTTCTCCTGGGTGAACGCCTGGCCGTGTGCCTCCCGCATCTCGCCGAGGAGGCGCTCGCCGAGCTCTACGGCGATGGCCTCCTTGTTCGGGAAGTACTGGTAGAGCGTGCCGGGGGAGACGCTCGCCTCCCGGGCGATCGCGTTGGTGCTGGTCGCCGTGTACCCGTACGCGCAGAAGACTCTCGCGGCGGCCTGGAGCAGCTGCGCGATGCGGCGTTCGCCGCGGGCCTGGCGGCGGCGCGGCTTCGGTTCTTCGGACACGTCTCCGGACATGGCTGTCTCCGGCCCTCCTCGGCACGTTTGACAAACACGAGAGGTCGCTCGCATTCTTGGGAAACGCGAGCGATCACTCGTGTTTGCCAGTCTATGGCAATGGGCGGCCCCCGCGACCTGCCGGGAAGCGCGTGCGGGGACCACGGTGAAGGGGACACCGCGTCATGTCCGAAGTCAAGAAAACGACTCCCGGTGGGGGATGGACGCGGTTCGTCACCGCCCGCCCGCGCCTCACCCTCCTGGTCGCGCTCGTGCTCACCGCACTCGCCGTCCTCGCGGGCGGCGGCGTCGCCGACCGCATGGGCAGCGGCGGCTGGGAGGACCCGGCCGCCGAGTCCACGTACGCCACCAAGGCCCTGGAGAAGCAGTTCCCGGGCTCCCAGCCGAACGTGCTGCTCCTCGTCGACGCGGGCACCCCCGGTGTCGACAGCCCCGCCGCCGCCGCCGAGGCCCGCGGGCTCGCCGAGCGCCTCGGCGCCGAACCGGGCGTCGAGGGCGTCGGCTCCTACTGGTCCACCGGCTCGCCCGCCCTCCGCTCCGAGGACGGCCACCAGGCCGTGATCGCCGCCCGGATCCCCGGCGACGAGAAGGACGCCGCCGCCGTCCTCGACCGCATCGCCCCCGCGTATCGGGGGACCCACGGCCCCGTCGAGGTCTCCCTCGGCGGCGGACTCGCCGTCCGGCACGAGATGCAGACCGTCATCCAGGAGGACCTGCTGCGGGCCGAGCTCATCGCCCTGCCCGTCACCCTCGTCCTGCTCGTCATGGTCTTCGGCAGCGCCGTCGCCGCCCTCCTGCCGCTCGGCGTCGGCATCGTCGCCATCCTCGGCACCAACGCCGTCCTGCGCGGCATCACCGAGTTCACCGACGTCTCCGTCTTCGCGCAGAACCTGACGACCGCCCTCGGGCTCGGACTCGCCATCGACTACGCCCTGTTCGTCGTACGCCGCTACCGCGAGGAGCTCGCCGCCGGCGCCGACACGCACACCGCCGTCCGCACCACCCTGCGCACGGCCGGCCGGACCGTGCTCTTCTCCGCCCTGACCGTCGCCGTCTCGCTCGCCGCGATGCTGGTCTTCCCGCAGTACTTCCTGCGCTCCTTCGCGTACGCCGGGATCGCCGTCGTCCTGCTCGCCGCCACCGCCGCGCTCACCCTGCTCCCGGCCGCCCTCGTGCTGCTCGGCGACCGGGTCAACGCCCTCGACCTGCGGCGCCTCCTCCGGCGCGGCAGGGCGCCCCGGGAAGAGGGCGCGGGCTGGGCGCGGGCCGCCGGCCTCGTGATGCGGCGGGCGCCCGTCTTCGCCGTCGTCACCACCGCCGGTCTCGTCCTCCTCGGACTGCCCTTCCTGGGCGTGAAGTTCGGCACCGCCGACGACCGCCAGCTTCCCGTCACCGCCTCCTCCCGCGTCGTCCAGGACCAGCTGCGGGACGGCTTCCCCGGCAACCCCGGCGGCGGCATCACCGTCCTCGCCGAGGGCACCGCCACCCCCGCGCAGTACGCCGGCTACCGCGACCGGATCGCCGCCCTCGACGGCGTCGTCCGCGCCGAGGGGCCCGTCACCACCGGCGGCGGCGCCGCCTACTTCACCGTCGTGCCCGAGGGCGAGACCGTCGGTGCCGGAGCCCAGCGGGTCGTCGGCGAACTGCGCACGGCCGAGGCGCCGTTCGCGACCTCCGTCACCGGACCCGCCGCCGTCCTCGTCGACTCCAAGCACGCCATCGCCGACCGGCTGCCCTGGGCCGCCGGGATCATCGTCCTCGTCACCCTGCTCCTCGTCTTCCTGCTCACCGGCAGCGTCGTCGTCCCCGTCCAGGCCGTCCTCCTCAACGCCCTCAGCCTCACGGCCATGTTCGGCGCCGTCGTCTGGGTCTTCCAGGAAGGACACCTCGCGGGACTCCTCGGCTTCACCTCCACCGGCGACATCGAGACCACCCTGCCCGTCCTCATGTTCTGCGTGGCCTTCGGACTCTCCATGGACTACGGGGTGTTCCTGCTCTCCCGCATCAAGGAGGAGTACGACGCCACCGGCGACCACGAGCACTCCGTCCGCTTCGGACTGCGCCACACCGGCGGCCTGATCACCGCCGCCGCCGTGATCCTCGCCGTCGTCATGGTCGCCATCGGCACCTCCCGCGTCACCAACACCAAGATGCTCGGACTCGGCGTCGCCCTCGCCGTCCTCATGGACGCGATGGTCGTCCGCAGCCTCCTCGTCCCCTCCGTGATGAGGCTGACCGGCCGCCTCACCTGGTGGGCACCGGGGCCGCTGCGCCGCTTCCACGACCGCTTCGGAATCAGCGAGAACGAAGAGAAGGACACGTACAACCCTTCGGATACCCCGGATGTCATAGAGGTGTCCGAGGAGTGGCGGGAAGCCGCTTCCTCACGTCAATAAGCCTTAAAACTTGGGGGAGTTCGTGGCGCGTATGCGTGCAGGCCTGGTTCTGGCGACGGCCCTCGTCGCCGGCATCGCACCGGTGGCGCTCGGGGGAGCAGTGGCCGCGGCCGCGCCGGCGGTGAACCGGGCGGAGGCCGTCGTGGAACCCGGCACGGTGGTCCAGGACGGGGGCCGGACGAAGGTGTGGGCCGGCGACGAGGGCCCGGGGACGATCCGTTTCCGCGCCTCGCTGCCGGCCGGGGTGACCGGGCCGGTGACGGCCACGATCGGGTTCGCCAAGCCGGTCTCGGAGTGGCCCGGGGCCGGCGTCACGTCGGAGCGGCTCGCGACCAACATGGGCAGGATGACGACCTGGTCGGTGGACGGGTCCGCCCCGGCGGCCCTGACGTGGCACGTGACCGGCGACGAGGCGGGCGAGCCGATCGCCGCCGACGTTCCGGCCGTCGAGGCGAAGGCCGCCCTGAACTACGCGGTGACGCTCGACCTGTCGTCCGCCGACCGCTGGTTCGGCTCGCTCGACCTGTCGGTGACCCTGAAGGACGCCCGGGGGAACGTCGTCTCGAAGGGCGCCGTCGGCGTCGACGCCGCCCTCGGCACCCCCGAGGCGGCCTTCCGCGGCGCCGTCCACGCCCGCGACAAGGACGGCGTCCTGTGGCGGTACGAGGGGACCGGCTCGGCCGACGGCAAGCTGACGGCGCGCAAGCGCGTCGGCGGCGGCTGGAACGCGTACACCGCGATCGTGCCCGTCGGCCGCATCACCGCGGACGGGCGGGGCGACGTGTACGCCCGCGACAAGGCCGGCGTCCTCTGGTACTACGAGGGCTCCGGCAACCCGGACGCCCCGTTCAAGCCGCGCGTGCGCGTCGGCGGCGGCTGGAACGCCTACACCGCGATCGCGACCAATGGTTCCGGCCTGGTCGCCCGCGACAAGGACGGCGTCCTGTGGAACTACATCGCCTACCGGTCCACCCTCTATCCGCGCGCGCGTGTCGGCGGCGGCTGGAACACCTACACGCAGATCAGCGGATACGCCGACGGCCTGGTCGCCCGTGACGCGGCCGGCGTCCTGTGGAAGTACAACCGCGCCACCGTCGCACCGTCGTCGAGCAAGCCGTTCGACGCACGGGCGAAGGTCGGCGGCGGCTGGAACGCCTACAACACGCTTGCCGGCACGTGGGATCTCGGTCGCTGGAACCACCTCGACCTGCTCGCCCGCACCACGACCGGCGACCTCTACGCCTACCAGGGCAAGCCGTCCGGCTTCGGCTGGGTCCCGGGGACCCGCACCAAGGTCGGCCACGGCTGGAACGTCTACAACGTCGTCATCTGAGTGATCCGACGAGAACGCCGGGGGGATCCATGAGACACACCATCCGCACATCTCTGGTCGCGGCGGGCGCCCTGCTCGCCGCTCTGGTCCCCCCGGCCGCCGGAGGGGCGACGGCACTCGCCGCGCCCCTCGCGGTGTCCGAGCAGGCCCCCGGGACCGTCGTCCAGAGGGGCGGCACCCTCTCCGTCCCCTCGGGCGAAGAAGGGCCCGCCACCAGCTACTTCGGGGCCGCGCTGCCGGCCGGCGCCACCGGCACCGTGAAGGCCCGGCTGGTCCTGTCCGACCTCTTCTGGCCGCCCGAAGGCTCCGACGAACACATCCCCTCCGAGCTGTACTACACGCGATGGTCCTGCTCCGTGAACGGCGGCGCGTTCGTCGACTGCCCGTACGGGCGCGAGGGCCTCGTCCTGCCGGAGACCGCGGCAGCCCCGTTCGTCACCTACGCCGTCCGCGTCGACGCCGGCTCGTACGCGGCCAACGACCGCTCCCTCCACGGCTCCTTCGATGTCACCGACGCGGCGGGCGGCCGGATCGCCACCGGCCCGGCCGGGTTCGCGTTCGTCCCCGGCACCCCCGAGGCCGAGTTCCGCACGGTCCTGCACGCCCGTGACCGCGCCGGAGTGCTCTGGCAGTACGAGGGCACCGGCAGGCCGTCGGCGCCGTTCAAGCCGCGGCAGCGGGTCGGCGGCGGCTGGGGCGGCTACACCGCGCTCACCCGGCTCGGCCCGGCGACCGCCGACGGCAAGGGCGACCTCGTGGCCCGCGACCGGGACGGCGTCCTCTGGTACTACCGGAACTCCGGCACCCTCTCCGCCCCCTTCTGGCCGCGCGTGCGCATCGGCGGCGGCTGGAACGCGTACACCGCCCTCATCGGCACCCCCGACGGACTCTTCGCCCGCGACCGGGACGGCGTCCTGTGGAACTACCCGCGCGCCGCCGGCGCCCCCGCTCCCGCCTCCGCCCCGTTCGCCCCGCGCGTGCGCATCGGCGGCGGCTGGAACGCGTACACCGCCCTCACCTCGGTCGCCGGCCTCAGCGCGAACATCCTCGCCAGGGACACCGGCGGAGTGCTCTGGGCCTACCGGCCCAGCTATTCGTCCGACCCCGCCGTCCCCCTGCGGCCGCGCGTCCGCGTCGGTGGCGGCTGGAACGTCTACACGGCCCTCGCCGGCACCGGCGACCTGGGCTTCCACACCGATCGGGACCTCCTGGCCCGCGACCGCGACGGCAGGCTCTGGGCGTACGAGGGCGACTACGCCGGCGTCCCCGCCGCGACCCGCACCGCGGCCGGCTGGGGCTGGAACATCTACGACACCCTCCTCTGACCGAAGCCAGACGGAATCCCGAAGAAAGCCTGGGGGAAACGCCATGAGACAGCTGCGCAGAGCCCTCGTCACGGCGGGACTCGCCCTCGCCCTCACCTCCTCCGCCCTGGCCGGCGGGGCCGCCACGGCCACCGCCGCGCCCGAACCCGGCACGATCACGCAGGAGGGCGGCCCGCTGCGCGTGCCGGCCGGTGAGGAGGGGCCCGTCACCACCCGGCTCACCGTCACCCTGCCGCCCGGAGTCAAGGGGCCGATCCGGAGCGAGCGCCTGGGCTTCCTGGCCGCCTACGGAACCCCGGGAGACCGGCCCGGACCGCGGATCACCTCGACCTGCGCCGTCGACGGCGGGGCCTTCGAGCCCTGCCCCTGGGCCTCGCCCGACCCGGAGACGGTCGACGGCATCTGGCTCCTGTTCGACCTGCCGGCGGCCCAGGTGCCCGAAGGCGCCTCCAGCGTCACCTACGACATCACCATGGACGTCGGCTCGGACTTCGCCCGGTTCGGCTACATCTCCACCGCCGTCGACCTGCACGACGCGACCGGCACGGTCGTCGCGCGCGGCGAACTGGCCTTCTCCTTCGAGCGGGGCACCCTCGAGGCCTCCCTCCGGACCTCGCTGCACGCCCGCGACCGGAACGGCGTCCTCTGGCAGTACGACGCCACCGGGCGCATCGGCACCCCGCTCAAGCCGCGCAAGCGGGTCGGCGGCGGCTGGAACGCGTACACCGCCCTCACCAAGCTCGACCGCACGACCGCCGCCGGCGCGGGTGACCTCGTGGCCCGCGACCGGGACGGCGTCCTCTGGTACTACCGGGGCAGCCGGCGGGAGGGCGCGCCCTTCGAGCCGCGCCGACGGGTCGGTGGAGGCTGGAACGTGTACACCAGCCTCACCGGACTGCCCGGCGGCGACCTCTACGCCCGCGACCGGGACGGCGTCCTCTGGCGCTACCCCGCAACCCATTGGGTCGAGCACCCGTTCGGGCGCCGGGTGCGGGTCGGCGGCGGGTGGAACGCGTACACGAGCATCGTCGCCTTCGGGGACGGCCTGATCGCCCACACGCCGGACGGCCGGCAGTGGCGCTACGAGAAGGCCGACGACTGGGATCCGGCCGTGCCCTTCAAGCCCCGCCGCGCCGTCGGCGGCGGCTGGAACGCCTACACCGCCCTCGCGGGGATGGGCAGGATCGACCCCGAAGCGTACGGCGACGAACAGTCCCTCGCCGCCCGGGCCAGGGACGGGAAGCTCGTGGTCTACGGCGTGGTGAAGTTCGACGGGAAGAGCGAGCCGTACTACCCGAGGCCCGGCGGCTGGGGTTGGAACATCTACGACCTGCTCGTCTGAGAACGGTGGAGGCCCCCGCCCGCGGGCGGGGGCCTCCACCGGAGGCGAGCGGGGTCAGTCGCGGCGCGCCCGGTTGCCGGGGCGGCTCGCGACCCAGGCACGGATCGTGTCCACGTACCAGTACGGCTTGCCCGACTCCACCTGGTCCGGCGCCGGGAGCAGCCCGTGCTTCCGGTAGGAGCGGACCGTGTCCGGCTGCACACGGATGTGTGCGGCGATGTCCTTGTACGACCAGAGCCTTCTGTCCGTCATGCCCGGTACCTCCCTGCGCGCCGCGCAGCGGCGGCGGGGGTGCCGTTCGGGGGCGCTGCGCGGCGGGCGGTTGATCAGCCTTTGCCCCGTGCAACGCCCCTCCCGACAGGAGGGCAGCGGCTGTCGAGCGCCTGTGACGCAAAGCCCGCGTAACGGAGACATATGTGACGGCAGGGAGACCCGCGTGACGGAAGCGGAACACGCGGCTGTCGGTGTGTCCGCGTGCGTCACCCCTGGTCAGAGCGGTATGCGCGGGGCCGCGTGCCCGTCATACGCCGCACGAGCGGAGGAAGCTCCGGGTCCGCAGGGCGATCGGGTACGGCGCGTCCGGCTCGCACGGGTACATGTCCTGCTCGACGATCGCGAACAGGTCCACGTCCAGGGCCGACGCGGCGGCGAGCACCGGTTCCAGCGCGGGCACCCCCGACGGCGGCTCGCACATCACGCCCCGCGCCACCGCGGGACCGAACGGCACCCCCTCGGCCACCACCCCGGCGAGCACCTCCGGGTCGACCTGCTTGAGGTGGAGGTAGCCGATCCGCTCCCCGTACGTCTCGATCAGCTTGACGCTGTCCCCGCCGGCGTACGCGTAGTGCCCGGTGTCCAGGCAGAGCGCGACCGCGTCCGGATCGGTCGCGTCGAGGAAGCGCGCCACGCTCTCCTCGCCGTCGATGTGGGTGTCGGCGTGCGGATGGACCACGATCCGCAGCCCGTACCGCTCGCGCACCTCACGCCCCAGACGCTCCGTCAGCCGCGCCAGGTCCCGCCACTGGCCGGCCGTGAGCACGGGCTCCTCCAGGACCTCGCCGGTCCTGTCGTCCCGCCAGAACGACGGGATGACCACCAGATGCTCCGCGCCCACGGCCTGCGCGAGGGCGGCGTTCTCGGCGACGTGCGCCCAGGTCCGGTCCCAGACGTCCGGGCCGTGGTGGAGGCCGGTGAAGACGGTCCCCGCCGAGACCCGCAGGCCGCGCCGCGCGGTCTCCTCCATGAGGACGGCCGGATCGGTGGGCAGATAGCCGTACGGACCCAGCTCGATCCACGTGTAGCCGGCGCCCGACACCTCGTCGAGGAACCGCTGCCACGGCACCTGTCGGGGGTCGTCGGGGAACCACACCCCCCACGAGTCGGGGGCCGATCCGATACGGATCCGGGACGGTGGCGACGGCTGCGGCGACGGCTTCGTCATGCCTGCCACCTTGGCCGCGGGCCGAGAGCAGCGTCAAGCGGTGGGGTCGTCCGAATGTCCGGACATATCGTTGACACGCCTCCCGGCGGACGACTAGACCTGGGGACGGAGCCGACGGCGGTCCGACCGAGAGGTGGCGCGTGGAGACGGAGCCGTACGACCTGATCGCCATGGGGCGCCTCGGCGTGGACCTCTATCCGCTCCAGACCGGCGTCGGACTCGACCGGGTCGACACCTTCCGCAAGTTCCTCGGCGGCTCCGCGGCCAACGTCGCCGTCGCCGCGGCCCGCCTCGGCCGCCGTGTCGCGCTCGTCTCGCGCACCGGTGCCGACCCCTTCGGCACCTATCTGCGCCGCGAGCTCAAGGGCTTCGCCGTGGACGACCGCTGGGTGACGGAGGTCGACGCGCACCCCACGCCCGTCACCTTCTGCGCGCTCTTCCCGCCCGACGACTTCCCGCTGTACTTCTACCGCCGCCCGCAGGCCCCCGACCTGGAGATCCGGCCCGGCGAGCTGGACCTCGACGCGATCCGCGCCGCCCGGGTCTTCTGGGCGACCGGCACCGGCCTGTGCGCCGAACCCAGCCGCTCCGCGACCCTGGAGGCGCTGCGGGCCAGGTCCGGCCGGGAGACGACGGTCCTCGACCTGGACTGGCGGCCGATGTTCTGGACGGATCCTTCGGCGGCGCGCCCGTACTACACCGAGGCGCTGCGGCACGCGACCGTTGCCGTCGGCAACCTCGACGAGTGCGAGGTCGCCACGGGGGAGCGGGAGCCGGAGGCCGCCGCCCGCGCGCTCCTCGCCGGCGGCCCGGTCCGCCTCGCCGTCGTCAAGCAGGGCCCCGCGGGCGTCCTCGCGCTCGCCGCCGACGGAACCCGCGCCGAGGTGCCGCCGCTGCCGGTCGAGGTCGTCAACGGACTGGGCGCCGGCGACGCGTTCGGCGGGGCGCTCGTCCACGGACTGCTCGCAGCCCAGGACCTCGCCACGACCCTGCGCCACGCCAGCGCCGCGGGCGCGATCGTGGCGGGCCGCCTGGCCTGCTCCTCCGCGATGCCGGACGCGGCGGAGATCGCGGAGGCCCTCGCGACGGGCACGGGAACTCTCCCGGAGAAGAAGGGGTAGGGATCTCCGCCATGAGCCCCGACCGCCCCACCGAAACCCCCGGCCCGACCGGAGCCGGCCCCGCCCGGCCCGCAACGGGCCCCGCCCCGACCGCTGTGGGCGCCGGCCGCCCGGCCACGGGTGCCGCTCCGGCCGCTGTGGGCGCCGGCCGCCCGGCCACGGGTGCCGCTCCGGCCGCCGTGCGCCCCGCCCGGCCCGTCATGGACCCCGACCCGGTGCCCTCCCTCCACCTCCCCGCCGGGACCGCCGCCCGTGCCCCGTACGCCGTCGACATCGACCCCGACCGGGCCGGATGGGCGTACTCCTCCCTCCGGGTTCTCGTCCTCGGAGCCGGTGAGATCCACTCCTTCGAGAGCGGGGATTGCGAATGGGTCGTGCTTCCCCTCTCCGGTGCCTGTAGCGTGCGCGTCGACGGCGAGATCCTCGAACTCCAGGGCCGCGCGAGCGTGTTCGACGGGGTGACCGACTTCGCCTACGTACCGCGCGACACCCACGCCCAGATCGCCTCCGGCGCGGGAGGCCGCTTCGCTTTGGCAGGAGCGAAGTGCGAGCGACGACTCCCCGCCCGCTACGGCCCCGCGCCGGAGGTTCCCGTCGAGACCCGCGGCAGCGGCAACCGGGCCCGCCGGGTGCGGAACTTCGCCTCGGCCGACGCCTTCGACTGCGACCGCCTCATCGCCGTCGAGGTCGTCACCCCCGGCGGGAACTGGTCCTCCTACCCGCCGCACAAGCACGACGAGCACCGCCCGGGCGCCGAGTCCGTCCTGGAGGAGATCTACTACTACGAGGTCCAGGGCCCCCACGGCCTCGCCTACCAGCGGATCTCGCCCTCCAGGCCCGGCGGCGCCGACCTGCTCGCCGAGGTCCGGGACGGCGACGCGGTCCTCGTGCCCGACGGCTGGCACGGGCCCTCGATCGCCCAGCCGGGGCACGACCTCTACTACCTCAACGTCATGGCGGGCCCCGGCCCCGAACGGGAGTGGAAGATCTGCTTCCACCCGGACCACACGGAGGGATACGCATGAGGCTCACCGTCGCGCAGGCCCTCGTCCGCTTCCTCGCCGCCCAGTACACCGAGCGCGACGGCGTCCGGCAGCGCCTCGTCACCGCCACCTGGGGCATCTTCGGGCACGGGAACGTCGCCGGGATCGGACAGGCCCTGGTCGAGGAGGAGGGCATGCCCTTCCACCAGGGCCGCAACGAGCAGGCCATGGTGCACGCCGCCGTCGGCTACGCCCGTCAGACGAACCGGCTCTCCGCGCACGCCGTCACCACCTCCATCGGCCCCGGCGCCACCAACCTCGTCACCGGCGCCGCCCTCGCCACCATCAACCACCTGCCCGTCCTGCTCCTGCCCGGCGACACCTTCGCCGGCCGCCCCGCCGACCCCGTCCTCCAGCAGCTCCAACTGCCCCACGCCGGCGACGTGTCCGTCAACGACTGCCTCCGCCCGGTGTCGCGGTACTTCGACCGGGTCGCCCGGCCCGAGGCCCTGATCCCGGCCGCCCTCGCCGCCGTCCGGGTCCTCGCCGACCCCGTCGAGACCGGCGCCGTGACCCTCGCCCTGCCCCAGGACGTCCAGGCGGAGGCGTACGACTGGCCGGAGAGGTTCTTCGCCGAGCGGATCTGGCCCGTCCGCCGCCCCCGCCCCGACGCCGCCGAACTCGACGCCGCCGTCCGGGCCGTGAAGGCGGCCGAGCGGCCGATGATCATCGCCGGCGGCGGGGTGAAGCACAGCGCCGCCGAGGACGCGCTGCGCGAGCTCGCCGACCGCACCGGCCTGCCCGTCGCGAGCACCCAGGCCGGCAAGGGCGCCCTCCCGTACGACCACCACTGCGACGTCGGCGGCATCGGCCACACCGGCACCGACACCGCCAACGTCCTCGCCCGCACCAGCGACCTCGTCATCGGCGTCGGCACCCGCCTCACCGACTTCACCACCGCGTCCGGCACCCTCTTCCGCCCCGACACGCCGTTCCTCAACCTCAACATCGCCGCGTTCGACGCCCACAAGCAGGCCGCGCTGCCCCTCGTCGCCGACGCCCGTGAGGGCCTCACCGCCCTCACCGAGGCGCTCGGCGGCCACCGGCAGAGCAGGGCCGAGTGGCACCGCTCGAAGGCCGCCTGGCAGGAGCGGACCGACGCCGCGTACGCCGCCCCCGACGAGGACGCCCGCCCCACCCAGACCCAGGTCCTCGGCGTACTCGACACTCTGGTCGACGGCAGCGACATCCTGATCAACGCCGCGGGCTCGCTCCCCGGCGACCTCCACAAGCTGTGGCGGACCCGCTCCCGCGACCAGTACCACGTCGAGTACGGCTACTCCTGCATGGGCTACGAGATCCCCGCCGCCGTCGGCGTCCTCCTCGCCGCCCCCGGCCGGCCCGTCTGGGCGCTCGTCGGCGACGGTACGTACCTGATGAATCCCACCGAGATCGTCACCGCCGTGCAGGAACGGCTCCCGCTGAAGCTGGTCATCCTCCAGAACCACGGGTACGCCTCCATCGGCGGCCTCTCCGAGGCCGTCGGCGCCGAGCGGTACGGCACCGACTACCGCCACCGGGACGGGGGCGGAGGCTTCACCGGCCCCCCGCTCCCCGTCGACCTCGGGGCCAACGCGGCCTCCCTCGGGATGCGCGTCCTGCGTCCCCGTACCGTCCGTGACCTGCGGGAAGCCCTCGCGGACGCCCGGAAGGCCACGGATCCCACATGTGTCTACGTCGAGACCGAAACGGCAGACAGTGTGTCGGGCCCGCCCCCGGCCCAGGCGTGGTGGGATGTGCCCGTGGCCGAGACCTCGACCCGCCCGTCGGCGGTCAAGGCCCGCGAGGAGTACGACCGGCACGTCACCGCCCGACGCCGCCATCTCTGAAGGAGTAACTCGTCATGACGAAGAGCGTCCACCACTGGATCGGTGGCAAGACCGTCGAGGGCACGTCGGGCAACTGGGGCCCGGTCACCGACCCGGCCACCGGTGCCGTCACCACCCAGGTCGCCCTCGCCTCGGTGGAGGAGGTCGACGCGGCCGTCGCCGCCGCGAAGGACGCCTTCGCCACCTGGGGCAACTCCTCGCTCGCCCAGCGCACCACGATCCTCTTCAAGTTCCGCGCGCTGCTCGACGCCAACCGCGACGCGATCGCCGAGCTGATCGTCGCCGAGCACGGCAAGGTCCACTCCGACGCGCTCGGCGAGGTCGCCCGCGGCCTGGAGATCGTCGACCTGGCCTGCGGCATCACCACGCAGCTCAAGGGCGAGCTGTCCACCCAGGTCTCGAACCGCGTGGACGTGGCGTCGATCCGCCAGCCCGTCGGTGTCGTCGCCGGCATCACGCCCTTCAACTTCCCGGCCATGGTGCCGATGTGGATGTTCCCGATCGCCATCGCGACCGGCAACACCTTCATCCTCAAGCCGAGCGAGAAGGACCCGTCGCCGTCCCTGAAGATCGCCGAGCTGCTCGCCGAGGCGGGCCTCCCCGACGGTGTCTTCAACGTCGTCCACGGCGACAAGGTGGCCGTCGACCGCCTCCTGGAGCACCCGGACGTCTCCGCGATCTCCTTCGTCGGCTCGACCCCGATCGCCCGCTACATCCACACCACCGCCTCCGCCAACGGCAAGCGCGTCCAGGCGCTCGGCGGCGCGAAGAACCACATGCTGGTCCTCCCGGACGCCGACCTCGACGCCGCCGCCGACGCGGCCGTCTCCGCGGCCTACGGCTCCGCCGGCGAGCGCTGCATGGCGATCTCCGCGGTCGTCGCCGTCGGCGCGATCGGCGACGAGCTCGTCCAGAAGATCCGCGAGCGCGCCGAGAAGATCAAGATCGGCCCCGGCACCGACCCGACCTCCGAGATGGGCCCGCTCATCACGGCCGTCCACCGCGACAAGGTCGCCTCCTACGTCCACGGCGCGGCGGACGAGGGCTGCGAGGTCGTCCTCGACGGCACCGGCTACACGGTCGAGGGCCACGAGAACGGCCACTGGATCGGCCTGTCCCTCCTGGACCACGTGCCGACCTCGGCCAAGGCCTACCAGGACGAGATCTTCGGCCCGGTCCTCTGCGTGCTGCGCGCCGAGACGTACGAGGAGGGCCTCGACCTCATCAACGCCTCGCCGTTCGGCAACGGCACCGCGATCTTCACCCGCGACGGCGGCGCCGCCCGCCGCTTCCAGCTGGAGGTCCAGGCCGGCATGGTCGGCGTGAACGTGCCGATCCCGGTGCCGGTGGGCTACCACTCCTTCGGTGGCTGGAAGGACTCGCTCTTCGGCGACCACCACATCTACGGCAACGACGGCATCCACTTCTACACCCGCGGCAAGGTCGTCACGACCCGCTGGCCGGACCCGTCCGAGGCCCCGTCCGGCGTCGACCTGGGCTTCCCGCGCAACCACTGATCCGCGGAAACGGCCGACGGCCCCCGGGGTGCTGGACAGCACACCCCGGGGGCCGTCCCCGTACCGCGTCTGCTGTACGGGAACGGGTCGCGTACGACCTGAGGAGGCCGCCGAATTCCGTCCGTGGGTCGCCGTGGGCCACAGGGACGCCGCTTAGGCTCGACGCCATGCGACTCCGACTTCCCCGGTGGGCCGCCGTCACCGCCGTCCTCACCGTCCTCGCGGGCGCCGGTACCTGGACCGCCGTCGCCACGGACGAGGCGCCGCCCGTGCGGCGCGCGGACCGGGCCCTCGACATCGACGGGGTGCGCATCGACACCTCGTACTTCACCGACGGCTCCGCCGGCCGGCGCCCCGCCGTCCTCCTCGGCCACGGCTTCGGCGGCTCCAAGGACGACGTCCGCGCCCAGGCCGAGGGCCTCGCCCGCGACGGGTACGCCGTGCTCACCTGGTCGGCCCGCGGCTTCGGCGCCTCCACCGGCTCGATCGGCCTCAACGACCCCGCGCACGAGGTCGAGGACGTCCAGAAGCTGATCGACTGGCTCGCGGCCCGCCCCGAGGTCCTCCTCGACAAGCCCGGCGACCCGCGCGTCGGCGTCACCGGCGCCTCCTACGGCGGCGCGATCTCCCTGCTCGCCGCCGGGCACGACCCGCGCGTCGACGCGATCGCCCCGCAGATCACGTACTGGAACCTCGCCGACGCCCTCTTCCCGAACGGCGTCTTCAAGAAGCTCTGGGCCGGGATCTTCTTCTCGGCCGGCTCCCCGGCCGAGGGCGGCGCCCCGGGCGCGGCCGGCGCCCCGGCCACGTCCACGGGCGGGGCCGCGGCCGGCTCCTGCGGCCGGTTCACCGCCGAGCTCTGCTCCCTCTACCAGCGCGTCGCCGTCTCCGGGAAGCCCGACGCCGCCGCCCGCGCCCTCCTCGAAGCCCGCAGCCCCGCAGCCGTCGGGTCCAGGATCAAGGTGCCCGCGCTCCTCGTCCAGGGCCAGTCCGACTCGCTCTTCACCCTCGCCCAGTCCGACGCCATGGCCCGCACCCTCACCGCCAACGGCGCCCCCGTCGCCGTCGACTGGATCGCCGGCGGCCACGACGGCGGCGACCGCGAGACCGAGCGCGTCGACCGCCGTGTCACCACCTGGTTCGACCGCTGGCTGAAGCGCGACACCTCCGTCGACACCGGCCCCGCCTTCCGCGTCAGCCGCACCGGCGGCGTCGACTCCACGGACGGAAAGGCCACCCTGCGCGCCGCGACCGCCGACCGCTACCCGGGGCTCACCTCCGGCACCGAGCGCATCGCCCTCGGCGGCCCGCCGCAGACCTTCACCAACCCGCCGGGCGCCGCACCGCCCGCCGTGTCGGCCGTCCCCGGCCTCGGCGGCGGACTCTCCGGACTGTCCTCCCTCGGCGTCGGCCTCTCCCTCGACTTCCCCGGCCAGCACGCCCGCTTCGACGCGAAGCCGCAGACCCGCACCCTGCGGATCACCGGCACGCCGACCGTCCCCGTCCGGGTCACCTCCACCGCCGCCGACGGTTCCGCCGTCCTCTTCGCCAAGGTGTACGACGTGGGGCCCGACGGACGGCAGCAGGTGCTGCCCGCCCAGCTCGTCACCCCCGTCCGCGTCGACGGCGCCAAGGCCGGGAAGAACGTCACCCTGACCCTGCCCGCGATCGACCACGAGGTGGAGGCCGGGCACCGGCTGCGGCTCGTCGTCGCCGCCACCGACCTCGGCTACGCCTCCCCGGCGGTCCCCGCCCGCTACACCGTCACCGTCCAGGGCCCGCTCGCCGTGCCCACCGCCCCCGGGCTCGCCACCCAGGCCGCCGGCCTGCCCTGGTGGGTGTGGGGCCTGCCGCTCCTCGGGCTCGCCGGGGCCGCCGCCCTGCTGCTCACCGCCCGCCGCAAGGTGACCGCGCCCGCGCCCGACCCCGAACTCGCCTCCGTACCGCTCCAGATCACCGGCCTGTCGAAGAAGTACAAGGGCGGCGACCTTCCCCAAGCTCTCGGCTTCGCTCGAGCAGGGGAGACCCCATTCAGCGTCCGGGACCTCTCCTTCCGCGTCGAACAGGGCCAGGTCCTCGGCCTGCTCGGCCCCAACGGGGCCGGGAAGACCACCACCCTGCGCATGCTGATGGGCCTGATCACCCCCGACGAGGGCGAGATCCGGGTCTTCGGCCAGGCCATCAGGCCGGGCGCCCCGGTGCTCTCCCGCGTCGGCGCCTTCGTCGAGGGCGCCGGCTTCCTGCCGCACCTGTCCGGCCGGGAGAACCTGGACCTGTACTGGAAGGCCACCGGCCGTCCCGCCGAGGACGCCCACGTCGACGAGGCCCTGCGCATCGCCAACCTGGGCGGCGCCCTCGAACGCGCCGTCCGCACCTACTCGCAGGGCATGCGGCAGCGCCTCGCCCTGGCCCAGGCCATGCTCGGCCTGCCCGATCTGCTCATCCTCGACGAGCCGACCAACGGGCTCGACCCGCCGCAGATCCGCGAGATGCGCGAGGTGATGATCCGGTACGCGGCCGGGGGCCGGACCGTCATCGTCTCCAGCCACCTCCTCGCCGAGGTCGAGCAGTCCTGCACGCACCTGGTCGTCATGGACCGGGGGCAGCTCGTGCAGGCCGGACCGGTCGCCGAGATCACCGGCTCCGGCGACACCCTGCTCGTCACCCTGGCCGGGGAGATCGACGACGCCCTCGTCGCGAAGATCGACGCCCTGCCCGGCATCGGCACGGCGACCCGCACCGACGGCGGGCTCCTGGTCCGCCTCGACGGCACCGACCCGACCGGCCTCATCGGCGAACTCGTCCGCCTGGACGTGCCGCTGACCGGCGTCGGCCCCCACCGGCGTCTGGAAGACGCGTTCCTGACCCTGATCGGAGGAGCCGCGTGACCGCCACGGCCACCCCGCCCGCCCCGTCGACGAGCGCCCCCGGCTACCGGCCCGGGCGCACCCTGCCCCTGCGCGTCGAGGCCCTCCGCCAGTGGAAGCGCCGCCGCACCCTGGTCATGGGCGGCATCCTCGTCGCCCTGCCGTTCGTCCTGATCGCGGCCTTCGCGATCGGCGGCTCCGGGGACGGCGGCCGCGGCGACCGCATCACCCTGATGGACACGGCGACGGCCTCCGGGGCCAACTTCGCGGCGACCTGCCTCTTCGTCTCGGCCGGCTTCCTCCTCGTCATTCCGGTGGCGCTGTTCTGCGGGGACACGGTCGCCTCCGAGGCGAGCTGGTCCTCCCTGCGGTACCTCCTCGCCGCGCCCGTCCCGCGTTCCCGGCTCCTCGCCTCGAAGCTGACGGTCGCCCTCGCCTACAGCGCGGCCGCGATGCTCCTCCTCCCGCTCGTGGCCCTGGCCGCGGGCACGGTCGCGTACGGCTGGGGGCCGCTCCGGCTGCCGACGGGCGGCTCGATCCCCGCCGGGGAGGCCCTGCTGCGGATCGGAATCGCCGTCGTCTTCGTCTTCGCCTCCCAACTGGTCACCGCGGGCCTCGCCTTCTGGCTGTCCACCCGCACCGACGCCCCGCTCGGCGCGGTGGGCGGCGCCGTCGGTCTGACGATCGTCGGCAACGTCCTGGACGCGGTCACGGCGCTCGGCGACTGGCGGGACTTCCTGCCCGCGCACTGGCAGTTCGCCTGGATCGACGCGCTCCAGCCCCAGCTGGAGTGGGGCGGCATGGTGAAGGGCACGGCGATCTCCCTGACGTACGCCCTGGTCCTCTTCGCGCTGGCCTTCCGCGGCTTCGCCCGCAAGGACATCGTGTCGTAGACCGTGTCGTGAAGGGTCTGACAACCACCCGTCTCACAACCACCCCCTCCGAGCCGCTTCCGCACCCGCGCGGAAGCGGCTCGTCGTGCCGAGGGCGGCCATCAGCTCGCCCACCCTGCGGCTGTACGTCCGCGCGGACACGCCGAGCCGGGTGGCCGCCGTCTCGTCCGTGACCCCCGACAGGAGGGCGTCGAGGACCGGGCGCAGCTGGGGCGGCAGATCGCGGGGCGGCGGCGGGGGAGGCGCCGCGGACGTCAGCTCCTCGGCCGCCGTCCAGCAGGCGTGGTGGGTCCGGACGAGGGCCTGCACCACGACCGGGTCCCGGATCAGCAGCAGCCCGTTGTACAGCAGCTCCAGGTCGAGCGGGACCGCGGCCACCGTCCGGTCGACGACGATCATCTTGAACGGGATGGCCTCCGCGAGGCGGGCCCGGCCGGGGAGCCGGAGCCCTTCGCCGAGCCGGGGCAGGGCGTGCCGCGGGACGATCCGTCTGACCTCCTCGGCCCGCTCCACCGCGGCTCGCATGCACGCTCCCGCCAGCTCCAGGAACGGCTCGGGGATCGCGAAGCCCGCGGAGGCGACCGGGTCGTCGAAGGTCAGCAGCTCGTGCCGGGTGGAGGCGGCCAGCCCGGCGAGTGCGGCACTGATCCGCCGCGCACCCCGGACCGGCCGCCCGGCGGGCCGCTGTCCCTCGGTCGCGGCCCGGTTCATCGCCGAACGGGCGAGCATCACGGAGCCCGCGCTCTCTGCCACCGCTGACCACCCCCGCCCGATCGATGTCCACTCCATGTACGCATGTGACTGCACACGGTGACAACCCCTGTTGAGAAGGATGGCGAATCCATGCCACGGCGCTTCACCCGCGTCGCCGTCGCCGCACCGGGGTCCCTCCGCAACTCCTTCGACCGCTCTTCGCGCGCCCCTCGTCCGCCCCATGCGCAAGTGCCGTCCAGGGAGGGTGAGTTGAAGTCGGATGATCCCTACGGCTGACGCGTACGGCGGGTGGCGGGCCAGAATGGCCGCATGGCCACCCTGCTGCTCGCCCTCGCCGTCGGAAGCACCGGGCTCTACGCCGGTTTCCTGTTGATCTTCCAGACCGGGATCATGCCCGCCCTCGCCCGCCTGACGGACCGGGAGTTCGTCACGGCGATGCGCCGGATCAACGAATGCGTCCCGAGGGCCGTCTTCCTCGCGGTCTTCCTGGGTGTGGTCGCCTTTCCCGCGGCCGCCTTCCTCGTCCCCGCCGACGGGCGGACGGACGCGCAGAAGTGGCTGGTCCTCGCGGGGCTCGTCTGCGCGGTCCTCAACCACGCGGTGACCATCGGCGGGAACGTCCCGCTCAACACGGCCCTCGCGGCGTCGGAGCGGGACGCGGGCGACGACCCCTCGGCCGCCCGGGCCGCGTTCGAGGGGCGCTGGAACGGCTTCCACCGCGTCCGTACGGCCCTGATCGCCCTCGCGTTCGGGCTGCTCACCGCCGCCGCGGTGCTCTAGGGCGCACCGGGGAGCCCCGGAAAACCGTACCTACGCGCCGGTTTCTGGCGTGATCTCGCGGGTGGCGACCCTTCGCGCATCCGAAAGAACCCTTCGAAAGCGTACCCCCGAGTCCGGAAACAGTCTTTCGGTGGGCGCAAGTTCTGCGTCACTGACGAGAACCCGATGCGAGATATTCGGGCAAACAGGGTGAATCACCACGATATCTCAGACCGTCATTCCGTACCCTCCGGTTTCTTATTGACATGGCTACAGGGGTCTTTTCTAATCATCAGGAGGTCATCCCGCGCACAGACACCGCACAGACACTGAGGGGGCAAAGTGGACGTCCGGATCCTGGGGGGACTGTCGGTACGTGAGAACGGGGTCTCGATCACCCCGACGGCGGCCGCGCCCCGGCAGCTGCTCGCCCTGCTCACGGCCAGCGCCGACCAGGTCGTCCCCGTGACGGTCCTGACCGAGGAGCTGTGGCCGTCCGGCGCGCCCCGCGGTGCCCGCGCCGAACTGCAGGCGCACATAGCCGAGTTGCGGACGCTCATCGCGGGCGCCCTGCGCGACGCCGACCCGGCGGAGCCGCGGCCCGGCTGGTCGGACCGGCGCAGCGCCGAGGCGATCCTCGTCTCCCAGCCCGGCGGCTACCGGCTCGACACCGGCGGCGGCCCCAACGACGTCTGGCAGTTCGAGCGCGCGGCCGGCGCCGGCTACCGCGCCATGGAGGCGGGAGACCTGTCCCGGGCCGCGCTCCGCCTCGGCGAGGCGCTCGCCCTGTGGCGCGGCGAACCCTACGCGGGCGTGGCCGCGGGACCCCGGCTCCGCCGCGAGATCGAGCGCCTCGAAACGTCCCGGCTCAGCGTCCTCGACCAGTGGCTGGAAGCACAGCTGGGCCTCGGCCGGCACGCCGAACTCGTCTCCGAACTCACCGGGCTCGTCGCCCGCTACCGCACCAACGAGCCCCTCCACGCCCACCTCATGGTCGCGCTGCTGCGCTGCGGACAGCACGACGAGGCCCTCGTCGTGTACGAACGGCTGCGCGCGGCCCTCAAGGCCGAGACCGGCATGGAACCCTCGGCGCGGCTCCGTCGGCTCCAGCGCTCGGTCCTCGCTGTCCGGGACACCGCCGGCCGCCCCTCGTACGGCCCCCGGATCCCCGCCCAGTACGTCCCCAGCCGGCACGTCCCGGCCCCCTACGTCCCCGCCCAGTACGGCACCGCGCAGTACGGGCCCGCGCGCTCGCGGCTCGTCCCGGCGGTCTGACCGCCCGTCCGACTGCCGGTCAAGGGGAATGAAGTGCGGCAACTCACCGTTGACCGACTCCCGAAGCCGAATTATTTTCGGCGAGCAGGACGGGTTTCCTCCTAGGTGCCCGATTTCGCTCGACCACGGGGGGCAGGGGCCATGACGGTGCACGGCGCGGACGGAGCCGGTGGTGCCGACGCGCTGCTCACGGTCCTCGAACTCCTGGCCCGGCAGGCCCCGCCCGCCCAGTTCGACACGGTCCTCGACGAGGCCCGGCGGACCGGACTGACCGGCGCGGAACTCCACCGCCTGGAGCGGGCCGTGACCCTCGCCGGCCAGGTCCGCGCGGGACACGAGCGCGACGCCCGCCGCGGAGCCGGACTCGCCAGCCTCACCGACACCGCCCGCGACCTCACCCTCTCCTACGACCTCGACAGCCTGCTGCGCGTCATCACCCGCCGCGCCCGGCGGCTCCTCGGCCTCGACCTCGCCTATGTGACCCTGCGCGGCCCGCACGGCGCCAGCTTCGTCCACACCTCCGAGGGCTCCCGCACCGCGACCGGGCCCGGCGCGCGCCTCACCCCCGGACTCCGGATCGCCGAGGGGTACGGACTCGGCGGCGCCGTCCACCTCCACGGCGAACCCGTCTGGACCGCCGACTACCTCGCCGACGAGCGCTTCGCCCCCTCCGGCTCCCTCGACGCCGGCGTCCACGCCCCCGCCTTCGACGAGGCCGCCGAATCCGCCCTGCGCGCCGAAGGCGTCCACGCGATCGTCGCCGCGCCGCTGCGCAGCGGGGACACCGTCGTCGGCGTCCTGTACGGAGCGGACCGGCGCGTCCGCCACCACACCCCGGACGAGATCAGCCTCCTCGCGGGCCTCGCCGACCTCGCCGCCCTCGCCGTCGAGAAGGCCGGCCTGATCGACCGCACCCGGGCCGAGGTCACCGAACTGGAGCGGGACAGCGCCCGGGTGCGCACCAGCCTCGCCCGGATGCGGCACGTCAGCGAGGCCCACGGCCGCATCATGAACCTCGTCCTCGCCGGCGGCGACCTGTGCAACGTCGCGAAGGCGGCCGCCGACGCCCTCGACGGGACCGTGCTGATCCGCGATCCCGGCGGCCGGCCCCTCGCCGCCGCGGGAGACATCCCCGGCCTCGACGAGGAGGCCGTGGCCAAGGCCTCCCTCGACGCCCACGCCCGCCGCCGCCCCGTCCTCACCGACGACGACACCTGGGTCGCGCCCGTCATCGCCGGCTCCGAGGACCTCGGCGGCCTCGTCATCCGCGCCGCCGGCGGACTCACCGGCGAGGACGAACGCCTCCTCGAACTCGCGGCCCAGTGCGTCGCCTTCCTCCTCCTGATGCGCCGCTCCACCGCCGTCGCCGAAGGACCCGTCCGCGACGAGCTCCTCGACGACCTCATCGCCGACCCGCCGCACGCACCGCAGCACATCGCCCAGCGGGCCCGCCGCCTCGGCGTCGACCTGCGCCGGCCGCACGTCCTCGTGCTCGCCCGGCCCGAGGGCGGCGAGCAGGGCCGGGCGGTGGTGTGGGCGTCCTCGTACGCGTACCGGCTCTCCGGCCTCAAGACCGTGCAGGGCGGCTGCATCGTGCTGCTGCTCCCCGGCATCGACGCCTCGGCCGCCGCCAAGGCCGTCTCCGCCGAGCTGTCCCCGCTGCTCGGGCACCCCGTCTCCGTCGCCGCAGCCGGACCCGCCGAGAGCCCGGACGGCGTCGGGCGGATGCACCAGGAGGCCCTCCGCTGCCTGGACGCGATGAGCGCGCTCGGCGGCACCGGTTCCGCGGCCTCCGTGCAGGACCTCGGCTTCCTGGGGCTGCTGCTCTCCGACGACAACGACGTCGACGGCTTCGTCGAGGCGGCGATCGGGCCCGTACTGGACTACGACGCCGAGCGGTTCACCGACCTCACCCACACCCTGGAGGCGTACTTCGCCTCCGGCGGCAGCCCCTCGATCGCGGCCGAGGCGCTCCACGTCCACCCCAACACGGTCTCCCGCCGCCTGGAGCGCATCGGCGAACTCCTCGGCCCCGAATGGCAGAAGCCCGGTCAGGTCCTGGAGGTCCAGCTGGCGCTGCGCCTCCAGCGCACCCGCGAGGTCCTGGCCCGCGGCCGTGGCCCCGCCGGGCCCGCGGGCCCCACGGGACCCGCCTGACCCTGTTCGGCCCTCAGCTCGCCGAGCGGCGCGAGGCGTAGCCCGTGTCGTACGCCGCGTCCCAGCCGCCGGCCATCACCGTCGCCGCGTGCGCCGCCGAGGCCAGCGTGATGTGACGGTGCCAGCCGCGGAACGAACGGCCCACGAAGTCCCGCAGCCCCGCCCCCTCGCCGACCTCCGCGAAGTCCCGCTCCACCCGGCGGCCGAGCTTCGTGATCCGCAGCAGCGAGCCCACCGGGGAGTTCGTCAGATCGCTGATCCACACCCGGGCCGGCGCCCGGCGCGGGTCGTCCCACTCGCCGAGCAGCACGAGCGGACGCATCCGCTCCCCGCCCGGCGCGGGCAGCGCGACCCGGACGGCCGTCGCGAGCGAGGTCCGCGAGGTCCGCGCGCCCGCCACCGTGTCCACCCAGCTCACCGGTCGGCGAAGCCCCTTGAGGGACTCCAGGATCTGTATCGCGGACAGCGGGCCCGCGCCGAAGCCCGGCAGCGAACGGTCGGCGATCGCGAGCCGCGAGCCCGGGTTGATCCGCGCCACCACCGGCACCCCGGCGCCGGCGAGCCGCGTCAGGGCCGCCCGCCCCGCGCCGCCCCGGATGTCGAGGAGCACCGGCTTGCGGGTGACGTCGCTCCAGCGGGCGGTGTCGAGGGCCGCGGCGACCGCGCACTCCTCCAGGGTCTCCTCGCCCGCCTCCTGCGGGACCTCGGCGCGGTCGCGCCGCGTCCGGTCGTTCACCCAGGGGTCCGGCAGGAACAGCCGCCAGTTGACCGGCACGCTCAGCTCGTCGCTCGCGAACCACACCCCGAAGGCCTGCTGGCCGTGGAAGACCTGCCCGCGCTCCGGGTCGAAACGCCGGTCCACGCCCACCGAGTGCTCCCCGGCCTTCGGGATCGGCATCGGCCGCACCACCCACGCCTGCGGGCAGCTGTTCCGCTCCAGGTACCGGGCGAGCGCGGCCCGCATGGGCTGCCAGTCCCAGGTGGAGCTGGACACGAAGTGGTGCAGGCTCTGCTCGGCCGCGGGACCGCCGATCTGGGCGGCGATGTTGCGGATCGACTTGCGGCCCTGCGCCGTGAGCAGACCGTGCAGGTACTGCTCGGCCTTCAGCCGCTGGTCACGGCGCGGGAAGCCGGAGAACAGCGCCGCACACAGCTCGGCGTAGACGTCCTCGCGCGAGTCGGCCGCGCCGCCGGAGGAGCTGACGACGCCCAGGGGCACGGCCGGGGCGACGGCCCTGGTGACGGCCCTGCGCTTGGTTGCGACGGATGTACTCACGACACTCCTGCCCTCAGGTTGCGCAGCTCCCTCCCGCTGCTCCACCACCCTCGCCCGGGCCCGCGCATGAGGACGAGGTGTACCCGGCACCCGAATCGGCCGCCGGATGGTGACCCGGCCACCGTCGGTCGTGTCTCCGCAGGTCAGAGGCCCCGTCACGGGGGTGCCGCGGACCCCCGCCGCAGCGATCCGGAATACCCGGAGGGGGGATCTGACAGATTCGCCGGCCCGGCTTTGACCCGTCGCACGGCACGGCCGGACCATCGCAGAGCGAGGCTGCACGGGCCGGAACCCGGTTAATGCCCCAGGCCGGGATCCGCGCCTGTGCGCCTCGCCTCCACGTCGTCGTACGGCCCCTCACGACGGGCCGCGCCCCCGCTCTCGTACTGTGGGGCGCATGAGGCTGCGCAAGGAACTGCCGGTCGTCGTGGTGGTCGCCGCCGGCGGCGCCCTCGGCGCGGTCGCGCGCTACGCCGCCTCGCTCGCCTGGCCCACCCCCGCCGGCGCCTTCCCCTGGACGATCCTCACGGTCAACGCGTCCGGCTGCGCGGTCCTCGGCGTCCTCATGGTCCTCCTCACCGAGACCACGACCGCCCCGCACCCGCTGCTCCGGCCCTTCCTCGGCACCGGCTTCTGCGGCGGGTTCACCACCTTCTCCACGGCGAGCCTCGACACCCAGAGCCTGCTGAGCGCGGGCGACCCGGTGCGGGGCCTGCTGTACATGGGCGGGACCCTGCTCACCGCCCTCGCCGCCGTCGCGGCGGGCGTCACCGCCGCCCGGGCGCTCGTACGGGCCCGGGGGAGGCACGCGTGAACTGGCTTCTCGTCGTGGCCGGGGCCGTCGTCGGCGCCCCCCTGCGCTATCTCACCGACCGCGCGGTCCAGGCGCGCCACGACTCGGTCTTCCCCTGGGGCACCTTCGCCGTCAACGTGGTCGGCTCGTTCGTCCTCGGACTCCTGACCGGGGTCACCTCGGCGCAGGCGCATCTGCTGTTCGGCACGGGCCTGTGCGGCGCCCTCACCACGTACTCCACCTTCTCGTACGAGACGTTCCGGCTGTACGAGAACGGGGCGAAGGGCTTCGCGGCGCTGAACGCGACCGGGAGCCCGGCCGCCGGACTCGCAGCCGTATGGCTGGGAGTGGAGACGGCGGCCGGGCTCGGCTGACCCCTGGGGTCAGGCGGTGATCCAGTCGCTGGTCGCGATCACCGGCTGCACGCCCTGACGGTGGATCGTGCCCTCGATCAGGCCGTACATCCGGTCGGCCGCGAAATACACCTCGTTGTCGTTCTTCAGCCCGAACGGCTCCAGGTCCACCAGGAAGTGGTGCTTGTTCGGCAGGTTGAGCCGGACCTCGTTGACCGTGGAGACGTGGTCGAGGACCCGGTCCGCCATCGCGTGCAGGGTCTGCTGGAGCGAGTAGCTGTACGTCTCCGCGAACGCCTCCAGCATGTGGCGCCGGACCTTCCCGTACGAGGCGTCCCAGTCGTGCTCCGCGTCCGCCGCCGCCGAGGCCGAGTTCGCCCAGCGGGCGGTGACCTTGGTGGTCAGGATGCGGTCGTACGCCTCCTGGAGCGTCGTGTACCTGTCCTTGATGAAGCCGTGGAACTCGGAGTTCGTCGAGTTCATCACCGTCAGCTCCTTGAGGCCCGACAGGACCTGGAGCCCGGTGGTCTCCGAGTACGTGATCTGCGCCGTGCGGACCTCCTGGCCCTTGCGCGCGAAGGAGTGCTGCTCCTTGCGCGAGGGCACCGAGATCCGCTCCCAGGCGTACTCCTCGATCCGGATCTGCGCCTCGTGGATCACCTTCTGCGAGGACACGAAGTGCTTGGCGAGGAGGATGCCGAAGGCCTCGGGGGAGTCGACGCCGTGTTCCTTGGCGAAGGCGTAGACCGTGTTCTTCGTGGTGTCCGTCGGCAGGCAGTTGCCGTTGTCGCCGGTCAGATGGACGTCGCGGTACTCACCGCGCAGCGCCACCGACACGTTCAGGTCGCGGATCTCGTGCCAGGCGCCGTCGTTGCCCTTGCGGGTGACCGTGACGATGCGGTTCTCGGCCTTGCCGTACTGGTTCTGGGCGAGGACGTGGTTGCTCATGTGCTGTTCAGCTCCTGCGGGTACGTGGATACGGATATCCCGTACGCCCGGCGTCCAGCGCCCTCCGTCGTCCTGGAGGCCGCTCCCCGCCGTCCGGCCCGTGAACGGCGGACCGCCCCGGGACTGACGAGCATCCCGGTCCGTAGGTGTGTCGGCTCGAAGATATGTGCGTTCCGGCAGGCTGGCAATGGGTGGGGCGGGGCCTCAGCAGGGCAGGACCCGGGTCTCGGCAGCCGGGATGCCCTTCGCCCACCAGTGGTCGTACCGCCCGTACACCCGCGGATCGCGCGCGGCGAGCAGCGCCCCGAGCGAGGCCGCCTCGGCCGCGAGCCCCTCCCAGTCCGCCGCCGTCAGCGGGTGGAAGGCCGAGGCCTCGATCCCGCCGTCGACCGGCCGCCAGACCCCCGCCACGTACCCGTCGACGAGGAGCGTCGGCAGGGTGTCGCCGTTCACGCGGATCACCTGCTTGCGGTACGCGGGCGGTATCACCCGGCTGCGGTCCGCGTAGGCGAGGAGGACGCTGTCCCACATCGCCAGGAGTCGCGGCGGAGCACTCACGTCCTCGTCGGGCCGCACCGCCCCGGGCACGTCGTACAGCACGGTCCCGTCGGCCCCCTCCAGCCGGTCGAGCCCACCCTCCAGGGACGCCACCGCCTCCCGTACGAGACCGCGCGGGGCCGTCGTGAACTGCGCCATGTCCGGTACGGACGCCGGCCCGAAACCCTCCAGATAGCGCCGGATCAGCACGGCCAGACCGGCGGCGGACGCCTCCGGGTCGCGGAGCGCCGGCAGTTCGCCCGCCGTCACGAAGGACTGCGCCGTCCCGAACGACCACGGCGGGCCCGTCGGCACGTGCCACAGCGGCGCGTACTGCCGCACCATCCGCCAGACCACGGCCTCCACCGGCCCGCCGCGGCCCTCCTCGATGTGACCCCGCAGCTCCGCCCCGGTCCGCGCGCTCCCCGCGTACTCCAGGAGGCCGGGCAGCAGCGCGTCGGCGTCGGCGGCCGTGAACCCGGCCTTCGTGAACCGCGGATCGTGCAGCCGTGAACCCCGCAGCGTCGGCTCCATGCCCTCCCGGAACGCCCGGTAGTCCTCGGCGTGCACGAGGTGCAGCGTGAGCCGCATCAGCGTCGACCTGACGAGCTCGAAGCCGCTCACGGCCCCGTCGAGTCGCGCCGGATCGAAGCCCGCGACCCTGTTCCACAGCGCCACGTACGGCGAGCCGGGATGCTGCGCCTGCAGGCACACCACCCGCCGTACCGCCTCCGTGACGCCGAGCGGCGCCCGTTCCAGGAGCAACTGCCGGTGCAGGGTGGAGCGGTTGAGGGCGCGCGCGGTGATCACCATGGCGTGATTCTCCCTCCCGGGACCGACAACGACGCACCGTAATGTCATGGCCCATGGGGACGGGGGGCGCAATGGCGTACGTGGCGATCAGGCCGCCGGGCGAGGACACCGGCCGTGTGCCGGGGCCGCGGGGGTCCGGCCGACAGCCGGCCGGAGACAAGACGGGGGACAGGCGCCGGGGCGTCGCCCTCACCGTCCTCTGCCTCCTCGTCTGCGCGGGCCTCGGTCTCCAGCCCTGGACGGCCCTGCGGGCCACCGGCTTCGACCTCGGCATCTTCGACCAGGCCGTGCGGGCGTACGCGCGCTTCGAACTCCCGCGCTCACCGATCAAGAACGTCCACCACGAGTTCCCGCCCGGCTTCTCGCTCCTCGGCGACCACTTCACCCCCGCGCTCGCCCTCCTCGCGCCGCTCTACTGGCTGTGGGACGACCCGCGCACGCTCGTCCTCGCCCAGGCCGCGCTGTTCGCGGCGGGCGTGCCCGTCGTCCGCCGCATCGCCCGGCACGCCTTCCGGGGCGCGGCGCCCGACGTCGTCCGCCGCGCCGCCGACCTCGGCGGACTCGTGTACGCGCTGGGCTGGCCGCTCCTCAACTCCTCCTGCAACGGCTTCCACGAGGTCGCCTTCGCCGTCCCCCTCACCCTCCTCATGCTGGAGCGCGGACTCGCCCACCGCTACGGCTCCACCGCCCTCTGGGCGGCCCTGCTGTGCACGGCCAAGGAGGACATGGGCCTCGTCGTCGGCGCGTACGGCCTCGTCCTCGCCGTCCGCGCCCACCGCGCCGGCCACCGCGCGGGCCGCGCCACCGGCACCGCGCTCGCCCTGGCCGGGCCCCTGGTGTCCGCCGCCGTGATCGCCTGGTTCCTGCCGGCGATGGGCGGCCCCGAGGGCTACTACTGGTCGTACGGAAGGCTGGGTGCCGACCCCGGGGAGGCCCTGAACCACGTCCTCACCGCCCCCTGGGTGCTGCTCCAGGTCTCCGTCACGCCCTTCGTCAAGGTCGGCATGCCGGCCTGGATCCTCGGCACGCTCGCGCTGCTGCCGCTCGGCTCCCCGACGTTCCTGCTCGCCGTCCCCCTCCTCGCGGAGCGCGTCCTCTCCGACAACCCCAACCACTGGCCGGTGATCAACCACTACGACGCCTTCCTGTGGCCGATCCTGCTGACGGCGGCCCTGGAGACGCTGGCGAGGCTGCACGCACGGAAGGCGCATGTGGGCAGATGGGCCGTCACCGCCCTCGCCCTGTCCTCCACCGCGGCCGTCGTCCTCGGGCTCGGCCTCCTCGTCCGCCCGGACTCCTGGCGGCCCTCCCCGGACAAACGGCCCCTCGCGACGGCCGCCGAACTCATACCCGACGGGGCGACGGTGGAGGCCGACAACACCGTCGCGCCCCGCCTGACCGCCCGTACCGACGTGGTCATCGCCGACCGGACGCCACGCGGCGCCGACTGGGTCCTCCTCCGCGTGGACGACCGGACCTTCCCCTTCGCCTCCAGCGACGAACAGCGCCGCCGCGTCGCACTCCTCCTGGCCCACGGCTACACGGAGGTCTTCCGCCAGGGCGGGACCGTCCTCCTCCACCGCACCGACCCGGCCGTCGACGTGCCCGGCACGCACCGCCCGGGCCCCGGCAGCACCCCGGTCAGGGAGGCCGTCCCGGCCGACGTGGGCGCCAACCTCCTGCTGAGGTAGGGCGCTTCCCGACGCCGCCGGTTCACCCGGGCCACGTCCACGGGACACGCGGTCCTCACCCGCGCTCGTGAGCATCGGCGCATGACCTTCCTGTCCCGTGCCACGCGCCCGGCCGCCGTCGGCTCGTCCGTCGCCCTCGCCGTCGCGGTCGCGCTCCTCGCCCCGACCTCGCCCGCGTACGCCGCGTCCAACGCCGTCCCGACGTACGAGGTGAAGATCAACCTCACGGTGGCGGCCCTCGACGCGACCCACGCGCCCAGCGCGGCCGTCAAGTCGGCCTTCGGGATCACCGGTTCGGCCAAGTCCCGCTCGTACAGCTACTACGACACCGACGGCCTCGCGCTCGACGCCCAGGGCTGGAGCGTCCGCCTGCGCCACAAGAGCGGCTCGTCGTTCGAGGAGACGTACAAGAAGCGCTTCCCCGTCACGAACGGCGACATCGACGCGGCGCTCACCACGGCCAACGCCGCCGGCTTCGACAGCGGCGACACCAACTACGACGCCGAGGTCGACTGGGGCTACGCCAAGCAGACCCTCAGCTTCTCCAACGAGAAGTCCCACAGCTCCAGCGGCTACTCGGGCACCGCGATGCCGACGAGCACCACCGGCCGCACCTGGCTCGTCAACGACATCCCGGGCAAGCTGGAGAACTGGAACAGCGCCGGCTGGGGCAAGACCACCCTCCAGGCCTCCCGCGCCCACGGACCGGTGACCGCCAAGGTGTACGACGGCGCCTGGGGCCCCTCGGACGACGCCGCCATCGAGGTGCTGCCGGTCGTCGGCGCGAACGGCACGGGCACGGAGTACGTCGTCGAGCTGTCGTTCAAGACCTCCTCGTACGCCGACGCGTCCGACCTGCACGCGGACGCCATCGCCGTCGCCGAGGCCAACGGCTGGCTGTACCACGGGGACATCCTCAAGACCCAGCTGATCCTCGACCGCTACTGAGCCGGGTGCGGGCGCGGAGGCGCGCGTTCACCCAGGACTCCCCGAGCCGTCGCGAACACGTCGCCGCGCGTTGAGCGAAGGACTGGACCATGAGGCCGCCCTCACCGGCGACCTTCCACGTCATCCAGGGAGTTCAGATGAATCCGCGCCTCCTGCGCCGGCCCGCCCTCGTGGTCCTGCCGCTGTCCGCCGCGCTCGCGTTCTCGGTGGTCATGGGGACGGCCGACGCCACCCCGGCGCACCACGGCGACCCCGCCGGCCGGGTCGTCTCCACCTCGACCCTGCCCGACATCCCGCTGGCCGCCTTCAGCAACGGCCTGCTGCCCGGCAGCGTCGCCGACGACCGCGGCGTCGACCTCGGCGGCATCGGCAGCGACCTGTACCCGGCCGGGAAGCGCGGAGAGTACTGGACCGTCACCGACCGGGGCCCCAACGGCCAGATAGCCGTCGGCAAGGACAAGCGGCGCACCTTCCCCGTGCCCGGCTTCGACCCGGCCATCGTCAGGATCCGCGCCGTCGGCGACCGCATCCAGGTCCTCGAGTCGATCCCGCTGACCACCGCTTCGGGCGCCCCGGTGACCGGCCTGCCGAACCAGCCGGGCCGCGACGAGGCCCCGTACACCTACGACGCCTCCACCCCGCTCGCGTACGACCCGAACGGCCTCGACACCGAGGGCCTCGTCCGCGACCGCGACGGCAGCTTCTGGCTGGTCGACGAGTACGGACCCTCCCTCGTGCACGTCTCCGCCCAGGGCCGCGTCCTCGCCCGCCACGTCCCCGAGGGCCTCGGCCTGACCGGCACCGACTACCCGGTCGTCGAGTCGCTGCCGTCGATCTTCCTCCAGCGCAAGGTCAACCGCGGCTTCGAGGGCCTCGCGCTGCTGCCCGACGGCGACCTCGTCCTCGGCCTGCAGAGCCCGCTGCTCAACCCCGACAAGGTCTCCGGCGAGAACTCCCGCACCACCCGCCTGCTGCGCTTCTCGCCCCGCAAGAACCGGGTCACCGCCGAGTACGCCTACCGCTTCGACGCCGTCGGCGTCGTCGAGCCCGGCCAGACCAAGACCTCCGAGCTGAAGCTCTCCGCCCTCGTCGCCGTCGGCGGTGACCGCCTCCTCGTCCAGGAGCGCACCGACAAGGCCGCCCGTCTCTACGAGGTCCGCCTCCGCCGCGGCGACGACATCCTGGGCTCCACCTGGGACACCGCCACGGCTCCCACCCTGGAGCAGCTCGACGACACGGCCGCCGCCGAGGTGCCGGTCCTCGACAAGCGCCTCGTGATCGACCTCAACACGGTCGCGGGCGTCCCCGGCAAGATCGAGGGCGTCGCCGTCGAAGGCTCCTCGACCGTCGTCCTCCTCAACGACAACGACTTCGGCATGACGGACGGCCCGGAGGCCTTCGACGCGAACGGCCGCCTCGTCGACAGCGGCGTGGACACCACGCTCGTACGGGTGAGGCTGGACCGTCCCGTCCGCTGACGGTCAGTCCCGGCGCAGCGGATTGGGCATCGGTACGTAGCGGGCGTCCGCGCCGGCCACGTCGAGCCAGCGCAGCAGGAGGTTGGTCTTCGCGGGCACGTGCGGTGAGCCGAGCAGCGCGGAGACCTCCTCCGGGCCGCCGTGCTCCGCCGCGTACGCCGCGAAGGCCGACCGGGCCAGGGGCCAGAGCTCGCCGGTGAGTTCCGGGTGGCGGTCGGTGAGGGCGCCGGCGATCTCGGAGAGGTTGTTCGTCACCAGGCAGTACACGAGCCGCTCCCAGCCGTGCTCCGCGTCCAGGGCCGGAGCGGGGCCCCGCGGGCCGTGCAGGTCCAGGAGCCCCCGGTGCCGCTCGGCGACGATCCGTATCCCCTCGTGGTCGCGGAAGACCACCTGCGCGGGAAGGCCGGCGGCGTCGACGCCGACGAGGACGTTCTGCAGGTGGCACTCCAGGACCAGGCCGTGCGCCCGCCAGGCGTGCAGCACCGGCGGCACCAGCCGGTCGAGGTAGTGCCGCCACCAGACGAGCGCCCGCTCGGCGGTCAGCCCGTCGATCGGGTTGCCCGGGAAGCCCTCGGCGACGCCCGCGGCGAGCAGCGGCGTCACCCCCGGCAGCAGGTGCGGCCGCAGCCCGTCGCGGGCGATCACCGCGAAGCCCTCGTAGACGAGCTGCCCGCCGAGGTCGGCCGTGCGGTAGCCCCGGTCGGCGAGGAACGTCGCCGTGGGCAGCGGGTCGAAGACGGGCGCGAGGAGGTCGGCGATCGTCCGCAGCCACAGCAGGTCGCGCAGCTCCAGACGGCGGTTCCCGTTGGTGATCTGCACGTCCAGGCTGAACTTGCAGAAGAGGTCGGCGTCCGGGAGGTACACCGTCCGTACGGAGGACGTCGCCACGGCCGGCCCGGCGCTCGGCGCGCTCGCCCCGAGCCGCAGCAGCCGGCCGTCGCGGAACGCCTGCTGCTCGCCCAGCAGGTCCAGCTCCCAGGGGTGGACGGGGAGCAGCAGGTAGCCGTCGGGCGTGCCCGTCCCCAGCGTGTCCAGGAGCGACAGGTCACCGTCCTCCGCGACGACGTCCGCCCGGACCCCGAGGAGTTCCAGCGGGAAGCGGGCGTACGCCTCCGGCGCGTACGGCAGCCAGCTCTCCGGGGCGCCCGCGCCGCGCGCCTTCGGCGCCGGGTGGTACCGGTGCCCGGCGAGCAGCGCCTGCTCCGACCGCAGGTACGGGTCCTCCGGCGGGGACGCGGACGCGCGCGCGTCCTGGAGGGCCGCGACGACGTCCCTGCTGGCGGTCATCTCGCCGACGACGGTCCTGTTGGTGACGCCGGTGCGCCGGCCGAGCTCGTCGGCGGTCAGCGCCACGAGCGCCTCGAAGGTCAGTGGCAGCCAGCCGCCGTCGGTACGGACGCAGGGCTCGGTGGGCCTCCGCCCGGCCCGCACCCGCAGGAGACGGCCGGTCGCCGGGAGCCGGTGGACCGTGTGGTCCGGGTCCGGGCGCGGCTCGGTGCCGGCCACCTCCCGGATCAGGCAGTTGAGGAGGGCGGTGGCGGAGAGGGCGTCGGCCCGGCCCTTGGCTTCACTCACGACAGCGCCTTCCACCCGTTCCCCGGCGGGTCGTCCACCGGTAGGGACATCCTGCGCAGGGTAGTGAGCCTTCATGCACTCCGCTCCGGATCACGATACGAGCGCACGCCGGGCAGCGCGCGCCCCCGAGGCCGTTTTCGTCGACGGTCTCGTGGACGTCGCCCCCCGGCTGCTCGACGCCTACCGGCGCGAGCTCGTCCCCGCCCGGGCGGCCGTGCTCGGGCGGCTCTGGCGGGCCCTGCTGTACGAGCCGCTGCCGGGGGTCGCCGAGCGCGACGGGCTCGCCGGGCGGGCGCGGCTCGACGACGGGCGGGTTCTGAGCGGGCCGCCCCGGCTCCCGTACGACCTGGTGGTTCCGGGGGAGGACGTGACCGTACGGCTCGACGGCCGCGCCCACGACCACCCCGCCGCCCTCCTCGCCGCCCTCGGCCTCCCGGGCGCCGACGCCCTCGTCGCCGAACTCGGCCACAGCGTCGTGTCCCTGGCCCTGTCGCGGGCGGGCGCGGTGTCCGGACCGGGAGCGGCCTCCGGGCCCCACGCGGCCTTCGCACCGGGCACGGCCCCCGGACCGGACCGCGGTGCCGGTTCGCTCGCGCACGTCGAGCAGGGCGTCGTCGACGGGCACCCGTACCACCCCTGCTGCCGCAGCCGCCCCGGCCTCTCCGTCGCCGAGCAGCTCGCGTACGCGCCCGAACACCGACCGGTCGTCGCCCTCGACCTGGTCGCGGTCCCCGCCGCGCGGTGCCTCGTCGCGGGGGAGTGGCCGGACCGGCTGCGGGACGGCGACCGGCTGCTGCTGCCCGTGCACCCCTGGCAGAGCGCCCATGTCCTCCCGGGGCTCGGACACCGCCCGTACGTCACCGGAGCGATCCCCGCCCGGCCGCTGATGAGCGTACGGACCCTCGCCCCGCTCGACGGCGGACCGCACCTGAAGACGGCGCTCACCACACGGATGACCAGCGCGATCCGCGACATCTCGGCGAGCGGCGTCGAGAACAGCGCCCCGCTCTCCGCGCTGCTGGCGCACGTCGTGGACGACCTGGCCGAGGCGCTGAGGATCACCCGCAACCTCGCCGGCGCCTCCGCGCTCGTCCACGGGGAGCCCAGCGCCGACCTCGCCGTCCTGCTCCGCGAGTCGCCGTCCGCCGCGGCGGGCCTGAGGGCGGGGGAGACGGTCGTGCCGGTGGCGGCGCTCGCCGCCCGCCCCGCCGGCGACGGCCCGCCCCTGATCCGGACGCTCCTCGCGTCCGCCGGCGCCCCGGACGCGGGCGCCGACTGGCTCGCCGCCTTCGCAGGACTCGCGGTCCCGCCGCTCGTGCGGCTCCTGAGCCGGGGCGTCGCGCCCGCCGCCCACGGGCAGAACCTCCTCGTCGCGCTCGACGCGCACGCCCGCCCCCGCCGGCTCGTCTACCGGGACCTCGCGGACGTCCGGCTGAGCCCGCGCCGCCTCGCCCGGCACGGCTTCGACGCCGCTCCCGTCGGCGGGCGGGTCGTCGACGACGACCCGGACGTGCTCCGCACGATGCTGTTCGGCCACCTCTTCGGGACGACCTTCGGGACCCTGGTCTCCGCCCTGGCGGACGGCGACCGGACCACGGAGGCCCGGCTCTGGGGCGTCGTCGCCGCCGCTGCCCGCCGCGCCTACGACGGCCTCCCCGCGACCCCGGAGAACCGCGCCGACCGCGCGGCCCTCTTCGCCCCGGAGCTCAAGGTCAAGGCCCTCACGCTGATGCGCCTGCGGGGCGTGGACCGGGACGCGTGGATCCCCGTCCCCAATCCCCTCGCGGCCGCTACGGGCGGCGCGTGACGAGGACGTCGCCGCCGAGCCGTACGACCGGACCCGACGACCCGGCCTCGGTCGCGGCGACGATGGTGGCGGGGCTGCCGAGGGAGTCCCCCATGTCGACCGCGATGCGGTCGACGCCCCGGCCCGCGAGGTGGGCGGCGAGACAGGCCGTGCTGTTGGCGTTGGCGATGTCCTCGGGGACGCCGATCGACGGGGCGAACATCCGGGCCGCGACCCGCCCCGACGGCGACGGCGCGGAGTACACGTAACAGCCGAGGAGCCCGAGGCGGTCGCAGGCGGCGCGGAGCCGTCCCATGTCCGGGGCGAGGGCGGCGAGCGCGGACCGCGAGGCGACCGGGACCAGCAGGCGCGGCCGCCCGACGGAGGCGACCCGTACCTCCGGCCCGAGCGGGTCCGGGGCGAGGCCGAGCGCGGGCAGGACGAGTCCGGACTCGCGGCCGTCCGGTTCGCGCAGCTCGACGGGCCCGTACGCGAAGCCGACCTCGGCGTACGGGCCCTTCAGCACGGCCCGGCCGGCGAACGTACGCTCCCCGACGCGCAGGGACACCCGGTACGTGTCGGTGCCGGCCCGCGCGGCGAGGAACCCGAGCGCGGCGACCGTTCCGTGCCCGCAGGAGGGCAGCTCGCCCTCGGAGGTGAAGAACCGGAGGGAGACCGCGGGGACCCCGTCCCGCTCGCCCTCCGGCGCGACGAAGACGGCGTGCGACGCCCCCGCGGCCCCGGGCACCCGCCGCCGCTCCTCCTCGCCGAACGGCCCGTCGTCGAGGACGGCCGTGGGACTGCCGCCCCGACCGTCCCGTACGCACGCGTGGACGACGGTCGCGGCCTGCTCCCCGGAGAACACCACGCGCGTCCCGTACCCCGGCGGTGGGCCGGTCACTCCCGTGGCCGGCCGACGAGGACGACCAGGGGTCCGGCGGTCACCGGATGTTCAGGTTGTCGAGGTACGACCGCACGTTGCGGCGGGTCTCGGCCACGCTGTCGC